>NZ_CP180543.1:2511157-3138946 GCF_047778025.1 Neptuniibacter sp. SY11_33
TGAGTTCGGTGTTACTCCAGAATACTCAGATCGGTATACCTATATTTACAGCGCTGCCATCCGTAAAAGCTCAGGGCAACCTGAAGCTGGTGTTGGAGTAGTATTTGATTCAGAGCCTGAATTTAAGGCAATGCTGGAGTCAGCCCTTCCTCGAAATAGCCAAGGAAATCCAATTAAAGGAGCTGGCGGCTTATTCGTAACACCTGATGGCTTAGTCATCAGCTCCACAAGCAACGATTTTAATGTTGGTAATCAGATCGATTTACCCAGAAGTGTAAGTCAGCTAGACAAAGGCAAAAGCTTCCAAGGAGTTGTAACGCTCGAAAAACGTCAATTGCTACTCGGTGCGACCGCCTCTTTAGGCTACAGGGAATACAAAACTACAGGTGATTATGAAAATTCTGTGATCGCATTAATTTATGTAGATCCGGAAAAAGTGAACTGATTGAGATATAAAAGTGCTGAACCTATTACAGGGTGGGGCAGTAGATACAAAAAACCTTGCGGTTAAGCGAGGCAGTTTTGTTTTAATAGATGGCGGTCAGGGAGGGATTATTTCACCCCTTCGGGGCCGTGGTCGCAAGCTCCCACGCTGTCTCTCTTCGCTCAGCTCAAACCCTCTTCTCGGGTTCTCATCCCTCTGAACTGTAGATACAAAAAAGCCCCGCGGTTAAGCGAGGCTTTTTTGTTTTAATAGATGGCGGTCAGGGAGGGATTATTTCACCCCTTCAGGGCCGTGGTCGCAAGCTCCCACGTTGTCTCGCTGCGCTCGGCTCAAACCCTCTTCTCGGGTTCTCATCCCTCTGAACTGTAGATACAAAAAAGCCCCGCGGTTAAGCGAGGCTTTTTTGTTTTAATAGATGGCGGTCAGGGAGGGATTCGAACCCTCGATACGTTTCCGTATACACACTTTCCAGGCGTGCTCCTTCGGCCACTCGGACACCTGACCATCCTGCATTTGTGGAGCTGAGATGCTCAACACCAATGCGGCGCGAATTGTATCACAGCACTGACTGACCGCAAGCGGTTTGGTTAAAAAAGACAAACAATTTCAGTAATTCATACTACAAATATCAAAGGATCAACAAACAGCCTCGCTTTACTGGTTGTACACTGAGCAACGGTGAGTAAACTAAACGTTCAAAAATAAAAAATTATAAATATAAAATCTACAATGCGGCCTATTACTGACCTTAAAAGCACACTATTTAACTCCCTCTATCGAGCTGCTTTGATTAGCTGCTTATTTGCAGCCATGATCATATTTGCATTGATCTTTCTCTCTATTGAGAAGGATCTTCGGCAAGAGGGTCAATATCTTGGGCAGTTAGTGTTCAAAGACCTACGCCAAGCAATGAATCAAGGCACCAGTTATGAGGAAGTTAATCAGCTAATTGACTCTTTAAATGAGGACGCACCCGATATCACCTACAGCATGTATCGCGGAGTAGCCGTTCAGCGACAGTTTGGTGGTGATCGAGCTATAACTGAAGAGATAAGTCAGTTAATAGATTCTAAACAAGATGCTACTCAGATCGAGTCACTGGATAAGATCCATTATTACCATGCTTTCAGATTCAAACAGGAATGCTTGGCCTGCCATACCGAAGCTAAGCTAGGTGATATAGCCGGTGTGCTGGACGTGACCTTTCCCGCACACAGAGTCCGCCTTCCTGTAAGTGAAGTACTCATGGGGCTATTTCTCGTCTTCTCTATTACCGTTATCTCCTCATACCTATTCCTCTCTCGCGATCTTTTTGCCCATATAGTTCAACCGCTGAAACGCTTGGAGAGAAAGCTGAAAGATACTGAGGGCCACCACAACCTTAATGAAAAGTTAGCGCTAGATTCTGAACTGCAAGAGATTAATAACATTGAGCACTCTTTTAACTCGCAACAAGCGTTATTACAGACTGCATTTCAACAAGTAGAAGAGCTATCTATCTACGATAAGTTAACAGGGACCTACAGCCGTCATCAGTTAGAACGATTACTCGATGAAGAGAGATCTAGGGCCGACCGACAAAACAGGCCTTTAACCATCAGCATGATTGATATGAATGGCTTTAAGCAGATCAATGATGTATTTGGTCATCATGCCGGCGATTGCATACTAATTCACTTCTGCCAGATTCTGTCAGAGAACCTGCGCACAACAGACAAGGTCATTCGGTATGGAGGTGATGAATTCATCATCCTGTTACCAGACAGTTCGCAGGATGTAGCGAGTGAGCTCATTCAGCGTATAGAAGAGATCGCACACAGCAGCCCTTATCACTATAAAGGCCAAGGAATCATCGCGAAGTTTAGCTACGGAAGCGTTGAATACCCAAGCGAGTCCGATACTGATGAAGCAAAAGATCTATTACAGATTGCAGATGAAAGAATGTATTCCGACAAACAACGCAGAAAACAGAAATAGCTGAGATAAAAAAGGCCCGGTTATCAGAAACCGGGCCAAGTAATACCTGGAAGGTATAAGATGTTTAATTAGTCAGCTTGACGACGTAGGAATGCAGGAATGTCTAGAAATTCCATGTCGTCAGTACCAGTCTTTTGCATAACTGGCTGTTCAGATTCTACTTCGCGGTGAATCTCTACCGGTTGAGCACGTTCTTTTGGCTGGGAATCACGAGCAGTTCGCATTACTGCTGGCAACTCTAGCTGATCGAAATCAGACGCAGCGCCCGCAGCTGTTGCAACAGCAGAAGCACGACCTGTGCCTGTGTTAACAACTTCTACATGCTGCTGCTCCGCTCGCCCCAAGCCTGTTGCAACCACTGTTACTGTAAGCTCATCTGTAAGCTCTGGATCAATAACAGTACCTACAACGATAGTGGCGTTCTCGGAAGCATACTCTTCAACGATGTTACCCACTTCCGAGAACTCGCCTAAGCTCAGATCAAGACCAGCGGTGATATTTACCAAAATACCACTCGCCCCCTTCAGGTCTACGTCTTCTAGCAAAGGACTATTAATCGCAGCTTCCGTCGCTTCAGTCGCACGGTCTTCGCCACGGCCACTACCGCTACCCATCATCGCCATGCCCATTTCAGACATAACGGTGCGTACATCTGCAAAGTCGACGTTGATCATACCCGGACGGATAATCAGATCAGCGATACCTTGCACCGCGCCTTTCAATACATCGTTACATGTATTGAAAGCATTAATCAGACTGGTGTTCTTACCCAGTACTGGAAGTAACTTTTCATTAGGAATGATGATCAATGAATCAACATTCTCTTTCAGTTCCTGTATACCTTCGTCCGCAATTTTAAGGCGCTTACGACCTTCAAATGAAAACGGCTTAGTTACTACAGCAACTGTTAAAATACCTAGGCTACGCGCAACTTCAGCTACGATTGGCGCTGCACCAGTACCTGTACCACCGCCCATACCAGCCGTGATAAATACCATGTCCGCACCATCTAGCATTTCAGCTAAACGCTCGCGATCTTCAAGTGCAGCCTGACGGCCAACTTCTGGGTTTGCACCCGCACCAAGACCTTTTGTTAGTTCGCCACCGATCTGGATAACTGTTTTAGAATGCATGTTATCCAAAGCTTGGGCATCTGTGTTTGCACAGATAAACTCAACACCATCTACTGCAGAGCTAACCATGTGCTGAACAGCGTTACCGCCGCCACCGCCGACACCTACAACTTTAATTACGGCGCTTTGAGGAATGCTATCCGCTAACTCAAACATACCGATCTCCTTCCAGATTATGCGCTTTTATAATTGAACAGCGCTTAGTTATTTTCTATTCCAATTAGCCTTTGACTGGTATCAGAAATTGCCCTGAAACCACGTCTTCATCTTGCTTAGTACGCTTGCTTGCTCGACCAGTTCGATCTCTGCAACCTCAGGTTGTGCAGGCTCGCCGCCCTGATCTTCATGCGCGTACTGAAGTAACCCCATACCTGTAGCAAAAATTGGGTTACCTAAAATATCTTCCATTCCACGAACACCATGCGGTGATGCCAGACGAACCGGCATGTGGAAAATTTCCTCTGCTAACTCAACCGCGCCTTCCATTTTGGAAGTACCGCCAGTTAACACGATGCCCGCCGCAACCAGATCTTCAAAACCGCTGCGACGTAACTCTGCTTGTACTAAATTGAAAAGCTCTTCATAACGCGGCTCAACAACTTCAGCGAGCGCCTGACGCGACAATGTACGCGCTGGACGATCACCGACACCAGGCACCATGATGGTTTCATCAGGACCTGCTAGCTGCGCTAAAGCACAAGCATATTTAATCTTTATCTCTTCCGCGTGTTGCATAGGTGTACGTAAAGCCATCGCGATATCATTAGTCACCTGATCACCCGCAATAGGGATCACTGCAGTATGACGAATCGCACCACCTGTAAAGATCGAAATATCGGAAGTACCACCACCGATATCGACCATACATACGCCAAGTTCTTTTTCATCTTCCGTCAAAACGGAATAGCTAGAAGCCAACTGTTCTAGCACTAAATTATCAACGTCCAAGCCACAACGACGTACACACTTCTCAATATTCTGAGCAGCATTCACCGAACCTGTAACTAGGTGAACTTTGGCTTCTAGACGTACGCCCGACATTCCTAAAGGTTCACGAATACCTTCGGAATTATCGATTTCATATTCTTGCGGCAAGATATGCAGAATCTTCTGATCAGCTGGAATCGCTACTGCACGGGCAGCATCGATTACGCGATCAAGATCGTAATCTGTCACTTCACGGTCACGAACAGCCACAATACCGTGAGAGTTAAGGCTATTGATATGACTACCGGCGATACCCGCTGTTACAGAGTGAACTTTGCACCCTGCCATTAACTCAGCTTCTTCTACTGCACGCTGGATAGAACTCACTGTTGATTCAATGTTCACCACCACGCCCTTCTTAAGGCCGCGAGACGGATGTGAACCAATACCAACAATATCGATTGAACCGTCGATATTGATCTCTCCCACAAGGCAAACCACCTTGGAAGTCCCAATATCTAGCGCAACGATCATATTAGAGTGAGCAGTCATATATTCAGTGCCAACAATATTATTTCAAGCAACCTTAATTTTACTTATAACTAAAAACAAACCAACCTTTTTTCGATGAATTTTTTTAAATTCTGAAAGTTTATTTGCTAGTAAAATCAATTCATAAAAAAACACTATCTTTTCTTATCGGCACCTTCCGGAAATTGTTGAGAAAAATTTTCCTATAAATTTCAAACAACTACGCTCACTCACTCCAGCATCAGGCTTGATTGTTTTAAATATAATCAACCGTTTCAATAGGTTAAAAAAGCACCAGAAATCAAAATTTAATTTTGATTAATTAGCAACAAATCAAAACTTACTTTTGATTATTAATAAAAATATCAAAATTAGATTTTGAATAATCACGTAAATTCAATATTTAATTTTGATGATTTGCAAAAAGATCAAAATCTACTTTTGATTATCCACTCATTAATTAGTGTTCATTAAACAACCGACATAATTGTGCAAATCTGTATGAATTTTGTTCAACGCGCTCAAGCTGTCTCTAAAAAGCAATCATTTCTTGATGATATAAGGCAGTCATTCCAGCTAAGTAATCAAGCTTAAAGCAGGACTCAGCAGAGAGCCCTAAAAGGCATAGAAAGGGTAGAACAGAGGAAGTCTTAAACAGCCCATAAAGGGCTTTTTAGTAATGATAGGCGCTATCGACTTCACGCCAATTTGAACCGTTCTTGTCTAAATAGGTACGAATGGTCGTTTCGCCATCTGCAAGGTAGCTACTGTCGAGAAAGTTATTTAAGACCCTCTCTCCCTGCGACGCGGCAGCTTTCAAGCAGAAGGACAGATAACGAGGGAATGGCAGAATATCGTTTCTCCATAGGTTACCAGTATAAAACTGCCCTACACGCTCATGATATTCTTGCTCATTGCGGCATTTACTATAGCGGTAATGTTGATCAGTTGAGCCGGTACACATCAGCCCTGTCGAGCTTTGGCCATCAGCATAAGTTTCTACTTCCACCCAGTTAAACCGATGCTCGCGTTCGAACAGCGCTTCATACTCTGCTTGAGTACATTCAAACTGGCTGCAAATAATCTCACAATCGGATGCTGGTAAAGTCGAGCAGGAGGCTAACTGTAAAGAGTCTGGATCAGCCTTATGCCGACTGATAAACACCACACCGACTTTATTGAAGATACGCTTGTAACCGGGAACGGTTACGATCCTGAAGTTCGTTAGGCCAGGAATGGTTTCCCTTGCGGAGGCTTCAGATAGTAGAGAACCATAGCCAACAATACTTATCATCTAGCTGCCCTATCAATGTTATTGGTCAGATTCTAAAGCGCGTTCAACAAGCTCAGTATTGAGTTTCTTCTTGCCCTCGGCACCAAGGCTTTGCAGCATGGTCACCTGACTCACCAAATTGCCACGTCCCGTTGATAATCGCTTATTAGCAGTTTCAAAAGCGGCTTGTGTTCTTTGCAGGTTACGCCCTACTTCATCCAGAGCGTCAATAAAGCCAACGAATTTGTCGTACAGCTCACCACCTCTGCGAGCGATCTCTTGAGCATTTTGATTCTGATGCTCGTAACGCCAGATATTGTGAATAGTTCTTAACGTCACCATCAATGTCGCAGGGCTTACCAACATAATGTTGCGATCAAACGCTTCTTTAAACAGATTAGGTTCTTTCTCTAATGCCAACAAGAAAGCACCTTCGACTGGAATAAACAAAAGAACAAAATCGAGAGAGCGAATACCCTCTAACCCTTGGTAAGCTTTATCGCTCAACCCTTTAATATGACCGCGCATCGAAATCAAATGCTCACGTAACATGCGCTCGCGCAGGTCTTTATCTTCTGTGGAGCAATATTGTTCGTAGGCAGTTAACGATACTTTCGAGTCGACGATGACATCTTTACCATCCGGTAGATGAATAACCGCATCAGGCTGGTAGCGTTTACCTTGTACAGATGCCGATACTTGCAGCTCAAACTCATAGCCTTTGCGTAAGCCTGACTCTTCTAAGGCCCGCTCTAAAACAACTTCACCCCAGTTGCCCTGAGTTTTATTTTCGCCTTTCAGTGCTTGAGTTAGATTGATCGCATCTTCACTCATCTGCTGGTTAAGCTGTTTCAGATGAGATATCTGCTCATAGAGGGCACGACGATCTTTGGACTCTTTATCGTAAACATCTTCAACACGACGTTTAAACTCACCTAACTGCTCTTTCAGAGGGGTCAGTAGGTGTCCCATATTCTCTTGATTGCTCTGAGTGAATCGTTGAGCTTTCTCTTCAAAAATACGATTAGCTAGATTCTGGAACTCTTGCTTTAACTGTTGGCGCGCTTGCTCTAACACTTGAAGCTTTTCAGAATGCGCTTCTTGAGTCGCCTCATATCTCGCTTCAAGATCCGCAATTACTTCATTACGATCAGCCAACTCAAACTTGGTTTGCTCTAAGCGTTTATCAAGCTGATGCTTTTCTGTAAGCGTGTCACGTAGTCTTGGTTCTAGCGCATGCAAGCGCTCTTCGATACGTGCTTTTTGGATAGATACTTCATGAAAGGCAGATTGCTGCGCAGCCAACTCAGTTTCGAGTTTAGCCTTTAACGAGATGATTGTGGTCTCGCTTTCAGCAACCTGCTGTAAGAGGTCTTCTTTTTGAGAAGTCAGATGCCTAAATATAAAGAAGAACAGGCATCCTGTAATCAATACGCCCAGCAGCAAACTATTCAGATCAAATGAAGCTAGCAGCTCAGGCATAGAAAATTACCAATAGAGATATAAAACGACTAGGGAAACCGCAGAGATAATCGAAGACATAAACAGCGTTTTCAACTCACCCAGCATAGGCTGAAGAATAACTAAATGAACCACTGGGAAAGTGATAAACATACATAGCAGTGGAATCCACCAATCTAGGTTGCTGAAACCGTACGCCATAGAGAATAGCAATGCGACAGCAGCAAGGTTACCCGCCATAACGATCGTCATCAAACCGTTACGTTTATGCGCGAATTCAGGCTTATCCTCTTCAGGTAGTTTATTGATAGCACCCGCGCTTAAAGCACCGGACATAGAGAACACACCTGAGACTAGAAAAATGATAAGAGGATCGATACTAGGCACACTAAACTCCAGAACATTGTGGATCATTTAATAACTACGCCCATGACAGATCTTTTTTCAGGCGCTCATAGCGGGCTATTGTAAGGCTTTTAAGGCCCACTGTTAAGAAATGGCTACCTTTTGCATCTATTATTAGATGAGATTAAAATCCCGCCTCAATTCCATGTACACGGATTTTTAATGCAGGTTTTCAAAAGCTTACGCAAACTGCTCAACCGTCATTTCAAGAACATGAAGTGGCAGGCTGTACTGGCACTACTTCTATTATATGGCCTAAGTAGCTGGTTGCTTTTGGAATGGGCGGGTGAATCCAACCTCACCGGCTCAGACTATATCTACTGGTTAATCGTAACGGCTTCGACTGTGGGCTACGGAGATCTATCTCCCGAAACAGCAACAGGCAAAGCATTAGTTGCGTTCTACATTATTCCTTTCGGTCTTGGTCTATTTGCACTCGTCGTCGGTAAGTTTGCTGCATTCAGTGCTTTTCAGTGGAGAAAAGGTGTTATGGGTCTTAAAGAGCTCAACCTCTCAAATCATATCGTCGTAGTTGGCTGGAACGAAGTTCGTACCTTGCCTCTTCTTAAACTTCTCCAGACAGAAGCTAAGAACAACCTTAATCGAGAGATCTGTTTATGTGTTGCTGATGAGATGGAAAACCCGATGCCGGGCCATATCGAATTTGTTCGCACCGTGTCACTAAACGATGATGAAGGCTTAAACCGTGCAGATATTGAAGACGCCTCCACAATCATCATCGATTGCGCGCAGGATGATCAAACACTCAGCGCCGCTTTAAATATCTACAATCGAAATCCTCAAGCACACATCATCACCTACTTTAGGGATGAGAGCTTGAGCAACCTGCTTAAACAACACTGTCCAACCATAGAATGCACGCCTTCTGTCTCTACAGAGATGCTAGTAAAATCAGCAATGGACCCGGGCTCCAGTATTTTGCACCACGAGCTTCTCAACACAACTACAGGTATGACCCAGTTCTCCGTTGTCGTACCTGAAGGTTTGCCAGAGATGTCTGTGCGTGATCTTTATGTGCCATTAAAAGAAAATTATGGCGCGACTCTAATCGCTGTTGATCTAGATAACGACGGTAAACCTGAAGTGAATCCATCACTCGATAAACGCGTTAGATCAGGCTGCACCCTTTATTACATTGCACAGTCCCGTTTAAAAGCTTTGGACTGGGCTGCAATTACCCAACTTTCATAATTTTTAGGAGTCTCGCATGGACGCTCTACTTATCGGGCTTACCAACTTTGCTATCTATTTCGGCCTTTCACTGGTTGCCCTACTACTCTTTAAAGTCGTTTATACCTTCCTGACTCCTTATGACGATTGGGCGCTGGTTAAAGAAAAAAATATGGCTGCTGCCTGCGCACTTTCCGGTGCAACCATTGGTTTCACCATTGCGCTTTCTAGCGCCATCAGTAACTCCGTATCTTTAGTCGATTTTACTGTCTGGGCTGTAGTTGCACTTGTCGCTCAGTTAATCGCTTATCTGGTTGTACGTTTGTTTATGCCGAAAATCACCCAACGCATCCAAGATAGAGAAACACCTGCCGGTATCGTACTGGGTGCGGTATCCATTGCGATCGGTATTCTTAATGCTGCCTCTATGACCTACTAAGGAGGCATCAGGGATGAAACGTACAAAAATAAACCATCTGCAAAAAAGTGATTTTGCATTTGATGCAAAATGGCTGAAAAACGGCTTACGTCTATCAGCTGTTGCTACAGGTGCTGCTCTACTAAGTGGCTGTGATTCTGAAGATGGCTACATCTACCAATCAGTCACTGCATGTGAACTGGATAACCCAGGCTATGACGATAGATGTGAAAGCGCCTATCAAAAAGCGCTAGCAGATTGGAAACGCACCGCACCTAGATATAATAGTGAGAGCAACTGCGCTTACGATTTTGGTAACCACCAATGTTTTGAATACTCCCCCTACTTTATCCCCCTAATGACAGGCTTTATGTTGGGTGAAAATCATCGCACAGAGGAAGATTTCGATCTCGATTTCGATCGGCCCAGAGGCTTAGGCTATAGCACCCGAAGAGGCACTCCTGCTTTTCATCGCTGGGTAAGTTCATCTGGCGATCTATTTGGTGATTACCATAAGAACAAAGTTAAGGTCAGCTCTTCTGCATTCAAAGGCAGTAAAGGCAGTGCCCGCGTCATGGGTCGTGGTGGTTTTGGTAAAACCATCTCCAGCCGCTCTTACGGCGGTTAACCTGTAGATGTTAAGGGTCAGCTGCGCCGAGCGTCCTGATTGGCGCGAAACTGCTGAACAATATGGCTTCCATTTTCATACTATGTATGGGGAGCCATATTGGGATGAATCTGCCTACTATCAGTTCTCTCTCGAACAGATAGAACAAGATATTGAAGCACCGACAGCTGAGATTCATCAGATGTGTCTAGCGGTGGTTGAGCATGTGGTAGGTAATGAAGAACTGCTGCGCCGCTTTCAAATCCCTGAAGCCTTTTGGGATGAGATTGCGCGCTCTTGGTTTGCCCGTGAAGATAGCCTCTACAGCCGAATCGATCTTTGTTATGACGGTAAAAGCCCTGCCAAATTCTTAGAGAACAATGCGGATACGCCCACCAGCCTTTATGAAACTGGGTTCTGGCAATGGGTATGGCTTCAGCAACAGGTGGATCGCGGTAAGCTGTCTCAAAATGCCGATCAATTTAACTCGTTGCAAGAGCGACTGATCGAGCGATTCAAAGCTCTCAAAGTTCGCCAACCTTCGCGCTTACTGCACCTAGCGAGTTGCAAAGACACGATCGAAGATCTTGGCACTGTGCAATATCTACAAGATTGCGCTCAACAAGCTGGCCTACTTAATGACTTCATCTATGTTGAAGATATCGGCATCAATGAAGATCAGCGCTTTATCGATCAGCTAGGCAAACCGATCAACTGGTTATTCAAGCTGTACCCTTGGGAGTTTATGCAACGGGAAGAGTACGGCGAATACGTTGCTAAAAGCGGTACCACCTTTCTAGAGCCGATCTGGAAAAGCTTAGTCTCCAACAAAGCACTACTACCTTTATTGTGGGAGCTCTTTCCAAATCACCCCAACCTACTGCCTGCTTATTTTGAAGATGATCCCCGCGCTGCAGAACTTACGCATTATGTGCGCAAGCCGATCTTCTCTCGCGAAGGCGCCAATATCAGCATCGTAAACCAAGGAGAAGTCCTCGCGAAGGCTGAAGGACCGTACGGTGAAGAGGGATACATCGTTCAGGCTTGTCATCCTTTACCTAAATTTAGCGATAATCACACACTAATCGGCAGTTGGTTAATAGACGATCAACCCGCAGGTATATCCCTAAGAGAAGATAAGCACCCGATTACACAAGATCTTTCGCGCTTTTTACCGCATATCATCCTTTGATAGCGATGAGTCAGTCGTAACGCAATCATGCTAGAAAATGGTATTATGCGCGGCAATATTTAGATGACGCCCAAACAAAGCGATTTAACCGCTTTAGTTATTCAATTTGGGCTAGGCCTTATTATCACCCTCGACAACGTTAAACTAACGCCGTCGAACCTAGATTAGAGAAGATGTAAGTGGAATTTTTGGTTAACGAAGCAATTGAAGATTATGCCTTCCAAAGCACTACAGCTGAGCCTGAATTGCTGCAAGAGCTAATCGATGAAACCAACAAAAACATGGGCTGGCCGCAAAAGCTATCTGGCCGTTTAGTTGGCAGAACGCTAAAACTTCTTGCTCAGTTGCACCAACCAAAGAACGTACTAGAAATTGGTATGTTCACGGGCTATTCCGCTTTATCCATCGCAGAAGGCATGCCAGAAGATGGCAAGATCATCTGCTGTGAAACTAACCCTCGCGCAATCGACTTTGCTAAAACGTTCTTTGATCGCAGCCCTCACGGCCACAAGATCGAAGTGATCTTCGGTAAAGCAATCGAGACCATCGAAACACTGGATATGGAGCTAGACTTCACCTTCATCGATGCAGACAAGCGCAACTACCTAAATTACTACCACAAGGTTCTAGAAATGACGCGCCCAGGCGGCCTGATCATTCTGGATAACATGTTGTGGTCTGGCAAAGTATTACAGCCAGAATCTGAGATTGATGACGTCTTAGTCGATCTAAACAAAGAGATCGCTGCGGATCCAAATGTAGAAAACCTATTCCTAACCGTTCGCGACGGTATGAATGTGGTACGGAAACTACGTTAATGCGACACCTAATCAGCACGATTAATTCAGATTCACCTCAGGTAGCGCTTAACAGCAATGAAGCCGCTTCTGAAGAAAGCTATACCATTGAATCTGCAGATGCGGTGCTAAAGCTTTATCTCGATACCGATGAGAAAGCGCCTTTAATGGCAGCACTGCAACAAGTGCGTAATGCCATTATTGAAGATTTAGACCAAGTAGAAACTGTTGCTGAGATTTACGGTCTGATGTATTGGTTGCTAGCGGATCATGGCGTCGATAATCGCGGCGAGTCTCTAGAAGAAACCGCCGATCGATTAGGTGATATCGATATTGAGAACGATACTGATAAATATGGCGAACTGATTTTCCACCTAAAAGATGCCGTAGAACGCCTGTACGATATAGAACTGGATTAACAGCACCGTTGTACATTTAAGGGAGGCAGTATGCGCAGAGGTCATAAAATACTATGGGCGTGCCTCCTTTTAACTTTCACTTTTGTTATTGCCCTGCCTTTAGCCGCTTACTTTTTCTCCCCATTTATTGCACACAAAAGCCTGCAATATTGGTTGGAACAAAATAACTTCTCCGCTGTTGAATTGGATATGCAAACGCCTAGCTGGAACGAGTTGCATATCGCTAATGTAAAACTAGAAAAACACACTCCTACTCAGATCATCAGTTATCAATCCAGCGATATCACTCTGCAGTTTAACCCTTATACACTCTGGCAAGAGCAGCGCCTCAAACTGCTATCGATGCCGCGCTCAGATATAAAAATCACCTATACCACCGAACAGAGCAGTGAGAGCAATAATGAAGAGGTAGATCTAAGCCAAGCCCTACCCTCCGTTTGGTTTAATCAAATCCCGATTGATGCCATTCGAGTTGGACAGGTCACTCTAGAATTGGATTACCCAGAGAACCTAAGCGATTGGCAATTTATCGGTGCGCTGCTGTTTGAAGACGACAAACTGTATAGCCGAGTTAAAGCCTTAAGAGATGAGAAAGATTTTGGTTGGGGCGACCTGAATCTGAACAAGAAAAATCAGTTTACGTTTCGATTGTTAGAGGATGAGGAGCCTTTCTTTAATATTGCAGGCGATCTCTCTTTTGATGACAAACTGACCTTAACATCAGCACAAGAGATCCAACTGGCTGGCCTGCAAAGCTGGCGACAAAAACTCGAATTGCACAACCTACCTATTCCTAAGCTAGAAGGCTCGGTCGAACTACAGGGGAAAATTCACTTCCCGCTACAAACCCGGTTCTCCCCTGATGAACTGTTAAAAAGTATCCAGATCGATCAAACCGGTAAGGGCAACATAACCGCGTTTAACCCTATTCCATCGCTAGAAAAAGCGTTTGCCGAATTAGAGGGTGCACTTAAGTTTTCACTAAAAGAGGCTGAGATCACGCTTAACTCCAACACCAACATACAAGTCCCCGAGCTAAAGCACCCTAGCTTAAAAGCACCGATACAAAACCTGAAAGCGACCTTAGAACAGCCACTCGCGATCAAAGCGAATATCGGCCAACTGCTTTTAGAGGGCGTGCTTTTGCCAGACGTATCACCTCTGCATTTAGATATTGAAGCCGGTGCGATTGCGCTAGAGGGTATTAATATTTCACCTATACGTTCTAAGCTAAGCCTCGATTCCATTGATCTGGCTAAAGAGAATATCTCAGGTTTGATTGCTGTTCCTCAGCTAACCATAAGCCAAGGGAAAACCAAATTCCCACAATTGAAACTGAGTTCTAAATTCACATGGGATAAAGACCAGTTAAGCAATCGCTATCAAGTATCGAGTAACGCCCCTATAAAGCTAGATCTAAAAGGTCGTGCAAGCACTACCTTGAGTAATGGCAATACTAAGCTAAATTGGACCGTACAACCTATCAGCTTAAAAGCGATTGATCGTTCACTAGAAGCCTACGTCCCTATCCCGAAAGAGCTAAGCGTGCTTAAAGGCACACTATTTCATAAAGGCAGCGGCAACTTAAACAACGGCAAGTTCTCAGCACAATTTAACAACAGCATTAGAGCAGCAAATCTAAGCTGGGATGAAACCTTAATCGAAGGGCTAAATTTAGATTCAACTTCCCGACTCTCTACTTCAGGTAGATTACGCGATACAGGCAGCATTAAGCTGGATCGGGTTACAACAGGAGTTGAAATCAAAAATGTACAAACAAGTTATCAGTATCAGCAGCGAAAAAGTGGTGACCTGCTTAAACTGAAGGGTATGCAGGCTGAACTTTTTGAGGGTTTAATTAGCCTCTCGGATTTCGAGTTCAACCCAAGCAAGCCCGATATTACCAGTCAGGTTAAGGTAGACAATATCGATCTTGGCGCAGTAATGGCTTTGGAAAGGCAGCAAGGATTGTCCGGTGAAGGTAAATTAGGGGGTAGTTTCCCTCTAGCTTACAAAGATAACGCTTTCACCATTACAGATGGTGTTATCAATGGCTTGCCGCCTGGGGGTAAGATTTTGTTTGAGCCAACCCCAGCAGTGCAAGCCTATGCTGCGGCCAATGTTGGCTTAAAAATGGCGATAGAAGCGCTTCAGAATTTTCATTATGAAGAGCTGGAAATAGGGCTTAACTATTTAGCGGAGGGTACGGCCTTATTGGAAACCCGCTTAAAGGGTAGCAACCCAGATTGGCAAAATGGCCATCCGGTAGATTTCACGATTAATGTGGAAGAGAATATCCCTAAGTTAATCAAAACATTACAGTTTGCAGATAAATTGACGAAGACAATCGAGAAGCGTTACCGTTAATGCAGATTGAAACCAAATTTGAGGAACAACCATGAAATTAACCCATTTACTCCCACCTTTTGCGTTAGCAATTGCGTTGGCTGGTGTGAGCGGTTGTTCACCCCGCGTGGAAGTCGCGGTACCTAGCGAACCTATTACCATCAACCTCAATGTTAAAATTGAGCACGAGATTCTGGTCAAGGTTGATAGGGAAATTGATGAACTGCTCACAGAAAACAGCGATATTTTTTAAAGGGGTATGATGATGAAACAGTTTCGAACTCTATTCAGCATGATAGCCCTAGCGCTATCAATCATTGCAACACCTGCTTGGGCTCTCTCTAAAGACGATGCTAAAGCTCAAGGTCTCATCGGTGAGCGTACCAACGGCTATCTAGGTATAGTAACGTCTAAACCTACAGGCGATCTAAAATCTCTGGTTGCTAACATTAATAAGAAACGCCGTGCAGCTTATGACAAAGGCTCCAAAAAAGCCGGTGTCGAGCGTACCGTATTTGAACTACGAATGGGTCAACGCCTTCAGGAACGTACACCTGCAGGACAATTTATCCAGCTACAAAACGGCAAGTGGCGTAAGAAGTAGCTTTCTAGATTTAGCCGAAGGGGCATCCGAAGGGACTTGCCCCTTCGGCTAATTTTATCCAAATACCACTCGCAAAAAAGAAAGGGACGTTCGAATGTCAGCCCACAGCCCAAAACTGATTGCAGCGTTAACCGCTACGTTACTCAGCACAGGCAACGCATCAGCTGATACCATAGCCTCCTTAGCCAAAGACGCTAATGACTCTAATCCATGGACTCTCAATCTTTATTTCGAGAATGATCTGTTTTCCGAAACGGACCAAAACTACACAAACGGCATTAAAGCCTCTTGGGTCTCCCCCAATATCAATAACCATCTCGACGACCCAAACCTGCCAGAATGGGTAGGTAAAGTTGCTCCCTATTTACCAAGGTTCGATCCGCCCAATCCAAATGGCGAACCTATACAACGTAATGTTGTGGTGAGCCTAGGACAGCAGATCTATACCCCTGAAGATCTAGAACGTTTTAGCGTTGATCCCAATGATCGCCCCTACGCTGCATGGCTCTATGGCGGCCTTTCTTTCCATAGCAGTACGCGTCGTCACATGAACACTGCGGAATTAAATGTCGGAATCGTCGGCCCCTGGGCCTTCGGTGAAGAAGCTCAAGACTTTATTCATGATCTGCGTGGGTTTAAAAAGTTTAATGGCTGGGATAATCAGCTTAAAAATGAGCCCGGCATCCAACTTGTTTACGAACACAAATATCGCTTCTTAGAAGGTCCGATCTCTCCACTGTTTGAATACGACACAATCCTTCATGGCGGTGGTAGTCTCGGTAATATCGCGACTTATCTAAATGCCGGTGCTGAAGTGCGCGTAGGTTGGAACCTACCGCAAGACTTTGGCACATCAGCACTACGTAGCGGTGGCGATAACAGCGCGCCAGGTTTGGGAGATGGACGTTATCAGCGCGGTAGCCGTGACAACAATTTAGGTGTTCACGCATTTGCATCGATGGATGGACGTTGGGTATTAAGAGATATCTTCCTTGATGGCAATACCTTTAGAAGCAGTCACTCTGTAGACAAAGAACCTTTAGTTGGCGAAGCCGCAGTAGGTATTGCAGCTCTATATAAAGGTTGGAAACTCTCTTTTGCCAAAGTCCATCGCAGTAAAGAGTTTAAAGGCCAGCCTGACGGTCATTCCTTTGGTTCGCTCAGCTTAAGTTACTCTTATAGTCTATAAACAAGCTATTCAAAAACAGCTCATAAAAAAGGCTCCAAACGGAGCCTTTTTTCATTCACTAACAATGTAGTGATTAGAAGGGATTAGAACTTCGTGCTCACACGCAACCAAACGTTCTGGCCCGGTTCTGCAACTTGAACAGGATCACTATCTAGGACGTAATCACGGCTTTCATGAAGTGTGTAAGCTTTGTCGAACAGGTTATCGACTCCCATGGCTACAACAAAACCGGACTTCGCAGCGTACTCGCCGTGCACATTAACTAGTCCGTAACCCGGTGTTTCACGCACATCCTGACCACCACAAGCATCAGAGCTTAGGCAGACATCATTTTGCTGAGCAACCAACTTCCACTCAGCACCGAGCTTCCACTGATTCTTAACGTAATCAAGCGACGTATTTAGCTCCAGTGGTGAGATGCGAGAAAGATCCGTGTTGTCATCTTTATTCTTACCGCGTAACCAAGACAAAGAAGTCGCCAAGCTTAGGTTATCGTTAAACTGATAGTTCGCTTCTGCTTCGATACCGTAAAGCGCTGCATCAACGTTTTTGTAAAGATCCGCAGCACCGTTGTTGTAACGTAAAATGTAGTCATCAACACGGTTGTACCAACCTGTCAAAGACCAGTTCAGATCATCATTGTTGCTGGCGAACACCACTTCTAGTTGGTGATGCTTTTCAGGCTCGATCTGCGGGTTACCAATCCAATCGTTACCCATCATCGGATTACGTGCGATGTAACGTTCGGTTGCATCCGCAGTACGAACACTGCGAGACAGCGTCGTTTCCACGGTGTATTGATCGTTTAAACGATGCGTCCAGGAGGTAAAGCCACCGACGTTGTGCTCTGTACTATCAATATCGGACTCTCCGTAATAGGTCTGATACTGAGATAGAGGCGTGTGTGCACCCATGCCCATACCGAACGATTCATTCGTACGTGATGCGCTGGCTTTGACGTGATCGTAACGAACACCGGCTTTAACGACATCATCATTACCGAGTGCTTTTTCTCCTTCAACAAACAGACCTTTCTGGTCGATTTCAACGCCCGGCCACTGACTAAATGCTGGTGCACCGGTGGAGATCATAAATGCTTCGGCATCACGATCGTTGTTTTTCATATCCGCGCCAAATGTCCAATCAATATCAGCTGCGTGAGCGTCTAAAACAATACGCAAACCATCGGTATCTGACGTGGATGGCGAGGTCATCATGGTGTTCTCCATCAGGTGAACAACATCAGACTTATAGGCTTCAACTTTTAACTGGCGCAGTGCGCCTTGGGTGAATTGGTGCTCAAGCTTGATACGTGAATTCTTCGCTTTGGCATAAGGGCTATCCATCATCGCGCCCGGGAAGGAAACATCTTCTTCATCCGCTTTTTCAAAGCTAGCCTGAAGCGTCGTATTATCGCCTAGACGAATACCACCCAAGATGGCATTGGATTTAGTATCGTAACGAGAGCTAACATCATTGCCGTCACCATCTTCATAATCACCGGCTCCGCCTTTGTGAGTGATAAAACGGATGTAACCATCGTCATCACCGGCTACAAGGTCAGCACCTAGTTCCCATTGATCACCATTGCCACGGTAGCTACCTGCTAGATCAACGTTGTAACCTTTTTCATCAATCATCGGCCAGTCACGTTCAAATAGAACTGTTCCGCCGGAACCACCGCCGCCATAAACAACCGTGCGATTACCTTTGATTACTGTAACGCGATCATAACTATCAACAGAGGTGTACGAAGTTGGCGGGTCCATGCGGTTTGGGCAACCACCGTGGATATAGCCACCGTCTAAAAGAATATTAAGCTGAGTTTCTTTTTGACCACGAATAACTGGGTCAAGCGCACGACCACCCATGCGAATAGCAGAAACACCCGTTAAGCTTTGCAGAAGTTCACCACCATCGGAAACAGGAGAAGCCTGTACGCCAGTGGTTGTTTCACGAATCGCAGTTTCTAGTTGCGGTAAACCACGATTAATTTCGATAACTAAGTTCTGATCATCATCGTGACCAGCCATAGCAAGTTCGGATACCGCTAAGGTAACAGCTAGAGACAGGATCTGCTTTTTCACAATACACCCTTAGATATAAGCCTAGAATTGCGGCGTATTGTATAAACAAAAAATAAGCGCGAGGATGTGACACAGTGTCGCACGCAAGGTATCTATAGCGTTTGATCAAGTATGAAGAGGCAAGCCTAATAGCAAGGCTAGAGCAGCTTTAGGATCTCATCTTTGGACATAGGCTTAGCAAAGTAATACCCCTGCAGATATTCACAGCCCATCTGTTTTAGGTAGTCAGCCTGTTCGGGCAACTCTACCCCTTCTGCGACCAGTTCCATCTGTAGACCTTTAGCCAAACCTACAATCGAGTTAGCGATACAGCGGTCGTTGTCTGCATCCGGTAAGCCATCAACAAACGACTTATCAATTTTTAACTTCGTCACCGGCATATGTTTTAGGCGAGAAAGCGAGGAATAACCGGTACCAAAATCATCAATCGCCATGCGTACACCAAGGCTAGACAACGCCTCTAATTGAGAGCGTACAAAAGCAGAGTTCTGACCTATCAACTCCTCAACGATTTCCAGCTCGATTTTGCAGGCAGGGAGATCGTGCTCCTGCAGTAAAGAAGCAATCTCTTCGGAAAGCGCTGAGTTATGCAGCTGCTCAGAAGCAATGTTCACCGAAACCCAACCGACCGATTTACCCTGCTGCTCAAATGTCACCAGATCTTCACAAGCCTTCTTCAACATCAAGCTGCCCAAGCGCTCCATCAAACCGAGTTTTCGAGCTATAGGCAGGAACTCACCCGGGGATATATTGCCTTTATCTGGATGAGGCCAACGCACTAATGCCTCTAACCCCACAATGCTTTCTTGTTCAGCACAGAATATAGGCTGATAAAAAGGAACGAGTTTGGACTGCTCAATCGCTTCAGCCAACTCATGTTCAAAAGAGCGTTTGCTTTGCAGCTGTACCAACCAGTCTTTAGCAAAATACTGCACGCCGCCACGCGTATTCTCCTTTGCTCGCTGCATTGCCAGTTCAGCACAACGCATGGGGCTAGTGACCGTTTCACCTTCTATAGGATAAATAACGACCCCAGTGCTACTACTGATATTTACAAACTCTTCATTACAAATTTTCAGCGGCGTACGACTCATCTGTTTTAATTGATGAGTAAGCAAGTTGAGTTTCTCAGTATCTTCGAGATTAGGAACCCATATGCCAAACTTATCGCCACCAACGCGCGCCAGACGGCAATCCATGCGGCGGGTTAACTTTTCTAAACGTCGAGCAAATGCTACTAACAAATGATCAGCCACCGTATGACCATATTTATCATTAATAGAGGCAAAGGAATCAAGTCCGATCAAAAGCAGTGCTCTTGGGTTTTCGCTGTCACCAACCTCTTGCTGATTAAAGTCCAACCGTTTTAGAAATTGATTGCGCTTTTCTAACCCCGTAAGTGGGTCGTACTGTTCTAGAAACTCAAGTTGCTCGCGATCTCTTAACCACAACTCGTGCTCATTAATCATCGAGATATGATCAGCAAGAGAGGCAACATAAGACATCTCCGGCATATCCCAAATTCTCTGCTCTCCCACCTGCTCAAGACAGATCACACCTTGTAACTTTCCAGAGGAAAAGATCGGAGCATCCAGCATCGAACAGATTTCATTAGGGATAAGATAAGAATCGGCAAACTCTTTGGTACGAGGGTCTGTGATCGCATTATCGGCATTGATTAAGCGATCTTCTGCAATGGCTTGAAAGTAGCTGGGAAAATCGGTCTGGTATAGGGCCGCACCTTGGTAATATTGATCAGTTTCGTGAAGGTAAAGGACTTCACAGACGATCCGCTGCGCATCAGAGTCTAATTTCCAGACGCTTACCCGAGAAACATTCAACTGTTCTGCACAGGACTGAATTATATGCTTCAACTTAGAGATCCGGGGATGCTCGATAAACCCTTCCCCGTGGCTAAGTACTAATAAAGACTTATGCAGCCTAATTAACTTTTCTACCGCTGGCATACCCTTCCCTACAGTGAAACTAAGGTACTGATCTTTCTCCAAAAAAAATCGGTGCTATCTACAAGGATAGTTGATGATCATACATAACCAAGTTAATTGCTGTGAATTACACAGATCAATTTCCCAGCGATAAGAAGTGCTTATATAGAACAAGGTTTCCTAAAATAAACTTTTGTCTATTTTCTATCACAAAATGAGCTAAAAACGGGTATCATTAGCCACTTTTTGAGCACACCATAATCAACTGATCACAGGTAAGTTAAAAATGCCGACACAGAATCAGGCTCCGCTTTCCGTTCTGGAGCAAAAAGATGCCTTTATAGCGCGTCACATTGGACCTTCCGCAGCCGAGCAACAAGCGATGCTTGCTGAGCTTGATGTAACTGACATGGATCAGTTGATCAGCCAAACTGTGCCTGAGTCTATCCAACTCAAAGCACCAATTGGCCTTCCAGAAAGCCGCTCTGAAGATGAGGTACTTGCGTACCTTAAATCCGTTGCACAGAAGAACAAAGTAAACACATCGATGATCGGTATGGGTTATACCGACACGATCGTGCCAAACGTTATTCTACGTAACGTATTGGAAAATCCAGGTTGGTACACTGCGTACACGCCATACCAGCCAGAAGTTTCTCAAGGCCGTTTGGAAGCGATCCTTAACTACCAAACAATGGTGCTAGACCTAACAGGCCTAGACCTAGCCAACGCTTCTCTACTGGATGAAGCAACCGCTGCCGCTGAAGCGATGACGCTATGTAAGCGTATGTCGAAAGCGAAGAAAGCGAACACATTCCTAATCGATAGCAATGTTCACCCGCAGAGCATCAGCGTTATCCAAACACGCGCTGAGCCTCTAGGTTACGAAGTTATCGTCGGTGACGTAAGCGAGTTGATCGATCAACACGAAGTATTCGGCGTACTAGTTCAGTACCCGGGCACGTGTGGTGAAGTAAATGACTACGCTGAGCTAATCGAAAAAGTTCACAGCAAAAAAGCTCTGTTCTGCGCAGCTGCAGACATCATGAGCTTGATCATGCTGAAATCACCAGGCGAGCTAGGTGCAGACGTTGTATTTGGTTCTGCTCAGCGCTTTGGTGTACCAATGGGCTACGGTGGTCCACACGCGGCATTCTTCGCAACACGTGATGCTTACAAGCGTTCTGTTCCTGGCCGTATCATTGGTGTTTCTGTTGATACACGCGGTAATAAAGCACTGCGTATGGCGATGCAAACACGTGAGCAGCATATCCGTCGTGAGAAAGCGACCTCTAACATCTGTACTGCTCAGGTTCTACTTGCCAACATGGCAGGCTTCTACGCGGTTTACCACGGCCCACAAGGTCTAAAAACAATCGCTAGCCGCATCAACCGTCTAACCACGATTCTTGCGAAAGGCATACAGGCTAAAGGCGTTCAGCTACTTAATAACAGCTGGTTCGATACCCTATCTATTCAGTTAGATAACGCTGAAGAGGTTTACCAAGCAGCACTAGATGCTGGTATCAACCTACGTAAGATCAGCGATAACAAGCTGGGTATGACCTGTGATGAGTGCACTAACCGCGACATCATCAACACCCTATGGGATTGCATCCTAGGTGCAGGTCACGGTCTAGACCTAGATAGCATCGATGCAGAGATCTCCGCATCGGGTGAAACATCATTTGATGCTGCACTAGTGCGTGAATCAGAGATTCTTCAGCACCCTGTATTCAACAGCTACCACAGCGAAACAGAGATGCTTCGCTACCTTAAGAAGCTGGAAAACAAAGATATCTCCCTTGCTCACAGCATGATCGCGCTTGGCTCTTGTACGATGAAGCTAAACGCTACGGCTGAGATGATCCCAGTGACATGGCCTGAATTTGGTCAGATCCACCCGTTCGCACCAATGGATCAAGCACAAGGTTACAAGCAGCTAATCACTGAGCTAGAAGATCAGCTAAAAGAGATCACTGGTTTTGATGCGATCTGCATGCAGCCAAACTCTGGTGCACAAGGTGAGTACGCGGGCCTATTGGCGATCCGTGACTACCACAAGTCAAACGATGAAGCGCACCGTAACATCTGCCTAATCCCAACATCTGCACACGGGACTAACCCAGCATCAGCAGCACTGGCTGATATGAAAGTGGTACTAACGGCATGTGATGAGAACGGTAACGTAGATGTCGCTGACCTGCGCGCTAAAGCAGAACAGCACAAAGATGACCTATCTTGTTTGATGATCACCTACCCATCTACACACGGTGTATATGAAGAAGATATCCGCGAGATCTGCCAGATCGTTCACGATAACGGTGGTCAGGTTTACATGGATGGTGCCAACCTAAATGCTCAGGTAGCGATCAGCCAGCCAGCAGAGATCGGTGCAGACGTATCGCACATGAACCTGCACAAAACATTCTGTATCCCACACGGTGGCGGTGGTCCAGGTATGGGCCCTATCGGTGTTAAAGCACACTTGGCACCATTTGTGGCGAACCACCCAGTACAACAGATCGAAGGCCCTAAAGCTGAGAACGGCGCAGTATCTGCTGCACCTTGGGGTAGCGCATCTATCCTACCAATCTCTTGGGTTTACATCGCACTTATGGGCGGCACTGGCCTTCGCGCAGCGACTGAGAACGCAATCCTAAATGCTAACTACCTAGCCAAGAAACTAGGCGAAGACTTCCCTGTTCTTTACTCTGGTCGTAACGGCCGTGTTGCACACGAGTGCATCATCGACATGCGTCCACTTAAAGAAGCGTCTGGCATCACAGAAGAAGACGTAGCTAAGCGTTTGATGGACTTTGGCTTCCACGCACCAACAATGTCCTTCCCTGTGGCAGGCACATTGATGATCGAGCCAACGGAATCTGAATCCAAAGCTGAACTAGATCGCTTTATCGAAGCGATGAGCACAATCCGCGAAGAGATTCGTCAGGTTGAAGCAAATGAGATCGACGGCGAGAACAACCCACTGCGTAATGCGCCACACACCATGGCAGACATTATCGATTCTGAGTGGAACCGCCCTTACTCGCTTGAAACAGCAGCCTTCCCTGCTGATCACCTGAAAGGCAGCAAGATCTGGCCAACGGTAAACCGTATCGACAACGTATACGGCGACCGTAACCTGTTCTGTTCTTGTATTCCGGTTGAAGATTACGCAGAGTAAGTAGTGTAACTGAAAACAAAAAACGGGCCTGATGGCCCGTTTTTTTTGGTCTTTTCAGCTCAACCTGCTCAGTAGCTTTAAAGTAATACGCTGAGTTTATCTTTCATCTTTTCTACTGGGATCTCTTTAGTCAAATGACTCCAAGAAACTCTAATAGATCCTGAAACCCTATCAGCATCTAAGCCCATCGCAGTCAAAACATGCGAGGGTTCATAGCTATTGGATGTACAAGCTGAGCCGTTAGATACAGCCACAACCTCTTTTAGCATCAGCATCGCAGCTTCTGAATTGACTCCTGGAATAGCAAAATTAATAACATATGGGGACGTATTATCGCCAATTACCTCTCCACCAACCTGCCCTACAAAATCTAGCATCTGCTGTTTAAGTTCTTGCGCATGCTGTTTCCAGCTAAAGCTTTCACTTTTTGCTTTCTGACATGCCATTCCCAATCCAGCGATCAGAGGAGCAGCCAGAGTTCCAGGCCGTAATCCGCTCTCTTGCCCACCGCCAAACATAATCGGAGCAAGTGGTAATTTCAGCCCATCCCTTCTACGAGTCACTAATGCACCAATACCCTTAGGAGCATAGATTTTATGCCCACTAATACTAATCATATCAATTCTATGATTTTCTAAACCTGCATTCATCTTCCCAAAGCTCTGCGCAGCGTCTACATGAAAAAACGCTTCATGGAAGCTAAGAAGCTCACAAAAATGCTCAATCGGTTGGATACAGCCTGTTTCATTATTAATATGCATTAGTGATACTAAAAGGGTGTCATCCCTAAGAGCTGACTCAAGTTCCTGTGGATCAATAAGACCGGATACTCCAGGAGTGAGATATGTAACCTCAAAACCTTTAGTTTCAAGGTACTCACAAGGTTCTAAAACAGCCTTATGCTCTATCGCAGATGTAATAATATGCTTCTTGCCAACTTCATCCGCATATTTAGCCAATCCCAAGATAGCAATATTATTACTTTCAGTTGCACCACTAGTGAAAATGACTTCAGCCTTTTTAGCATCAACCAATTCAGCAACGCTAGCTCTAGCTTTCTCAACTACTCGTTTAGCATGAGCGCCAAACTCATGTGTACGGCTTCCAGGGTTCCCAAACTCCTCCACCATCATTTTATGAACGACTTCGGCGACTTCAGGAAGTACAGGTGATGTAGCATTGTAATCTAGATACTGAGGCATGATTTCACTTATTAATTAGTGTGAGACATTACACAAGCTGTAGTGTACTATAGCGCCACCTTGTTCGTAAGAACAAAAATCGAACAACACGAACATAGAGATCCAACAAGATCATGTCTCAGATTGTTGCAGGGATATCGTTTCCAGCCATAAAAGGCACACAAGCAGGTGAAGAATACTTCATTGTCATGTGCCCTCTTAAAAGACTAAAAAGCATCTTCAACCTCGATGAAGGTCAACTTCCTGTCGATAAACGGGCTCAAAGGATTATCAATGAAGACCGAATCCCGGGCATTGTAAACTATATTCTTGATAACAGAGATGATTATGTTTTCTCTGCTCTGACCGCATGCATAGAAGGCGATACCAACTTTGTTTCTGTCGGTACAAACAAGCACGAACAAAAGATAGGCACACTTATCATCGATGAAGATGCCAATCTATTTATTACTGACGGTCAACATCGTCATGCAGCTATAACTCAAGCACTCAATGAAGACCCATCACTTGGCGACGAGACGATTTCTGTAGTTTTCTTCGCGAACAAGTCGCTTAATCAGAGGCAAAGAATATTCAAAGATTTGAACCTATACCCTGTTAAAACTGATTCTTCACTAAGCATTACCTATGACGATAAGCCAGACGCCAAGCTATCCAAAAAAATTGTTTTTGATAGCGAAAAACTAACAAAGTTAGTTCATATGGAGAAAAGCAACCTGGGTCCCAGATCCAAGAAGCTGATCAGTCATAGTGCGTTAAACAGAGCCACCAAAAAACTGTTGGGTTCCATAACTGAAGATAATTATGAAGAACTAACCCCGATAGCATCTGAGTATTGGCATGAAGTACTTTTCAATATTCCTGCGTGGCAGCTCATTTGCAATGATGAAGCGTCTGGTGGAGAGCTAAGAGAGGAATCGATTCACTCTCATGCGGTCACCTTCCACGCCTTGGGCATGCTAGGCAACTTTTTGCTGAACAATGACGATAATTGGAAAAAAACACTCAAAGGTTTAAAGCAAATTAACTGGTCAAGAAAGCACGAAAACTGGGCAGGAAGATGTGTCATAAATGGATCTATGTATAACAACGATCGTGCAGCAAAACTTACATGCTCAAAAATTAAAGAACTGTTAGGCATCGCGCTATCAGATTTAGAACGGCAGTCAGAAGAACAATTATCTAGCGAGAAAGACTAATGGAAGTAATCCAGACTTCAGAACCTAAATCAGCTTTTACAAAAAGCGGCCTAAAGGCGTCTATCGCTCAGAAAATTGATCAGATAAAAGCACTGTATTTGAGCGATAGTATCCCTTGGGTAATTGGCTATAGCGGCGGTAAAGATTCAACAGCTATTTTGCAGCTCACGTGGTTTGCCCTGCAAGAACTACAAAATGAAGGTAAAGCTAGCAAACAGGTTCATGTTATTAGCACCGACACATTGGTTGAAAACCCAATAGTTGCGTCTTGGGTCGGGCAATCACTGACTAATATGAATGCAGCAGCCAGAGATCAGAATTTGCCGATTATTTCGCATCGGCTTACACCTAAGATAACGGATCGATTTTGGTTCAATTTAATTGGTAAAGGCTATCCTGCTCCAAGGGCAAAATTTCGATGGTGTACTGATCGTTTAAAGATATCACCATCAAATAACTTCATTCAAAACATGGCCGATAGGAATGGCGAAGCGATCTTAGTACTCGGCACGCGGAAAGCAGAAAGCTCAGCCCGTGCAGCGAGTATGGATAAATATGCCAACCTAAAAACCAATACCCGTAAAGCACTGGGCCTTTCAGAAAATAAAACCCTAGAGAGGGTTTGGGTTTACACGCCTATAGAAGATTGGTCTAACGATGATGTATGGATCTATCTAAATAGCTTTCCAAATCCTTGGAATTTCCCTAACCATGATTTGATGGGAATGTACCAAGGAGCCACAGAAGGCGGCGAATGCCCCCTCGTGGTTGATAAATCGACTCAAAGCTGCGGTGATAGCCGCTTTGGCTGCTATGTCTGCACCATGGTCTCAGAAGATAAGTCAATGAACGCGATGATCGCAAACGATGACGATAAAGAATGGATGATGCCACTGGTGATGCTGCGGAACGAGATAGAAATAAACGACCCGAGCCATAGCAAAAAACTGGATAAGTTGAGAAGAGATAAAGCCAATCGTGACTTCAGACGAATGAACGGGCGGTTAACTGTACATGTGACAAAAAATGGCGCTGATTTAGTACCAGGCCCATACCTACAATCATTCAGAGAACACATGTTAAGAAAGGTGTTGGAAGCCCAAGTTGCAGTCCAGAAAATGGGTCCCCCTGAAGTTCAAGATCTTGAATTGCTAACAATTGAAGAATTAGAAGCGATCAGACATGTGTGGCTTGACGAAAAACATGAAGCTGAAGATAGCCTGCCTAAGATTTATGAACAGGTAATTAAAAAGCCCTACCCCGGAAAACCTAAAGCTCATCACCCCATTATGAACGGTGAAGTGTTAGCTAAACTCAAAACCCACTGTAAACAGCAAGGCGATACTGACGGTTTGCTTTATCAGCAGATGCGAGCCGTGATGAGTGTAGCCAACAAATATCGTAATCAATTGCGCAGAGCAAAGTTGAAAGATGAACTCAACGATGTCATCGATAAAGGCGCCTTCGACTCTTTATTCGAAGCTAAGCAGTTCGCTCTTGAAAGGGAGCGTCATCGCCTACAAATTGAGCTGACAAACAACATACAGTTAACAGAAGAAGAAAAGGAAGCGATTGAAGAAAAGATCGCTATTATCACTAAATCCATTAAAGAAGATGGCTACAGTTCGTTGTTGATAGAAACGGTGGAAAGCGCTTAATGATCCTTAAATCACTTACAATCGAAAACTTCGGTATTTACAAAGGATCACATACCGTTGACCTATCCGTTTCAGAAGACAAACCCATCATACTCTTTGGCGGGTTAAATGGTGGTGGAAAAACAACTTTCTTAGATGCACTACAACTTGTTTTATATGGCAAGCATGCAAGATGCTCCAACCGTGGGCATCAAGCATTTGGTACTTACCTCGCCAGTACAATGAATCGATACGCCGATTCCTCAGCTGCTGTAAACCTAACACTAGAGTTTACCCACAGAACAGACACTGCTGAACAACGATACAAGATTCAAAGAAGCTGGATAGTCGCAAAACAGGTTGAGAATACAAAAGATAAAGTACACGTTTTCTGTAACGACGAGCATGATGCATTTATTAGCTCTAAATGGGATGAATTTGTTAACGAGTTTATTCCCCAAACGCTATCGGACCTGTTCTTTTTTGATGGCGAAAAAATCGAAAATTTAGCTCACCCAGAAAGAAGCTCGGAATTGATCCAAACAGGTCTAGAAAGCTTGTTAGGGCTAGATCTGTTAACCCAATTGCATGCCGACTTATCAAACATCGAACGAGAGCGTAAAACCGCTAATATCGACCAAGCGATTATTCGAAAAGTATCTGATTGCGAAGCTGATATTGGTGAGCATGATGCCCAGTTAAAATCACTGCGCAACGAAATCGCTGAATTAGATGAAGAATCAAGCACACTGAATATACGGATCAATAAGGTTCGTCAAAAAGTGCGTGACACAGGTGCCCACCTGATTGAAGAGCGAGATAGAATTAAATTTGAACTAGGCGCGATTGACCGACAGCTAAAAGATAATCTTCAACAGAGGGTCAAACTTGATGCAGGAGCAGGGCCGCTCGGTTTAATAAGTGGACTGCTTGCTGAAGCAGAGCAACAGATACAACTTGAATCTAAAGCAAAACAATCCAGTTCTTTTGATCAATCAGTACATACCTATGAAGAACAAATACTAAAAGTCCTTAATCAAGGGCAAGTTGACAGTTCAACTCAAGCAGCGATCAATGCACTGATTGATGAAAACAGACAACAGCGTAAAACCTTTGCTAATACAGACTGTTACATCAACCTTCCGGATAGCATTTTTACGGGTTTAAACGACCGGATTAGTACAGAACAAGCTGAGCGCGAAAAGCTATTGAAACAACGTGCTGACCTGAAAGAAAGGCAAGCTTTATTTGAGAAACAAGAAGAGGCTATACCTGATTACAATGATGTAAAAGATGTCTTAACAGAGCTAGCAGTCCTAGAGGCTGAACTCAACAATAAACAGACGCTACTTGAACATAAGCATAGAATGCTGGAACAAGCCTTGGCTAAGCGCGATGTGCTTAACACTCGCTATACCAATCTTCTGACTCAACAAAATAAAGACACCTTCGAACAGAAACGATCATTACAGGTCAGCGAACATATAGACAAGCTGAAAAGCACTATGCACAGCTTTGCTAAAACGATGATAAAAGAGAATATTCAGCTACTAGAGCAGAAGATTGCCGAAAAATTTATTGCGCTTACGCGTAAAGACAACCTGATCAGCTCAGTATTAGTGAATACCGACTCCTTCGCTTTGACTCTATTAAGCAGAGAGAACGAAATTCTTTCACCTGAACGGCTATCTGCAGGCGAAAGACAACTGCTGGCCATCGCTATCTTATGGGCATTAGCAGAAGCTTCAGGCAAAGAGTTGCCAACGGTAATAGACACGCCATTAGGTCGTTTGGATGGGAAACACCGTAGCAAACTTATAGATAACTACTTCCCTAACGCGGCCAAACAAGTGTTACTTCTTTCAACAGATGAAGAGATCACTGGGCAGTACTATCAAAACCTAAAGCCTGCAATTAGTCGTGAATATCAAATAGCTTTCAACGAACCCGCTCAAACATCTACAATCTCAGAGGGCTACTTCCATGCATAGTCATCACAACACCGTTGAAATCATTAAGCTGTCTGAGAAACAGAAACAGCAGCTGATACGTCTAAAAACGAAAACAGGTATTGATAACTGGAACGTACTCTGCCGCTGGGCACTGTGTATGTCCTTGGCAGAAGATTCAGTACCCCCAATGGAAGACATTCCATCAGACAGCAATGTAGAAATGAGTTGGAAAGTCTTTGCAGGCGAATATGCAGATGTCTATTTAGCAGTGCTTAGGCAAGCCTATGAAAAACAAAAAGCACACCTTGATGATGTGCTTTTTAGTGAATTTTTTAAGCTACATTTGAATAGAGGGATATCATTCATTTCGAATTCTAAGTTATGAAATTCAAATCTATACCTTTACAGGTTATATAGTTTTCCCTATGAATATCGTATAAAGATAAATGATTATGCATTAAGTTCAATTTTACCTTTCATAGCTAGTGCCATAAAAGCTGCTGAGTAACACATATCATAAGCCGTTGGTTTCCTACCAACTTCACCAGGCTTATTTTTATGCTCTTTGTGCAATTCGGTTATTACCTCAACAAGCTTATTGATTATCTCTTCTAAAAGCTCATTGGGGTCCATCAACCATCTAATCTCCCCTTTATTCCACGAATCCATGCTTAAGTTTGCCCTGAAAGCTGAAAGCATCGGATATAACCACCCCTGAGGAATATAGCCGCCAATTTCACCATTTGAAAATACCGCAGGTTTCTTATGCGGATCGGAACCTACACGATTATGGTTTGAGGTGTTTTTTATCTTGTAATAGCTAGTAATAGTTGCACACCTCTTCTGAATTTCATCAGATAAAATCAGGAATTCATCCATTTTCTTGATAAGCTTCGAGTAAGCACCATTATCAATATCTATATCTTCGCAGTAACGATTAAGAATTTTACTTTTGTTCCCAAAAATATCGTTAGGGTGTTTGCCCCCAGCAGGATATGAAGACAAATCAAAGCAAGAGAGAATGTGTAAAACATCAAGAATGTCTACATCGCCATCATCACCACTTGCATAGGCAATCGAACTTGCACCTTTCTTACCTTTCATGAATTCTTTGATCGGTTCAAACTTTTCTCGAAGGTCATTAAGACTAGTATCATCAACCTGTAAATTTTTATTTAAACCTTCAGCTAATTCAACAATATCATCACTTGGAACATTCATATAAAGGTGCAAACGCACAAATGCTCCTCCTTTGTAAGAATTAGAATCCAAGACTTGCCTTATTGCACTAAACGTATGCCCTCCATTCACAATGCCGTGACACTTGGGTTCTGTCAGCTCGATTTCAACAGAATGTCTATCTCCAGGCACACGCTGGGAATGCACTTCATCGACTAATAAATAAATGCCTAGGTTTTTAAGGCTGAATAGCTCTGGTTCATCTTGGAGAGTCTTCACGATGGACCTAGATACTGAACCACTTAACTTCCCACCTTTTGTGTACTTTGGACTTCTAGGGTTTACTTCCATCCAATCGACTAACCCTTCAGGTAAATCTTCAATTTTCACAAACAATGTGCCCAGCTTTACATTTTGACTGCTGCTATTGGGTATTCTAAGGGTCCTATAATCTTCACATTCAATAGTAAATTTCAAATCAAAATCCTCTTAACGATCCAAAGATGGTTTCTCTAAAGCTAATTAGGTTTAGAGGATGAGGAAGGAACTCCTTACTCATCAAAAAAGGGGGAGAAAACTCCCCCAACGTTCCGTTTAGTTAGCTTGCTTTGATATAACTACATTTTTATCAGATTCTTTGCTGATTTTAAATTTGTAGTTCTTACTAACATACACCTCTTTGCTACCATCAGGTGCTGATACCTCACTCGATCGCTCTTCAACAGTAAAATCTGTGTCTAAGCTGAATGAAGAAGATGCTTGAAACGAAAAAAATGTCATTGCAATTAAGGCAGCGATGACAACGCCTTTAATTTTTGAGATTTTCATTGAAAATGTCTCCATAAAGGCACCAGACAGAGTTAAAAAAAGTCCATTTGGCGCGTTGTAATTTCCCGAAAGTCATTTGAGTTCCGGATATGGCATAGAGCCGTGCTTGCCCAGCCCTATGTTTCTAAGTTTCCTTAGAAATCTTTATGAAAATCTCTTCTATTCTGTATCAACTCTCGCACACTGAATCCTAACCAGCTTACCTTCCGATTTAAGGTAAGCATCCCCTTTGCCATTTAGCACTTCGGCACCCAGATCATCCAAAATAACGCGGCTCTCGGTGCCATTTTTCACTCTAAGGGCTAATTGTGCAGGAAGGTTAGATCGTAAATTCGTACTTATAACATCACCACTTGGTTTTTGCGTGGCGATAATTAAATGAATACCTGCAGCACGGGCTTTTTGCGCTAAGCGCTTAAGTTCGGCTTCAATATCCTTTTTCATCTCTTTATCTGATGTCAGATCTGCATATTCATCTAACACCAAAACCCACCATGGTATCTGCTCGCCTGGGCTCGCTTTAGCGTTATAATCAGGGAGCGACCTTACACCTGCCTGTTTAAAAATTGAGTAACGATTCTGCATCTCCTCAACCGCTTCAGATAACAGCCTCAATGCATCTTCATCATCCCAGCCAATCTGACCAAGGAGGTGGGGATACTTTTCAAAATCGTTTAACTCAGTGCCCTTGGGATCGATCAGCATCAGCTTCAATTCAGAGGGAGAGTAATGCTCGCATAAGCCATAAAGAATGGTATTGAGGGCTTCAGATTTACCACTACCAGTAGTGCCACCAATCAATAGGTGTGGGCAGTTAGAAGATGAGAAATTTATCTTCACTACATTGCCATAGCGGTCTTCACCTAAAGGGACTTCTAGGTTATTGCTAGGCCTTTCCCATAACGGCCAGATATCATGCTGATCGACATAGTAACGCTGGCTATCACTTTTCGGAACATCAATGGTTACACACCCTTTATCTATCGCAAAACCCACCTCTTGTTCTTGCTCTAATTTTAGATCGAGCTTAAGTGCCTGTGATTTTTCGAACAGTTTTTTAGGATCAGTTCCTGGATTTAACTCGACTCTAAACAGAATTGAAGCTGGCCCTTCTACATAAGGGCATTGTTCACTGGGCTGAGATACCGGAATACTGTAACTGTAATAGCAATCAATAATCTGCTGATATAAATGCTGAAGCTCACTCTCAGGCATTTTCTTACGCTCAGATTTAGATTCTAGCTTCGCAGGTGTCTCAGCCACTTGAGGGTACACTTCCTCAGAAGCATGTAAGTCAGCTTGTGTATCTATATAACTTACAACAGGTAACTCCGCTATATTCGTTTTTACAACGCCTTCGACTTGGTTATCTACCAAAGCTACTTCAGTTTCACCATCAAGTATGTATTCTTTATCAATGAAATACAGAGTGGAAGGTTGGAGTTCCTCAAACAAATGTTGCATAGGTGTTTGTAACAGCTTATTTATATTACCTGTTGAATGAGTTAAATCCCCTGCCGGCAGCTCGATTTTAAGCACGCCTTGTGTAGGGGTGAAGTTAGCTTTGGTGAAGTTAGAGTCTTCTACGTTCACAAACAAAATAGCTTCTGGGAATTCAACTAACTCGGCAAGGCCATAATCACCTTGAAGCCACCACGCGCTATTAACAGTGAGTTGATCAAAGTAGTTTGTGGGGTAAACATTGTAGAGCTTGTACTTATCTATCTGCATCAATATTTGACGGATAAACAGCCCACGGTAGAGATGGCTCGCTAGAGTATTCTGCCCTAACAGCTGCTCAAAATAACGTTTAAGCTCTTTAGCTTGCTCAACCCCTTTGCTGTGAGTTTGTCTCTTCCCTGTCTTTACTTCTACAGGCAGCAGTATCAATTGTTCGCCTTTGAAACCAACAAACAAGATGTCATCAGAAATTTTTCCCGATTTGATTCCTTGCGCAAAACGAGAGAAATCACTTTCGGACATTTTTAAACCCAAGTTGCCCGAAACCCTAATAATCTCAGCAATAGATAAAGGCACCCAGGTAATATCGGAGTTTTTGAGCAAACAACTGACATACTTATAGGCACCTAAAACGCCTCTTTTCTCTTTACGTTCTTTACTGTCAGCTGTAACGAGATTTAGCAGCCATTCACCGTTGAAAGCATTAAACTCATCAATAAGCCCACCATGATCAGCCTCCAGCACTTTATGATAGAGATCAGTCTGTTTTGTTACAGTAATCGCGTCATAATTGACTGAATTCGTGTAGTTATCTGAGTAATGAATCAGGACGACATCCTTTTCGCCTTCGAAGAAATCCAAGGTTACTTTAGGGTCAATGATCGTTGTCCAAATGGAGTTTTGGTAAGACGCTTCTAACAAACTTTTAAAGCTGTCTGTAACAACCAGCGCCTGAGATTTCCCCTGTGTATATTGTTCATGGTTTTGCCTTGCGGGCTTAACCAGCGCACTATATTTTTCGATAAGAGCAAGCTGTGGAGCTTCGGTTGTATCGACTCCGTTCAAGCCAAATGAGGTATAAAAGCTACCATGATAGTTAGTAGCGGTTTCTCCCGGCATTAAGCCGTGACAAACCACACCACTTTTCTGTTTATGCACATCAACATCTGTTGCTTTTACCCGCTCATTGTTCTTAAAGAAACAAATGTGTGCATATTCTTGCGATTCGTTTAAAGCTGAAATTTGATACTTACTATAAGTTAACCGCGTACGAAGTAGATTGATAATCGAGTCAGCTTGCTGCTTTATAGACCCTTTATTAAGTTCACAAAGTTCTTTTAACTCTTCGATATTAACGGCATCGGAAAATCGATCGAACCAAGAAATGCAGCTATCTTCATCGTAAAGGTTCACATGGATACGCGTAACCTTGTCTTTCTTTTTCTTCACGTAGTCAATCAGGCCAAGAAAAATTTCACGGTTTTCCTGATTGTTAACAGAGTTAATCCTTAACGTAGTTTTGCTACCCGTAACAAATAGACCTTTGAAAGCAGCACTGAATTTGTCAACTTTATCAGCAACTAAAGAGCGAACGTACTCGTAGCTACTGTCCTGCTGGGGAATAAGCTTTGACCAAAAAGCATTCTCTTTCTCAGCTGTATTGTAGGAGAACTCATACTTTTCATGATAGACAAAAGGAAGTAGACCTTGAGCACTTAACCGTTTGATAGTGACGGGAGGTATATCTTTAAAGCTGCGAGCCTCTGACTTGTCAACGGTTAGTCGAGTCGCAACATTTAAGTTATAAGCCAATACAGATGGATGGAAAGGCGTAATGTATTCCTCAATCCCCCTTTGCTCTTCAAACTCTGCAAAACCTATAAGCACAAGTCGTTTATGCTTAAGGCTCAAAGGAGAATCGTAAGGGATTTTGGCTATCTCGCTTATGTAGACATCTACAAGCGAAGTAACAATTTCTCTAAGCGACGTATCCCAGCCCGCAAGACTTAATAGTGTTTTATGACTGGTTAAGTAATCGAAAAGTTTCTTATATTCAGCAAACAATCCGGGGAAATCGTGCTCTATTGTAGAAAGGTAAACATTATCGGCATTACATCGCTTACTCAGGATTTGATCATCCAACAATAAAGATTCATATTGCAACAAAGCAAGACGCCGTGCTTTCGGGGCTATCTCTTTTGCGTCCAGCAAAACCTTAAACTTGTTGCGATTGAATTGTCCGTTATACCCGTCTTCAAACAAGTAGTTGAAACGCCCTTGGTCTAGCAACAAAGGCAACGATAAAGTATCTGTTGATACCTCACCTTCGACGTTGAAGGTTAAACAACTGTATTTCCCCTGGACACTAAACTTAACTTCATCTTTCTCTGAAGCTAACTGAGCAAAGTCCACTTTTCCACACTCAGCACTACTGACCGTTTGATCATTTTCAATGAGGCAATTGCTATTAGTTAGTTCACTTATAACTAAAGAGTTCTCACCAGTCTGTAAAGTGACCCATTTCTTAGCCGGGTCAATTAAATAACTATGTTTAAAGCCATCGATATAAAAATCATCTGCCCGTAACGCTAGAACCTTGAACCGATGTATCTCTTTAGACTTGCCTGGCTTGACTTCAAGAGCGAAGAAACGGGCTTCGCCATTGAAGACACTTGTTAGGACAACCCGGCTCCGTTTACCACCGCTATTATTAATTGCAATTTTGACGTCAGGTTGTCCATTATTATGCTGTACACGACAATGAGCCTTCTCTATTCGCCCATTTAGAAAGGTAAATTCAAGATTTAGTTCCGATTGATCTGGTTCTAGTAATAGAACAATATGACGCTCTCTTTGACCCGTCTTAGTATCTGACTTCCCTTTATAGAGCAACTCGCCCGCAAGACTAGATTCCTTTTCAAGTTCGAGAAAACTACCTCGGTTCTTCTGTTGCTCTGTATCACATTCGCCAATATCTAAGCTTTTTCGCCATTTATTAGGTTCATCTTCGGGGAAGTGTTCCTGGATAAATCCTTCACTCAAATCAAGCGCGGTCAGCTTATCAATCAATTCATTAGGGAAATGCTCGGTGATAAAGTCTATTTGATCTGTAAGTCTCCTGTTATCTTTAAGCCTTTCCTTGATACTGTCCCGGTTTTTATTTTCTAAAAGGTTTTTATCACTAAGCAAACGTAATTCATTAAACTTAATCTCACCATTTAAAGCGTGGTTATAGAATGCTTCAAACCCCAAAACGGTTGATTGTTCTTCTACTATAAGTTCTAACTGTTCGTCTAAAAGGCACGCCTTAACATCATACCAAGGATCAGATTTATCCAACTTATTTAACAAACCATCTTTGATGACTTCCGGATGCCATATACGCTGCTGCTGCGTAACATCCTCAGCAGAATTGATCAGGGTATCTAACAAAGAGTTATGTATTACCAATAACGCATAACCTTTCAGAGGCCCATGAAGAGAGGACACTTCATCTCGGAGATGAGAAATAAAGTTTTCAGAACAGCCATCAGAATCCTCACTATGAAAAATGGGTAACAACCGCACATTGTCAACGTTAATACAAGGAAGGGTCGTTCCCTGAACTGTTACCGTCGAATGACTATGCTTAATAAAAGCTTGATAGAGCTGATATCCATTTAAACTGTCAGGAGATCGAAATTGATATTTACAGCCGGCTTTGAATTCACTCGTAATCCAAGTATTAAAGTGATCGACAAGGAAGCCCTTAAATTGTTTTGCTGACATAGACTGCATCCCCGCTATCACTCATCCTTTCAACATTTCCCATTCTTTCATAGAACTCAACAAGCGCTTGCTGGCTTTGCTTGTCAAAAAAAACGCCCCGTAATTCAAATTCTTTAATCAATTCATGAAAACGGAGCTGTTGACGTTCACCTATGGCTAGGTTTGTTAGGAGAACGATATAGTCTTGATTGAAAGTTAAGACCTGACCAGATTGCCCCCTTCGCTGGATGAAAGGACCACAAATGGCTTTAAGCATTCCCCTAACGGCTGTCTGATTGTAAGTTGTTAAGTTCCCGTGAGCCTTATCGAATTGTAAATAAGAGAGGTTTAACAATTTATCCAAAGCTTCTGTAACACTCTCTGAGCTTTCACAAGTTACCGTTTCCTTATAATTATTTTTCCTTTTTTCAAAAAAATCATTTGCAAAATCATTCAACTTATTTAAATCAAATTCAGATTCTCGAATACATTCAGCCAGCAACCATAAAGGAACAACCTCACCTTTTTTTTGTAAGGCTTCATTCATTGCCAGATAAGGAAACAAATAACTCAGATGTTCATTTAATTGTGAATAACCATAGCTTTTAACATTAATTCTTTCTCGGCTGGCCACCTCAGAATCCATAATAAAAAAGCATGGTTTTGATCGGGGCTCCATATCTTTCCACGATCTAATATTGAGAGCCATTTGAGAGACATATAAAAACCCATACAGCCTCAATAAGTCATAAATCTTTTCAGAGAAATACCTCGGATTTCTATTCAAAAAACAAAGATCACGTTTAAAAAAATCTGTCAAATATGGAAGATAAGGTGTACTAGATTTACTCTCATCTTTCTGTTCGAAGCTAATTTTATCAAATTCATACTTAATAATTTTATCTAAGAAATTTAAACTCGACTCATTTGAAGAGTCCAAACAAAAACCATTTAAGAGATTTTGCAGCATATCCCCTAATTTTTTACTATTTGCATCAATAGTTTTATCAGCCGACTTAAGAGCCATAAGCTCAGGAGCAATTTCAAATATATAATCATTCTTGAAATACATCCCCTCTATATGTGACCAGAATTCACGATCATCCAGTACTGAGAAAAACCTCTCTTTACACGCATCTCTAAAGTCATCAGTATTTAACGATCTAAGGTCCCTCGCATAGGCGCTACGTGTGAAGTAGCCAAGTACTGAATCCCAACAAAACTTATAGTGTTTATCTTTTGTACGAATTATCGGCAGAAAAGTACTTAAACTATTATTTACAGGGACTTCTAACTCTGTCTTAAGCACTTTCAACCTCACTTACTTCAATATCTTCGTCATCAATTCTTTTTAGCTCGAACTTCCTTTGCCCAGCGTTCATCTGAAGTTCATGAGACTTATTTGCTACCTTTATGAGATCGGCAGCAAGTTCATCTAACAGCACCACTGAGTTTTTATCGTGTCTATTAGGTCTATAACCTTCAATAATCCCTTTCATAAGACCTAGAAGGTTAATATTTATCGGGAATGGTCTTATCTTTTCTTCATTGACGGTTATAAAAGCATGGAAATAAGAATTGGACTTAAAGCTTTCGGTTTTTATTTCCTCAAGGTTTGGCTGAATATCTAATGTTGAAAAAACTTCATATCCATTAACACTCGAAATCAAGAACTGGTCCTTTCCTACCACTCTCACATTTCTATTAATATATTTTCTGACAGCTTCAACAATAGTTTTCTTATAAAAACCTTGTAATTTTTTTCGATCAACTTTATCACCACTATAGCTCATATGAAGTTGATAACATTCAACATACTGATCAATTAGCGGTTCTGAAAAGTCGTCACTAAAATTAAAATGATAATTATTAGAAACATCATACTCTTTAAAAACATAAAATAATCGCAAGAATGAATGTGAATCTGATAATTTATCTATACCGAGTGAGCTTAAGCTCTTCTCAAAATTCTGAAAATCAGGTCCTGTTAAGCCTAGGCTATAAGCTAATATAAACCTATCAATCTCTTGAGTTCGAAAATTAGCAGGATCAAAATCCACAATTTTTTCTGCTAATTCATTATCGAAACCCAAAAAAAGATTATCAAAAAGGTACTTAGGGCCCGCTACGAGTCCAAATAGAAAGTCCAGTAACGCTCTAGCCGTAATAAATTGATCTCTTACTAGTCGAACCTTAAACAGAAGTTTTAGTATCACCTTCTGCACTTCAGGAATACTCAGCAATTCATAGTTTGCAAAGAGTATCCGGTTCTTCGAGTCGGTGGATCGCTTCTTATCTTCTTCGAAAATATCCCTAAGCAGGTTACCTTCTGATTTAGTAAGGCGTTTTAGTATTTTCGCTGGAAAATCAGCTCTAAAACCTTCGTCGTCAATTACAAATTTCGGATAATCCTCGAAGTTAATGAAAACAAACTCGTCGTCATAACTGTTATTCTGAAGATACTTTTTAATATTGCTCTGGATAACTGTATTACTACCGCCCTCAGCATAGTTACCCAGCATGCCGGTGTTTATCCCTAAAACAAGAGGAGTATTCCCCCTCTGGTAGTCTTCGAAGACCCTATCTAGGGTTTGGATGGCATTTTCATTAGGCGCAAAGCTGTGAGTCGCATCAAGATGGAACTTAATCTCAGAATTTAATAGCCTCTTACACCTTGTTAGAATTTCTGACTTGCCATCTCCGCTACTCCCACACAAAAAGATAATCTTCTTGTTCTGAGGCTGCAACGACTGAATGGTAGATAGTACCTTCTGCTCGATAGGCATCTCTATATAAAGCTGATCTTTGATCTGCTGGTAGATGCTACCGGTCTCTTGGACCGCCTCTGTCGATACTGCATAAGGAGAAGATTTCGAGAGTACTGAAAGCCCCTCGAGGAAACTAATTCCATGTGTCATGAAACACCTATTATTACTGCGCGTAGTAAAAGTTGTTACTACACTTATATCCTTTTCATTCGATGCTCTAAGATACGACAAAAAATGTCAATTAACTCTTTGAAAATTAGAACCTTTTATCTATAAAATGCCCCATATTAACTATAATTAATGAGAGTTAATATCTTACTGTGATCCACGGAATCTACTAAAAGCAGATAAATTTAAACAGAAATTTACATCTATCCTTTCTAATTTAAACGTTGAACTAAATACTCCACCAACATCCTAACCTTAGGCGACAGGTGCCGATTATGCGGGTACAAAGCCCAGATTCCCTCGGGCTCCGGTTGGTAACTCTCAAGCAGCGGAACCAGCCTCCCTTGCTCGATATGTTCGTTAACGTAGTAATCTGGCAACTGAACTATTCCTAGACCTTTTAGAGCCGCATCTAGCAAAGCTAAACCACTATTGCAGCGGAAGCTGCCTTTAATCCGTACTTCCCTCTCTTGGCCCTGATCCAATAAACGCCAGTAATCCAAGGTACCTTGTAGGCAGTTATGTTGCTCTAATTCAGAGATTGAGTCGGGTCGGCCATGGGCGTTAAGGTAATCTTTTGAGGCGCAGATAAACTGTTGCCTGGCACCTAGCCTTTTGGCGATCATGCTGGAGTCTGCCAGTTTGCCTAAGCGGATCGCTAGGTCGTAGCCCTCTTCCACCAGCGCTACTTTCTGGTTGGTTAGGTGGCATTCCACTTCGAGCTCGGGGTACTGCAGCATAAAATCGTTGAGCCGCGGGATGATTTTGGTTTCACCAAAGGTGGTTGGGGCTGTGAGTTTTAGTTTGCCTTGTGGGCGACTTTGTAACTGGCTTAGTGCTCTTTCTGCTTCGTCTAGTCCGTCTAGAAGTTGGCGGCAGTGTTGATAGTAGATCTTGCCCTCTTCTGTCACCGAGACCCTACGGGTTGTACGGTAGAACAGTTTTGTCGCGAGGCGCTTTTCCAGTGCGCTGATCTGCCTGCTCACTTGCGCAGTAGATATACCCAAGCGCTGCGATGCTGCGGTAAAGCTTTCTGTCTCTGCTACAGCAACAAATTCTGTTACCCCCTCCCAGCCAAACATTATTACCACCTCGTAAAAGTATTTTCATATTCAGCTAGATTATAGCGATTTATGAAAAAACTATAATGTTTAGCACATTGAATCCCTATTGATAAAAACGCTGTCCTAAATAAAGAGTAGAGCCATGATTAAATCAAAAGCAGCCATCGCTTGGGGGCCTAACCAGCCACTATCCATCGAAGAAGTCGACGTAATGCCACCGCAAAAAGGTGAAGTGCTTATCAAGATTGTGGCGACAGGTGTTTGCCATACCGATGCCTTCACCCTTTCTGGTGAAGACCCAGAAGGCATCTTCCCTGCAATTTTAGGTCACGAAGGCGGTGGTATTGTTGAAGCCGTGGGCGAAGGCGTTACCAGTGTAGAAATCGGTGATCACGTAATCCCGCTATACACACCTGAGTGCGGCGAGTGTAAGTTTTGCAAATCCGGTAAAACCAACCTTTGCCAAAAGATTCGAGAAACGCAGGGCAAAGGCTTAATGCCAGATGGTACCACCCGTTTTTATAAAGATGGTCAGCCGATCTACCACTATATGGGTTGTTCTACTTTCTCTGAATACACAGTATTACCTGAGATCTCGCTGGCGAAAGTAAACAAAGCGGCACCGCTTGAAGAGGTTTGCTTATTAGGCTGTGGCGTAACGACTGGCATGGGCGCAGTAATGAATACCGCTAAGGTAGAGGAAGGCGCAACCGTTGCGATCTTTGGCTTGGGCGGAATTGGTTTATCCGCTGTGATTGGTGCCACTATGGCGAAAGCGAGCCGCATCATCGCCATTGATATTAACGAAAGTAAGTTTGATCTGGCTAAACAGTTAGGCGCTACCGATTGTATTAACCCTAAAAACTACGACAAGCCGATTCAGGATGTCATCGTTGAATTAACCGATGGCGGTGTGGATTACTCGTTCGAGTGTATCGGTAATGTTGATGTGATGCGCTCTGCCCTTGAGTGCTGCCACAAAGGCTGGGGCGAATCGGTGATTATTGGTGTAGCCGGTGCAGGTCAGGAGATCTCTACCCGTCCATTCCAGTTGGTGACTGGACGCGTATGGCGCGGTACTGCCTTTGGTGGCGTTAAGGGCCGCTCTGAGCTTCCTGATTACGTGGAACGCTACTTACAAGGCGAGTTTAAGCTGTCTGACTTTATCACCCACACGATGGGGCTAGAAGACATCAACAAAGCTTTCGATTTGATGCATGAAGGCAAAAGTATTCGCAGCGTTATCCACTTCGATAAGTAAACGATCATCTAATGATATTCACCCCGAACTAGGTTTGGGGTGGATGAGTACTTTTATATGCAGATTGAAAATTTAGCTCAATTCAAAAGCTTTGGTGGTTGGCAGAAGCAGTATCAGCATGATTCCACCAGCTTAAACTGCAGCATGCGCTTCTCTATTTTTCTTCCGCCGCAAACACTGGCTGGAGAGAAAGTGCCTGTGCTGTATTGGCTGTCCGGCCTTACCTGTACTGATGAGAACTTTATCCAGAAAGCCGGTGCTCAGCGTGTTGCTGCTGAGTTAGGTATAGCCATTGTCTCACCCGATACCAGCCCCCGCGGCGAAGGTGTTACGGACGATCCCGGCTATGACTTAGGCATGGGTGCTGGCTTTTATGTCAACGCTACCCAAGCACCGTGGCAACAGCACTATCAGATGTACGATTACATTGTGACTGAGCTACCTGCCCTGATTGAAGCGAACTTCCCTGTCACAGAGCAGCGAGCAATTTCTGGTCACTCTATGGGGGGGCACGGCGCGCTGATGATCGCTCTGCGTAATCCACAGCGTTTCTCATCCGTGAGTGCATATAGCCCGATTACCAATCCGATCAACTGCCCTTGGGGTCAGAAGGCATTTAGCGCTTACCTAGGTGATGATGCTGAGGTTTGGAAACAATACGATAGCTGTGAGCTGATTAAGCACGCTAATAACTTTATGCCGACACTGATTGATCAAGGTAAGAAGGATCAGTTTTTGGATGAGCAGTTAAAACCGCAAGCGCTATTAGCTGCGGCTGGGGATAACCCTGTGGAGCTGCGATTGCACGATGGCTACGACCATAGCTATTACTTTATCGCCAGCTTTATAGAAGAGCATCTAAGGTTTCATGCAAAGCACTTTTAGACGTTAAAACTGTATTAGCTAAGATACGTTAGTGCTTTTGTGGCGCTTACGTACTCTTAGCGCTAAAGAAGATTAATTAACGTTTAATACGCCTTCATCGCTATCGGCAAAGCGCAGTGCTATGGCTAGTAGATCGTCCTTAATTTCGATAAAGCAATCTACGAGTTCTGGGTCAAAATGATTGCCTCTGCCCTCTTCTATGATCGCCACTGCTTGCTCATGGGACATCGCATTTTTATAAACACGTTTTGAGATCAGGGCATCATAGACATCGGCGATCGCCATTAGCCTTGCAGAAAGCGGGATCTCTTCGCCTTTCAGGGCCTCAGGGTAACCAGAACCATCCCACTTCTCTTGATGAGAGTAAGCAATCTCTTTTGCGACCTTCAAGAAATCCACTTCAACACCCAACTGAGCTTCCGCTTGTTCGATCGCTTCCTTACCTAGGGTGGTATGGCTTTTCATGATTTCGAACTCGTCGTCCTCAAATGGCCCTGGCTTTAAAAGAATATGATCGGGAATACCAACCTTGCCGATATCGTGCAAAGGCGCTGATTTGAACAGTACATCGATATAAGCGTCGGTTAAGAGTTCGCTGTATTTAGGTAAGAATCTGAGTTTTTCAGCCAAGGCACGAATGTAAAATTGCGTACGGCGAATATGGTTACCGGTATCGGAATCTCGTGTTTCCGCTAACGAGGCAAGAATAAGAATGGTAACATCCTGCACCATTGTCACTTCTTGGGTACGACGACGAACCTCTTTTTCTAAGAACTCATTTTTATCCGCTAAGAAGTCTTTTTGTGCTTTCAATTGCAGGTGATTAGACACCCTAGCCATCAGGATTTCTGGATTAACTGGCTTTGTCAGATAATCCACCGCACCTAATGCCAGCCCTTTGGTTTCATCGCGACTTTCGGTTTTAGCTGTTAAAAAGATGATGGGGATTTCTGCTGTGTTTGCAGTTTCTTTGAGGCGTTTACAAACGTCGTAGCCATCCATCTCAGGCATCATGATATCGAGTAGGATTAAATCAGGCGGGGTTGCCGAGTTAGCGATATCCAGTGCTTTGGAACCAGAGTTACTGACTTTAACGCGGTAGTGCTCTTTTAAAAGCGCAGACATAAGCGCCAGATTGTCTGGCGTATCATCAACAACAAGAACAGTAGGTTTTTCTACCCACTGAGACTGCGTCTTGCTCATTTACGTTCTCCATTATTGCTTAAACAAGCGTTGGATTATGCAAATAGGTCTTTTTAGTAGGTTTCTAAAATCAGTATAGCCATGCAACCTTAATCGGAACCAACTGCGGCCTAAAAACTTCATTCCCTATACATTATCGAGCGCCTCTTCCATTTTAGAAAGGCGCTCTAAGGCTAGATCAAAATCAAACACGTTGATCGCCTTAGCAACAGGCTCCAGCAGCTCTAACGCCTGCCCGCCTAATTCACTTTCAAGGACTTCAATCACCTCAAGCGCTTCACTGTCGCTCTCTAATAGGTACTTACGTAATTTGGGAATCGATTCGATTAGTTTTTCAGCATTAAAATTCTGATCTTTGGCTGGCTTCGTTGTAGGTAGTAAGCCTGAGGCTTCTATATTTGCTACCACCAAAGCAACCTCGTCAGACACGTCGTCTACGCTTTCCTGAATGTCAGAGGCTTTAAAATTGGGCTCTGCACATGAGGCTTCTAAGTTTTCCGCTAAGGCTTCTAATTCAATTGCACCGATTGTGGCCGCAGCACCTTTTAAAGTATGGGCACAGCGCATAGGGGCTGTAGGATCTTCATCATCCATCGCCGCTGTGAATTGAGCCTCAAATTCGCGGTGGTGCTCATAAAAGCCTTTTAACATTTTGAGATAGAGTTCACGGTTGCCCCGCATACTGGAGAGACCTTTGGCACTATCCACATGAGGAATTTCAGGAAGCTCTATTTTCTCAACCTCAGGTGTGGGCTCTATCACACGAGAATTACGTTTCGCGACACAGGCCCAACGCTCGATGGTGGCGTACATCTGATCAATATTGATCGGCTTACCAATATGATCATTCATCCCCGCATTGAGTACTTTCTCTTTATCGCTAGTAAGCGCATTAGCCGTCATAGCAATGATAGGCAGGTGTTGCACATTCTCCATCTGCCGTATTCTCTCGGTTGCCTGAAACCCATCCATCACCGGCATCTGGCAATCCATCAATACGATGTCGAAGTGTGTCTCCATCGATAAGATATCGACGGCCTCCTGACCATTATTGGCAATCTTAACGTTGATCTTCGCCTGCTCTAAAAGCTCGGTAGCAAGCTCTTGGTTCATCTCGTTATCTTCGACTAACAAGACAGATAGACCGGCCAGATCGACACGTGCTTTTTCTTTCGCAGCAGAGCGATGATTTTCGACCACTGTGCCTTTGTTCAGCGATGTACCTATCGCTTCGAGCAAGAACGAGGCTGTTACAGGTTTGGTCAAAACAGATTCTATTTCTACCCCGCGTTCGTTCGCTTCATCGATAGCATCTTCACGGCTATAACCGGTCACCATAATGGCCGGTGGGCAGATGATACTCTCGCTGCTTCTTAATTCTTCAAGCGTAGTGACACCATCTTTTTGCGGCATCTGCCAATCGATCAATAAGAGGTCATAACAATTATCGGGGGATTGGTGTTCGACAATGATCTGTTCGGCTTCATCGCCATCACAGGCGGTATCTGCCTGCATACCAAAGCTGTTAATCAGATTGGCGATAATATCGCGAGCAGCGGCATTATCATCAACCACCAGCACTCTTACGCCATCCAACTCTTCGGCGTGGAACATGCGGCGCTGCATCGGATCTTTTTGTAAGCCTAAACGCGCTGTGAAATGGAATGTTGTTCCTTGGCCGACTTCGCTTTCCAGCCAGATTTCCCCCTCCATCAACTCGACCAGCTTTTTGGAGATCACTAGGCCTAATCCGGTGCCGCCATATTTACGTGTGGTAGAGGTATCGGCTTGAGAGAAGCTCTGAAACATTTTACTTTTCTGCTCAAGGCTCATGCCTATGCCGGTATCTTTAACCGCACAATGGAGCATTACATGCTTGGACTCCATCTTTTCAACATTGATACTGATAACGATTTCACCCTCGTCGGTAAACTTCACAGCATTGTTGGCAAGGTTAGTCAGTATTTGGCCGAGTTTTAGCGGATCGCCAATCAAGGCGGTTGGGATATTGGCTGGGCTATCAAACAGCAGTTCTAAGCCTTTCTCTTCCGCTTTCATCGCTAGAATGCTGGCGATGTTTTCCATCACATCATCAAGATAAAACTCGGTCGATTCTAGCGTCATCTTACCGGCTTCAATTTTAGAGAAGTCTAAGATTTCGTTGATGATGCCTAAGAGATTCTCCCCTGCGCGATTCACTTTCTCGATGTAATTTCTTTGCTTGGTATTCAACTCAGTTTGCAGGGCAAGATGGGACATGCCGATGATGGCATTCATCGGTGTTCTGATTTCGTGACTCATATTGGCGAGGAAATCACTCTTAGCTTGCGTCGCTTCCTCTGCAAGCTCTTTCGCTTTTAGCATCTCCTGCTCTGCCGCTTTACGCTCGGCTATGTCGCGGAGGCTGACAATCAGTGCAGGCTTATTCTTCAAGCTGATAGGTACTAATGAGACCTCACAAGGCACCTCCTCTTCTGAGGTGTTTTTGTGAATCCAATCAAATTGATGAGGTTCAGTGCCCGAAAGTGCGACCTCCATATGCCGTTCTATCTCTTGGGAGGAGAGTAAACCATCAGGCTGGTATTCTGGGGATAACACTTCTGGAGAACATTTTATTAATTCGTTGATATCTTCGAAGCCAAAAATATCCGCAGCGCGGCGGTTAGCGTGGATAAAGCCCTCTTTTGGACTTAGCACCAGCAGGCCATCGCTGGAGTTGTCGAAATAAGCATTAACCTTCTCTTCGGTTTCTTTTCGATCTGTGATGTCCTCAAGCATCCAGACCGTACCTTTAGATAGGTCATCTGCATCACGAACTTTACCGCTTAGATGACACCAGAAAAGTGTGCCATCGCCTTTCACCATCTGGACTTCCTGTTGATGCACCTTGCCTTTCGCAAGCTCACCGTAGGCATACTCACCGATATAATTGAACGTTTCTTCATCGGGGTACCATTGCAAAGTACTGTGTCCCATTAGGTCTTCCATAGGCCGTTCAAAGAGCTCAGATAGTTTATTATTCGCTTGCTGTACTACGCGGTCTTTCAACAACACAATCGCACGGGTTGCAGTTTCCAGGATCGCTTTCTGTTCACCCGCTGCCTCATTAAGAGCATCTTGCGCCTCTTTTCTTTCCGTAATGTCGCGATAGACCACCACCGCACCGATAATTTTATCGTCGCTAAAAATGGGCGTAGAGGTGTATTCAATCGGTAAGGCATGACCTTTTTTATGCCACAACACCTCATCTTCACTGGAACGAGCTACACCATCCACAGCCGTATGGCAGATGCTTTTTGAATCTTCAGAGTAGGGTTCACCATTTTCATCAGCATAGTGGACGAGTGTTTGGAAGTTTTGGCCTAAAAACTCCTCCTCGGTAAAACCCAAATAATCATAAGCTGCAGGGTTGGCAAAGGTGATTTTCCCCTCGGTATTTAATCCAACAATTCCGTCTTTAACTGCTTCGAGAATGAGACGACTTCGTTTTTCGGCGGACTTAATCTCACGCTGCTGCCCTTCCATTTCGGCTGTCTGTTCTTCAAGCAATGTTGCTTGGCGCTCCATTTTTTCAGCTTGATCACGACTCTCATTGAGCAATAATTGGGTTTTATCACTCCTTTCAATAATCTCTAAATTCATGGCCAAAATAGGCAGTAAACCTTCGATAAAGGCTTGTTCTGTTTGGCCAAACTCCACAAAGCTAGCGAGTTCAACCACCGCAAGCAGTTTATTATTGTGGATCACAGGAAAGACAGAGATATTCTTCGGCTTCGCCTCGCCGACACCTGAACTAATCTTGATATAGTCCTCTGGTGGGTCGGTTAAAATAATAGGAGCCATCTCTAAAGCACACTGTCCAATTAGCCCCTCACCTACAGCAATGGTCTGTTTAAGGAATTTACGCTCTCTAAATGCGTATCCTTCTAATAGCTGCAGTTCTTTCTCTTGCTCTTTGAATAGATAGAAAACACCGTGGCCTAGATGAATAAGTGGTGCAATCTTTTGCAAAAACGATTTAGCCAATTCGTGCGTCGTTCTTATCTGCTGGAGCTCAGCACTGATCTCCGAAATATTAGTTTTGATCCAGCGCTGATTCTCGACCTGTAGCAGCTCATCTCTCAGCTCTATAGCCGCCTCAAGCAGCTCTTTAATCTCTTGAGGCTGACCTGCTTTCGAAATCTCTTGTTGAGCCGTCTTCTTATTCGCTAAGGCAGTTAAGGTTCTTTTCACCAACCCTATCGGCCTAAACATCGCTTTGAGTGTAGCTGAAACCATTAAAAAGCTACCGATTGCGACAAAGATTAAGAGCAAGCCACCTTGAGTATTAAAGAGTTTTTCCTGCTCTTTAGCCTGAGTTATTAGATCTCCTTTAACACCAAGGAGCTTCTTTCTGAATTCTGCAGCAACAGAATCTACTTGCTTGTGATACTCCTGTACGCCGAGCGCTTTGACATAGAACTGCTTGGCATCTGAAATACGGTCTTCTTCTAGGAGGCTCTGAAAGTGTCTTAGCTGTTGGCTGTATAGAGTAAAGTGATGAAACAGTAGCTTATTAAATTCGGATAAGCCTTCACGACCAGAGAGTGAGGGGGCAATAGAGAGATTGAAGATCTGTTTAGTTTCTTGAAGTGCTGTATAAGCTTCGAGGTATCGGTCCTGATCGATGGGGTAGGACACCAACATTTCAGCACTGATTAACTCGATCCGAGAAAGGTTATATCTAAACTCATCGACCGCATGCAGACTGTTACTTAAATGCTCCACCTGACCGTGGAGTCTATTTTTATCTGTGTAGTGCCAATAAAGAAAAACTGAGAGCGTAATACTTATACTTAGAACAATAAAAAACGCCCAACGCACGCGAGCTTTTAACGAAAAACCACGTAGAAACGACAACAATTTATACATCGGCACACTCTTCTTATGTCACAGACTCAGCGTAAAGCACATAATCAAAGCGTAGATATAAATTCAGGTTTTTCGAGTTTATTCTGGAATAAAGCCTCAAATAAAATCGCTAAGCTGATTCTCAGCGGTCTTCATTACTTGTTGATTTTAAAGAGGTCAGAGCAATAGGACGGCGTTCACTGTCAAAAGTGCCGTCACCTAAGCGAAGGTTAGAAAGCACAAAATAGAGATAAAAAGAATGTGCGTTATAGATAAGCTTATTTTTCAAGGCTGCTATGAAGGATACCGATCCAAACACTTGTTGAAAGAAAACCGGTTGTCCAACTTTGCCATTTAGGGGATAGACCCTTTAACTGCATCTGGCCTAAGTTCATCCCTTTATCTTGCATCGTTTGAACTTCTGCTAATGTGCCTTCTAGCATCATTTTAAATGCCGTCAATTCAGCTTTATTTGATACGGGGCCATGGCCCGGGATGATGATAGTTTTGTCGTCAATGAGTTCGAGTACTTTGCCGACATTCTCAGCCATGCGGGCAACATTACCGCCATTCTGAATATCGACGAAGGGGAAAAAGCCATTGAAATAAAGGTCGCCCATATGGACTGCATTTGCCTTTTTGAAGAAAACGACAGAATCGCCATCGGTATGGCCACCGGCCAAGTGAAGTAACTCGACCTCTTCATCATTGATATAAAGCGTCAATGCTTGTTGATAGGTAATAGATGGCAGCGCATGTTCTGGGTAAGGCTCGGTTTTCATATTGAAGAGCTTAACCTCTTGAGAGGTAAGCAACCGCTCGCGAACATTATCATGCGCGACAATTGTCGCGTGATGACCAAAGTGATGATTACCCTCTGTGTGATCACCATGCCAATGGGTGTTGATAATGTAAGTCAGCTTATCTTCACCACCAAACTTTTGCAGAGCCTTCTGCAAGGCTGGTGACATCGAACGGTAATCGTCATCGATCATCAACAAGCCTTGATCACCCGTTAACAAGCCAATATTCCCGCCCTTCCCTCGTAACATCGAAATGTTCTCGGTCAACTGCTGCTCTTTAAACTTAGGAGATTGTTGGTGGTGGTTTTCTGCAAAAGCAGAGGTTCCAACAAACAAGCTAAGCACTGCACCAGCAAGAATAGAGCGGATCAACATCATAACTACCTTTGTAATAATTCGATCAAAATTAAGCTTACACTTCAGCTTACTACGCTGATTAACTATAGCCCATTACTGACAGCGCTACTGGCAATTTGCTTAGAAATAGAAGCGATTTTTAAGCCTGGTTAAACCATTCTTTTCGAGACTTTTCATCATAAAAGCTCCAAGCAACCACTCGCGTGATTTTTTGGCCTTGGTGCATCTCAATGGTCTTTACTTTTTTCGCTCTTACCTTCTTTAAAGCGGTATTTACCTGAGGCAAATTTTCTTTTTTTGAGATCAAACAGCTAAACCAAAGTGACTGCTCAGCAAACTCGGCACTCTCCTTGATCATCTGCTTAACAAAAGCGATCTCCCCACCCTTGCACCACAGTTCTGCGCCTTGGCCGGCAAAGTTAAGTACTTGCTCTTTACTAGAGGATGGCTGCTTACCACGGTTTAAGTTTCTAATCTTTCGCTTAGTGCCCTGTGTTGCTTCTTGAAGTGAAGCATGGAAAGGCGGATTACACATCGTAAAGGCAAAGCGATCAGAGGGTTTGATAATCTGCTGAAATACCTGCTGCGATGAAGGTTGTAGTCGACATGTAAGCTTCCCTTTCAAAACCGGATTGGCTTTGACGATCTGTTCCGCGCAAGCAACAGAGACAGGATCAATATCACTACCGACAAACTTCCAACCGTAACTCTGACTGCCAATAAGCGGGTAAATACAGTTAGCGCCCGTACCTACATCTAAACCTTGTACCTGCGCTCCAACCGGCACTTTTCCACCGTTAGATTCAGCCAGTAGATCCGCAATATAGTGCAGATAATCAGCACGGCCCGGGATTGGAGGGCAGAGATAACCCTCAGGAAAATCCCAAAACTGAATATTGTACTCAGTACTTAATAACGCCTGATTGAGTAGCTTTACTGCTTTAGGTTCAGCAAAGCGAATAGAGGTTACGCCTCGTGGCGTTTCATAGGTGTATTCAGCTAGCTTAGGAAATACTTTAACTAAACGAGGAATATCATAAGGTGCTGCATGCGGATTGCGCGGATGCAGGCCCGATTTTCGTTTGTTCTTTTGAGAAGGAGTTTTTGAAGATGAATTATTTACTCTAGCCACAATGATGCCAGTAGAAGGTGAAAAGCAGGATTGTAACAAGATTATTGAGCTACTAGTTATACAGCGCAGATAAAAGAAAGCCAGACCTTACCTTTAACAGACCCCGACGTATGTTCCCGGTAAGGACTGGCATCTTTCCAGCGAAAAGAGATCCTCTCTATAAATTGGATACCATGCGAACACGATATTCATTGGCGACAATGCGCCATTGTGGGACCTCATCCATAACACCCACTTGATCTAGGTAACGCAGCGACAAGCTACTCGCTAGATCACACTCTCCTGCTACATCAACCGAAGGAAGCATAGCGTCCGCCACATGCACCGCAGTTAACGGACTAAACTCTGTTGCCGAAGATAGATGAGGCACATGATGTAGCATGACAGCCTCAACAACCTGCGGCGGTAAATTCCAAAGTGCCAATAAGGCAGCGGCAACTTCACCATGAAAGAAACCAAAGGCAGCTTTCTCTACTAAATAAATTGGCTTTTGTTTTTTAACGGCATAGTTGATCAATTTTTTATACTGGGCAGGATCATGCGCCGCCATAATCATGACACCCAGGTCATGTAACAAGCCCGCCAAAAAGGCCTGATCCTGAACCGCTTTGCTCGCACCTGCTCGTCTGCATAACGCCTGTGCTAAACGTGCAACTAATAAGGAACGCTGGCCCATTTGTTCAAACGAGAACTGATCCCAATCTTTCCCCTGTTTGAACTGCTTATTTAATTGGCTGCTTAACGCCATGCTTCTCAGGTTTCTAACGCCTAATAATGAGATCGCTTCTCGCAGATCTGATATTTGGCGACTAAAACCAAAGAAAGCCGAATTAACCTGTTTCATAATTTGTGCAACAACTGATGGGTCCTGCTCAATGATCTCGCTAATCTCAGTCAGATCTGCGACATCAGAATTAACCGCTTCAGTCAGTTGGCGATACATACTGGGTGGTGACGGCAAGCAACCCACAGTGGATACATAAGCCTGCAAAGATGAGCGATTAAGCAGCTTCACTAGCTTAATCTGGTATTCAAGCTCCTCACCCACCGCTTGAATAGATACATTATTAGGATAGATTCGATGTGCGATTTCCGCAGCTTTCGCTTTAAAACCCGCATTCCAGAACTCAGCTCCTAGAAACACTCTAACAGCCTGAGGCTGAATGCGAGCTAAATTAGCCATCAGTTCTATATCAACTAACGCACGCATCGAACAAGGCAGAATAACCGCATCAAATGTGTTTTGTTCTAATTGGTCAATTAAGCTCTCTTTAGAATCTAAACGAACAAACGCCCAACTGAAATTAGATCCCTCTATCTCACGACTCCAAGCCGCCAAGCTGCCTTGTTCGTCCAGCATAGCGATCTTATATTTTTGTGAAGAGCCTTTATTGATAGTGCTCATAATATTTACCTGCACATTTTCGATTAATCATTACTGCTGTATCCAATCACTGTCGCTCTGTGTGCCTCAGTAACTGTTGATACCTTAATCCTAGTGGCAAATAACCTTATTAAAAGCGCGTTTTTATTAAAATTTTATCTACTTTGTACTTAAAATATTGAGCGTTGTTTTAAAAACCCCTCAACCCTAGGTAATTACTGGGTTTTCAGGGTATTTGAGTGTTTTTAGTAAAATTTTATCTAGTTTTTAATGAGAAACTTTCACATTAAAAAGCAATAAAAAGTTAGATTTTCTGATGATGGCAAGGGATAGAGATGAGAGCTCACATAAGGTTTACGAGGCGATTGATAAGTATTTTCTAGCCTATCGTTACCCGATTTCGGCCCGCGTTTTTAGATTGGTAGAGCATTTTATCTGCCGTATTGAGTAGCGCATCAGGGCTGTCTCCCATCTTGTACTCTGCAACACCAAAGCTAACAGTGATATCAATTTGATTTGGGAAGATATGATCCTGCACTAGTATCCGGAGTTTATTAGCGAGTTTTTCAGCCCCACTGATATCCATTTCTGGCGTCACCAACATAAACTCTTCGCCGCCCCAGCGGCCAAGGATGTCTGATTCTCGGATATTGCTTCTCACCAGATTACTGACTTCTATAAGCACTTTATCTCCAATCTGGTGCCCACAGTTGTCATTTACTGCTTTAAAGTGGTCAATATCAAACAGCATGACGCAGAAGCTACCGCCGTAGCGCTCTGCACGAGCGACTTCGGCTTTGATCACAGCATCGGTTTTTAAACGGTTAAACAGGCCGGTTAAATGATCAGTCTGACTGATACGCTCTAGCTGTTTATTCTTCTCTTTGAGGATTTTGTTGAACTGTCTGATACTTCTAAACCGAACCAAAAAGATCATAGAGATAAGGAAGAAGACGACCAGCAACTGCCACAACAAAGTTTGATCGACTTTATTTTGCACAGTCACGCTGTACCAGCGCTGTAAAATCTGGTTCGACTTTTGCGGTGGCAAACTATCCACGGCTTTAGAAAAGATGCTTAATAAAAGCGCATCGTCTTTTCGAATCCCGACCCTCAAAACACTTTTGTATTCAGTAAAGCCTGCTACTTTTACATTTGAAGTAGCGACTTCCTGAATATCTCGCAGCATACTAATTTGCGTACCAATGGACGCATAAGCCTTACCGGTAGACACAAGCTTTATCGCTTCCTTCTGGTTTTGTGTATAAACCACCTTAATCAATGGGTAATCTCGGCGAATCAGCTCTTCATATATATAATTTTTCGGCATTGCCAAAACTTTACCCTGCAAAGCAGGTAAACCATCGATAAACAGCACATCCGTACGACTGACTAAAGCAACAGCCGCAGTGACATAGGGAGATGTAAAATTCAGATAGGCGCTGCGCTCTGGGCTTTCATTCAACATCGATAAGATATCGCACTCTCGCGCCTTAGCTTTATGCAAAGACTCACTCCAGCTTTTGGTCGGCACCAACTGGATAGGAATCCCCATCATTTTTGAATACTCCGCCATGAAATCAGCAGATAGTCCTACATGTTTACCTTGAGCATTGATAGCTTCAAACGGTAACCAATCCGGGTCGATACACATCGTCACAAGTTCTTTAGAAGCTAGGTATTTCTTCTCTTCTTCTGTAAATGACAGCTGTTGAGCCGCTAAAAGATGGGTACTAAATAGGAAGAAAAGGAGAAACCGGATCACGTCATTTCACCCCTCATTGCCTTTTAACAAAGGTTCAGATGGGCGTGACCAGATATAACATAGCGCAAAGATGATCGTGGCTATAACAACCATTTTTAGGCCATAGTGAAAGGTCTTAAAAATCAATGGGTAACTCACCATAGCTAGCATCATTACCGTTGCTAACCATTTAGCTTTCAGAGGGATAACCCCATCCGTTTCCCAATCCTGAATTATCTTGCCAAATAGTCTATTTTGCAGCAGAGCCTGATGCAGCCTCTCGGAACTTCGCGAGAAGCAAAAAGCCGCTACTAAAAGGAATGGCGTTGTTGGTAATAAAGGTAAAATGACCCCGATCAAACCGAGAAGCACACAGATAAATCCGGCGATCAAATATAGGGTACGTACAATCGTTTTTCTCAACAGATACTCCCTGTACCAAGCCACCTAGAAAGAATATATCAATACAGCAGTACGTATGTCGTGGACCTGTATCTATAAGATAGCAGGAATTTTGTATTACAGGTTACCTTACATTAACAATTAACTTTGAAGGAAGCGTCTCTTTCATACTTCACTTATGGGGCTTTACTTTAAGGCAAAAGAATGAGGGATCTTGAAGTAATATTATCGATCTTAAGCCCCCAGTTTCTTAGCTCATGACGGCTTAAAATCATCTTTCCCTGACTCTGAAAATGAATTGGAATCTGATGACTGCCTTTGGGTAAAGCCAGCAATTGCTTTGCCAAATTTGCCGAATCTTGCCCCATCAGTATGCCGCTCACAACCATACCGGCCATGACCCTACCTTTACCTATCGCTTGTTCATGCGACGTTATCGTTATAACCGGTGAGTTTGCTGCGACCCAACGGCTTAATTCATCAAAACTGACGTATTCGCCATTTGCTTCATGCATGGCGGCATAGCCTGCGATCAAAATAAGATCGTACCCTTGTTTCTTACTCAGTTTAATTTGCTCTTTCCAAGCATCGGCGCTAGAAACCCTAACTACATCCGCCCGAATGTTTTTAGCAATTCTAAAATGAGATTTAGCGCCTAAGTCATATTGATAAATAGCATCAGCCGTTAAGCTATCACCCAATAAAATGAGCACCCGATGCAGTTTGATACTTGTAGCACGAGCAAATTCTACGATTGAACGCTTTATCATCGGCCGCTCAACTACACCGGTAATATTGTTTGAATTGATTACCCACGGATAATCACGACGAATATCCGAGTTAATACCGCAAAAAACCACAGGGGTGGTTTCTGCTATCCGCTGACCGAGCAAACCAAAACCATTGTCATCACAGATAATCACCAAATCAGGCTTCTGTTCTTGAAAAGCACTAAAAGCCCTCACGGCACTGTACTTGAACATGCCTTTAGGTAAACGCTTAGTATCCATATGATGAATATATAACTGATAGTCTTCGCCTAGTTCCTGTTTTACTCCTGTCGTTAGATCTTCTACCCACTTCATCTCTTGGTGGTAACTGTGGATCAGCATGATCTTAGTTTCAGCCACAGCCGTTCCTGCTGTCCCCAGTGTTACCAACAGCCAAATACTCAAAGACACAATCTTTCGCATATCAATCCTGTATGCTATTCAATAGGTTACCTAATAAAATATAGATGATTATTTGAGATTAGGTGGGCTGTTAGACGTTAAAAGCCTGAAAGAGGTTTATTCAGGTGCATGAAAAAATAATCGGTGGGTAATTACGCTTTCAAAACAAAGGAGATCTCGCTAGATACGAGACCCCCTCTTTAGAATTACTTGTTTTGATCGTTCAGGGCTTGCAGGTTATGCCCCATCTTATAAAGCAGCATATCGCGATCGATCGGTTTTAAAATCACCTCATGTACCCCTTGTTTCATCGCTTCTTGCGCATTCTGGGTATCGCCCGGTTTTGCCAAAACCATAATCCGTGTTTTCGCCATTTCTGGGTCCTGCTTAATCTGATCAATCACAAACAAAGCACTCATATCAGGCAAAGTAAGATCTAGCAGAACAATATCTGGCTTCCAGCTTTGCAATAACTTCATGGTATGGGTTGCGCATCCAGAAACTTGGGCCTTATAACCACCAGAATCTAAAATGGCTTTAATCTGATCGCGCTGTTCACTTTCATCCTCTAACAATAAGATATTACTGTCATCGAATACCACAGTATCACTGGCTTCAAGCTGTTCTTTTTTCTCTTTAGTCAGACTTGTAGCCTGTTGAACTTTGGCTTGTAAGGCTTGTTGAGTACTGGTTTGCTGCTGTTGTACTTCTCGAAGGTGCTCTTCCTTATGCTGATCAATCAAACTACGCATATCCGCCTGATGATCTTCTTGTAAACCGCCCTCTTGAATGATTTTTTCCTTCATACGATCCATCGAGAAGGACACTAAGTGCATCAGTTTTTCATAGCTTTCGGCGTTCAGATCAGATATGTCCTCATTGCAGGAGATAATCTGATCAAAGTATTCACAGAGATTTTCTACAGAAAAATCATCCGTACCAAAACTTTTATGATCTTGTAACGCTCGGCGGATAAATCTTAGGCGTAATAACAGGTGATAAGGATCATACAGAGGGCGGACAATAAAGTAGTCGTCAAAGACATCCTTATTACAGATCGAAAATGCTTCTTTGAGGTCTTCACGACTACAGAATACGATTTTCTTAAAAAGGATTCGTTCGATATTTTTCTTGGCGCTCAGAAGGTGAAGGTAACAGATCTCGTTTTCTTGAATGGTATTAAGGCCCATTAAAAGCACATCAATTTTGTGCTCCACAATCAACGACAGCGCTTCTTCTTCATTATTAGCAATATAGAAACGCGGGAAGTGACGCTTGACCATATTGCAGAGCGACTCTAAATCAGATGATTGCTTAATCACCAACAGAATAGAAAACCGATGTTCTGAACTCATACGTCCCCCGACTCCTTAATTTGTAACCTCGCTCCTAGTAAAGCTTACATTTAAAAATACGCATTCTTTTTAAATTTAGGTTACATCTCCTAATATGAAAGTTTCTCCCTGACTTTCAATGACAAGCATCACGTTTCCATCCAATTGTTTTTCTTCAGCCATCTCTACTAGCTGATAAAACACATTCCGATGGATTAATCCCTTCATGCCAAAACGAACATCAACGTAAGGAGATGGTTCCGAGGTTTCGCTACACTCTTCAACCCAGAGCGAATGCTCTTTGCCGATAACTACTTTATCCCCAGTAGTACTTACAAATTGATACTCAGGTCCATTTTCACTCGCTTGAACACTCACTTCGGTCATCAAAAAAGGGGCATCCTCAACTTCGATACCGACTTTTTCCACCGGCGTTTTTAAAAAATACTTACCCTCTTCTAACCAAAGCACTCTAGAGAACAGTTTAACCATTGCGGGGCGACTTATAATTGTGCCTTGGTAGAACCACTTGCCATCACGGGCAATGCGCATATCTATATCTCCGCAAAAGTCAGGGTTCCATTTGTCTAGTGGCGGTATCCCTTCGCCTGATTTTTCAATCGCTTTACTTGCTTCAGATAGATCAAAACCTGGTTGGCTCAACTCACTACTCCCAACTTTTTTATACAGCCTATTAAATTTGCTCAACTCTAACCAAAAAACTTTCATCTTATAACTTAAACACATGAATAATATTAATTGTTAGAATAGCCAGCAATTACAGCTTAGATAGAAAATGAAAAACTACAATGAAACAGGATTTAAGAACAAAATTTGCTGACGACCGCCGCGGAGTATATCTATTTGGTACAACTCCTCCGAAAGACGGTACTGCAGAAGAAACCGCTCAAGGCATTGCGGATAAACTGCTAGAGCGTCTACAGCATGTCGATTTTGATGGTCTGATTGTTTATGACATTCAGGATGAAAGTAGCCGTATCGACAAACCGCGTCCGTTTCCATTTATGCGTACCTTAGATCCACGTGCCTACTCTAAGCTAATCCGTGAAAAAGCAGATAAGCCGGTCATCACATACAAAAGTGTTTCTCAGCGTGATAAAGAAGCATTTATCGCTTGGTTAGATGAAGCGTGGAACGAATACGGTGTTCGTGACACTGTGCTTGTGGGCAGCCCTTCTTCTGATGGCGATATCCAACTTAGCTTGAATGATGCTTACGATGCGCTTGCAGAACACCCAGCAGAATTTCAGTTAGGTGGTGTTACTATTGCCGAGCGTCACGCCTCTAAACGCAACGAACACGAACGTTTAGTTAGCAAAACAGAACAAGGCTGTGAATTCTTTATCTCGCAAGCCGTTTACGATGCACAAGCAACCATCGATATGTTGAGTAGCTACGCTCGTAAATGCCGTGAAGATGGTGTAAAACCAAAACGCGTCATTCTGACCTTTACACCATGCGGCAGTACTAAGACGCTAGAATTCATGGAATGGCTGGGTATCTCAGTACCAGAAGCTACCCGCTTCCGTATTATGGATGCTCATAGCCCGTTACAAGAATCAATTCGTATCTGCCGTAACAATTTAGAGCAGATTCTAGAAGCAGTAATGCCGCTTGGTATTCCTGTAGGTTTGAATATCGAGAGCTTGACCAACCGTAAAGAAGAGATCGACGCATCCATTCGTTTGTTTAAACTGCTTAAATCCGTTGTAGATCTAAAGTTAGCGGAAGCGGATATTTAATCCCCCCACAAATTTTAGATAGAAAAAGGCCGCGAAGAATCGCGGCCTTGTCTTTTCAGCTCGTCACATGAGTGTTTTGTTTATTTTCAACAACATATGTGTTCGAGCAAGATCGTCTTGCACCTTGCGTTTATATTCTAGTGATTCGGAAGAAAGAGCAGACTTTTGCCGAAGCACAGTCCAATCTTCAAGGTCGTTATGGCTTTTCAGTAATGCTTTAAATGCTTCGGGAAAATCAGATTCCTGAACTATGCCAGAAATATCCACATCCCCCTTTAAAGGTAGTAGCAAGATTGCCTTACTCTAAAGGCACGGTATACAACCATTTTACCTGTAAAGAAGACCTATTAACCGGTCTATGCAACCGTTGTGTGAGACGCCTAGGGGCATTATTCGAACGCGCCTTTCAATATGACGGAAGTAGTCGCGAGAAAATGCTCGCCGTTGGGTACGGCTATATGCTCCATTCACAGCTAAACCCTACAGAATTCATGTTGGTTCTTTCTGCTAAGACACCGTCAGTTCGAGAAAAATCAACCGAAAAGCGTCAAGAAGAGCACCTTATTCTAGAAAATAAGCTATTAGGTGGCATGTTAGAGGTTATCTCCTCAGGCCTTGCGAATGGTGATTTATCGTTACAACCACACCTTTGCCCTGCTCAGGTAGCGTTTTCATTATGGTCTATGAGCTTCGGTACTATTGCCTTGCTTCATGAAACGCTTGATCGCTGTAATGTTAGAGCTGAAATGCAACTAGAAAGAGAGTTAGTTAATCACTCAAACATTCTACTGGACGGCCTAAATTGGAAGCCTTTTACCCAAGACCATCCGTGGCATGAGAGCATTCAGCGATTTAAAACCGAACTTTTTGCTGATGAGGTCAAACAGCTTCAGCAAAAGCAGTTGATGTGCAGTTATGAATAAACTGCGATGAATTAAAAAACACGGTGCTCGCACCGTTTTTTAAACCTTAGTTAATGACGCTTCGTCATTAAAAAAGAAATAACTAATATTGCTTAACCGCAATCAACCCCGCAAGGGCCCTTGGAGCAGGAAAATGAGAGATCGCCTTTTCCGATTCGTATTGAACCACCCAATTTGGGTCGTCCTCTTCTCGATAATGTTCGTCGTTGGCGCAACTTACGGCGCTAAAAATCTGGTCTTCAAAAGCGACTATCGCGTGTTTTTCAGTGATGAGAACCCTCAACTGACAGCATTCGAAGCCATGCAGAAGATTTACAGCAAAAGTGACAATGTTGCTTTTGTTATCTCACCCGAAAATGGTGATGTATTTACCCCTAAAACCCTTGCAGCCGTTCAAGAACTCACGACTGAATCTTGGCAGGTACCCTACTCTACCCGTGTAGATTCAGTTACAAACTATCAGCACACTTGGTCTGAAGAAGACGATATGATCGTCGAAGATCTAGTACTAGACGCTGAAACGTTGACTGACTCGGATATGCCAAGGCTAAAAGAGATCGCTGTTAATGAACCATTATTGGTAAACAAGGTTATCTCTAAAGAGGGTCATGTCACGGTTGTAAACATCACCGTACAGCTACCGGGCGTTGATCCTGTAGTTGAAGTGCCTCAGGTTGTAAGTAAAGTTCGCGAAATGCGCGATAACTTCGTTCAAGCTAACCCAAACCTGAAAGTGCACCTTTCAGGCATGGTGATGATGAACAATAGCTTTGCTGAAGCATCCATCGAAGACAATGCGACGCTAGTGCCTTTGATGTTCTTAGTCGTAATCATCGGTATGGTACTGCTATTACGCAATTTTAGCGGCACCTTAGCCACCGTTGTTGTGATCATCTGCTCTATTGCAGCAACCATGGGTTTAGCGGGCTGGACAGGTTTCTACTTAACTGGCCCATCTGCAAGTACCCCAATTATGGTACTAACGTTAGCGGTAGCAGATTGTGTGCACATACTGACCACTATGTTTTATGAGATGCGTCAGGGCGTTAAGAAAGAGAAAGCGATTCAGGATAGTTTGCGTATTAACTTCCAGCCAATTTTCTTAACAAGTTTAACCACTGCTATAGGCTTCTTAAGCCTCAACTTCTCGGACTCTCCTCCATTCAGAGATCTGGGTAATATGGTTGCTGCGGGCGTAATGCTTGCCTTTATCTTCTCGGTAACAATATTCCCCGCAATGCTGCGCTTACTACCTGTCCACGTTAAACCGCTTGAAGAAGGTAAGAATGACTTCATGCACAAACTGGCAGACCTTGTAATTGCAAAGCGTCGCGTGCTACTTCCAGCGATGTCAGTTTTGATGATTGCTGCAGTTTTCTTAGTACCGCTAAACAAGCTAAATGATGACTTCGTAAAGTATTTCGATGAAACCGTGCCATTCCGTCAGGCAACTGATTACATGCAAGATAACCTATCTGGCATGACGGCAATGGAGATCTCCATCGATACCAAAGAAGCCAGTGGCATTAACTCCCCTGCTTTCCTTAAAACTGTGGGCGATCTTACCGAATGGCTACGAGTACAACCTGAAACTGATCACGTGAATACGTTGAGCGATATTATTAAACGCTTAAACAAAAACATGCACAGTGATGATCCTGCGTATTACAAACTACCGGATGAACGTGAACTATCAGCGCAATACTTATTGCTGTACGAAATGTCCCTGCCTTACGGTTTGGATCTAAATAACCAGCTAAACGTGGATAAGTCTTCTACTCGCATCATCGCTACGTTCAATAATATGACCAGTACCGAGCAGATTGAGTTGGAAAGCCGCATCTATAACTGGTTTGCAGAGAATGCACCTAACTATGAGGTTGATATTGCGAGTCCAAGCCTAATGTTTGCGCATATTGGACAACGTAATATCTACAGCATGTTGATCGGTACATCTTTAGCCCTAATACTGATCTCAGTATTGCTTGGCTTTGCATTACGCTCGGTTAAATTCGGTTTTATCAGCCTAATTCCAAACTTAGCACCAGCGGCAATGGGCTTTGGTGTTTGGTACTTGATTGATGGCCAAGTAGGCCTAGCACTTTCAGTTGTTGCCGGCATGACACTAGGTATCGTGGTAGATGATACGGTTCATTTCTTAAGCAAGTACCTTCATGCGCGTAGAGATCGCAACAAGAATAGTAAAGAAGCTGTAGGTTATGCATTTGCTAGCGTAGGTAAAGCATTATGGATAACCACCTTTGTATTGGTAGCAGGCTTTATGGTGTTGGCTCAGTCGACCTTTAAAGTGAACGCCGACATGGGTCTACTAACAGCACTGACTATTTTGATCGCGTTAATTGTGGACTTCCTATTCTTACCACCACTTCTGATGCTGCTAGATAAAACAGCGAAGGGAGAGCAAGAAGACTCAGAAAACATTGACCCTATGCAAGCTGACCCGGCACAAACTGGCCCTGTACAACCTGCTAATGCAGCACTTAAAAACTCTGAAGGAGAGAAAGATGACTCTGTTAACCAACCCGCTTAAATCTGTATGCATTGCAGGCATGATTCTAACTTCAGGCGTTGCGATGGCTGAAACGGCTGAAGAAAAAGGCCTACGCATTGCAGAAGAAGCTAAAGCAAGCGATCTTGGCTGGACTGATATGCAAGCGCAGATGAATATGATTCTGCGTAACAAACAGGGTCAGGAAAGCGTGCGTGAAATTCGCATGAAGTCTTTAGAAGTTGATGACGACGGTGATAAAAGCCTATCGGTCTTCGACAAGCCTAGAGATGTTAAAGGCACAGCGTTTTTAAGCTTCTCACACCCTGTCGGTGCAGACGATCAGTGGCTGTATTTACCTGCTCTTAAACGCGTAAAACGTATTGCTTCACGTAACAAATCCGGTCCATTTATGGGTTCTGAATTTGCTTACGAAGATCTATCTTCCTTTGAGGTAGAAAAATACACATACAAGTATCTACGTGATGAAGCTTGTGAAGGCGGTACTTGTTTTGTTGTAGAACAATACCCAGTGGATAAGAACTCTGGTTATACCCGACGCGTAGTATGGTTAGATCAAGCAGAGTACCGTCCGTGGAAAATCGATTTCTACGACCGTAAAGATTCTGAACTGAAGACCCTGACTTACCATGAGTACAAAGAGTATGAAGGTAAGCACTGGCGTCCAGATCTAATGAAAATGGTGAACCATCAAACAGGTAAAAGCACCGACCTTACCTACGGTTCTTATCAGTTCAAAACAGGCTTAACTGATAAAGATTTCAACAAAAACACGCTAAAACGAGCGCGCTAAGATGATTAGGCAGACGTTCACGACTGCACTGGCAGCAGGGCTTTTAACAGCCCTGCCTGCTCAGGCAGAAACCTACTTTGAGTTATCGGGTAAAGCCTCCGCAGATTTACGCCTATTTACTCAAAGTGCTCAATTCGCGGGGCAGGACTACGACACCAATTTGTCATTCTCTTTCGAGCCTGAGCTTTATTGGGAGTGGAACGATGGTGCTGATAGCTTAACCTTTACCCCCTTTCTTCGTTTAGATGAAAACGACAGTGAGCGAACCCACGGAGATATTCGTGAGTTAAGCTGGGTGCATGTATCCGACGACTGGGAACTGCGTACAGGTCTACGCAAAGTCTTTTGGGGTGTTACCGAATTCCAGCATCTCGTTGATGTGATCAACCAGACAGATGGTGTCGAGGACTTTGATGGCGAAGATAAGCTTGGTCAGCAAATGATCAATCTATCCTTAGTCAAAGACTGGGGTATCATCGATCTCTACCTTTTACCAGGGTTCCGAGAACGCACCTTTGCTGGCACAGATGGTCGCCTCCGCGGAGGTCTAGTGGTCGATACTGATAGAGCAACCTTTGAATCCAGCGCAGGTAATAAGCATATCGATACCGCAATTCGCTGGAGCCATACGCTTGGCGATTTCGATTTAGGTGCTTATTGGTTTAGAGGTACAAACCGAGATCCTAAACTACAAGTCCAGTCAGTGAATGGGCAGACGATCTTAGTGCCTCATTACGAACAGATGAACCAGATTGGTTTTGACCTACAAGCCACCTTAGATAGCTGGCTTTGGAAGTTGGAAACCATTCATCGCGATACTAATAGTGAAAACTATTGGGCCGCTCAAGGTGGTTTTGAATATACCTTTTACGGTATTCAAGACAGCTCTGCTGATATAGGCGTTTTACTGGAATATGGCTGGGACGAGCGCGGTAAATCAGCTGACGCGGCTATCCAAAATGACGTTTTTATGGGGGCGCGATTAACCCTAAACGATGCAGCAAGCACCGAAGTATTAGCTGGTATTGGTCATGATTTGGACTACTACAGTAACAGTATGATTATTGAAGCGAGTAGACGTTTTGGTGATAACTGGAAATTAAGCTTAGATGGTCGTTTCTTTTCGGCAGATAACCCAGCAGACCTGAGTTATAGCCTAAAACAAGATGACCACCTTCAACTTACTGTGGAACGTTATTTCTAACGTCTGAATTTTTCTGGTTTTCAGGATCTGGAGCAGCGAGTACCCCCTTCAACTCCTGCTCCATTCTATCAACTTCCACCAGTTGGTCTTGGAGCTCTTGGTAACGTTCGGGATTCCATACAATATGTTTCTTCTCTCGATCAATCTCGTATCGAGCTTGATATAGAAAATCCATACCTAGTAAACCATCAGTACCTGCACTCCCCCCTTGATAGTCTAAAACTCCTGCAGTTACTCCCTTCGCTTGATATGGGCCTATTTCAACACGATCAAAGTGAACCCTTTCTGTATCAATGACACTGCCATCTGCAATTCTGGCCGCAGCGCCTCGCCTTGTTTGAGCTCTCAACGCGCTAATAGCCTGTTTATGAACAACTGTGGAAGACGCTCCAGTGTCCATAACTAGAGATAACTGAAGCGAACGAGCCCCATAAAATACTTTTACTGGTACTACGATACGGTTGGCATGAAATTGAAAAGGTGTTACCCACTTTTTCATTGCTTCTTGTATTTTAGTTCGTGCTTTATCGAGCTCTATTTGACTCTGTTCGGCACTCAAACGCTGCTGTTGGGCTTCTAACTGTAAAGGTTCTAACTTATCTTTCCTTTCCTCGCGAGTTTCCATCTGATCACGATATTTGGCAGGAATTTTTGAAAGTCGATCCACAAACACTTTACGACCATTATCATCTACATATTCATAGATCCGCGCTTCTGCCAAGGTCGGCATAATCAATAAAGCGCTCAATAGTGGCATTAACAGAAGTTTTCTATCCATGATTATCCTTCCTATAATTGTTTAGTTAAAAAATTGGCTAAGTCCATTCAGCATAAACAACACAACAATTGCCATAAAAACAAAGGCAAAACGCATGACTAAACATCGTGTACAGTTTTTCTTAGCCATCAACCCTAGCCTCCTGCCAATTTGACGGTAAAGCCTTCTTTTTCCAGCAACGTCTTAAGTTTATCTCGCTGATCACCTTGGATCTCTACAATCCCATCTTTCAATGCACCACCGGTACCGCAAACCTTTTTAAGCTTTTTAGCTAGAGCCTTTAGCTCTTTTTCAGGTAGAGGGATGCCTGTAATTGTCGTTACACCTTTACCCTTTCGGCCTGAAGTTTCGCGACGGATTCGAACGATACCATCTAAATTATCCAGTCGGTTTTTATCTTCCAGCTCTGTACACACGCACTCAGAGATAGCTTCACCACAACCAGAACAAAGCTGCCCTTTTTCTGTGGAATATACCAAACTACCTAATTGATCTTTTAATGAAGCCACTGGATAAACCTTTATCGATGTAAAAACTTTATTATATGAGAAATTCCAGCTCGCCCCTAACTTAACCCACCAATTTGTCGAGCAAGATAGGTTGCGTAGTTATCTGTCATGCCACTAATAAAATCTAATGCGCGCATATAGGCCTTATAAAGGGGTAACTTCGGCGATGGAGCGTGAATCCCCATCAAACTAATGATGCGATCGCTACGATAGCTCAAACCTTCGCCCTGCAATTTATAGTTATCATGAACAGCATGGCAAAACGCTTCGAGTAATACCCCTAGGGTTGTATATGCACCAACCTCCAGCTCAGTTTTCCTGGTATCAGGGAACACTTTTTCTCGGGCTAATTTTTTAGCTTGATACAGACCATCTCGTACACCGGGATCACCATCAGCTAACAGCTCGCCTGTATATTCACCGCGCATAATCAAATACTGATTATCCATATAGGCTTGGACAGCAGAGCTCACCATATGCTTCATTGCCATACCTCTCAATGCCGAAATTTTACGACGTGCGGACGCTTGAGAGGTAAAGATCTCAGCCTCATAAGAGGTATCACCGCATAGTGTCAGCAAGATCGGTTTGATCTCATCGAAGGTCAAAATATTCAGCTCTATAGCATCTTCCAGATCAAGAATGGCGTAACAGATATCATCTGCAGCTTCCATCAAATAAGTAAGCGGATGGCGGCACCAACAGCCTTCAGACTTCTCAATTAAGCCTAATTCTTTACCTAACTTATTTAATATTTCGACTTCGGTTTGATAGGCACTGAACTTACCCTTATCCCCTGAATAATCAGCACTCCAAGGATATTTTAAAAGCGCACCTAGGGTTGGGTAAGTTAAGCGTAAGCCACCATCAAACAGATGATTTTCAATGCGGGTGACAACACGAAACCCTTGAGCATTACCTTCAAAGGTCATCAGGTCTAGCCGTTCTGAGTCGGAAAGGTTTTCCAGTAATGCACTGTTTTCTTGGCGTTTAAACCAATCCCTTATCGCATACTCGCCCGCATGCCCAAAGGGGGGGTTGCCAATATCATGTGCTAAGCAGGCAGATTGTACGATCATTCCTATATCGTAGGCCGTTGCCCATTCGGGAAGCTGATCCTGAATTAACTCACCTACGCGTATACCTAAGGTTCGCCCTAAACTTCCCACCTCGATAGAGTGGGTTAAACGCGTGTGGATATGATCATTCAAGGACATCGGATGAACTTGTGTTTTCCGACCTAAGCGTCTGAAAGCACTGGAGAAAATTATCCGATCCTGATCTTTATGAAAATGGCTTCTCCCAAACTCATCTTCTGTCACTTCTGCATGGCCATAACGCTTGGTTGTGAGTAACTTTTGCCACTGCATTTCCATGTAGTACTCTCCGCTCAGCAACTTCATTAAGACTCATATTGTCGGCCATTTACAGGCTTTCTATATAGGCTTTTTGGTTAACCATACGCGTAATTCATTACGCCTCAGCTATGAGCTTTTTAGCCTCATCACCAATCGCTTTTAACGCGTCTTCTGTTTTTTCTGTTAGCTTTTTAGAAAAGCTTAATCGAACAAAGTTACGATACTTACCTGACGCAGAGAATATAACCCCAGGCGCAATGCTCACTTGCTTCGCCTCTAACCTTTTATTTAGTTTGATTGAATCGACTGCAACCGGAAATTCTACCCAAAGCAGATACCCGCCTTCGGGGTAACTCATACGAGTCCCTTCTGGAAAGTAACGTCTTACAAGGTCGATCATCATATCCCGACTATGGTGATATTGAGCTCTCACTTTTCTCAGATGACGCTCGTAATACCCCTTGCCGATAAACTCTGCAACAGCTTCCTGCTGAACAGGTGGGTTACTTACAGTCGAAACAAACTTCTTGTGCAATACCCTTTCAGTACATTGACCAGGAGCGACCCAACCTAATCGCAAACCATACGCAATGGTTTTAGAAAAAGAGGAACAAAGCAGAACACGACCTTCGTCATCAAAAGACTTAATAGTTCTCGGGCGGGGTGATTTATAGAAAAGGTCGCCGTAAATATCATCTTCGATAATCGGAATATCATACTGCTGAGCAAGCCGTAACAATTCCTTTTTACGGCTTTCCGGCATGGTATATCCGAGTGGATTATTGCAGGTTGGCGTCACCTGAATAGCAGCGATAGGCCACTGTTCCAATGCCAATTCTAATGCTTCTAAGCTAATCCCTGTTTCAGGGTGCGTCGGAATTTCCATTGCCTTTAAACCTAGGGCTTTAATCGCCTGAGTCGAACCATAGAAACTGGGTGAATCCGTTGCTACGACATCCCCAGGCTTCGTGGTTGCTCTCAAACTGCAAACAAGAGCTTCCTGACAACCGCTGGTAATAATGATGTCATCATGGTGAAGTTTGCATCCCGAATCTGCAGCTAGTCGCGCAATCTGCTTACGCAGCTTCTCACTCCCCTGAATCTCACTGTAATTGAGAAATTGCTCTGACTGTAATCCCGCTGAATTGGTTAGCGCTTTCAGTAAAGGCTTTAATGTCGGAGTATTAATTTCGGGACTCGCAGTACCTAAAGCAATGTGTCCATGCCCTTTGGCACTGTTTAAAAGATGATAAACCTGCTCCCAATGTGACACTTCCAGAGGACGCTGTGCCGGTCGGCTCACTTCTGGTAATTCAGGCGCCTCTCCTCTGGACTTTACGTAGTACCCAGATTTAGGCCTTACTTCAACAAACCCATTTTCCTCTAGGCGAAGATAAGCTTCTTGAACTGTCGAAATACTGACTTCTCTCTCTTTACTTAACGATCTTATCGAAGGCAGTTTGCTCCCCACAGGGTAATACCCTTGCTCTATACGCTTAATCAAAGCTTCTTGGAGCTGTTCATACAGTTTCATAAAAAACGACCATTACAGTGAAAAGTTACAGTACAGATAAAATAAAAATTAGCATCACAGAGATAATTATACAAATCTGTAATGCCTAATTAATTATTTTCTAAATCTGTATACCATTTCCCGCCTAATTTAACATTATTCCAAGATCAGAAATCAACATCTGTACATATTATCAAGTATACAAATAGACCTTAAACACTACAGATAAAGGAGTACAAACAATGCAACGTCACTTAAAACTGTCCAGTTTATTATTAGGGGGGCTGCTACTTAGCGGTTGTGATAGTAGCTACCACCCTTTCGATGGCAAAAGCGGATTTAGCTTTACCCCGATCAGCAGTGATGAATACAGCATAGAATATCTCGGGGACAAAAAGAGCAGCCAGAAAGACGTAGAAACAATGTGGCATCATGCAGCAAGGGAGCTGTGTCGAGGCGGTGCTTATCAGCATCAGATCTTTTCGCGAACTTCAGAAAAGAAAGCGTTAAAGCAGTACGGTGGCGGAAACATACTTCCCCCAGAAAGCACTACATTTCAGGTTAAAGGGGATATCCTCTGCCTTGCTCCCAATTTAGCTAATAAGGCAGTTATCAAGGATAGAGTATTACTTGGCAAACACTTTTCCTCCGATCAACTTGAAAGCGGGAGCGCCACGAATTAATGCTTCACGCGCAAACAACATCTGACATTTCGGACATTCGCAAGGAGTCTTTGTATAGTCTTCATTGATTCGTTCTTTGAAACACTTTACTAAGGCTCCTTTTCCTCCTTTACGATACTTAAACAACAACGTCTTACATTTAGCGCAATACACATCAACTGTCGTTCTAGGCCCTTTCTTATTAGGCTTTGCCATACTTCTTTTTTTCCTTAAGCACCGTAACCTCTCAGACTTACACTAGAAACAAGTCCGTAAAAACAGTTAATTTGAGCGCTTATTATCTACCAGCAATCAAATGATTGGCACAAAAAAAGCGGACATAAATGCCCGCTGATTTTTTATTAAAAAGATCGTTTACGCTTTAAATTGATTGACCAAAGAAGTTAAGCGCCTTTCTAATTGCGACATCTCAGCGGTAGTCGATGAGAGCCTGTCTGCATTATCACTCGCTTTTTCAGAGATATCAGCAATATGCTGAATACTACGGCTCAACTCATCTGCCACGGAGGTTTGTTCTTCGGCTGCAGTCGCTATTTGGGTACTCATACCACTGATGTCGCTAACAGAGGCGGTTATATTATTTAACTGCTCACCTGTATGACTTGCTTTACTCACCGTTTGATCTGTTTGCTCACGACTACGTTCCATCTCCTGTACAGCCTGACGTGCACCGGTCTGTAGCTTCTCAATCATCGACTGAATTTCATCAGTACTTTGTTGAGTACGATTAGCCAGAGTTCGAACTTCATCTGCAACGACCGAGAAACCACGTCCTTGCTCACCCGCCCTTGCTGCTTCAATTGCAGCGTTCAAAGCCAATAAGTTAGTTTGGTCTGCAATCTCTTTGATCACATTAATAACCGTACCAATATGCTCAGAATCTCGATCTAATTGTCCGATTACATCGGCCGCGTTATTCACACCATTTTGCAACGACTGGATAGAGGTAATAGTCTCATTAACTACACGCTGACCACCTTGAGCCGAATCATCTGCCGCTTGAGCCGAATGCGAAGCATTGGTCGCATTGGTCGAAACCTCCTGCACCGCCGCTGCCATTTCATGAATAGCGGCTGCTACCTGTTCGGTTTCCTGCTTCTGATCATTTACATCTTGTCGGGTATCATCCACAACCCGGGTCATACGACCCGTCGCTTGAGATAACTCATCTATCGAATTTTTAACTTCGACAATCAATGTTTGGATCTTAGCGGCAAAAGCGTTAAAGCCATGAGATAGCTCCCCTACCTCACCTTTTACATTGGTATCCAAACGCTTACTAAGATCACCTTCACCCTCACCTATATCTTTTAATGCTGCCGCAGCTGCTGCCAATGGGCTAGCAATACTGTTAGCCATCATCACTGATATTAAGCCAAAGACAAGCACAAAGCCGCCGCCGATCATTAAAATAAACAGCATGGTATTGGTGATTTCTGCCTCTAGCTTTTCCGTCGCCGCAGCAACCTGATCATCTATATCATCAATATAGAAACCCGTACCTACCATCCACTCCCACTTTTCGAGGCCAATAGCATAACTCAGCTTATCCACATCGGCATTTTTAGATGGTTTAGTCCAAACGTAGGTCAGATAGCCTCCGCCTTGTTTCGCCGCTTTGATTAGCTCCTCAATAATCAGGACACCATTTTTATCTTTTAGCCCCATCAAGTTTTTACCGCGTAACTGCGGTTTAGGTCTTGTGGCTAGATTGGTACCATCATATTTGTACGCAAAAATATAACCATCGCCTTTCTCTCCATAAGTAAGCTCGGTTAAGATATTCAACGCTTGTTCCTGCGCGTACAGATCTTCTTTGTCTGTTCCTTCATAAATATGCTTGATCGATGATGTTGCAAGATCAACATAGCTCTTTAATGACTCTTTCTTACTCGCCATTAATTCGGTACGCAGTTCCTCAATTTCATGCTCACCGAGTGCTCTGAGCTGAAAATTCACAACTATCATGACAACACCTAATACCGTAATTAACGGTATCAGTGTTAATAAAAGCATTTTATGTTTTAGCGCCATATTGCCCATGAGTTAACCCACTCCAACTCTTGATTTGCGGCTTAGGGCATATAGATATGCACCTTAGAATTTCCATATTTCAGACCGCATTTATAGTTATAGTTACGCAAAGCCTGTGCTGTCTAAGTTAATTTTTTTTACACTGACTATGCGGCTTTTAATTCGATACAGTTGCCATCTGGATCTTCGATGTAAACTGAACTGCCAAAGCCTGTTGCACCATTTCTCTTTTCAACCCTTCCATAAGGCACTCCTTCCCTCCCCAGAAAAGGAAATAACACTTCGGGTTCAAATGGTTTAATCCTCAAACAAAAATGATCCAGATTTGCGTACTCACTCCGCTTCTCAACGGGTTTAATATCAATCAGAGAGTCACCTGCTCTGAGTTGATACATCAGAGGACTTTCCACTTTACGAATAAGTTCGCAGCCAAGCACACGGACATAGAAGTCTAAACACGCCTCTTCATTGAGAGTGTTTAGAACAATGTGATCTAGCTTTTCTATCGTAAAGCTCATAAGCGCCTCCTATAGAGCGCAACATTCAAATCATAGAAACGTCTCAACAGTACTTAGGAGTTACATACTCTACTACTATAGAACGAATATCAAAGATAGCAAAACTCTTTTGATATCAGACAATTGCTCAAATGATGACCATTGGGTTATTCACCCGAAATGATTGGGAAAGAACTGAGGTGACGACGGGTTTGATAATTAGGTAATATGCCAACAAATAAATCGAATTGTTGATAAAACTATGCTTAAAAAATTCCTCGCAATTTTCACACTTACGTTTTCTCTTATAAACGTCGGTTTTGCTGAACAAGCTAATCCGCAGATTGTTATGAAAACCAATTTAGGAGACATCAAATTAGAGCTTTATCCGGAAAAAGCTCCTATTACAGTTAAGAACTTCCTAGATTATGTAGACAGTGGTTTCTATGAAGGAACCATTTTTCACCGCACAATTGCAGGGTTTATGATTCAAGGTGGCGGTTTCACTCAAGAACTTGAGAGAAAAGAAGTTCGTGACCCGATTAAAAATGAGTCGACAAATGGCTTAAGCAATCTCCAGGGAACAATATCAATGGCACGCACCAACTTCCCTGATAGTGCTACATCTCAGTTTTTTATCAACGCAGTAAACAACTACAACCTTGATGCTCGCGGCAGACGCCCAGGCTATGCGGTATTTGGTAAAGTAACTGACGGTCTTGATCTAGTGGTTCGTATCAGCCGCAGCCCAACAGCACCAAAAGGCGGTCACCGTAATGTTCCACAACAAGCAGTCATCATCGAAAAGATTGAGCGTTTAGAGTCTGAATCAAAGGCGAACTAAACGAAGACGGTTAGCATTACTCACGACTGTCACTGAAGACATGGCCATAGCAGCCCCTGCTATGGCCGGGTTCAGAAGAACCCCTGCCACTGGGAACAAGATTCCCGCTGCAACGGGAATGGCTAAGCCGTTGTAAATAAATGCTCCGAACAAGTTCTGACGAATATTTCGAACCGTTTGTTTAGAGAGATTAATAGCCTTCTCAACACCTTTTAATGAACCTGATATCAGAGTCACATCAGAACTCGCAATCGCAATATCAGAGCCAGACCCTATCGCATATCCAAGATCAGCCTGCGCTAATGCAGGTGCATCATTAACGCCATCTCCAACCATCGCCACGATTTCACCCTGCTCCTGCAAACGCTGAATAACTGCCTGCTTTTCCTCAGGTCTAACATCCGCAATGACTTGATCAATCCCGACAGACTTAGCTACAGCATTCGCTGTTTTACTGTTATCCCCTGAGAGTAAAACAACGTTTAAACCTGAAGCTTTAAGCGCACCAATCGCTTGTTCAGAGTCTTCTTTAATCGGATCTGCAATACCAAACAACGCAACCAGTTGACCATTCAGAGCAACAAAAACAAGGGACTTAGATTCATTACTCCACTTAGAAACCTCATCAGTCACTTGACTACAAGCCACCTGGTTTTCGTCCATCCATGCTTGGTTGCCGATAAACCATCGACCAGAGTCAGTTTCTGCTATAACCCCTTGCCCAGATGCATTCTGAAAATTAGTAACGTCTACAGAAAGTTCCCCACCTACAAACTGCTTAACCAATGCAGCCCCCAATGGGTGCTCCGAATGAGCTTCAATAGCCGCCACATTTGTTCTAACCAAGCTCTGATCGCCATGCAAAAACAACTGGTCTGTGACAATAGGCTCACCTCGGGTCACCGTACCGGTTTTATCTAAAACAACGACAGAGATTCTTTCAGCTAACTGCAGAGCATCTGCATTACGAATCAAAATACCGTTTTGTGCAGCTTTACCTACTGCCACCATAACAGACATAGGTGTTGCCAAACCCAAAGCACAAGGGCAAGCGATTATCAGCACTGTCATCATAGTAATTATGGCGTAGGTTAACGGGGGTTCAGGGCCGAACAACCACCAAATTATTGCAGTAACAACCGCCAAAGCCATAACTGCTGGAACAAAAACAGATGCGATTTTATCAGCTAGCTTGCCGAGCTCAGGCTTACAGTTTTGGGCTTCTCGTACTGCCTCAATGATCTGCGCTAGAACCGTTTGAGAACCAATTTTCTCCACTTTAATAAGCAAGCTTCCCGATCCATTCAATGTCCCGCCCACTACAGAATCACCTACCTCCTTATTCACCGGCATTGATTCCCCGGTTAACATAGATTCATCTAAGTAACTGCTGCCAGATAACACCTGACCATCGATCGGCACTCGCTCGCCAGGGCGAACACGAATTTGATCACCTAAAGCAAGCAATTCAACGGGCACTTCTTTTTCCTCACCATCACGCACACGCAGCGCTGTAGCAGGTCGAAGATTCATAAGACTGCGAACAGCATCCCCTGTTTTCTTTCGCGCTCGAGCCTCCAATGCCTGCCCAAGCAGAATGAAACCAAGAATCATCACAGAAGCTTCGTAATAAAGATGGCGTGCTTCCATGGGTAGTTCGCTGCCTGCAGCAGAAACGAACAATAGACCGGTAGAGTAGATCCACGCAGCCCCTGTGCCTAAAGCGATTAAGCTATCCATATTAAATCGGCCCAGAAAAGCCGATTTATAAGCACCTTGATAGATATGCCCCGCACAGAAAAACATCAAAAGCAGCGCTGCGACACCAGTCACTGCCCCTATCCATAATCCTGAGGTTGTTGTGATATCTGGCATCATGCCAAGCCAGCCTTGGAGCATTAACAGAGCCCCAAAAGCCAAACCAATGACACTGCGCTTTAGCGTTATCTGATACTGTCTGTTTTCTCGCGCTTCAATCTGTGCGAAATCAGTTTCATCAGTAATTTCTTCTGCACCATACCCAGCACTTTCTACTGCAGCGATAACTTGCTCAACACTGGATTTAGAGGAAACACTTAAGCTTCGATCAGCAAAATTAACCACAAAGTCTTCAATCACATCTGCTTGCTGCAAGCCTTTTTCCAATGACCTAACACAGCCTACACATTTAACACCTTGCAAAGACAACCGATAAATCATGATGGAACCTGTCGTGTGGTTAATAGATTGAGAAATTACGTGATGAAATTTCCTTAAGCATAAACCCTAAAGCTAACTATAGGGTCAAGGATATATTCGAGAGGATGTGTGATATAAGGTGGCTACGACTGTTTTTCCATAGCAACATAACTACCGCTCAAGCGCATAGCGACCTTGTCTTTCTGTTTAATTTCGATCACTAAATCCATCCTGGCACGGCCCTTAGCCTGCATTTTTTGATCAAAAACAGCTAATACTTCGACATTAGGTAGTTGGCATTCTGCAGTAAAATCAGAGGTTACCGGCAGGAAATACTCCAGCTTACTCTCACGGATAACCACATCATCGTTTCTGCCCTGAGCGCGAAGATACAAATTCACAGCACTCCAACCACAGAGTGTAGATAAAGTTGCAAGAGATCCGCCAAAGCCTGTGCCTTTATCGTTTACATTAGGTGCAAGCGCAGCAGACATTCGCAAGCACTTGCCATCCCAATCTAAAGGCTTGACCCCCATATGATTCACCAATGGGATTTGTGATTTAAGCCAAGTAAGAAACTCAATAGTGCCGTCTGCTTCGCTCAAAGGGTGTCACCTATACGCCGGTCCATTCAACGACATACTCCTGCTGATCATGCAGAGGAGCCTTACGTAGTTTCTTTGGCGTTCCTAGGTAGATATAACCAATAATGGTTTCCTGCTCAGTTAAACCTAGGCCTTCTCTTACAATAGAGTTGTAAGCCATATCACCTGTTCGCCACATCGCCCCTAACCCCTGAGCATAAGCTGCCAAGATCATATTCTGAGCGGCGCAGCCTGCTGAAACTTCCTGTTCTAAAACAGGAATCTTAGGGCTATCTTTGACTGCGGCAATAACAACCAACATGCACGGCGCTCGAAGAGGCATCGCGCTAATTTTATCTTGTTTTGCATCAGGCAGATCAGCATCGTTGGCTAAAGCGCCGCGCAAAAATAGCTCGCCTAGCTTAACTCTCGCTTCGCCTTGAACAGACAAAAAGCGCCATGGACGTAAGGCCCCATGATCTGGCGCACGTAAAGCAGCTTGGTAAATATTCTTTAACTGTTCTTCCGTTGGACCTGGCTCATTCAAAACAGGACACGAAACACGATTATGTAATAATTCTAAAGCTTCCATTTTACCCTCTACTGGCGGCTCAAACGCAGATTATCAATATCTTCAGATTCACTACTTCTGAATGGATTAATATCTAAACCACCACGACGAACATAACGTGCATAAACATTTAAGCTCTGCGGCTTACAACGCTCCCAAATGTGCATAAAAATATTTTCTACACACTGCTCGTGAAAATCGCCATGCTCACGGTAAGAGATGATGTATTTCAGTAAACCTTCTCTATCGATCTCTTTACCACAGTAACTAATACCGAGCGTCGCCCAATCGGGCTGCCCGGTAACAGGGCAATTTGATTTGAGAAGATGGCTATAAAGCACCTCTTCAACATCATCTTCGCCCGTTGTTAATAACTCTGGCGCGGGTGTGTATTGGGTAATCTCAACATCCTGATTATCGATACAGAAGCCTGTGAATTGCCCAAATTCTGGTGCTTGATCTGGATGGTAAATACGAACTTCCACGCGCCCACCAGCCGCTGCCGATAGATCTTCGATTAAGCGCTCTTTCACTTCGCTTTCAGAGGAAAATTTACTGAGATTGAATGAGTTTAAATACAGCTTAAACGACTTAGACTCGATAATATTTTCGGAATCAGCGAAGACCTTAAACTCAGCTAAACGCACCTCGGGCTTACCTCGCTGATTCAACCAAGACATCTCATAGGCATTCCAAATATCAACACCTACAAATGGCAGCTCTTTACGCTCTACGCCTTGTTCTTCCCAATTTACATCCCGTGCAATTGGATACAACAAACTTGGATCATAGCTGTTAACGTACTCGGTACCTTGCCCTAATGGCGAGCTGGCAATTACATCATGTTCTTTCATTTAACTACGGATACCTTTACCGTTTTGTAGCAGATATAGGGCATATGAAAATAGACCGGCGATAAACAGAATAATCATGCCGAAAGCAAACCCTACATTTATATCACTTACACCTAGAATACCGTATCTAAAGGTATTCACCATATAGAGAATCGGATTTAACTGAGAAACCCCCTGCCAAAACTCTGGCAGTAACTGTATCGAATAAAACACCCCACCCAAATAGGTTAAAGGCGTTAACACGAAGGTCGGAATGATGCTGATATCATCAAACGAGTTCGCAAAGACAGCATTAATAAAACCGCCTAAAGCAAACAACACTGAAGTTAGGAAGACAATCGCAATAGTCACTAGAAGATTCTGAACCTGCAGATCGGTAAAGAATAGAGACAAGATTGTTACGATTAAACCAACGCCCAACCCACGCGCCACGCCACCTAGAACAAAGCCACTTAAGATCACCCAGTTAGGCACAGGCGAAACTAAGAGCTCCTCAATGTTTTTCTGGAACTTAGTACTGTAAAACGAGGAAACTACGTTGCTATAGGAGTTAGTGATTACTGACATCATAATCAGGCCTGGCACTATATATTCCATATAATCAAAGCCACCCATCTCACCGATCCGGCTGCCAATCAGATTACCGAAGATAATGAAATACAGTGTCATAGTGATTGCTGGCGGCAGAAGCGTCTGAGCCCAGATCCGCATAAAACGCTTTATTTCGCGTCGAACAATGGTCCAGAAAGCTACCAATAAATCTTGGGTATTCATGCCTAATCCTAATCCAAACTTTTATCTACTAACGCAACAAACAACTCTTCCAGTCGATTGGATTTGTTACGCATACTACAGACATTCACGCCCAGCTTCTCTAGCTCGACAAATAACGTATTCAAGCTCTGATGTTTTTCAACATCCACTTCTAACAGATGATCGCCTTGCAACCTGATCGGATAACCCGAGACCACTGGTGCTGTTTCTAAATTCGAATCGAGATCAAGCAAGAAGGTTTCAGTATTCAACTGCTGTAATAGAGCCCGCATACTGGTGTTTTTAACAATATTGCCTTGGTCGATAATCGCAATATTGCGGCACAGGCTTTCCGCTTCTTCTAAGTAGTGTGTCGTCAGAATGATCGTGGTTCCCGCAGCATTGATCTCTTGCAAAAACTCCCACATGGAACGTCTTAATTCGATGTCTACACCTGCTGTAGGCTCATCTAGAATCAAAAGCTTTGGATCGTGCATTAAAGCACGTGCAATCATCAAACGACGCTTCATACCACCCGATAGCATACGAGCAGCACCGTTACGCTTATCCCATAAACCTAACTGCTTGAGATAATAATCTGCTCGCTCTCCAGCCGCTTTACGGTTAATACCGTAATAACCCGCCTGAGTAATTAAAATATCCCGCACGTTTTCAAACATGTTGAAATTAAATTCTTGCGGCACAACACCCAAGTACTTTTTGGCTTGCGATAAATCCTTATCTAAATCCACCCCGAAGATCGAAACGCTCCCCGAGGTTTTATTAACTAGGGAGGAGACAATACCCAAAGTAGTCGATTTACCAGCGCCATTAGGGCCAAGTAAGGCGAAGAAATCCCCTTGTTGAACATCAAAGGAGATATCCTTTAATGCCTCAAAGCCATTTCCATAGACTTTACGCAGGTTTTTTATAGAGAGCGCTAACGTCATTTATCTTTCCAAAAATATAAGCAGGTAATTATCCAAATCGACTTAAAATCTCAGTCAATTGGATCTCTCTTCATAAGATTTCAGCAAACTGTGCAAATACAGGATTAAGTCAGGTGTAAAGCTGGCTGCAATGAGCCGGAACTTATAAAATAACCCTGTCCATTATCTGGAGAGCAAAATGACATCTTACCAAATTCATCACCTGAATTTCTTAAAAATTGCTTACAATAACTTTATTAATCGAGACCCATTTAAATCAGAAACACCGACCCAAGATAATTTGGATTTTATCGAAGAATTTCAGCAACTGATCGAGAATTTCGAAGCACAAGAAGCTGGCGTTTACGAACAAGGCGCTGATTTTATCGATAAAGCTTTCCGGCGCTATCCAGAGCTAGCACACCTTATTGCCCGCGACCTTCTTTGGTTCTTTGGCGGTAATAACCTTCACAATATGACGGATGATGAGATTCAGAAGTTCCAACAGCTTGATGAAATGCGCTTTGCAGCCGAAGACAATAATGAAGAGTTTGATTACATAAATAAACGCGCTGGTTTATTTGGTCAGAATTAATTAGGCCTAAACTGCATTCAACGTTTATTCAAACGAGATCTCTACTGCCTGATTCATCACAAAATCAGGCAGCTCTTCAGCAGGCAAAGGTCGACTAAAATAATAACCTTGAATCAGGTGGCAACCATGCTGCCGTAGGTAAGATAGCTGATCACTAGTCTCAACCCCTTCCGCTAAAGCCTCTAAACCTAAACTCTGTGCCAATACGATAATAGCTTTAACAATGGCCTCCCCTTCAGGGTTAGTGCCAATATCACGCACAAAGCTCTGATCAATCTTCAATGTATTCAATGGCAGCTTCTTCAAATAACTGAGAGATGAAAAGCCGGTACCAAAATCGTCCATCGAGAGAGAAAGCCCCATTTCACGGAACTTGTGCAGTTTAGGGATAGTTATCTCGGGTTGTCTTAGTAAGAAATTTTCGGTTACTTCTAAGTCCAGCAAGTCTGGCGAAATCCCTGTTTCTCGCATGACTCGTCTCACTGTTGAAAGCAAGCTCTCATGCATAATCTGCTGCCCAGCAATATTCACCCCGATACGAATATCCATACCTTGGTCATGCCAAGCCTTACCATTACGACACGCTTCCTCTAAAACCCACTCACCAATGGGAACGATAAGTCCCTGCTCTTCAGCCAGAGGGATAAATTTAGCTGGAGAAATCATACCCGCTTCTTCATGCTGCCAACGCAACAGGGCCTCAACCCCCATTACACTACCATCGCGGGCATCGATTTGTGGCTGATAATAAATCCTAAATTCTTCTTTCTCTAGTGCACGACGAAGGTCATTCACCAGAGAGAATCGTTCATAGCGTTGACTGCCCTGCTCGTCATGGTAAAAACGCAATTGGTTTTTGCCGCTTTCTTTAGCATCAAACATTGCTACATCAGCATGCTGTATCAGGCTAATTACATCCCGGCCATGCTCAGGGAAAAGCGAGATACCAATACTGACCGTACTAAAAATTTCATAACCATCGATAAAGAAAGACTGCCTAAATGCTCGAAGAATGTGCTGAGCGACCAGTTCGACTTCACGAACAGAGTTACGGCCTTCAAGTAGAATAGTAAATTCATCACCACCGAGACGCGCCAAAACACCATCGTTGGCGATAACCGTTTGGATACGCTCAGCTGTCTGCTGTAGCAGCTCATCCCCTACAGGATGCCCCAACGAATCATTCACATCTTTAAAAGAATCTAAGTCACAGAACAGCACAGCAACGATACTGTCATCGGCTTCACAATGACGAATAGCATTTTCTACTTTTTCGTTAAAGAACAGACGATTAGGGAGGGCTGTCAATGGATCATGATTTGCCATCCATATAAGGCGTTTTTCAGCATGCTGGCGTTCGGTGAAATCCAACCCTATAGAGAGTATCTGCGCATCAGCACCCGGAATATTTAAAACAGAATGCAACCAAGAGATTTGTAACATCTGTCCCGTACTCGATCTGATTGAAGATTCAATCTGAACTTTTGACTCTTTACGGGTAATCAGACTATCCAACAACAACTGATGCCCATCGTGTTGTTTAGGGTCATGATTTAGATCTAGGAAATGCATCAGCCTCGCTTCAGATGCGGAAAGCCCAAGCACCTCTTGCCCAAATCGATTTAGCGTGACGATATTACCACTATTATCCAACGTCAGAATGATCGTTTCAGCTGTATCAAGCAGACTAGTAACAAAATCCCTTTCGGCTTCCAACTGCACTGAGCGCTCGGTTAAATTTTGAGCCCTTTCAAGTAAAGATGTTTCGAGTCGTTCTAACTGATTGGCTAATTCCAGCGTACTATCCTTTAAAAGATCCAGTTCATCTTCATAGATAGCTTTACGTTGAATAGCACCAAGGCGCTGCCTCATTTCAGCAAATGCACTGCCCGCCAACAAGGGTAAAAGCACCGATATCTCAGTGATCATATTCAGCGGTGAACGAATCATAGCCAACTGGAACAAAGCCGCCAGAAACAGACCTATGCCAGATACCACTAGCTGCTGAAACAGTTCAGCTTGAGCCTCTCGGTAATTTTGGGTGTGATCATCAATCAAAATCCAATAGGCAGCTCCAGGCTCAGCGCCCAAAGGAGGCTGAAGAATAATCTGATACTTTTTCTCACCATTCTCAACTTCAAACACACCACCTTTAGGCGGAATACTCTTTTCGCTGACTAGCTTATTGAGCAACGTTACATTTTCAGACTTTTCGGTAAGGTATTTAAGGTCCAACTTCCATAAACGAGCCGCTTTTACTTGGTTTTTCGGCTGCACAGCCAAACCAATATCTCGGCCACTTTGCTTTTTAAAATCAAGGATGACATCGCGCATTTCGCGTCCGACTACCATTACGCCAACATTGTCATTTTCGAGACGCACAGGCATAGCGACGTAGCGCAAACATTCTTTGACGCAATAAAAGTAGTTACGTGGAGTTTCAGTAGATAAAACTTGAGATATCAGAGAGAAAGGCAGTTTAACCATGATTCCCTGTTTATGGAGCGCCTGACCATATTGGTCAAATAGATAAACCGCATCCATCGCCCCATTCATTAATAATCCTGGGAAATAACGTTCAATAGATTCAATATAAGCGCCAGCTGAAGCACCACTGGAATCGACAACTATCGGGATCATCTGCCCCATTTCGAGCAGACGATCATAGGAAGAAGCGACCAAGCCCTCTAATACAAAAAGATCGCGCTCTGAAGCTTCAAACTGTTCTTGAGTGGTTTTTTTGGTCAGTTGCACATAGGAGTAATAGCTATACGCTAAGTGCAAGACAGCCAGCACCAGTACAAGGTTAAGAAAAACCTTCCAGCGTAGACTTAAAAAAGACCTTTCAGTTGAGCTCTCAATCGACATAGAGATTAAAACCTATAAGTCGCCTGTAGAGTAAGCATATCCCAATCCTCAACTTTCTCCTGATCATCCGGATTTTCTTGAGCAGCTAACCAACCTGTACCTTCAACTTTATGCCACTCGGCACGTAATAACCAATTTTTGTTAGGTTTCCAGCCAACACCCAATGTCCAATCAAAGGCAAATTGGGTATGAGCAGGTTTATTAAGTAGTGCAGCGGTTTTTACTCCATCACGATCATCTTTATCTAAATAAAGCATGTCACGACGTAGGAATAGTGTCACATCCGAGGTTAAACGGTGATCAAGCTGTAGATAAAAGGACTCAGTCGTATTTTCTGGAATTAACGCATAAGCACCGCCTAAGCTTCCCCAAGTAATATCTTGTTGAAAATACTCACCGGTCAAGCTCCATTTATGCCAGTTGTACTGCATAGATAACGCAGTCACATCGATCTCAACGCGACCATCCCCTGGAGCTCCTGAGAGCAGATCAGGCATGTCTGGGCCATCAAAATCTAATTTAAAACCACCAAGGGTCGCTGCAACAACAAAACTATAATCACTTAAGCTATATTCAGTGCGCCACAAATGTCCGGTACTGTCACTAAAAGAACCATCCCAGTCATTGTTCAGGTAAGCGTATTCAACGTTTAAATCTTTGCGAGGCTCACCCATAACTAGCTCAGATTCTAAAGTGCCGTGATCAAACAAGTAGCGACCGTAAAATCTAAAACCATCAGAAGATAATTCTAAGTTTCTTGCTTTATCAAAATACAAAGATTGCGGTAAAACTGCGGATGGGCGTGTAAAAGCAACATCTCGGGTTTTATTGTAAAAGCCAAACGGATTTTTAATTCGACCGACGCCGATACCAAAAGATCCTCGCTCACCTTCGTATATTCGGTAATCAAGCAAGCCATAATCGACAGTTAGATCACCATCATCTACGTCACCCGCTCTACGTGACATTAACTGCCCTGTTAGTAATAAGCGATTGCTTAAACGCCAAGAGGCATTACCAGCTATTTCACGAAAATCCCAGCTTCCTGATTCACTATCCCCATAAAAACTATTGTCACTAGTATGGGTATACCCTTGGGTGATAAACCCATTGAATTCTATATCAGGTGCTCCATGCACTGATAAAGAAACGGAGGCCACTATAAGCAACAGCAACCTATTTAATTGTAATGACTTTAACATTCAGCCCTCCTTGGATCGATGTCATCACATAGCCTATTGCCCCTTTAGTCTGGGACACACGTTGAAGCATTTCAGCTTCGGAATTAACCGTAATCGGTGACTGTCCGGCACCAGAGAAAACTGATCGATCCCAAATGTTCGAAAGCTGATAAGGGAATATACCCAAAGACTGCTTAACAAAAAGCTGATGTTTGTCTTGGTAAGGCGGAAGAATAAATACACGCACAGGCATACCATCAGGCCAAGTTCGTGTACGCATTGAGAAGATAGAGAGCAAATATTGCTTAGACAGACTTTCCAGAGACACCTCTGAATTGACTATCACCTCAGACAAAGCCGTCTTAGGCAGCAACAACAGCAGTAATAAAACCAGAGTTCTGATCATACAATGAAGCCAACCACATCCTATGTGAAACAGCCTAAGCATTATACCCAAGCGGTATAAGTACCTTGTTTGGCCGAATATTCGCTTAGTTTAGACTAAACACACACTCACTGCCCAGTAACTGAGGAAAAAATAAGCATAAAGGAGGAATGGCGTCCCATAGGGGGTTCGAACCCCTGTTACCGCCGTGAAAGGGCGGTGTCCTAGACCACTAGACGAATGGGACGCAACAAATTGTAAACTCCGAAGAGTTGGAGCGGGAAACGAGGTTCGAACTCGCGACCCCAACCTTGGCAAGGTTGTGCTCTACCACTGAGCTATTCCCGCATAATCTCTCTGATTGAAAATCAGCAAGAGAAATGGCGTCCCATAGGGGGTTCGAACCCCTGTTACCGCCGTGAAAGGGCGGTGTCCTAGACCACTAGACGAATGGGACGCAACAAATTGTAAACTCCGAAGAGTTGGAGCGGGAAACGAGGTTCGAACTCGCGACCCCAACCTTGGCAAGGTTGTGCTCTACCACTGAGCTATTCCCGCTTATTCTTTTTGATTAAAAACCAGAAAGAAAATGGCGTCCCATAGGGGGTTCGAACCCCTGTTACCGCCGTGAAAGGGCGGTGTCCTAGACCACTAGACGAATGGGACGCTGCTATTCCTCAAAGGGTGTTCCCTTGTGAGGAGGCGCGTATATTAAAGAACTGATTCTGGTGGGTCAACCCTAATTTTAAGAAAAAATTGCAGTTTTTTTATTATTGAATTTTTTTTCAAAGTAACGCTCAAAAATTGCACAAAAACCGCCCTAACCTATTGGTTAGAAAGGCGTTATTAATAACGCCACCAAATTAGAAAAACCAAATATGAATCTAATTGCCCAATCAGCACTCTATTCATTGAAACAAATGAGAAGGACAAACGTACAGAAAGCCTATACGACCAAATGGAAAACTTAAAAGAGGTAACAGACAATCAAGAGAGGGGGAATTTCAGACATAAAAAAACCAGCAATAAGCTGGCTGCATTTTGGAGCGGGAAACGAGGTTCGAACTCGCGACCCCAACCTTGGCAAGGTTGTGCTCTACCACTGAGCTATTCCCGCATATTCTTTTCGATTAACAATCAAAAAAGAAAATGGCGTCCCATAGGGGGTTCGAACCCCTGTTACCGCCGTGAAAGGGCGGTGTCCTAGACCACTAGACGAATGGGACGCTGTAGTTCCAGATAAGCTCTGAAAGCGGGGCATATAGTATATATAGCCCTTCCCGATTACAAGCACTTTTTTGATTTTTTTATCTATAAAATCAGACACATTTTTTGATAGTGTAAACTTACTTATATAGATAGAGCGTTATACAATTCTCTAACTATTAACACTTTTAAGAAATCGCTTTTTCACTGGCAGTCAGGACCTACATTTATGAGCCCGACCTATATTGGACTTTTAATTCTTCTCGGTGTCGCCGTTATGGCAGGAATTGGATTTGCTGTTCAAGACATTGAAAATAAGAAGAGAGAGCGGAATCTAAGACTTATTACTCTGAAAACAGCTATTCGCCGAGCTTCTCACCTTTTCGAAGCCTTCCCCCCGATTCTTCTGACCAGCGAAATACGTTCCTTACTGGTTAAATACTTAGAAGTTCGTTGGAGTGCAGTGGTCGAACTGGATGGTTCAGAGTCCAACCGACAACAACAAGCCGCTTTTCAAGCAATGGTAGGTACAGCACAAGATCCAGTCAGCCACCCTTCTGGATCCATGACCCTTTTCACGAACACTAATGAAGGTGCTAGAGCTTTAGGGGTTATTAAAGAGTTTGCTCAGTTTGTCAGCGAAATTAAAAATAAAGGCGAACTCAATGGCAATATTGCCGATCAGCTTACTAAAGAAGCCAAGCGAATCTACGGGCGGATAGAAGTTGATATTGACCTCATGAGCGCAATTGAAACTGAACAGCAACGCGGCCCCGAAGTTGTCGTGCACCATTACCGTAGCTGCTTTAGTAAACTTCAAAATTTAAACCGTAATCAAGAGCTGGATCGCCAGCTCTATGAAATCCGTACTCACTTAACCCAGTTGGCCGAACAGATCGATCAATCAAACGAAGAAAAGCGTATTGCAAAAGAACAGGAAAAAGACACAGGGAAGAAATTTAATTTCTAAATCGCCTTTCTAAGGTCTACATAACAGTAGGCCTTCAGTTCATATCATGAAGCACCAATGCCTCACTGAATAACTGATCAAACATACTTATTAGATATCTATAAAATCTAAACTTTATCTGACACTTCGTTACCAATCTTGGCGTATTCACTCGCTCTGTATTAAGCTGCCCCAAAAAGCTGTTACAGAAAACTATGTATATTGATCACCAAATTGCCCAAAAAATCGTAGATCGCTCGATGAAAATCATCGGTCACAACGTCAATGTTATGAACCACCAAGCAATCATCGTTGGTTCTGGTGATCCAGATCGTATTGATCAACTTCACGAAGGCGCCCTTCAGGTTTTAAATGCTAAAGCAGAGATCGATTTTGATTCCGACCAAGCTGAATCTTTAACTGGAGTACAAGGCGGTATCAACATACCTATCACCAATGATGGACAGATTATTGGGGTTGTGGGGATTACAGGTAACCCCAACGAAGTGCGCAAATACGCCGACCTTGTTGTAATGACAGCTGAACTTGTTTTAGAACAAGCGATGCTCGCTGCACAGGTACGCTGGGACCGACGTCTTCAAGAAAGCGTGATCGTGCGCTTGATTGAGGGAGGCTGGCAGAACGATACATTGTTCAACGATCGTGTTGAACGGATGAAAATAGATCTAAACATCCCTCGTGTCGCAATGATCGTAGATCTTAGATCTGCTGCAACACAAAAAGATATCTCCCTCACCACCATGCAAGGGATTTTACGTCTACTAGAAAAACGTGATCCAGACACGTTACTCGCTATATCAAGTCCAACTCAAATTGTTATTTTGCAAAAAATACTCTTACGCAATGAACATTGGGATTATCAAAAAAGCCAAGAGCACCAAGAGAAATATCGTCTGCAACTCGCTAAGCAAACTGATATTAACTTCCATATCAGTCTGGGCCAGTATTTTGAAGGTATAGAAGGTCTAGCTGAATCCTATCAAAGCGCACTCAAAACCCTTGAAGTCGGCAAGCTGAGTCACCCTAAACAACAACTGTTCTCAGCCAGAGAGATGTTGTTGGACTTGGTTCTGAAAGACTCATTAGAAAGCTGGAGCGGTCCTCAATTATTAGCGGACTATGAAAAACTAGTGAAGAAAGACAGTAATGGCAGTTTACAAAAAACCCTGCAAGTCTATTTCGCTAATAACACAGACTTTTCACTCACGGCTGAAAGCCTGCATGTTCACCGCAACACTCTGCGCTATCGTCTTGAGAAAATTAATGAAATCTTAGATATCGATCTTAAAAACCTTCAGGATCTCTTTCGTTTATACATAGCCACCCGATTAAGCGAATGGGACAACAAGCCGGAATAACTAATATCACCTCTAATTGTGCAATCTGACAAAAACAAAACCACTAAGCCTTTTTAATTTGTTTTTTTGTACGAAGCCGCCGTGCCCACAACTTCGGATAATAATCCTTAAATCATTATTGGTTGTAGCTCATTGCTGTCACCCTGCATTGCTTAAGGATTATTATGAAAATAGTTATTGCTCCCGACTCTTTTAAAGAGAGCCTTTCTGCACAGCAAGTAGCTCAAGCTATCCAACAGGGCTTTAGCGATGTTCTCCCAGAGGCTGAATACATCCAGCTCCCAGTTGCTGATGGCGGTGAAGGCACAACATCCGCACTTATCACTTCTACCCAAGGCACTTTTTACCAAACCCAAGTACAAGATCCACTTGGCCAAACGGTCTTAGCCACTTGGGGCGTACTGGGCGATGGCGAAACAGCAGTGATCGAAACAGCTGCCGCTTCAGGTTTAGACCTGATTCCAAAGGATCAACGTAATCCTATGATTACCTCAAGTTACGGCACAGGGGAACTCATTCGAGCAGCATTAGATCAAGGCGCGACTCAAATCATTTTTGGTTTAGGTGGGAGTGCAACCAATGATGGCGGCGCTGGCTTATTACGCGCTTTAGGTGCAAAACTGCTGGATTCAGCAGGCCACCCTCTTGCCCCAGGCGGTGGTTCACTTCATAAACTTGCTGACCTAGACATCAGCCAACTGGATCAGCGTCTTCAACACGTAACCTTCAAGGTTGCCTGTGATGTGGATAACCCTCTCCTAGGCGCTGACGGGGCATCTAGCATCTTTGGCCCACAAAAAGGGGCCAGCCAAACTCAGGTATTACGACTTGATCAAAACCTAGAACATTTCGCACAGTTTCTAACCCGAGCAAGCGGAGTCGATGTACGAGATATTCCAGGGACCGGTGCAGCGGGTGGCATTGGAGCTGCCCTTTGCGCTTTATTTAAGACCGAGCTAAAAAGCGGGATTGAGATCGTTTTAAATGCCGTGGAAATCGATCTACACCTTAAAACAGCAGATCTGGTGATTACCGGTGAAGGCAGCATTGATAGTCAGAGCTTACGCGGCAAAACACCTGTAGGTGTAGCGAAACGCGCAAAAGAATTCAACTGCCCAGTTATCGCTTTAGCCGGTTCCGTTTCACCAGAACAAGCGCCTCTTGAAGCATGCGGTATCGATGCCATTTTTAGTATTGTGCCGGGTATCGTCTCGTTACAAAAAGCCTTAGACGAAGCAGAAAAAAATATCCAAATTTGTGCAAGAAACCTCGCAACACTCTGGGCGTTAGGCCTAAGAAGAACCTAACAAGTTCACATCCTCAGGGGCGATTGCTCCTGACCTCTTACAGCTTAGTTCTGTGCTCAGCCGATCTATATAAGATCGGTTTTTTTTTGCCTATCGAAACTAACCCCAAAAACCTTTTGTACATATGCACAAAAAAAGCCCCTAAATAGTGCACCAATTTTGTATTCCTGCCGAGGCGAGAGGTTTACCGAGCTTACATAATGTGTTCATACCTTTAAGGCTACTGGAACACAGATCATGAGAAGAACAAAAATCGTTGCCACTCTTGGCCCAGCCTCTGATTCCCCAGCGGTAATCAGCCAGCTGATTCAATCAGGTGTCGATGTTGTCCGCCTGAATTTTTCCCACGGTACTGTGGCCGACCATAAAGCCCGAGCACAACGTGTACGGGAAGCAGCCGCAGCAGCCGATCGCTACGTTGCTATTCTTGGCGACCTGCAGGGCCCCAAAATCCGAATTTCCCGCTTTGCTGATGGCAAAACCTTACTCAAAGCAGGTCAAGCTTTTACCCTTAATGCAGAACTGGATACATATGCTGGGAACCAACATCAAGTTGGGCTTGATTACAAAGGCTTAGTGGATGACTGCCAATCCGGAGACATTCTACTCCTAGATGATGGTCGCCTAACTATGCGCGTTGAACGTATCAGCGCCCCTGAAATCCATTGCACAGTTTTACTAGGTGGTTACTTATCCAATAACAAAGGCATTAATCGCCAAGGCGGCGGATTATCAGCTGCCGCGCTAACAGATAAAGATAAAGCAGATATTTTATCTGCCGCAGAGATCGGTGTGGATTACCTAGCCGTATCTTTCCCTCGCGATGCCGCCGATATGCATGAAGCACGCGCCCTACTCGCTCCAACAGGTAGCAATGCAGGTTTAATCGCCAAGATAGAACGAGCGGAAACTGTCAACAACAAAGACGTACTTGATCAAATTATCGAAGCCTCTGATGGCGTTATGGTCGCGCGCGGAGATTTAGGAGTCGAAATTGGGGATGCAGAACTCATCGGCGTGCAAAAGCAGATAATCCAACGAGCACGACAATTAAACCGTGTAGTGATAACGGCAACCCAGATGATGGAATCCATGATCACGAGTCCGATGCCAACCCGTGCCGAAGTTTTTGATGTCGCCAACGCGGTTCTGGATGGCACCGATGCGGTCATGCTATCAGCTGAAACGGCTGCTGGTGATTATCCAGTCGAAACTGTTGAAGCCATGGTACGTGTGATAGAGGGCGCGGAAACTCAACCGCAAACAAGAACCTCTGGTCACCGAATGCATCAATCATTCTCAAATATTGATGAAACCATCGGTCTGGCAGCGATGTATGCCGCCAACCACCTGTCTGGCGTAAAAGCGATTATAGCTATGACCGAGACGGGGGCTACACCATTACTGATGTCCCGAATCCGTTCAGGGTTGCCTATTTTTGCTCTAAGCCCTAATCAAGAGGCCTTGCACCGAACTGCCATCTTTCGTGGTGTCGTGCCCCTTTATTTTGAGGCCTCGTCCTTAGCGCACGAGCAGATTAACCAATCTGCCGTGAACAGCTTGATCGAAGCGGGCATCGTTGCAGACAACGATTTAGTCATGATCAGCAAAGGAGATTACCTCAATGTTCATGGCGGCACTAACACGTTGAAAATCGTCCAAGTCGGCAGCGACATCAAATAACAACAAGAAAGGTAAAGATTTCATGGATTCAGTCAAAAAAAATGAAGCTGAAGCGTGGCCTAGAGACTTCGATTTCCGCGCAGAAGTATCCGAACAACAAGAATTACTAGAAACAGAACAACACGCTGCTGACAACAGCGAAGGCCAGAATCATGAGCAAGATTAAACAGATCAGGGGCCGTGAAATCATTGATTCACGTGGCAACCCAACGGTTGAAGTCGACGTAATACTTGAATCGGGCATCACGGCATCAGCTAGTGCTCCATCAGGTGCTTCCACAGGCTCTCGCGAAGCACTAGAACTTCGCGATGGCGATCAAAGCCGCTATCTAGGCAAAGGTGTTTCTAAAGCAGTCGCCCATGTTAACACTGTTATTAATTCAGCCTTAAAAGGTAAGAGCTGCTTTGAACAGCAACAGCTGGACCAATGTTTGATTGCATTAGACGGAACAGAGAATAAAGAAAAACTGGGCGCAAATTCGATCCTCCCAGTGTCTTTAGCGATCGCAAAAGCTGCAGCAAAAGAGAAACAATCCCCACTCTATGCGTATATTGCTGAGTTGAATGGCAGCCGTGGCGAATACCTAATGCCTGTTCCAATGATGAACATATTGAATGGCGGTGAGCACGCTGACAATAACGTCGACATTCAAGAGTTCATGATTCAACCTCTTTGCGCTTCGTCATTTACTGAAGCTTTACGCAGTGGTTGCGAGATATTCCACAGCCTCAAAACAGTACTCAAGCAACAAAGCTTAAATACAGCTGTGGGTGATGAAGGTGGTTTCGCGCCTGATCTAAAGAACAACGAACAAGCCCTCACGATAATCCAACAAGCGGTTGAGCTTGCCGGTTATCAGCTCGGTGATGACATCAGCTTAGCGTTAGATTGCGCAGCTTCAGAGTTTTATAAAGATTCAACTTACCACCTTCAAGGGGAAGATAAGCGATTTAACTCCTCTGAATTCACTAACTACCTAGCTGAACTGACTGCCAAATACCCTATTCGCTCAATTGAAGACGGGATGGATGAATCTGACTGGCAAGGCTGGTCTCACCTAACCCAAAAATTGGGTGATCGAGTTCAATTGGTAGGTGATGACCTGTTTGTGACTAACAGCAAAATTCTGCAGCAAGGCATAGAGCAGAGGATTGCTAACTCGATCCTAATCAAATTCAACCAGATTGGCACTCTATCTGAAACTCTAGAAACCATCCGTGTAGCAAAAGCAGCTGGCTATAGCATAGTGATCTCGCATCGTTCGGGTGAAACCGAAGATACCACCATTGCTGATTTAGCTGTTGGTACAGCTGCCGGCCAGATCAAAACAGGTTCCTTATGCCGCTCGGATCGCGTGGCGAAATATAACCGCCTTCTCCGAATTGAAGCTGAATTGACCGGCAAAGCTCCCTATCCCGGAGCAACAATTTTTAACTAAGCATTACCTCAAGAACCCCATGCGAATAAGTCGATATCCGCATTACTAAAAAAACAAAATTGGAGTTACTTATGAAAACCATGAGAAAAACCATTCTTAGCACTGCGATTGTTGCAGCAACTCTATCAATGTCTTCAGCGGTGCTAGCTGAAGGCCGTGTATTGCTAAAAACACCAATTGCTTTTGCAACCAACCTTCCTGCTTTAGGCTCACCCATTGTTGAAGTTGCTGAACGGCTGAACAAAATCAGTGGCGGCAATATAAAAATGAAAGTTTACGAGCCCGGCAAATTGGTTGCACCTCCAGAAATTCTTGATGCGGTATCGACAGGTAAAGTTAACTCTGGCTATGCAACTGCGGGATACTGGCAAGGTAAAATACCTGCTTCTGCCCTATTTTCTGCAGTACCTTTTGGTCCTGAAGCCAGTGAGTATTTAGCGTGGTTGTACTACGGCAATGGCCGTAAATTGTGGCAAGAGATGTATGATTCCCATGGCTATAATGTCCACAATATCCCTTGTGCTATCAATGCTCCAGAAACATCAGGTTGGTTCTCAAAACCAATCGAGAAGCCCGAAGATCTTAAAGGCATCAATATGCGTTTCTTTGGCCTTGGCGCTAAAGTTATGGAAAAAATGGGCGTAGGCACGGTACAGCTTCCAGGCGGTGAAATCTTTGGCGCACTAGAAAAAGGTGCGATTGATGCCACTGAGTTTTCTCTACCACAGATCGATCAACGCCTAGGCTTCCATAAGATCGTCAAATACAACTACTTCCCTGGTTGGCATCAACAAGCTACGCTGCATGAGCTGCTTATCAACAAAGACACTTGGAATAAGCTTTCTCCTACGCAACAAGAAATTATTGAAACAACCTGTAAAGCTTCTATTACCGAGTCTCTAGCAGAGGGTGAAGCTAGTCAATTTGAAGTGCTAGCGCAGTCTGCAGAAAAAGGCGTTGAGCTTCGCTACTGGAACGACACCATGCTGAAAGCGTTCAAATCATCTTGGGATGAAGTTGTTGTAGAGCAAAGCCAGAATGCATTCTTCAAGAAGGTATGGGACGACATGAGTCAGTTCCGCGGTGGTTATGACTTATGGGAATCTCTTGCTTACCTACCACGTACTAAGCACCAAGATTAACTATCGATCAGGTCTAATCTCCATTTAGACCATTGCCATACCCGTTCAGAGCGAGCCTGTAGTCGCCGCTCTGAACACCTCTATCTCTATCAGAATTTCCAAGGGTGAGTCCTGTGAATAATCTGTCTGCCTCTCATAAAGAGCAGGTCGCGTTGTCTGATGCAATCGATCTGTTCATACGTAAGACAGGGCTATTAATAGCATCTGTTTATGTCGTATTAGTCGTTGTGATCATCACCCAGGTGGTTCTACGTAAAGGCTTTGCTAGTGGCTTGATTGCTTTAGAAGAGTTGCAATGGCACCTATATGCAATTGGTGTCATGTTTGGACTAGCCTATGCACAAGTCAACAATGCACACATTCGTGTTGACCTTTTATATGGAAAATTTAGCCCCCGAAAGAAAGCTTGGATTGAAATATTTGGAATGCTCTTCCTTGTATTTCCTTTCATTGCGGTCGTCTTTATCCACAGTTTGGAATTTGTCTACTCCGCTTGGAAAATCAATGAACATTCTGATGCGCCTTCAGGCCTACCTTACCGCTGGTTGATCAAATCAGTTATCCCCATAAGTTTCGGCCTACTGTTTATAGCTTGTATATCTCGCTGCCTACGAGATATCTGTTTTCTGGCGCGAGGTAAGCACTAATGGAAATTAATGAAATTCTTGTCATTGCGATGTTTCTATCTTTCATCGCGTTGCTCTTTACGGGTATCCCTGTTGCCTACGTGTTAGGTGGTATTGGTGTTATTTTCGCGCTGGTAGGTTATCTATCTGATCTATACCTCGGCACCATCACTGGTCTAGATTTCACCACGCTCGGTCTTGTTGTAAACCGTCTATATAAAATTATGGACAACTGGATACTTGTCGCCCTACCCATGTTTATTTTTATGGGTAACATGCTGGATAAATCTGGCGTTGCGGAACAGTTAATGGAGTCCCTACAGGAACTCTTCGGCAAAGTACGCGGTGGTCTAGCAATCACAGTCACAGTAATAGGTATTATCCTTGCGGCATCCACTGGCATTATCGGTGCGTCCGTCGTATTGCTAGCGATGATGTCATTACCGTCGATGCAAAAACAAGGTTACTCACTACCGCTTGCGTTAGGCACAATCGCGAGTGCTGGCACTTTAGGTATTTTAATACCGCCAAGTATTATGCTGGTGATCATGGCCGACCAATTAGGTTTGTCTGTTGGTGATCTATTTATGGGTGCGGTCTTCCCAGGTCTAATTTTGGGCGGTTTGTATATCGCCTATATCCTGATCACAGGCTTTATTAATCCTGAAGCGGCCCCAGTCCCTAAGGGGGTCCAGCCTGTTACCATGAATACGGTAATCAAGGTATTAAAAGCGATCACCCCAACAGTACTACTTATCTTTGTTGTTTTGGGTTCCATATTCGCTGGTATAGCAACGCCAACAGAGGCCTCAGGGGTTGGCGCATTTGGCGCAACCTTACTGGCTTTGTATAACCGCAAATACAATTTTAAAGTATTAAAAGAAGTGCTACACGGTACTTACAATACAACTGCCTACATTTTTGCCATCTTTATCGGCGCTACCTGCTTTGCACTCGTATTACGTGAATTGGGTGGTGATGAGCTGATCGAAAGCTTCTTAACAGGACTTCCATTCGGTGATTACGGCATTGTCGCGTTTATTCTGCTGATTATATTCTTGCTGGGATTCTTCCTAGATTGGATAGAAATCACGCTGATTATTCTGCCTCTATTAGCGCCAGTAATTTCAGCACTTGGTTTAGATATTAACGGCTATGGCGTAGTAGATAACCCAGAATTGGTTTGGTTCGTCATGCTCGTTGCGATGGCCTTACAAACATCATTCCTCACCCCGCCCGTAGGTTTTGCACTGTTCTATTTAAAAGGCGTATGCCCACCAGAGGTAAAACTTACTCAAATCTACCGTGGTGTAATTCCGTTCATCCTACTGCAGCTAGCTGCGCTGGTAATGCTCGTCTTCTGGCCTCAGTTGGTCACTTGGCTACCCGCCTTTGCTTACGGCTAATAGTATGTAGATCGCTAATACCTAAAAACTCCTCTTTAAGGGGAGTTTTTTTTGTTTTCGCAATATAGATAAACACCTACTGACCTATCTGTAATCCCTAATTTTTGAGTAAACCCAAAACTGTCATCCTTAACCTCAAGTTAGCACAGGTTAACTCTTTTAAAGGAACTCCCCTTCTCCTTGATTGAGTAACTGAAACTGGCTCAGGAATATCCTTTATAGGAGATAGATAAATTGAAATCACAAATAGCGATAGTCACAGGCATTTTATTAAGCTTCAACGCAGCAGCGGATGAGGAATGGATCTTTGGTATCGGAGCCGGCGTTACAAGTTATGAAAGTGCATATAAAGGTGTAGGCACTGAAACCACTGTATTCCCTAGCTTATACGCACAGAAAGGTAACTTTTTGTTAGCAGGAAACAAAGCCCAATACACCCTTTACGGCAACAGTAAATTCCAAGTCAATCTATTAGGTCAATACCGTTTCGAAGGTTACGAAGCGAATGATTCCAATATACTCAACGGCATGGAAGAACGTGATGGCGCACTTGAAGCAGGTGTCAGTGCAACGTTCGATACACACTACGGTATCTTGTCAGCCTCTTTTGTAACAGATATATCGGACACCCACGAAGGACATGAACTATCTGTCGGCTGGGCTAAACCTTATCAGCTCAATGCCAAGTGGATGCTAAAACCCTCTTTAGAACTGAACTGGCGCAGTGACGATCTGAATAATTACTACTACGGCGTAAAATCGAACGAAGCGACTTCACAACGAGCTGTATACCAAGTAGATAGCAGTATGAGATACCGAGCGGGTGTTGATGCTTTTTATGTTGTGGATAAACAACAAACCATCCAGATGGGTATAGGCGTTAATGGTTGGGGCAGTGAGATAGAGGATAGCCCTATTGTTGATCGCAACAACAGCCCTGACGTAAAAGCCGCTTATACTTTCCGCTTCTAGTCGATCTAGTTGGAGGTTACGGCAGATAAATAACAGGCCACTTTTATATTGCCGTGACCTCAACTCAACATTTCAACTCCCCCTGACCAATCCCTTCTATCTGTAGTTTTTCGCCCTGAATTTCGTAAAGAAACTAGGCTAAAAGCGCGAGAAAAAATCAATTTTAGCTGCTAAACCTGTTTTGCATTTCACATATTGACTCCCCAACGCCCTTCCCCCATGGTGCGCCCTTTTTTAAAAATGTGGAGCCCTAGGCTTAACTATGAACGCAGTGATTATTGCAGTGCTAACCATGTTGGTACTGAGCCTTTTTAGAACCCATGTGGTTATTGCTCTTTTGATTGGCGCGCTTGTCGGCGGCTTGTCAGGAGGATTGAGCCTAGATGCTACAATCAATGCTTTTAATGCTGGGATTGGCGGCGGTGCAAGCGTTGCCTTGAGCTATGCATTGCTAGGTGGCTTTGCAGTCGCAATTGCACAATCAGGCCTGCCACACTTATTAGCGAATAAAGCAATAACAGTGATTGGGCAAGATCCTACACCTGCACGGGTTAATAAGATCAAGACGCTACTACTCATAATTATCTTAGCGGTAGCCATTTCGTCACAAAACTTAATCCCGATCCACATTGCGTTCATCCCACTTTTAATACCGCCTTTGCTTCTAGCGATGAGCAAACTGAAATTGGATCGACGTTTAATTGCCTGCGTACTGACCTTTGGCCTAGTAACCCCTTATATGCTTCTGCCGGTAGGGTTTGGAGGAATATTCCTTAACGAAATTCTACTTAAACATATCGGTCAAGGCGGACTAGACACAACAGGCATCTCAGTGATTCAAGCGATGAGCATACCTGCTGCGGGCATGCTGTGCGGACTATTGATCGCCGTGTTCATCAGTTATCGCGGAAAACGTCGATATGATCAGTCAAAAATCAAAGCTGTCGAAAACAGCGTTGATGACTTTAATTTTAAGAGCATTGTCGTTGCTCTGGTAGCAATCGGTGTAGCCTTCGTAACACAGCTAGTTACCAACTCCATGATCATGGGAGCCATGCTTGGCTTTATCCTATTTACCGTTACTGGCGTGATCCGCTGGAAAGAATCTGACGGCGTCTTAACTGATGGGATGAAAATGATGGCAACCATTGGCTTTATCATGATTGCCGCATCAGGTTTTGCTGAGGTGCTTAAAGAAACCGGTGATATCGCAGCGCTAGTGACAAGTTCAGTTGACGTTATAGGCCAAAATAAACCGATAGCTGCCTTCTTGATGCTATTGGTGGGTTTATTGATCACTATGGGCATAGGCTCATCGTTCTCAACAATCCCAATTATTGCAGCGATCTACGTACCATTAGCTATTCAGTTAGGCTTTAGCCCTTTAGCTATCGTTGCTCTAGTCGGCACAGCTGCAGCTTTAGGTGATGCCGGCTCCCCTGCGTCTGACTCGACTCTAGGCCCGACATCAGGCTTAAACGTCGATGGGCAACACAATCATATCTGGGATACGGTCGTACCGACATTCTTGCACTACAACTTGCCACTACTCGCCTTTGGTTGGTTTGCAGCAGTAACCTTATAAAAGCACAGAACAGACAGGCCTTAGCTTATAGTAAGGCCTTTACCCTGCCACCGAGAGCACTGCTTCAATCTATATGACCTCTTTAGCAAAAACCGACAACCTTAGCGCTGACTGACAATTGCCAACCAAGGCTGTTGCGCACAAGGCAAACCTTCTGGGCGATAATAATGGTCAAGAATACGAAAACCTGCACCCTCTAGATATTGAGCGGTCACCTCTAACTCCATATAGTGACCAAAACGCTCACCATTCCAACCTTCCGCCGCCCCTCTTGGATTTGAAGTAAATAAGATGCCATTTGGTTTCAACGCAATATAGCATTTAGACAAAACCTCACCGAGCATCTGACTGGGGACGTGGAACATAGAAGCATTAGCAAAAATTCCATCAAAGCACTCTTCCCCTAAATCGAGATGACAAAACGACTGATTCAGCACAGGGCAGCCACTATGTAATCGGGCCATCTCACAGAAAGTCTTACTTCCATCGAGCCCGGTAGGAGAATGCCCTAAGGCCTTAAAAGAAAGAAGATCACGGCCCGGCCCGCAACCGAAATCTAAAATATCCAACCCTTTTCGTTGTGGTAATGCACTTAATAAGGCATCAATATTCTGGCTAACATCATGATCACGAGTACCATGCCAGAAAGACGCTGCATTCGATTCATAATGCCCTAAAGTCACGCGTTCGATTTCACTTAAACTTTCTTTGCTATAGCTATTACTCATTTAGAAATTCACATAAATAATTTTTTAAAATTGTCTTCTAAAATAATGACATTAGCTTACTCATCACCCTATCTTAGCGCGCTTCAAATGGATCAATGCAAAATAAAAGGGACAAGGCACGACAAAATAGATTTGTTCACCGCTGACAGGATGCCATAAACCTTGAGCATGTGGCATACAACATCAAACGCCAATACCTCATAGTGAGCTAGCTTAGAAAAATCATAGTATTATTAAGAAATGGTCGGGATGATAGGATTTGAACCTACGACCCCCTGCACCCCATGCAGGTGCGCTACCAAGCTGCGCTACATCCCGACTAAGATCTTGAAAATGAACACTTTCAAGTGGCGGTTATCTTAACCGAACACTCTGAATCTGGAAAGATTTTTTCCGCTTATTGAGTGATAACCTCTTCCCCTATCACCATGATGGTTGCTGTCTGGTTATAGTGACCAATTGAACCGCCCTGAGTTGCTCCCTGCTCGCCAAATGTATTAAAACCTATAACAGGTACATCTTCGCCACAGACCTCTTTAACCAAGCAAACATCATCCACCTCTAAACGTGCTTTTAATAGGTGACGTAAGATACAGTTAAAAATGACCACCGCGCCGATTTTCTTGGGACTACCGGCATCGATAATCGCCTTCTGTAACGTTTCCTTGAAACGCTCCCTCGCGATCTCAGCATCCGTTTTCATTTCACGTAGAAATGCACCTTTGGGAATTTCCGCATAAAAACTCACGCCACCATCATCATGAACCTGTTGGGCACTTTTGATTGTGTACTCTGCAAATACATCTGATGATTTAATGCCAAAAGGATTTTGAATAAATAGCTCAGGGGTCAGCTCTTCCCCACCTAACAGCTTCTGAAGCACTTCTGTCGCTGGCTTACCATTGAGCATCTGCACAGTCCGCCCTTTAGCCTGAGTTACTACAGCGCCTTTATTAGCTGCCACATAAGGATGGCCCATAGCCGTGCCTATCTTTAAGCCACTACTAAAACTCGCTACAACAGCAGAATCTTGATGAACACCATTGCTGATTTGATAACTTTTAGCATCTGAGAAATCTGTAGCTGTTGAACCACCAATGACTTGGGAGACCGTCCCAGTTTCTAAAATGAGACTACGTAAAAAAGCTTCTTCTTGAGCGGAAGTTCCATCAGGTAAGACCATATTGATACAGGGCTTTATTCTAGAGACCTCTTTTGCCCCTTTGCTGTCTAAGGCAATTGCCATCAAAGACATGACAGCGGGATTTGAGAGCAAGTTTGAATAAGCTTCGCGAATCGCGTCTTTAGCAGCTCGCTCAGGTTGCTTTGATAGGTTTTGACCGACGCCTAAACCGACACTGAAATAAGCGCTCTGTAGCGTCATTACAACAACGCTCGCCTCCTGAGGCCCTTGTTTCAAGCTAGAGATTTCTCCCCAAGAACTACCGCCCACAATAGGAACGTCATCTCCTACAACTGATCTAATGTCATTGTAGGCTTTCTCAACATCTAAAGAGAAACTAACAAAGCAGATCACCAAGTCAGGTTTAGGTGTGAGCTCCATCGCATCACTCGCAGCCACTGAAGCATCTTGGTCATGCCCTAAACCTACTCTTAGAATCGCCATCTCTACTATCCTAGCTTGTTTAACAACCTAGATGCTAATCAAGCTATAGAGCTCAGCCAACCACTAAGGCGCGAAACAGTGCCAAAGTGTAAGTATAAATAAACTATATAAGTAAAACGGGCGTTGAATAGAGGGGTGAAATTAAGCACTAAAAGAACACTAGCGCTTAATAGATTCCAATAGATCTTCTAATTCAGAAATCGTCTGTCGAAGTAATTGCTTGTATTGGCTTTGATCATCTTCATTATTATCACCCGCAAGATACTGTTTAGCACCACTCAGGGTGTAACCTTGATCGTGTAATAAGCTTTTGATCTGACGAATCAACAAAACATCCTGTCGCTGGTAATAGCGGCGGTTGTTTCGCTTAACAGGCGAGATTTGTGAAAACTCTTTCTCCCAATAACGCAATACATGCGCCTTGAGATCACAAAGCTTAGCAACTTCGCCAATTGTAAAATAACGTTTACCCGGGATTGGGTTGGGATCGTTACTCTGGGGTGTCTCCAGCATAGGTTTCGACACGGTCCTTCAGTTTCTGACCTGGACGGAAGGTTACAACACGGCGAGCCGAGATAGGCACTTCTTCCCCAGTTTTAGGATTCCGGCCCGGCCTTTGACGCTTATCGCGAAGGTCAAAGTTACCGAAGCCGGACAATTTTACCTGCTCGTTAGCAGCCAGACATGCCCGGATTTCATCAAAGAACGTCTCCACCATCTCTTTGGCTTCACGTTTGTTTAATCCTAGCTCTTCGTTCAGGCGTTCCGCCATTTCAGCTTTTGTTAACGAGCCCATGATAAATCACCTTTCGCTGCTTATTCTCGCAATGAGGCACCAAACTCACTGGCTAGTGCAGAAATAACCGCACTTGTGGCGCTGTTTATTTCTTCATCATTAAGAGTGCGCGAAGGATGCTGCCACGTCAAGCCCACAGCAAGACTTTTTCTACCTTTTTCAATACCTTGGCCTTGGTAAACGTCAAAAAGTGTTACTTCTTTAACGAATTCACCCGCTTCTTTTTCAGCCAATTGACGCACTGAATCAAAAGCAACGCCTTCATCTACAATAAGTGCTAGATCACGACGAGACTCTGGGAATTTAGAAATTTCTTGGTAGCGAGGCAGTTTGCCTTGAGTCAAAGCAGCTTGGTTAATCTCGAAAAGATACACAGCACCATTTAGACCTAACTCTTTAACCAAGTTAGGATGCAATGCACCAATGTAACCTACTTTTTCGCCATTACGCTCAATACGCGCAGTCTGACCTGGGTGCAAAGCAACATGACGATCAGCCACAAACGAGAAGTCTCCTTCAGCGCCGCCCAATGAAAGCAAGCTCTCTAGATCACCTTTGATATCAAAGAAATCAACTTGATCTTTACCTGCATTCCAACCTTCAGGGTCTCGTGCACCAGCCAACAAACCAGCCACTACATTTTCCTGAATGATCTCATCACCAGATGTTGGTAAGAAGCGTTGACCGCTCTCAAATAGGCGAACACGTGCTTGCTGACGGTTCTGGTTGTACTGCAACGCTTTTACTAGACCTGGCCAGATCGATGTACGCATCACAGCCATTTCAGCAGAAATTGGGTTAGCTAATGCGATACCTTCAAATTGGTCATCGAACTGCTTTTGTAGACCCGCTTCGATAAAGCTGTAAGTGATCGCTTCCTGATAGCCACGTGCAATCAATGCACGACGGACATTCTGGATTGTCACTTTAGTTTCATCGTTTGCCTTAATTGGCATAGACGCTGTTGGCGTACGAACAGGTAGATTGTTGTAGCCGTATACACGTGCCAACTCTTCGATCAGATCGACTTCAATTGCGATATCAAAGCGATAAGATGGAACAGAAACGTGCCACTCACCTTCAGTAGAAGTTTTCTCTACGACCAAACCAAGGCGAGTTAAGATCTCTTCAATCTCAGCAGCCGGCATTTCAAACGCTAACATCGCATTAACTTTGCTATGACGCAAGAATACCTGACGCGCTGCTGGTAACTCATCCTGATTAACAGTTTCAACAGCTGGACCTGCTTCACCACCTACGATCTCAAGTAGAAGCTCAGTAGCACGGTTAATCGCTTGATTTTGAAGCTGCCAATCTACACCACGCTCAAAACGGTGAGAAGAATCTGTATGCAAACCATAAGAACGTGCACGGCCAGCAATCGAGATCGGATTGAAGAATGCACTTTCTAGGAAAATATTCTGTGTTGCAGAAGTAACGCTGGTCGGCTCACCACCCATGATACCAGCCATTGCAACAGGGCCATTTGCGTCAGTAATTGCTAATGTATCAGCATTAAGCTCAACTTCTTGACCGTCTAGAAGCGTAAGCTTTTCACCCTGCTCTGCACGACGAACCACGATACCACCAGATAGTTTATCCAGATCGAAAGCGTGCATTGGCTGACCAAGCTCTAGCAGAATATAGTTCGTTACATCTACAACCGGATCAATGCTACGTACACCAGAACGCTCTAGCTTCTGTTTCATCCACAGAGGTGTTTCTGCTTGTGGATTGATACCACGAATAACTCGACCGACATAACGAGGACAGTCAGTAGCATCTTTAAGTTCTACAGGAAAAGTAGCATCAATAGTAGCTTCAGTTGCCTTGTCTGCAACAAAAGTGACAGGCGCTTTATTTAACACACCCACTTCACGAGCTAAACCTGAAATACTTAAGCAGTCACCACGGTTAGGCGTTAAATCTACATCGATTACTTTATCATCGAGGTTCAGGTATTCACGAATACAAGTACCTACAGGTGCATCAGCTGGAAGCTCCATGATACCGTCGTGATCATCTGAAATACCTAGCTCATCTTCCGCACATAGCATGCCGAAAGACTCTACCTGACGTAGTTTCGCTTTCTTAATCTTAAACTCTTTACCATCTGGGGTTGGTAATACCGCGCCCACAGTAGCGAATGCTGTTTTCAAACCGGCACGCGCGTTAGGTGCACCACACACGACCTGCGCGACTTCACTACCATTAGTTACTGTACAAACCTGAAGTTTGTCTGCATTTGGGTGCTGCTCAGCCGTTAGAATTTCACCTACGATAACACCGGTAAAATCTTTCGCTGCAGCTTCAACTTCATCTACTTCCAGACCTGCCATTGTGACCTGATCAACTAGCTCCTGCGTACTGATTGCAGGGTTAACCAACTCACGTAACCACTTTTCACTGAATTTCATTTTGCTTTCCCGAAAATCCTGTTAATAACCGCTTAAAACGTTGTCGTGATCAGTTGAACTGATTCAGGAAACGCAGGTCGTTTTCAAAGAATAGACGCAGGTCATTTACGCCGTAACGCAACATAGCCAAACGCTCTACACCCATACCGAAAGCAAAGCCGGTGTACTCTTCAGGGTCGATACCTGAAGCTTCAAATACTTTAGGATGCACCATACCGCAACCTAGTACTTCCAACCATTTACCATCGCCACGGTCGATATCTACTTCAATAGAAGGCTCCGTGAACGGGAAGTAAGATGGACGGAAACGCACACGAACATCTTCTTCGAAGAATTCACGTAGGAACTGTTCTAGCGTGCCTTTTAGATCAGCAAAGCTGATATCTTTATCGACAATCAAACCCTCAACCTGATGGAACATTGGAGAGTGGGTTTGGTCGTAGTCACAGCGATAGACACGGCCTGGGCAGATAATACGTAGTGGTGGTTCTTGCGATTCCATTGTACGCACCTGAACACCTGAAGTGTGCGTACGCAGCAATGTATTCGCATTAAAATAGAATGTGTCGTGCATAGCACGAGCCGGATGATGAGAAGGAATATTTAGGGCTTCGAAGTTGTGATAATCATCTTCGATTTCTGGACCTTCTTCTACCGTATAGCCGATACCGCCGAAAAACTCTTCAATTCGTTCCATGGTTTTAGTCACAGGGTGCAAACCACCTAGTGCTTGACCACGCCCCGGTAAAGTTACATCAATCGTTTCAGCTGCTAGCTTACTTTCTAGAGCCGCTGATTCTAGTGCAGCTTTGCGCTCATTAATAACTTCTTGAAGCGCTTGTTTAGCTTCGTTGATTTTAGCACCTGCTTGCGGGCGTTCCTCTGCAGATAGCTTGCCTAAGCCTTTTAATAATGCAGTAAGTTCACCTTTTTTACCCAAGTACTGAACGCGAACGTCGTCCAACTGTTGAGTAGTAGTTGCCGTAGCGACAGCTTCAGTACCTGCTGCCAAAAGGCTTTGAATGTTTTCCATTATCCGGCTCCGAATAGAAGGATAAGTACGGTAATTGGTTAGTAATCAGTTACTTTGCCAAATGTTCCGCAGAAAACTGGGCAAAATAACCGAAAAAATAGGGGAAGAGTTCGCACCCTTCCCCTATCTCAAAGTAGTCGCTTACACGACACTGGGTGCTAGCTTACGCTAGAGAAGCTTTAGCTTTCTCTACGATTGCAGCAAATGCGCCAGCTTCGTGAACAGCAAGATCAGCTAGAACCTTACGGTCGATCTCGATGTTAGCCTTTTTCAGACCAGCAATGAAACGGCTGTAAGACAAACCGTTGATACGAGCACCAGCGTTGATACGTGCAATCCACAATGCGCGGAACTGACGCTTACGCTGACGGCGGTCACGGTATGCATATTGACCAGCTTTGATTACCGCCTGTTTAGCAACGCGGAATACACGGCTACGAGCACCGTAATAACCTTTTGCTTTTTTCAGGACTTTCTTGTGACGACGACGAGCAACAACACCACGTTTTACGCGAGCCATGTCTTTCTTCCTCTAAATTCTGTTAGCTAAAAAATCGATTAAATATAAGGCAGCATGCGACGAACCAACGCCTTGTCTGCAGCGTGTACCTGCAGCATAGGGCGAAGCTGACGCTTACGCTTAGTAGATTTCTTAGTCAGAATGTGACTAGTGAAAGACTGCTTGTGTTTGAAGCCGTTAGCGGTTTTCTTAAAACGCTTAGCCGCACCACTATTAGATTTCATCTTAGGCATTACTAAAATCTCCACGCATTCGTTAATTTTTTTTCACCCGAAACAAACGACAAAACCCGTAGCCAACTTTTACAAGTCAGTCACGGGTTAAGTAAAGTAACGAGTTACTTTTTCTTCTTCGGAGCTAAGACCATGACCAGTTGACGGCCTTCCATCTTAGGACGCTGCTCTACAGTTACTAACTCTTCCAAATCTTTCTCGATTCGTTGGAGCAACTGCATACCCAGTTCCTGATGGGCCATCTCACGACCACGATAACGCAAAGTTATCTTGGCTTTATCTCCTGCTTCAAGGAAACGTATCAGGTTGCGTAGCTTGACCTGATAATCCCCTTCTTCCGTATTAGGACGGAATTTCACTTCCTTGATCTGGACCTGATGCTGTTTTTTCTTGGCTTCATTCTTTTGCTTTTTCAGCTCATAAAGATGCTTGCCATAATCCATCACTTTACAAACGATGGGATCAGCTTCAGAAATTTTCACCAGATCAAGTCCCGCTTCTTGTGCTGCCACAAGAGCGTCATTTACCGGTACGATGCCAATCTGTGTTCCGTCTGGACCAATAAGCCTGCACTGTTTAGTTACTTTCAGTAGATTCTCATTGATCATGGGCTCTTCTCTGCGAGCGCCCCTTCTGTTATCACGCCTGATAGTCTTATCTCCTGACTGTTTTTAGACTTATGAGTCCTGACGACCTTTCTTAGCGACATCACTGCTAAGAAGGTTTACAAATTTTTCTAGAGGCATAGCGCCTAGGTTTTCACCCGCACGTGTACGTACAGCAACCTCACCCGCCTCTACTTCTTTATCGCCTATTACAAGAAGGTAAGGCACCTTCTGTAAAGTACGCTCGCGAATTTTAAAGCCGATCTTCTCATTTCTCAAGTCTGACTCGGCTCTGAATCCTTGATTTTCAAGATTTTGAACAATTTTTTGACAATAATCAGCTTGTTTGTCCGTAATATTCATCACAACCGCTTGTACCGGCGCCAACCAAGTTGGTAATGCACCCGCATAGTTTTCGATCAGAATACCGATAAATCGCTCGAATGAACCCAGAATTGCACGGTGAATCATCACTGGTGTTTCACGCTCACCTTGCTCGTTTACAAACTGAGCACCAAGGCGACCCGGCATAGAGAAATCAACCTGAACTGTACCGCACTGCCAAACTCGACCAAGACAATCCTTCAGAGAGAATTCGATCTTAGGACCATAAAACGCACCTTCACCCGGCAACAGATCCCATTTAAGACCAGCATTATCCAATGCATCAGCCAAAGCCTTCTCAGATTTATCCCAAACTTCATCACTACCAACACGCTTCTCAGGACGAGTAGATAGCTTGTACTGAATTTCCTGGAAACCAAAATCCGCATACACTTCGTGTAGGAAATCAATGAACTCAGATACTTCACTCTGAATACTATCTTCAGCACAGAAAATATGACCATCGTCCTGAACGAAGCCACGAACACGCATGATACCGTGCAGCGCTCCAGATGGTTCATTACGGTGGCAAGAACCAAACTCAGCCATACGCAATGGCAGATCACGATAAGAGCGAATACCCTGATTATACACCTGAACGTGACATGGACAGTTCATTGGTTTCACGGCGAAATCACGGTTCTCAGAATGCGTGGTAAACATCTCTTCAGAGAATTTTTCCCAGTGACCTGATTTTTCCCAAAGAGTACGCTCTACAACCTGAGGAGTCTTAACTTCTACGTACTTGCGCGGACGAAGCTTTTGACGCATGTACTGCTCAATACCCTGATAAAGTGCCCAACCTTTAGGATGCCAGAATACCATGCCCGGTGCTTCTTCCTGCAGGTGGAACAGATCTAACTGTTTCCCTAGTTTACGGTGGTCGCGCTTCTCTGCTTCTTCTAGACGGTGCAGGTAAGCTTTAAGTGCTTTTTTGTCGCCCCACGCAGTACCGTAAATACGCTGTAGCATCTCGTTGTTAGAATCACCGCGCCAGTATGCACCAGCAACTTTCATCAGTTTAAATGCTTTGATGTGGCCAGTAGACGGAACGTGTGGGCCACGACATAGATCGATGAATTCGCCTTGAGAGTAAAAAGATAGATCTTCGTCATCTGGAACAGCTTGAAGCAACTCAACTTTGTACTTCTCACCCATCTCATCAAACATTTTGGTCGCTTCATCACGACTCATCAAGGAACGAGTAACAGGTAGGTTCTGCTTAACTAGCTCGGCCATTTTCTTTTCGATCTTTTCTAGATCTTCTGGTGTAAATGGACGCTCGTAAGCAAAGTCATAATAGAAACCATCTTCAATAACAGGCCCGATCGTTACCTGAGCACCAGGGAACAACTCTTGCACAGCCATAGCCATCAAATGAGCAGTAGAGTGACGGATAACTTCTAGACCTTCTTCATCACGCGCAGTGATGATGGCTAGATCAGCATCATTTTCAATAGTGAAAGAGGTATCAACTTCTTTACCGTCAACTTTACCGGCTAATGCAGCTTTAGCTAAACCAGCGCCAATATCAGCAGCAACTTCAAATACAGTAACAGGGTTAGCAAACTCGCGTTTGCTACCATCTGGTAGGGTAATTACAGGCATGTTATTTCCTTGATTTCAGTGGTGACCCATACGTAAGGCCACTTATATTCGATACAAATTACTTACCGTACAAACCAAGTACGTTGTAAGTTGGCGCGATTATAGGTCAATCAAAGAAAAGGAGCTAGGACTATGTGCAATGAGGATCTATTCGGAGCCAGAAGACTTCGGTAGAGAGATTCGGATATTGATTCCTTTACCTTCGTTACTACTAAATTTGATAACGCCAAGCAGTCTGTTATTAACAAGCTCATGGATAATATACATCCCCATACCCGTTCCTCCTGAACCTTGCCGAGTTGTATAAAACTGCTCAAAGACATGCTGTTGTACTTCTTCAGTGATACCTTCACCGTCATCTTCGTAAATAAGCACGTATTCTTCGGGCCTTATCTCACTGCTAAACGTTATAGTACCGGCAACCGTTCCATCTTTAAAACCATGCATCAATGAATTGGTCATTAAATTCGTCGCAATTTGTGCAATAGCCCCAGCATCTACATTTAATTCGATATCAAGATCAATATTATTCACAACTTCAACAGGAGCGTTCTTGTAAGAGGGTTTTAAACTTAACAACACATCTTGAATATATTCTCTTAGATTTATATCCCTCTTTTGCTCACTAATCTGATCAACAGCTATTTGCTTGAACGCAAGCATCAAATCATGCGCTCGGGTTAAATTTGAAGTTAAAAGCTCACCTGCTTCGTGAGTATCCGATAAGAACTTTTCAAATTGCGTACGTGTCATCGTATTGTTTAGGAAACTGTTCATAACCTCATCAGTTTCCTCAGTTAAAAATGATGACGCTGTTTTAGAAACACCTAATGGCGTACTCACTTCATGCCCAATACTGCTAACGAGGCGCTTTAATGCAGATAGTTTTTCGCTTTGCAGTAACTCTTTTTGAGTAGCATCCAACTGATCCTGAGTTTCACTCAACTGAGCTTCTCTTTCTTCTAACAACTGCTCATTCAGCTTAACTTCGGCTTCCAGCTTTTCTTGGTATTCGCGCATCGCTTGGGCATTAGCATCCAAACGTTCATGCTGTTGAGAGAACTTATAATAAAGAAAACTTATTTCATCATGCTCATGATTATCGGGATAATTCATCGCTGAGTATTCCGATAACTCGTCTCCCTCTCTTTTTGTATTGTGATCAGTCGAAGTTTCCAACAACATGGCTAATTTATGCAATGGAATCTGAAATAGATAATGATGGATTACGTAAATCAACATGACGAGGAAAGCGATGACCGCGCAGACCATCAAAGCCAGCTTCATGCCTAGGGCCTCACCACTTTTAATAGCTGGCTCAATGATACTATCGACTTCTAATATTCCTCTAACATCTCCAAGTTGCCAATCTACCTTTGGAGAAAAGGGATGACTGTTGTGGCATCTCACACACGTATCAGCAACCAAGGTATCAGCAATAGCAACACGCACAATACTGGCACCAGCTTCGTTCTTTAAAACCTTTATATATTCAGATTGCGGATTTTCATTAAGATAATGCCAAGCTTGCTTAGCAAACTCGTCTAGTTGCCGCTCTGCACGATTTGGAAAGGGGAAAAAACTATATAACTTGATGCTAGTACCTTGTTGCGAATATTGCTCGCTCAGTTCATGCACCATGGTTGCTGGTAAAGGAATAGTATTTGATGTGCTTTTATGATCAGTTGTGACATCAATATCAGAATGTAAGAGCACTTCACCTACTACATTTTCAGTGTAATACCCTCTTAAGCGTTTAAATTGCTCTACTGTTTCTTCTGCTCTGGTCTGAGCTTCATCAATAGCTTGTTGTGTAATGACTTTCGGTAAGTAGTACAAAATGGCGATGACCAGCAATGCCATTACCAACAGGACAGGAAATATTATTTTCCACACCAACGACTTACGAACCTGCATTCCCCACCCTTCCAGCCTTTATACAACACTAAGAAAGTATAGGAGCATTTTTTAGGTTTGGTTAATTAAGATTATCACCAATATCAAGCGGTTAAGAAGCTTCTAATTGCCTTCTAGTGTAGTCAATATGTTCAGTCGCAACTTTACGCGCTAACTTAGCATCCCTATTAATTAGCGCCTGAAAGATTTGTGTATGTTGCGCACTAATTCCATCAGGATAACGGCCAAACTTTTTGAGAGTACGATCTAACACGCCATATATGGCATTAAAGTAACGGTTATAGAAAATCTGACTAAAAGAGATAACCAGTAGATGATGACTGGCTTCCGCAATCATCATATGAAACCTGAGATCAGCTTTGGCTTTAGCTAGGGTCGTATTACCACTACTACGCACCTGCATGGCTGCATACTCTTGTCCAATTCGATCGAGTTGCTCATCAGATGCACGCAAAGCAGCGTAGTAAGCTGCCTCCCCTTCCAATGCTGCCCTCATTTCCATCACTTGAACCTGAAACTCAAAGTTATCGCCAATGCTTTCAGAGGGCATGGAAAAATGACTTTCGAGCAAGTTCCTGCACAAGCTCCCACCACCATGATAAGTTTCGATAATGCCCTTTAATTCAAGATCTTGTACAGCTTCACGAACCGTTGCTCTAGAAAGGCTATATCGCTCTGCCAATACGCGCTGAGATGGCAGTTTCTCGCCTGGGCATATATCGCCATACAAAATTTGACTCTGAAGCTCAGAACTGAGCTTCTGACTTAAATTTGCATCTTTTACTGTCACACCGCATACCTCACACCACTTCTTGGTCAGACCAGTTATCAGTTTAGCATTTCCTTTGTGCCATCTCTTAACTATCTTTTGGATAACAGATAAAACTTCAGGCACTAGAACCTGAAGAAAAATAAGAAACGTCAGTGACGTGAGATCCTGATTCCTTATCAGGTAGAGCTGACCAATATAGCGATGACATTCATGCCAAATCAGAATCCTAAAGTCGGTTTATTTGTAACCTGTCTAGCAGATATGTTTAGACCTAGCGTTGCATTCGCAACCGTAAAACTACTTGAAGCTTCAGGCTGCACAGTAGAAGTGCCAGAAACACAAACCTGTTGCGGCCAACCTGCATATAACTCAGGTGATAAAGCAACCACTGCTGAAATTGCTAGAAAAACGATTGAAGCTTTTGATGGCTATGAATATGTCGTTGGGCCATCCGGTTCATGTATCGGAATGCTACATTATTACCCAGAGGTTTTTGACGAAAATGACCCTTGGAAAGCACGCGCATTGGATCTTAAAGCGCGCGCATTTGAGATCACCCAATTCCTAACTGACGTAGTCGATTTCGACCGCATCAATGCCGCATTTGAAGGCACAATCACCTACCACGATTCATGCTCTGGTCTTCGCCAACTCGGCGTTAAACAGCAACCACGTAAGCTGCTTTCTAAGGTTGAGAATTTAACTCTCAACGAGATGGAAGAATCAGAAACCTGCTGCGGCTTCGGCGGCACCTTCTGCGTTAAATATCCAGATATATCCAACCGCATGGTGTCTAACAAAACTGAATATATCAGCGATTCCGGTGCGAGCACTTTAGTCGGCGGTGATTTAGGTTGCCTATTGAATATGGCCGGCAAGCTTAAACGCGAAGGCAAGAAAATCGAAGCACGTCATGTAGTTGAGATTTTAGCTGGTATGACTGATACGCCAGCCATTGGCGAAGCAGAATATGAGCTAGCCTCTGAACTGAGCGCGGGGTAATACACGATGCATATTAAAAGCCCAGAATTTAAAGAAAACGCTCGTATAGCGCTACATAACGTAGAACTTCAAGAAGCCCTAGGTCAATTTAAACACGGCTTCCCAGTTAACCGTGCTAATGCAATCAAGCGCCTACCAGAGTTTGACGATCTGCGTGATGAAGCACGTGATCTGAAAAACCACATTATTCAGAATCTAGATATCTATCTGGAACAGTTTGAAGATAACGTTGTTAAAAATGGTGGTCATGTTCACTGGTGTAGAACAGGTGACGATGCCAACCAAACTATTCTCGATATTTGCAAACAGGTAAACGCCAAGACCATCACTAAAGGTAAGTCGATGGTTTCGGAAGAAACTGGCCTAAATGAATACCTTGAAGCGAACGGTGTACGCCCTGTCGAGACAGATTTGGGGGAATACATCCTACAGCTTCGTGATGATCATCCGAGCCATATTATTGCGCCAGCAATTCACCTGAATGTTAATGATGTATCCGAAACCTTCCACGAACATCACAAGCGCCCGAAAACAGAAGATCCACAGGCGTTGATGAAGGAAGCTCGCGAAGTACTGAGAAAGGAATTCGTAGGTGCTGATGTTGGGCTTACAGGAGCCAACTTTCTGGTAGCAGAAACTGGCTCAACCATCATCGTGACCAACGAAGGTAACGGTGATCTGACTCAGACCCTACCAAAAACTCACATTGTGATTACCTCCATCGAGAAGGTCGTACCTACGCTGGAGGATATGAGCCTGTTCCTTCGACTACTGGCTCGTTCTGCAACAGGTCAGGAATTTACGGTATACAACACGTTATCCACAGGACCAAAACGCGCTGAAGATCAGGACGGACCAGAAAACTTCCATGTGGTGTTAGTTGATAACGGCCGCAGCGAGATGGTGGGTACAGAGTTTCAAGATATGCTTCGCTGTATCCGATGCTCTTCTTGTATGAACCATTGCCCCGTATACGGTGCTGTTGGTGGCCACTCTTATGGTTGGGTTTACCCGGGCCCTATGGGTTCTGTTTTAACCCCCAAGATGATCGGCATTGATAAAGCTGCTCATCTACCAAACGCATCAACATCTTGTGGTAAGTGCGAAGAAGTATGTCCCGTACGTATTCCGCTTCCAAAATTGATGCGCCACTGGAGAGAGAAAGAGTTTGAAAAACACTTAACACCCAAAGCAGTCAGGTTTGGCATTGCTGGCTGGGCATTTTTTGCCAAACGCCCTGCCCTATACCGCTGGTTAGCAAGAAGCTCCGCTTGGTTTATGAACAAACTCGCTGGCAAGAAAGGCCGTATCAAGAAAATGCCGTTAGCCGGAGGCTGGACTGATTGGCGTGATATGCCAGCACCTCAAGGCAAGACCTTTATGGATCAATGGAAAGCCCACAAACAGGCGGAGAAATAAGATGAGCAAAGCAGAAATACTGGGCAACATCCGCCGCGGCTTACAGCGTGGTGAAGCAACGCCCGCACAGAAAGCGGCAGCTACACGTCGTATCAATGCACATAAAGCGACTATTATCCCTAAGCGTAGTCAGCTAGATAAAGCAGGTCAGATCCAACTGTTTCGAGATATGGCAAGCGGTGCAGCGGCTGAGCTAATCGACATTAATTCAATGAACCATCTGCCTGCTGCTGTTGCTGAGTGGCTAAATAAACATGATTTAAAATCTCTTGTTAGTGCAAGTGACGATTGCTTAAACGAACTAGATTGGTCTGCCTTAGGCGATATAAAACGTGAGCAGCGAGTTGCACAATCAGGTGATGTTGCAAGCTTAACCACCTCGATGACAGGTATCGCAGAAACAGGCACTCTGATGATGTATTCCCGTCCAGAGAGCCCGACGACATTGAATTTCCTACCGGATTGCCATCTCGTCTTATTGCGTGAATCGACGATCGTCGGTAGCTACGAAGATGCTTGGCAGATGGTTCGCGAACAGAACCCTGATGAAATGCCGCGCACGGTCAATATGATTACTGGCCCATCCCGTAGCGCGGACATCGGACAAAAATTACAAATGGGAGCTCATGGCCCCTGCGTACTTGTAATCTTTATCCTTAAAGATATGTAGCTCTATATCTTTATTGCTTTAGCCACCTCTTTAGGTGGCTTTTTTTGTTCTATGACCACCAAAGAACTCAGTTATATAGCTTATCTAAATTCTGTAAGCCCGCCTGATAAACGCCACGAATTGTTTTTTCTGCTTCTGCATCTGAAGCACCTGCAGCATTAAAGCTAGAACTCCAAACGACAATCGAGCCGCCTTGGCCATCTAACTTAACCTGAATTTCTGATTCATAATCAGACACAGGCAAGGGCGATTTATTGATTTGATAACGATAACTACGCTTTCCTTCATCCTTACTCAATAAAGTCTCAGTAATTTGAGCACCATTACCCAATGTCAGTACGCGTACTTCATTATCTCTGTCACTGGAAGCAACCGCAGGGTGCCAACGATACAAGCCGTTATAATCCCCTAACAACGCCCATACAGCAGATGGTTTTACATTCAGTTTGACTGATTCTTCAACCGCAATATTACCCGCGGCAGACACGTTTACAGCACCTAATAATGAAGATACCGCTACTGCACCCATAATCTTTTTAAGCATTTTTATTATTCCTTTTTATTTATCACAACACATTAAGTGAAATCCAAGCATGCACCAGTTAATTATTGATAACTATTATCATTAAGAACCTACCCAAAAGTACTTAATTAGCTAAATAGATGAAAATAAGCTAAAGCCAAATCATTCCAAGCCGATAGATTAATGTAAGTATTTTTTCATCAAACACCGACACCTGTGAACGGATTACAGATAACTGTCGTAATCGGACTATAGGATGATGTTATGGAATCAAATGAAATCACTGCTGCAGCGACAGCAATGTCAACGCAACAGTCTCAAACAACTCATGCAGTTAAATCAGCCGAGATGGCTAAAGATCAGCTCGAACAGACGGGCGAGCAAGTGATGCAGCTTTTGGAAGTCACTGCACCTGGTAAACTTAGAGTCGATCCACTGAGCCCGCTAGGCACCCAGATAGATGTCAAAGCCTAACAGCATTGCTAAAAAAGTGAATGCTGTGGCGCTGTGAGATCATCGAAGTCTTCATCTAAAAACTGCAAGATCGTCTCACACACAGGCCTCACCTGCTTATCCACATAATGCTGATAATCTAAAGGCGAACTCATAAATTCAATGGCTTCTGCGCCATTAACAGTCATCATATATTCAACATACGAACCTGACCGATACGGGCTCGGTTGACCTTTGGCTTGGTACCCATACTCTGCTTTCAAACCCGCCTGAACATGAGGTGGTTTATTCTTCACATACTGATCCAAACGCTGACGTATACGTTTTCGATAGATGAGCTTGTGATCTAAATTACCCGCTAATAAATCTTCGACCGTTAATTTAAGTAGCGTCTTCCACTCTTGTCCTAAGAAAATACGTTCATACAGCTGCTCTTGAAGTTCACGTGCTAGAGGCGTCCAATCAGTACGTACGTTTTCTAAACCTTTAAACACCATCTGGGTCGACCCACTCCCTGAGCGCTTAAGTCCTGCATAACGCTTCTTAGTACCTTTGTCTGAATGGCGCATAGTCGGCATTAAAAACCGACAATAGTGCGTCTCGTACTCGATCTCTAACTGACTATCTAGCTCGAAACGCTCTTGTAGGTTTTCACGCCACCAGCTATTGAGGTGTTCTGCTACAGCACGACCTTTACTGTTAGCTTGCTCTTCTGGAAAATCATCGCCTAACCATACAAAAACAGAATCGGTATCACCGTAAATCACCTTAAAACCGAATTCTGATTCGATATGATCGCGCGTCTTAGTCAGGATTTCATGTCCCCTCAAGGTGATCGAACTCGAGAGGCGTTGATCAAAAAAACGGCAAACGTTCGAACCTAAAACACCATAAAAGGAGTTCATAATAATCTTGATCGCTTGGGATAATGCAGCGTTCTTTAACTGCTTAGCTTGATCTCGCGCCGCCCAAAGCTTTTCGATCAACTGAGGTAAAATCGTCTTACTACGCGAAAAGATTGCGTGGTTAAAGCCGGGAACTAAATCTTCAGCCTCCGCTCCCTCTTTAAGTCCTTCAGCTAAACCATAAGGGTCGATTTTAAAGGTACGAATAATACTCGGGTACAGGCTTTTAAAGTCTAAAACCAGAACCTGTCTATACAAGCCTGGAAGCGAGTCCATTACATAACCACCAGGCGCACTAAGCCCAGACATCCCTGAGGCATATTGGGGAGCTACATAACCTGAACGATGTAACAGAGGAAGATACTGGTTATCAAATGCAGCCGCAGAGCCTCCTACTTTATCAAGAGCCAATCCTGTTAGACGTGCGCGTTCAAGAAGGTAATTAATCAGATCAGCATGCTCAAATATCTCCCAAACCAATCGGCAATCTTCTAAGTTATAACGGGCTAAAGCCTCTTTATCTTCTCTAAACAACCGTTGTATTTCATCGCCACGATCATCGACATGGTCTATCAACTTACCTCGATCTAGCATCTCCCGGGCAACATTTTCTAAAGCAAAACTTTCAAACTGATAAGTTGCACCTTTTAAGGTATCTATACCATCTAACACTATTCGCCCTGCCATACGCACGAACAGCTTACCCTGAGCCGATTCATGTAGTTTCAAAGGCAACCGGTCACGACCTAGAACAAGCGGAATACGCAGTGCTTCAGCACGCTTTTGTAGTACCCGAAAATCAAAACCGACTACGTTCCAACCAATAAACGCATCGGGGTCATAATCCGCAACCACTTGAATAAAACGCTGTAACAAAGCCTTTTCATCAACCACATATTCAAGCCCCTCACTATCTACACCTTCCCCCTGCATCAATACCAATTGAAAGTCATCAGCATAAAATGCAGCCGACAAAATATTGTCCGCTTTCATCGTAGTTTCTAAATCGATAGAGAGGATGCGTAAATTGGGCGTAAACGTATCTGGCTTTAAACGGACCTGTTCATTCACATGACTAATTTTTACACCACCTTGAATAAACCGTTCCATCAGGTAGCGATCTGCATGCCGTATATCATCTTCCATCATGACAATATTATGCAGATGCAGTAGTTCTTGAATTTGGCGATAGGTTTTTAAAGTTTGGCTATATATGGCTGTAACGCCACGATACTGAAAATCAGTTAGATCGACTTTATTAATACGCCAATCTCGGAGATGACTAAGTAAGGTTTTGACTCGAGGAACTTGCTCATCAAGAACAAAAAGCACCGCCTCTTGCTGAGTAATGGAAATCGGAAAAGCGTGGTGCTCTGAACAGACCCAATAGGTCAGCACGATACCCTCTCGAGTGTCGTGCTGATTTCGAGTCAGAATGAATGCTGAAGAGCTCTGATTCGAACTATCATGATGAGTAATCATACTCACTTAACCAAAGGGCGCGACCAGATCCATATCGGTTAACTCTGGGAAAGCTTCACGAACGGCAGCTTCATTTTGCGCTTCAAATAAGAGTTTTAAGTTAGGGCCGGCATCCATTGTAAGATAAATTTCTACGCCCGACGCTCTTAATTCCCAGACACGATGCATAGCCGCAACAGATTCTGGTTGCCAATATAAAAGCGGCGGCCAGGCAGCAATCATAGTTGCATGCATGGACAGAGCATTTTGCTCGGCGGTCTGCCCTAACAATTCCATATCTTGAGTAGCTAAGGCGTGCTTAATCGTAATTAGATCTTTCTCAGCCTGTGCAGGCCAAGATTGGTAGAGATCAGCCGATTCAACTGTACGCTGCATACCAGAACGTGAATCGATTTTTTTGGCGCCTGTAGCAACTTTTAACAAACCAATTCTGAACCCCGGCCAATCAACGGCTACAGGCTTGGCACAGCTATCCATGCCATTTGCTTGCTCGCCTTTATTCCATTCTACAAACCCTTGGTAGATTGAGCGTGATGCGCTACCACTTCCAATTCGAGCAAATGCAGACAGGACTTTCTGATCAAGATCGAAACGGTAAAAGTCGTTAATCGCCAACATTAGTGCAGCAAAACCAGAAGCTGAAGACGCAAGCCCCGCCGCTGTCGGTATATTATTAGTTGTCTCTACTTTGACCGGTTGATCCAGGTCTCGACGAAAAAGATCAATAAACGCGATAACTTTCCGAGTAAAGGAGGAATCCTCACTTTGCAACTCACCATTTAGATAGACCTGATCACCGGCTTCCAAAGGTGTGATTTTCGTTCGACTACCTAACTCACCCAACGAAATAGATAATGAAGAATTGATAGGCAGATTAAGCTCAACATCACGTTTACCCCAATACTTACACAAGGCGATATTACTGGGCGCAAACGCTTCTGCTTTCGTACCCGGCATAGTTTGCTCTGGAAGAAACGATGCCACTACACTTTGCTTAGTAATGCTCAATGCTAACCCCTTGTACCGAAACTGAGACTGGAATTTGTTCGTAAGTTATAGATAGATCCGGATCCGAACCAAGTGCAATCACACAATCCCCAAGACCCGAGCCAGAAATTTTAGCACCGGTAATATGCTTGCTTTGACGCAGTGTATACACAATATCGCAAATCGCTTTATCTGCGACACCTAATGCGTCCATTAAGCCTTGGTAGTTATTCATTAATTGACCAAGCTTCTGCCAATCCTGTTGGGCTATTGCCTGTTCAGCATTATCTGCCACCGACCCCATCAGCTGATATATCTGCTGATAAAGCTCAGGATAATGACTTGCTAAACCCTCTACATATTTCAACACATCCGGTGTTTTAGTTTTATATCCCGCGTAATAAAGCGATATGTTGGGTAGCGCTGGCAGAGCTTTGATCTCTCTTGGCTTAACACGGTAAGAAACGATCGAACCATAGATACTAGCCACAAGATCAGTGCCCGATCCTCGTCCACCTTGTACTTGATGAACAACTGCAAGAGAGCGATCAAATAAGCTATCTCGATCAGTTTTATCTTTTACAAAAGATGCTAGAGCAGCAACTACACCTGCAGTAACCGCTGCTGAAGAGCCTAAGCCAACCGTATGTGAAAACTCTGAACGAATCGTAATTTTAATACCTGAAGGCAAACAGTCCGCATACATTGCAACGGCAGCCAATACAAAACTCAGCCTGTCATCAGCAGCCAAATCCGAAAGAGAGCTTCGGTATTGAGCTAGTGTCGAGTCAATCAGCACTTCTCGTGTTGCGATAGACTCAAGCTCTATGTGAATATATTTATCCACAGCACAAGCTAATGCCTTATGACCAAAAAGCACTGCATGTTCACCCATCAGCATAATACTGCCAGGCACAGTCACTTTAATCCGATTCAACGTGTGCTCCTTGATAACTGATTTTTAAGGGTTGTAGGTAGATATTTAAACGATCAGCAATCTCAGCAGCATTCCCTTTAGGAGCATAGACTAATACCAAACCACCCGTATCCCCAGAGCTACTCCCCGCACCACAAACTTTAGCACTACCACCCATCGACTCTATACGATGTATAACTTCTGCAACCGCTTGGGGCACAATGCCAATTTGTTGTAATAGTCGCTGATTTTCTTGTATTAAATCTAATTTCTGTTGATCATCTGATGAATAGATAATCCGCTCGAAATCCTGAGTTACCTGTTCAAAATGCTGCCAAATTGTTGAAAACTCGAATGACTCACGTACTGCTGAAACCGTTTCACCCGTTGAAGCTTTAGGCAAACCACTATTCCAGATAAACCAGTTGTCGCCTATTTTTTCTGGCAATAGCGTTACATGGTCGTTCTGAACTTTAACAACACCTCCAAAAGTCGTCGCAGCCGCATCAATCGCGCTACCACGACCATGTTGCAATCTCTCACAGTGTCGTACTAACTTGAAAAATTCCCGTTTATTTAATACCTGCTGAGAGGAGGCTTCAGCCAACTTCAGTAATGCGGCTATCACTGCAGCTGAGGAGCCCATACCTGCACCTGCAGGAATATCACTCGCTATTGAGATCTGACCAGGCTGATCAAAATCAAGTTGTGACAAGGTATAAAACAGCAAATCCGAAGGCGATAAGAGAACATCTGAAACAGCGAGTTTTCTTTGTAAAAACAGATTAAAACGTTGATCAAGCTGTTCGGAAAAGAATTTAAATGTGGCGATATTCTTAGAAAACCCACCAAAAACATCAGAAGATACTGATAGATTCATACTCGCGGTAGGAGTATATGAAGCCATTACAGAGGATGTAACGGCCATCGCAATGGCTGGAGCCCCATAAACAACTGAGTGCTCACCACTCAGTATTAGTTTCCCTGGGGCTATTGCCTTCATTAACAGCTAACGTATTCTCGCTTGTGACCACTGATCGCAGCCAAACGGAAACGCCCAGTAGTAGCAGCAGGAATATCATGATGTTCGCCATCACGAGGATCAGGGTGGCGATACAGATTTAGATATTCGTCATAACTCACTTCTTGCCGAGCATCTAACATAGCCTTATGGTTTAGAGTGTGCAGACACTTTTCATATCCCGCCACAACCGTACCAGAGAAAAATTCTGCAACGCAACCAGAACCATAACTAAAGAAACCGACTTTATTACCAGCTAAATTTTCTTTGCAGTTTTCAAGCAACGAGGTCAAACCGATATACATTGAAGCTGTATAGCTGTTACCAATGATACGGTTGTAATAAAGCGTTTCTTCAACCTGTTCTTCAATCTGCTCTAAAGAAAGGCCTGCTTTATTTACCTTTGCTAGATGTTTATGCGCTTTTTCCGCCATCCGGCTAAACGGCAAGTGATAGCAAAAGTGAGAGAAATCACTGAATGCTAGAGAGCTTACTTCCACAAAGTTTTCCCAAGCCTTTTTCAGCGATTTAAGGTATATCTTGGTAGAATATTTACCATCAACAAGTGCAGTTGTACGGTAATTTGGTCGCCAGAAGTCCATCACATCTTCAGTATGATTACCAACTTCTGGATCAATTTCGATTAGACGAGGGTTTGCTGAGATCAAAATTGCGACAGCACCACAACCTTGCGTCGCCTCTCCAGAGGTATCAAGGTCATATCGAGCAATATCAGATGCAATGACCAAAACCTTTTTTTCTGGCTGTCGAGCAACTAACGCGCACGCCATCTGAATAGCAGCTGTTGCGCTGTAACACGCCTGCTTTAACTCAACAACACGGCAGTTAGAATTCAATCCTAACAATCTATGCACATAGACGCCTGCAGCCTTAGACTGGTCCACACCCGTTTCTGTAGCAAAAAGCAATGTACTAATTGAATCTGTGCCTACCCTTTCAATTAACGGATAGGCAGCATTTGCAGCCATAGTCACTACATCTTCATCAGGTGCTGCCATAGACATCTTCTCTTGGCCTATACCCTGATAGTACTTTTCTGACTCGATTTGCTGAACATTCGCCAGTGTTCTTAAATCCAGGTAATAATTGGATGTATAGAAACTGATTTCGTCAATACCAACTGACATTCTTGGGTCTCGATCCTAACTCTCGTATAAAACAAGGGCCCGGTTATTAGATAACGATGCGATATCCCGGACACCTAGCAGAAACATAGCTGTTCTGAACTCTGCTTTTATTTTTTCTATTTCTTCTATAACTGCATCAGCAGATTCCATTGCTGGTTTTAACAACGGACCTGCCATGCCACATAAAGAGGCGCCGAGTATAACAGATTTAACCATATCAATCCCATCTCTTAAGCCACCACTTGCAACTAATGTGGCAACATCGCGATATGGACTAGCTATTTTCAAAGCTACAGGGGTCGGTAGCCCCCAATCTTGGAATTTGAGGCCTATATTACTCGCGTCCTTTCTACGATGGTGCTCAATTCGACTCCAAGACGTACCACCTGTTCCAGCTAGGTCGAAGGTTGTTACACCCGCCTTTAGGCCTAACTCAATATCCGCAGGAGATAAACCACTCCCCACCTCTTTAAGAAACACGGGCACCTCAAGTGCTGTCACAAGAGCTTCGATTTTCTCAGCAAGATTGGAGAAATCAGTATCCCCTTCAGGTTGAACCGCTTCTTGCAGAGGATTCAGGTGAAGATACAAAGCATCAGCACCTAGGCAGTCTATAGCTTGTTGTGCTTGCTGCACATCAACGCCATAGTTAAGTTGAACAGCGCCAAGATTCCCAATAAGAGGCACATCCGGAGCCAATTCTCTCAGAGAAAAGCTTTCTTTAGCTTCTGGAGACGTAAACATAACTCGTTGCGAACCAACTGCCATAGCAACACCCGTTGCCTGGGCCGCTTTCGCCAAATTATGATTGATCTGTTTTACTAACTGATGATCACCGCCTGTCATTGAGGATATCAACAAAGGGAAACTTAAATGATAACCTAAAAATTCACATGAGCTATCAACATCGTTCAAGGCGATCTCTGGTAAACCGCGATGCATCAAATGTATGCGATCAAAGTACCTGCCAGCACGATCCGTTGATGGATCATTTTCTATAGCTCTGATATGTTCAAGCTTTCGATCATTGGTCAGATCTGACATTAGCGCTCCAGCTTTAAGTGAGCTTCCATTAGCTCGCCTGGATTTGTCTGAGCAGCCAGCAAAGATAACTCACCACATAAAACCGTTGCAGCACAAATAGCAGCTAAACGTTGCGCATTTTCGCCCGGCGCTCGATCTTCCTTACAACCTAGTGCTGCCAAGTTCTCTTCAACAAAGTCGATCCCTTTACCATTACCAACTGAACCCATAATCAGGTTAGGCAAAGTACAAGAGAAATAAAGATCGTCTCCACGCACTTCAGCGTGCACTATACCTTGAGAACCTTCGATAATGTTCGCAGCATCTTGACCAGTAGCAAGGTAAAAGGCTAAAAGCATGTTCGCATAATGGGCATTAGCACTGCGCAGGCCGCCTGCCACCATGGTGCCAATCAAGTTTTTCTTAATATTAAGGTCAACCACCTTCTCAGGTGTTGTTTTTAAGCGTCTTTCACAAATATCACGCGGAATAACAATTTCAGTAACAACATATTTACCGCGGCCAAGAATACCGTTAACAGCTGTCGCCTTCTTATCTGAGCAATAGTTACCAGAAATTGATGAATAACGAAGCTGCGGGTATTCAGACAATATCCAAGGGATAATCTTGTCCGCAGCGTTTGTCACCATGTTGTGACCAGATGCATCACCCGTTGTAAATTCCAAGCGAAGATAGATCAAATTCGCAACGATCTGGCTATTCATATCGATAAGCTTGGCAAAACGACTACTTTGAGAAACCACCTCATTAATATCATTCATACGAGACTTAATCGAATTCAGAGCAAGCATAGCTTCAGTTGCGTCATCTGCTTCCAGCAGAATAGAGCGACTCATCCTCTCATCTATCACAGTCGTTTTAATGCCATCAGTCAATGCAGAAACCCTTGCTCCACGGCCAACAGATGGCCATAAAGGCGTTTCATAGGTAGCCAGAGGCACGCTGATTTTTTCATCTAAAACAGGCCCTGTAATTTTGATAGGACCCACATTACGCATCGGGATTGGAGCTTGACTGATTTTATGAGATTTCATGATATCTCTTTATGCAAAAGAAAAAGGGCTGCCAATGGCAACCCTTTTAAAATAAGGTTGAGTGCTAATTTTAATTAACTTCACCAGCCCTTTTCAATATTTTCCTTAAGACGCAGCAGCTTCTTCCGTTTCTGCTTCTTTTTGAGCCGGTGGATTTTGTTCTACATCACCTAAATTTGGCTCAGGTAAGGATAAATTTAGAGTATCTAATAACGTACCCATACCATTCACTACACGGTAATGCGCGATGAGTTGGTCATGAAGAGCATTTGTTAAATCATTTTTAGAAGAAAATACTTCATTCTCTGTATCTAACAAATCAAGCAAAGAACGCTGACCAATGTTGAACTGCTTCTGATAAGAATTACGTGTCTTTTGGCTTGAAGCAACATGCTGTTCAAGGTGAGGCAACTGTCTTGATAGAATTGAATAAGCATTCCAAGATAGTTCGATACTCTGAAGAACTTCACGATGACTTCTGTTCTGAACAGATTTAGCTTCTTCAATCTGGTGCTGAGTTTGACGCACGCGTGCTTGATCAGCACCACCGTTATAAAGGTTATAACGCAATCTCACCATAGCAGTAAGGTCTTCATTCACCCCTTCAACACCATCAAGATTGTTATTCCATGTACGATCGACTTCAAAATCTACACGAGGGTAATAATTACGTTTCGCTGCATTATATTGAGCAACAGCCGCCGCTGCATCCGCTTCAGCCACTTGCAGTGTAGGGTGATTACTCAAAGCAGTTTCTGTTGCTGAATCTAAAGATTCTGGAACCTGCACATTGACCAACTCAGGATAGATCAGCTCATCTGGTGCCATTAGGCCAGTGACTCGCTGATAATTAGCTTTAGCATCCAGTAAGTTATTTTCTGCCGCCAAGGTATTCACCTCAGCCAAAGCTAAGCGGCCTTCAGCTTGCTGGATAGAAGCCAAAGCCCCCACGCCTGATTCTGAGCGACGTTTGATCTGATCATAAATTTTAACGTGGTTAAAAAGATTTTCTTTAGCCTGCTGGAGAAGGGCACTACGACGATTCAGTTCGATATAAGCTCTAGCAGCATCTAACGCATATGTTTCAGCTGTTTCAACAATCCTTTTATCTGCCGAAATCGCTCGAGCTTTTTGACGCTTTACTTCATTCGACGTGGCAAAGCCATCAAATAACATCTGCCTAATACTTAGACTACCTTCACCACGTGTTAACTCGACATCACCACCATTAGCTCGAGTAGTTGTATTATTAGTCCACTCGTAACCAATACCACCTGCAACATCTACACTTGGTAAGTACCCAGCCTTAGCTTGTTTGACTTCTTGATAAACAGCATTTCGCGCATTGATAGCCCGTTGTACTTCCGGGCTATTACTTAACCCTTCTGCAACAACATTCTCAAGAGTAGTAGAGTAAACCGCTGTACTCACCGCCCCAAGTAGCACACCAGCAACAACTGACCTGAACATAATCCCCGCCTTAAATTATAAAAAGTTCGTAGTAGCTAGCCGATATAGCTGACACGTTTAAGCCGGTTGCTTACTAGCCATCAACACTAGCGCAACTCGGTCAGTCACCCCTGTTTTCTGAAAAATAGAACTCAGATGGGCTTTCACTGTCCGTTCAGTAATATCTAACTCGCGCGCAATTTCCTTATTACTTGCTCCCGTTGTCAAAACAGAAAGCACGTCTTGCTCGCGACTACTTAATCCTTCAAAACAATCTACAGTCTCTGCGGTGTCCACTTTGCTATCTGCGGCAGACATGCCTCCCAAAAGTCTTTTAAGCAACTTTTGCAAGAGTTCAGGCCCAGCCCAAATATCACCACGGAGTACAGTCTTCACCACTTCAGTCAGTAATGAACCTGTAACATACGTGTTGGTATATCCGTTAGCACCTGATTGTAATACTCGAATACCTTCATCCTCTGAAGGAGCATCGGTACACACAATCAAAATGATATCGGGATTATCCCTTTTGAAACTGAATACTAGCTGACTACTCTCATCATCAATCGAGCTAAGGTGCAATAAAACAATGCCTTGCTTGATCGCCGACAACTTTGATGAAAAATCTGCAATCGATAAAACTTCAGGCTGCCAGTCCACAAGCAACTTGAGCCATCGCTCCAAAACTTTCGGTCGGTTCCCTAGAAAGAATAACTGCATAATATCCATAATCCGCGGCACCAAAGCATAAAGTTACCCCTATAGCCGCGGCGCACAATAGTATAACGTCTAACCAATAGCTACAAGTTAATGAAGGTTTTGTAGACGATTCTCATTTGTATTCTTGCTCGTCATTAAACCATGTTCTCAAGAAGAACCATACAGCTTATGTGGTTTAATTTTTATTACAATTTATTTACAAGCTTTTACACTAGTTGTTGATTTACCACAAATTAGCACTTTATTGCCCATGAAAACTAACGCTCAGTGAGTGCTCTATCCTTAGCCTTCAAAACAGGCTTTAACAGATAATCCATCACCGTTTTCTTTCCGGTTAGAATATCTACACTGACTGTCATCCCCGCAATCAATGGCAGTTCAGCTTCAACCGTCCCAAGATAAGGTTGATCTGTCTCCAATCTGACCAAGTAGTAACTCTCCCCTTCTTCATCCAGAATCGTACTCGGGCTTACAAATACCACGGATGCTTCTGCACCACCGTAGATAGAAAAGTCATAGGCTGAAACTTTAATTACAGCCGCCTGACCAGGGGCAATATTGGCAATATCAGAAGGCCTTATTCTCGCTTCCACCAGCAACTTATCTTCCCAAGGAATGATATTTAAGAGCTCATCCCCTGGCTGAACAACACCTTCGACTGTATTTACCAGAAGCTGCTTTACTGTGCCCTTAACCGGCGCCTTTACTTCAGCGCGATCAATACGGTCATTCATGCCTGTTAAGGCTTGTTGAATTCTCGCACTTTCGGCCACTGCTTCATTAAGATCTCGACGCGCTTCACCTCTAAATTGCAGCTCGGCCCCATCAAGATTTTGCTTGGTTTCTTGCAAGGTCGATTCAATTCTCGGAATATTAAGGCGCACACCTGATAATTCACCTTGTAGGTCATTTAACTGGCGCTTTAATCTCAAAAATTCCACTTCTGAAATAACCCCCTCTTTAAGCAAAGGCCGGGTAATATCCAATTCCCGCTTTAATAAACCATAACTTCTCTCAAGCTGACGCGCCTGTGACTGCGCCGCTTTTAATTCCTGCTTACGTTGGGCTACTTGCTGCTCCAACCCGCCAAGGCCAGCAAGCATTTCAGCCTTTCGCGTCACAAAAAGGCTTTTCTCTTGAGACAGCATACTTTGGTATTCGCTCGGAAAATCTTTAGGCGGCACAAATTCAGTATTATCAGCTTCTGCCTGCAAACGCGCCGACTTAGCAATTAACTCATACTGACGTACCTGATTTTCCTTAAATGAACTTGAGAAACGAATATCATCAATCCGTAACAGCACCTGCCCTTTTTCAACTATATCGCCTTCACGCACCAAGATTTCTGATAAAGCACCACCTTCTAGAGTTTCGATCACTTGTAACTGGCTTGACGGAATAATTTCACCATCACCGCGTGTAATTTCATCCAACTCGGCCCAGCAAGCCCAGACGATGGCAAATACAACAAATATAAGCATTGCCCAAAGCAAAACACTAGCACCTTTCGGACTCTGCTCAGCCATGGCTTCACTCACGCTAGACATATAATGTAAATCTTTTTTAGCTTGAGCCATGACCTTACCTCTGCACCTGAAGACGACCTTGCTTTAACGCATCCAACACCGCTTCTTTCGGGCCATCAGCAACCACTCGACCAGCATCCATAACAATGATCCGGTCTACCAAGCTAAGCAAAGACATCTTATGGGTAACCACCAACATAGTTTTATCTTTAGCATATGCATTAAGCATGGTTTTAATCTGCTCTTCAGATGAGTTATCCATAGATGCTGTAGGCTCATCCAAAATCAGGATATTTGGGTCATGAATAAGAGAGCGCGCTACCGCTACAGTTTGCCTCTGACCACCTGACAAAGCCGCACCACGCTCACCTACCTGCATATCAAAACCTTGTGGATGGCGATTTACCATATCTGACACACCTGTCAGCTTCGCTACTTCAACAAGCCGCTCGTCTTCAGTTTGCGGGGAACCTATCACGATGTTGTCGCGCACACTGCCTGCAAACAACATAATATCCTGAGGCATATAGCCAAAATTCCGTCTTAGATCGACTGGATCTATCTGGTTAATATCTATTCCATCGATTCGAACTGAACCTTCTGAGGTATCGTAAAGGCCAAGTACCAATTTTTCGATTGTGGACTTACCCGAGCCAATACGACCAATTAGAGCCACGCTCTCGCCTGGCTTAATGCTAAACGAAACCCTATCTAAGGCCTTTTGCTCTTCATTAGGGTAAGCAAAACTCACATCTTTAAATTCGATTGCGCCTTCCAGTTCTTTACGATGTACAAATTGTTGTTCATCAGCACGCTCAGAAGGAAGCTCCATAATTTCATTCAAGCCTTTTAAAGCAGTTGACGCTTGATGGAAAGAGATAACCAGATTAGCCACCTGACTCATCGGTGCAATAGCTCTACCCGACAACATCACGCAAGCCACCAGAGCGCCCATAGTTAGCTCTCTCTCACTAATCAAATAAACACCCGTGATAATAATACCTACTGACGTAAGCTGCTGAGCAAGGGCCGCAAAGTTCACTACTGATGCTGAGAGCATCCGCGAACGTAGGCTCCATTTTGCAATGTAACCCACAGCCTGCTCCCAACCCAATTGCAAGGAAGAACTTGCACGTTGCGTCTTAACCGTTTCCATCGCAGTCAAACTTTCAATCAATGTTGCATTCTTTTGAGAATTTGAGGCAAAGGTCTTTTCTACTGCTTCTTTTAGGTAAGGCCGTACTATAAACGACACGAGCACTATCAAAGGGATAGCGACAAGGGGAACAATGACGAGCGGACCACCAATAAAACCAATCACAATCAAAAATAGAATGGCAAAAGGCAGATCAATAAACACCACATTGGTAGTCGAACTTAGAAAGCCTTTAATACTTTCAAACTCACGTAAATTACTAGCAAAAGAACCAACAGATGAAGGAAGCGCGCTGTACTTAAGCGATAGGACTTTTTCAAAAAGCAACGCTGATAATATGACATCACCTTTCTTTCCAGCTATCTCGAGGAAATAGGACCGAAGCATCTTTAATCCGAAATCGAATAGATACACGACCAATACGCCTATCGCCAATACCCATAGTGTTTCGATCGCATTGTTTGGTACAACGCGATCATAAACGTTCATAACAAACAGAGGGTTAGCAATAACGAAGAGGTTGATCAAAAACGAGGCTATTAATACATCTCGATAGATAGCGGTCGAACGCTTAATCGTCCCCCAAAACCAATGCCCTTGATGTCCTTCCAATAATTTGGAAACCTGCTGCTGAAATCGATATTCAAGTCGCACAAAAATTGCGTGATCTGTGTATGAAGCTGCTAATTCATCTAAGGCTATATGATGCTCACCGCCACTTTCAGGTTGAATAATAACGGCCTGACCAGCCTCATGATCTATCTCTTGCAGAACACAAGCTTGGTCATTTTCAAGTAATAAAACAGCTGGAAGAACTAGAGGGGAAATATCAGAAAGCTTTCGAGGTAATATTTGAGCTGCAAACCCAGCCCTTTTGGCTGCCCGAATAAATAACTTAGGCGTTAATTTATGATCAACTAACGGCAAACCTTCACATAACACCTCTGGTGAAAAAGGCTTATGATTTTGCTTACTGAGATGAACCAGACAACCGAGCAAAGGGTCTTGAACCGCTTCCATTTACCGTGACCTTAACCTTATTTGAGAGCAATACTCAAAAAAACGATATATAGTATGTGTATTAACAACTTACCCAATGTATCAAATCAATATGTTATACGCTATACGCAATGAAGAAGGCCGTATCGTCAGCCTTTCAGAAACTCCTCAAGCGGGTGCTGAAGCGGTTGATATAAAAAATAAAGAAGTCATGGATTTCCTATCTTTTAATGATGAGGAATTTTCTGCCGAAGAATTTCTTCAACAATCGGATATGGCGGTTGCTCGTATTTTTGAAGATTTGGTAGATGTACTTATTAACAAAAACCTTATTTTGTTTACTGACTTACCTCCAATGGCACAGAAGAAACTATTGGGCCGCAAACTTGCACGTAATATTAATCGCGGTGAAGGAGAGGCTGAGCTACAGGAAGAAAAATCTCATTCATTCCTAATTGGTGACGATGAAACCCTGTAAATTAAGCTCTTAGAGCTCTTGGCTGAGAGGGTCTTCATCCTCTTCTTTTTTAAAGTGATTTAGTTGGTTGTACTGTTCTGCAAACCGTTCAGCAAGAGCTGAATAACGCTGCTGCTGTTTCTCCGACAACGCCCCATAAGAGATAGTAGCTAAAACATCACGAACAGATAACAATATCCAAAGCGCGTTCTGGCCTCTTTTCGCCTTTTCAATACCCGCCTGAACCAAATTAAGCGCAATACCCGTATGGCTTGGAAGCAATTCATTAGCTCGACCAAACATCAAAAAGGCCCGGTCCAGATCACCGCCTCTAAAACTACTCATTGCAGCATAATTAGCTTTACCCCAATCCTTCTCAACCATCACGCGATTAAGGTCTCTTCGCTTAACCTGAACTTCAGACTCAATATCACAACCATGCACAGCATCAACTAGGACATCCAACCATTTACACTGATTATCAACATCCATACGCAAGAAGAAGTTTAAAGTTTGCTGAAGCATCTGCTCCAAACGCTTACGAGAATCAGCTGACTCCTGGCGATACAAATCGCAATTAATAAGCTTTGCCCTAAACATCACCTCTTGATCATCCGGATGATCAAGAACAGCATCTTCAAGAATGCGAACAATATCTGTTTCAACTTCAGACAATTTATTCTTATTAGCCTGAATTAGAGATCTAACTAAACCAAAATAATGAGATGGTGTTTGGAAAACAGAATAACGCGCATATCGAACCGCCTGCTGATAGGCATCTTTGGCAATACCCCATTCACCCGTTTGAGAAGCCAAATCAGCCAATTCGCTTTGCAACTCAGGCACAGTGGGCTGAATCATCACAGCCTTGCGCATCAAAGTAACAGCTCTACTCAATTCTCCTTTAACCCGATAAATTCGAGCTAGCCAAGTATACGCCTCAACACACACATGCTGCTGATCAACAATACGATTAAGGCAATGCAAGGCATCGTCATATTCACCGAGATTGAAGTGAGCTATTCCCTTACCTACTTCAGCCCACGGCAGATCTCGCTTACTCGTCAACCCCATAAAGAGCTCTTTGGCCTGAGTAAAACGCTTCATCCTTAAAAGAGCGATACCATTCACTCGTTGAAGGAATATATTTAAGCCAGGGTAATGGTTAACAAGCGCTCTGCCTTTCTCGAGCACCTCTTCATAGTGCTCTTCATCCAACAACTGTTCGATCGGCCTAATTGCCTCTTTAATCCGCAGCTGCTTTTCCATGCGGTGGCGAACCTTTCCCTGATCGAAAGGTTTCGAGATATAAGTGTCGGGGGAATTTTCTAAAGAGCCAAAAAGCAGCTCAGAGCTTTCAGGATCAACAATAAGGAAGTAGGTACTCGCTTCTGGGAGAATAGCTTCAGCATTAGCTTCGTGCAGAAGCTGCAAACCATTTTTTTCACCTTTACCCATATCATAAGCTGCAAAGCAAAGGTCAAAGGTTAATTCACGCATCAGGCTTAAAGCCATATTTACCGAGGAAGCAACTTGCACTTGCCCCACGCCTAAACGCCCCAGGATTTGGCGTAACGTCCCAAGGTCGTCGAGCTTACTGTCCACAATAAGAGCAGACTTTCCTGAGTAGTTGATTTCCATAGGTTCTGCGTAGTTTAAGTAACAGCAAAAGTAGCATATAAATCAGACCATTATCAAAGTTTAGGCCATCTATCGCACAATAAAAAACCCCGTAGGGTCACTACGGGGTTTTTTATTAGCATTTAGACAAATTAATCGTCTAAAAAGCTTCTTCCCTTACCTGCTGCAATACGCATACGCAAAGCATTCAGCTTGATAAAGCCTGCAGCATCTTTTTGATCGTAAGAACCAGCATCATCTTCGAATGTTGCAATATTCTCATCGAACAAGCTGTCATCAGAGCGGCGACCAACAACAACAACATTACCTTTATAAAGTTTAAGGCGAACATCACCGTTTACGACTTGCTGAGACTCGTCGATCATTTTCTGAAGCATCTTACGTTCTTCAGACCACCAGAAGCCATTGTAGATAACTTTAGCATAACGAGGCATCAACTCATCTTTAAGGTGAGCAGCTTCACGATCTAGTGTGATGGACTCAATAGCGCGGTGCGCTTTAAGCATAATTGTGCCACCAGGAGTTTCGTAACAACCACGAGACTTCATACCTACGAAGCGGTTTTCTACGATATCTAGACGACCTACACCATTCTCACCACCTACTTTGTTCAGGTATTCAAGAACAGTCGCTGGGCTCATTTTTTCGCCGTTGATCGCAACGATGTCACCCTTTTCGTAAGTCAACTCAAGGTAAGTTGCTTCATCCGGAGCCTGCTCAGGAGATACAGACCAACGCCACATATCTTCTTCAGCTTCCTGCCATGGATCTTCAAGGATATCGCCTTCATAAGAGATGTGTAGAAGGTTAGCATCCATTGAATATGGAGATTTTTTCTTACTGCTAGCAAAATCAACTTCGATATTGTGATCTTCACAGTATTTCATCAGTGTTTCACGGGAAGTTAGATCCCACTCACGCCATGGCGCGATAACATGAACACCTGGCTTAAGCGCATAAGCACCTAGCTCAAAACGAATCTGGTCATTACCTTTACCAGTCGCACCATGAGAAATTGCATCAGCACCAGTCTCGTTAGCGATTTCAATCAAACGCTTAGCGATTAGTGGGCGAGCAATAGATGTGCCTAGAAGGTACTCACCTTCATAAATAGTGTTCGCACGGAACATTGGGAATACAAAGTCACGAACAAACTCTTCACGAAGATCTTCGATGTAAATTTCTTTTACACCCAAAGCTTCCGCTTTAGCACGTGCAGGCTCTACTTCTTCACCCTGACCTAGGTCAGCAGTAAATGTAACAACTTCGGCATTGTATTCATCTTGCAACCAGCGAACGATAACAGACGTATCTAATCCACCGGAATAGGCCAGAACGACCTTTTTAATCTCGGACATTCTCAAGCTCCAACTTGCGAACAATATTCGCCCCGACACGGGCCGAAAGGGATATTCAAATTAAGCGCGATATTATAGCAGAACTTTCCCCTACAACGCATCCGCTGCAGGGCAAATTAATAGGAAGGAATTAATGATTGTTGAGATCGACTAATCTTTTTCCAAACGTATAGTCACTCGACGGTTACGATCTCGGTTTTTGCGACTGTTATTCTCAACCACCGGATAACGCTCACCGTGATAGCGCGTCGTTATCATCGTCGGCTCCAAGCCCAAACTGATCAAATAAGCAGTCACTTCCTCTGCACGTCGTTTAGAAATATCTCGGTTCATCAATCTACGGCCCATATTATCAGAATGGCCATCAACATAGACGCCTTTAACCGCATCATCATTTTTAACGTAGAGAGCGATCAGATCCAATCGCTCTCTAGATGCATCAGATAAACGCCATTGAGCCGAAGGAAATAAAATTGCTGTTCGAGCCACCTGACGGTAATTGACTGGCAAGAGCCCTGCGGTACAAGCAACATAATCATCGTAGGCAGATTGAAAATTTACCGCCGACACAGATACACGTAATGATTCGTTAGTTCCGTACCATTCATCCGTAGTAAAAGTCGGCATCATCCCTTTATGAAGGGCTGCCAACATATTTTGTGCGTATTTAGGCTCCACTCTAATGTGGCCAGTTCTCTCTTCAGCTTTCACCGCTGCAATATATTTAGGCACTATCCCAGGCTGCCAAGGAGCTGCTTCAGCAACCAGCTTTCCGCCTTTTTGGAAGTGAATTGTTTCGGTGGGTTTTAGCATAAAGCGAACCGACTCACCCGCTTCATGTTCGAAAACAGCATTGCCAAAAGAAGGGATTACCTGACTTAATAGACACGTAAATTTAGAAGCCTCCAGCTCCCATTTAGAATCATCGATGGAGCTTCGAAAGGTTACAGCATGCACCTGCAACGAAAATACAGCGACACATAACAATGAAAATACGCGAATAAGCACAATAAAACCGCCAATAAAACCGTTTACGTAACCACTAAAATTATACCCCCACAAGATCTAATAATAAGGGGCAAGAGCAATTTTAACGATAAAGCTATATAAGTATTTGTATTATTTCGGCCAAATTTAAATATTCTTAAGTAGACGATTGGAGTGACTGCACTTCCACTGCTAGAATATTGCCAAAATTTAAAGGCAACCCGCTTCCAAAGTAAGGGCATCCATTGAGCAACCATAGCGCCACAAAACACCCAATGGCAAACCGTTTTCGCGGTTTTCTACCTGTCGTAGTCGATGTTGAAACAGCTGGCTTTAATGCCCGCACCGACGCACTACTTGAAATCGCAGCCGTAACTCTGACTATGGATGAAAACGGCTTTTTGATTATCGACAAAAGCTTCGAAGCTCAAGTAGAACCTTTTGAAGGCGCAAACCTTGAACAATCCGCCTTGGATTTCACAGGAATCGATCCGTACGACCCTGATCGTGAAGCGGTACCTGAAAGAGAAGCACTAGAAGAAATTTTCCGCGCTGTTCGTAAATCGCTTAAAGCACACGATTGCAAACGCGCCGTCTTAGTTGGTCACAATGCATCTTTCGATCAGGGCTTTGTAAATGCGGCTTCGAACCGAGAAGATATAAAACGCAATCCATTCCACCCTTTCTCTACTTTCGACACTGCAACACTAGCCGGCCTTGCATTTGGACAAACCGTCCTTGCGAAAGCTTGTCAGGTTGCGGGGATAGAGTTTGACGGTAAGCAAGCGCACTCAGCGCTATACGACACGATGAAAACAGCAGAGCTATTTTGCATTATCGTAAATCGCTGGAAAGAGCTTGGCGGTTGGGACATGCTTGCACAATATGATGATTACGAATAACACCTTGTAATCACAAATATCCAGACACAAAAAAACCCGCGGATAGCGGGTTTTTTGTTAGCAATAATAATTGCAGAAGATTACAGGTTGTCTGCTTCTTCAGATAGGTACTTAGCAACACCTTCTGGAGATGCATCCATACCTTTATCACCTTGGTTCCAACCAGCAGGGCAAACTTCGCCGTGCTCTTGGTGGAATGCAAGTGCATCGACCATACGAAGCATTTCATCAACGTTACGACCTAGTGGTAGATCGTTAACAACTTGATGACGTACTAGACCATCTTCGTCGATAAGGAAAGAACCACGGAAAGCTACACCGCCTTCAGATTCTACATCGTAAGACTGGCAGATGCTGTGAGTCATGTCTGCAACTAGCGTGTAGTTTACTGCACCGATACCGCCTTCATTTACCGGCGTGTTACGCCATGCGTTGTGAGAGAAGTGAGAATCGATAGAAACACCGATCACTTCAACATTACGCTTTTTGAACTCTTCGATACGGTGATCAAAAGCTAACAGCTCAGAAGGACAAACGAATGTGAAGTCCAGTGGGTAGAAGAATACTACCGCTTTTTTGCCTTTAGTTGCTTCAGACAGTGTATAAGCGTCAACAATTTCGCCGTTACCTAGTACTGCTGGTGCTGTAAAGTCAGGAGCCTGTTTGCCTACAAGTACGCCCATTGTGCTATTTCTCCATTAAAATGCTATCTAGCGTTTAGGTTTTTTATGATAGAAAAGACCGCTATAAAATCAAGCAATAATCTATCTAAAATTACTCAGCGTTTTGCTCTTCGGAACCCGCTGCTGCTTCTTTGATCAATTCAGCTAGCTCACCGTTTTCTGACATCTCACAAATAATGTCACAACCACCAATCAACTCACCTTTTACCCAAAGCTGAGGGAATGTCGGCCAGTTTGCATATTTTGGTAGTTCTGCACGGATATCAGGATTTTCCAGAATATTTACAAAAGCAAAACGTTCACCACAAGCCATCACCGCTTCTGTAGCACGTGAAGAGAAGCCACACTGAGGGAAACGCGGAGTTCCCTTCATGTAAAGAAGAATGTCATTACCTTCAATCTGCTCTTTGATGGTATCAATTACGCTCATTCATACACCTATAAAATACTTAATGTAGGATGCACAACCGTTTTTGTGCTGTGGTGAACAATGTACCACATATCCGACCATTTTACTCTGACAATGTATATTTGCTTTTCTTTATCGAGTTAATAAAAAAAATTAATTAGCCATTTTAAGTAACTAACAACTCCTCGATCATCCATTTCCCAAGACAAGACAAATTTATCCAGCAAAACGGTTGCGAAAAGCCACAAAGCTGCCTATTATTCGTCCTTTAAATGGCAGCTTTGGCTGCCTTTTTGCGTTGTAGGGAAGATAAAAATAATGGCTGTAGAATCGATTATGACTACCTACAACCGGTTGTCCGTAGCGTTCGAACGCGGAGAAGGCAGCTGGTTGTATGATACTGATGGAAATAAATACCTTGATGCGCTAAGCGGCATAGCTGTATGTGGTCTAGGCCACTCACACCCAGCCGTAACTCACGCTATTTGCGATCAAGCTAGCAACTTATTGCATACGTCTAATTTATACACCATTCCAAATCAGCAGCAGCTTGCCGACCGCCTGACAAACATTTCAGGTATGGACAATGTATTTTTCGGTAATTCAGGTGCTGAAGCCAATGAAGCAGCAATTAAGCTAGCTCGCCGCTACGGTCATGTCGTTCGCAACATCGAAAACCCAGCAATCATCGTAATGGAAAACTCTTTCCACGGTCGTACGATGGCTACATTAAGCGCAACCGGTAACCGTGCAGCTCAAGCGGGCTTTGAGCCTCTTGTTAGCGGCTTTGTACGCGCACCTTTCAACGATATCGAAGCAATCAAAACAATTGCAGCCAACAACCCAAATATCGTTGCGATTTTGGCTGAACCGATCCAAGGCGAATCAGGTATCCAAATCCCTGCTGACGATTACCTGAATCAACTTCGTGAAATCTGTGACGCTAACGAATGGCTATTAATGTTAGATGAAGTTCAAACAGGTAATGGTCGATCCGGTAAGTACTTTGCTTATCAACATAACGATATTTTACCGGACGTTGTCACAACAGCTAAAGGCCTAGGTAACGGTGTGCCAATTGGCGCCTGTCTAGCACGCGGAAAAGCCGCAGGTATATTGATCGCTGGCACTCACGGTTCCACTTATGGTGGTAACCCGCTTTCTTGTGCAGCGGCGTTAGCTGTCGTGAACACAATTATTGATGAAAACCTATGTGATCGCGCCACTGAGCTTGGTGATCGAATTGTTTCAGGCTTAAAAGAACAGCTAGGTCATACTGATTATGTCGAAGAGATTCGCAACAAAGGCTTACTAATCGCAATCCAATTGAGCGAAGCTGGTACTGAATTAGCCGTTTTATCTAAGATCAAAGGCATTCTTCTAAACATTACAGGTGGCGGTAAAGTAGTACGCCTACTACCCCCATTAACTATGACGGATAGCGAAGCAGATCTATTGGTTAACACGCTATCTCAAATTATTCGTGTATATGCGGCTGATGAACGCGATCCAATCAGCCACGACTCGAGCCCTGCAGACGAACGTAGAGAACAATGAGTACAAGACACTTTCTAACCCTACTCGATTTATCTCCTGAAGAACTACGCACTCTAGTTAAACGCGCGAGTGAACTGAAGGCGATCCGCAACCGCGGTGAAGTTTACGAACCGCTAAAAAATAAAGTGATGTCGATGATCTTTGAAAAATCATCGACTCGCACACGTGTTTCATTTGAAGCAGGTATGGCGCAGTTTGGTGGTCACGCGATGTTCCTATCACCTCGCGATACTCAACTTGGACGTGGCGAACCGATTAGCGATAGCGCCAAAGTAATCTCCAGCATGGTTGACGTGGTGATGATCCGCACATTCAGCCACCAGCTTGTAGAAGACTTTGCTGCGAACTCCTCTGTACCGGTCATCAACGCCCTAACAGATGAATACCACCCATGCCAGTTACTGGCTGATATGCAGACTTACTTCGAACATCGCGGCGATATTCAAGGTAAAACGGTGACCTGGATTGGTGATGGCAACAATATGTGCCATTCCTACATCAATGCAGCACGCCAGTTTGATTTCAAACTGAATATCGCTTGCCCAGAAGGCTTCGACCCAGATATGAATCTAGTTGAAACCAATAAGGATCGCGTATTTATTACTCGCTCCCCTGAAGAGGCTGTTACAGGTAGCGATCTTATTGTGACTGATGTTTGGGCATCTATGGGGCAGGAAGAGGAACAGAAAGAGCGCGAAGAAAAATTCGCAGGCTTCCAAGTTTCTCCAGAATTGATGGATAAAGCCAACAAAGACGCCCTATTCATGCACTGCCTCCCTGCTCACCGCGGCGAAGAGATCAGTGTCGATATGCTTGAAGATCCACGCTCTGTAGTCTTCGATGAGGCAGAAAACCGCCTTCACGCGCAAAAAGCGCTACTCGAGTTCCTACTGGTAAAATAGCAATCCGATAACAGGTAAGCAGTGTATTTGCTGCTTACCTGCTCTTTATCGCTCGGGCGTACTATACTGCCTATTACCGTGGTTAAACGAGCCTGAACGGAGAAAGAATCGATGATTGAACTGCGCCACCTGAAAACACTATCTGCCTTAAGAGATGCAGGCAGCTTGGTTGAAGCAGCAGAACGCGTCCATTTGACTCAATCGGCTCTTTCTCATCAGATCAAAGACCTCGAAGATCGCCTCAATTGCTCTCTGTTTATCCGTAAAACTAAGCCTATCTGCTTTACTAGTGCAGGTCAGCGCTTACTCACTTTAGCGGATGAAATACTCCCTATGATACGCAATACCGAACGCGACATAGGACGACTCGCAGGCGGCGAAGCTGGGCGCTTAAACCTGTGCATTGAATGCCATAGCTGTTTCGATTGGCTAATGCCAACAATCGATCACTTCCGTCAGCACTGGCCAGAAGTTGAGCTCGACCTATCAAGTGGTTTCAGCTTCCAGCCACTACCGGCACTTGCTCGAGGTGATTTAGATTTAGTTATTACAGCAGATCCTGAGCCTCGCAATGGCATTGCTTACATACCGCTGTTCACTTACGAATCGCGTTTAGCGATCAGCAAGCAACATCGATTAATGGCGAGACGCTTTATTCACCCTGAAGATATCGCTCAAGAAACGTTAATCACTTACCCAGTGGAACCTCAACGTTTAGATATCTTTAATCACTTCCTAGACGAAGCCGGAGTAGAACCCGCAGCCATTCGCACAGCAGAGCTGACTGTAATGATGATGCAGTTGATTGCTAGCGGCCGCGGCGTAGCCGCCCTACCCAATTGGGCTATGCACGAGTACATTCAGCGAGATTACATCGTATCCAAACCTTTAGGCGAAAAAGGTGTTTGGTGTACGCTTTATGCCGCGATCCGTGAAGATCAAAAAGACGCCGAGTTTATGGTGGATTTCCTTAACACCGCAAAAGATGTATCCTTCCGTAATCTAACGGGTATAAAGACAGCTTAATTACCTTTATACTGATCGAAACATTTTTGAGAATACACGACGTTTACAGTGAATAACGCACCTGCGAGTTTCCTAAAACAACTATCAGCAGACACCTCTGCTCTTGCCTTTTATTCTCAGTCCTACTTTATCTAGGTCTGTGGGTTTAGTGCTACCTGCACATAACTGACAGGCCGTATCACATCTTTAGTTTCAGCAAGTATTACTTGCCCTTTTACCCAGATTATTCGTCCTACAGCCCAAAATACGTATTAACGCTGTAAGGAAGCAGGAAAGACTCATGACTACAAAGATTTGGACTCCTTCAAGCTGGAGAGATAAACCTATTGTTCAGCAGCCGCAATACCCTGATGCAGCTGCGCTAAACAAAGCCGAAAGCACCCTATCCCAAATGCCACCGCTAGTATTTGCAGGCGAAATCAATCAGCTAAAAACTGATCTAGCACAAGTAGCGCAAGGCAAAGCATTTCTGCTTCAAGGCGGTGACTGTGCAGAGAGCTTCAGCGAATTCAACGCTGATAAAATCCGCGATACTTTCAAAGTTTTGATGCAGATGGCCATTGTTATGACCTTCTCAGCAAGCTGCCCAGTCGTAAAAGTAGGCCGTATCGCAGGACAGTATGCAAAACCACGATCTAGCGATATGGAAACAGCGAACGGCATTGAGCTGCCTAGTTACCGTGGCGACATAGTCAATGGTATTGAATTTACTGATGCAGCTAGACAAGCAGATCCTGAGCGCTTAGTGACAGCTTACCATCAAGCAGCATCCACACTAAATTTACTTCGAGCTTTTTCTCGTGGCGGCTTCGCGGATCTGCAACAAGTCCACGCTTGGAACCAAAGCTTTGTGACTAACAGCCCGCTGAGCAACAAGTATCAGGATTTAGCAGATCAGATCGATCAAACTATGCGCTTCATGGAAGCTTGCGGCATTACCGCGCAAAACACGCCACAACTTCATGAAACATCGCTATACACGTCCCATGAAGCACTGTTACTAGGCTATGAAGAAGCACTCACTCGCCAAGATAGCCTATCCGGCAACTGGTATGACTGCTCAGCACACATGTTATGGATTGGTGATCGTACCCGCCAGCCTGATCATGCACATGTAGAATTCCTTCGCGGCGTTAAAAACCCGATTGGCGTAAAAGTCGGCCCAAGCACCAAGATTGAAGATCTAGAAAAGCTTCTAGAAACGCTAAATCCAGAAAACGAAGCAGGTCGAATTACGCTGATTGCTCGCATGGGAGCAGATAAAATTACCGAATGCCTACCTAGCCTTGTACGTGCCGTAAAAGCTTCTGGTCAACAAATCATTTGGAGCTCTGACCCAATGCATGGCAATACGATCAAAGCTTCCAGCGGCTATAAAACTCGTAGCGTTGACTCTATTCTTCGTGAAATGAAAGGCTTCTTCGAAGTTCACAAAGCAGAAGGCACTCACGCCGGTGGCGTACACTTCGAAATGACCGGCCAAAATGTGACAGAGTGCATCGGTGGTGCTTACATGATCAGTGAACAAGACTTAGGGGATCGCTACCATACCCATTGCGACCCGCGCCTAAACGGCGAACAAGCGCTGGAGCTAGCCTTCTTAATTGCTGATACTTTGAAAGCAGCAAGAGCTTAAACCCACTCTCTTATTCACAAAAAAGCCCGTCTAAAAATGACGGGCTTTTTATATTCTAATCGAGCGTTTAAAGATTAATTTTCTAATAAGCCTTTCAACACGATACTGCGATAACTTACCACGCCTAGAACCCGGCCTTTATCAATCACTGGCGCATGCGCTAAGCCAAAATTCTCAAACAAACGCGTGCAGTAGCGAATATCCATATGAGGATCAACAGAGATAACCGGCTTCGCCATCACTTCGTAAACATTCACACGCTCAGGAGAGCGATCTTTCGCAACGACTTTCTTAGCAATATCCGATAGTAACAACAAGCCAAATTCATCGTCATCGTTACGCTTATTGATGATTAACACGCGGGCATCTTGCTCTTGGAAGATTTTCAGTGCTTCACTGACCGTCATTAAACCATCAACCATGGCGAACTCATCAGTCATGACATCGCAGATCCTTACGACTTTACGCTGTGTAGTCATAGTTCTTCCTCCACAATATTGGCTAATTTAGCAACTTGGTGAGATATCCCGACGGCGTCTTCGACATCAAGTTGAATCGCGATACCGCGCCCAGGCTTTTCATCAAGCTCACCAACGTCCGATATAGTTTCTAAGATCTTTCTGCTCAGATGCTCTTCCACGATAAAAAGCAAAACATCACGCTGAGTTTCTAGGGTTAAGCCAAAGAAGGTAGTTGATTTATCTATACCTTCGCCACGGGCATTATTAATGACTGTTGCGCCGGTAGCCCCCGCTTCGCGCGCTGCCTTCATTACATCATCTGTTTTTGAATCTTCTACAAACACTACTAACAGTTTGAAATGCATATCTGCCTCTTTTGTCAGCCAGTTGCTCTCGCACGCTTAGTGCGAAATTCAGAAATTTGTGCGTAAGCCATTACCGTTATCATTGGGAATAAACTAGCAAAGGCAATCAAACCAAAACCATCAATTAGAGCACTTCGGCCAGGTACTGTTTCAGCTAAACCAAGCCCCAGAGCCGCTACAAGTGGCACTGTTACCGTCGACGTTGTTACGCCACCCGAGTCATACGCCAAAGGCACAATCATCTTGGGCGCAAAGCAGGTTTGGATAACAACAACGATATAACCCGCAATAATGAACCAGTGAATCGGGTAGCCTGTAACTATTCGCCAAGTGCCTAAAGAGATACCGACAGCAACCCCTATAGCAACCGCTATACGCAACCCCCAAACACCAATTGCCCCACCAGAAACCTCATTGGCTTTGATAGCCACAGCAATCAGTGAAGGCTCTGCAATGGTGGTACTCGCTCCAATTGAAAAGGCAAAGACATAAACCCAGAAGTAATCTTGCCATTGTAATGCGTCCGCTACCGAACCACTCCAGCTTCGAATAAACTCTGGATCGGTCAACTGCTCAGCCATTAAACGCCCAATAGGGAACAAGGCCTTCTCTAACCCCAATAGGAAAAGCGCCAAACCGACAATTACATAGGCAAAGCCTATTAATACTTTACGAAGGTTTGCAATGCGTCTTCTAATCACAGCAATCTGAAAACCAAAGATAATGACTGCGATTGGAATAACATCTTTAATTGTAGTTAAAGTGATCTCGATGAATTGAGACAACAGTTCCATTTAGATCACCATCCCATAAGCCATAACAAAGATCATGGGCGTTAATGAAGCAAAAGCAATCAAACCGAAACCATCTATCATCGGGTTTCTCCCTTCAATAGATGAAGCCAAACCGACACCTAATGCTGTCACTAAAGGAACTGTAATTGTAGAAGTGGTAACACCACCTGAATCATAAGCAATACCGATGATTTCACGCGGCGCAAAGGCGGTCATAATCACTACGAGCATATAACCCGCAATAATCATATATTGAATCGACCAGCCTTTAAGGATGCGTAACACCCCCAAAACAATGGCTAAGCCAACAGAAAAGGCGACGGTATAACGAAGCCCCGATGCATAGCTAAGTTGAGATTGCTCAGTCGCGTCAATCATCCCGCCCGTAGCAGCAACCTTCGCTGCCTCCGCTGCGACAGCAATTAATGCAGGTTCCGCTACAGTGGTACCAAACCCTAGGCAAAAGGCGAAAGCTAACAACCAAAAAACACTGCCTTTGCGCGCAAAAGCATGGGCCATGCTCTCCCCTATTGGGAAAAGCCCCATTTCTAAGCCATAAATAAAGAAAGTTAAGCCAGCGACAACACACAACACCCCCGTTACCAAACCAAAGAAGTCTGGAACAGATTGCTGCAAAACCACAATTTGAAAAAATGCGATCACTAAGACAATAGGCGCCAGATCTCTCAAGCTACCTAACATGGAGCGACCTAAAGCAAGAACACCTGCGTGCAACTTAGTTATCCCCTTGAATATTAAGGATTAATAATATTTGAAATTACGGGGATAGAGGGAAGCTGTAAAGGATCTAAATCAAAAAAGGCGCTATATTTTCCATCCAATTACATTACACAAATTTTCATAAGTAAAACTGAACATAATTACCTAAAATATAGACAAACAGTCACGTTATTCGACCCTAAACCAAAAAGCCCGAAGTAATGATTTACTTCGGGCTACTTAAAATTGAATCTTATACCTAAGCAGGACCACCAACTGAACTCGCGAAGACAGCCTTACGGATTATTGATTCTTCACCGGAAATTTCAATATCAATCATACCAGCAACATCACCAGCCTCTTCACCAAAAATTGCGCCGTTAACCAAGCCGGATACTCTACCCGAACCAGAACTCAAACTAGATGCTCCAGCGGAAAAGTTTATACCTGACACTTGACCACCATTAACAGCGAAAGCATCACTTTTTTTGTTGTGGTACCCACTACCGAAAGCACCAGACCATGTATTGCTGTCAAAATTGATAGCAATATTAAACGAACCGCCATCAAAGGTATGGCCAGAATATTGAGCGATACTTCCATTCAGGTTAGAAACAAAATCATTTAACTGATCAAGCGTAGTTGTAACACCACCCACAAAGAAACCATGAGTGCCATACATAAACATCGGAGAGCCCTTTTGCTCAGGTTGTGAACCATATACATTCCAATGCCCGAACATAAGGTCAGATTGAGCCATCATAAAGCCGAAACGATGATAACCAACAGATCCTCCGTCGCCACTCATTCCACTAAGATAATCGTACGCAGTACCCTGCAAGCCAGCAACTTGAGCAGAAAAGCCATCATTACCTTCGACAGAGAATGAACCAGCAATTGCACTTCCTTCACCACCATCGATGAAATAATCAGGCGACGCGTCAAGATCAAATACACCAACTTCATCGTTGCCATACATCATCATATAACCGTTGTCAGAAAACTGGGTAAAACCACAGAAGGAACCGGCTTCGCATACGCCTTCTACATTGTTAATTTCAGGCTCATTGAGAGCATTACGACCTGTTTCACCTTGGCCTAAGTTAGCAAAAGCTAAAGCATCATTATTTAGCTCACCGCCTGCTGCAGTTGCATATTGTTTCGCCCATGAACCCCAGCTATTCACAGAGTCCTGATCCTCTTCATTTTGGGTATTGGCAGTAGCTACTAATGAAGTACTCAGTAAGACTGATGCAATTGAAACCGATAAGGCACTACGCTTGAACATCTTTCTTCCCCACTAAAACTAGAACCAATTGCTAAAGCAAGCCAATGATTCAGGTGAATTATAATAATGAATGAGCATTCATTTTATATATAACCACATATATATATAATTGTACTGAGGTACTAGCCATAGATCTTTCCTGCATGTACCGCATACTCCAAGGCCGATTTTTAAACTGATAGTCCATATCACAGAAGCGAAAACAACCTAAAAACGCTATGAATAAAAAACGTCGTAGTAAAGAGTTCAATAAAAAAAGGCGCCATATAGGCGCCTATTTAGAACAAAAACATTTCACTCATTGAGGGCCATCATATTCCTCAAGTCCACCCTGAGCAGCAACAAAGGAATCTGTATATCCCTTACCTGACTTAACTACATCAATTACACCGCCAATTTCTTGAGCCTGTTGCCCAAAAAATGCAGCTTGAACCTCACCAGTGACCCCACCAGAGAAATTATTTGTAGTAGCAATCAAATTTATGCCATCAATTTTACCACCCGAAACGGAGAACTCTGCGGTTCTTAAGCGGCCATCCTGAGATATATCTGCAGCCCCTTTATTAAAATCAGCAGCCCAAGTTTGACTACCCATATCAATTTGTATAAGAACACTAGCCCCATTTCGAGAATAACCGCTATAACTAAGATCAATATCACCTGATAGAGCTTCTACTGCAGCGAGAGATGCAGTGTAACCTGCAACAAAGTGCCCTCCTAAACCGTTATCTGGCCAACCTTCACCACCGTCAGCCCAGGCTCCACCACCGTAGTTCCAAAAGTTATTTTCAGACTCAAACCAAACTCCTGTTCTAGCATCAGAATTCTCATCAATATTATGGAATCCGTTATCTAGACCATCGATATCCATCGTTCTGTTAATATCTTCATAGTATACTTGACCTCCATTGTTCGTTCTGGAATGCCTATAAATTTCCACTCCATCATGGTCATACACTATGATTTGCCCACCCTCTAGGTTATCAATGGTGGTAATTTGAGGAGCATCACCAGTACTAAACTGATCGCCTTCCGGATTAGGATTGTATGCATAGAACGAACTAATAGCACAGACACTTGATGCTTGGCATAGCCCTTGAACAAGCTCTTCATACTGAGCTTCGTTCTGCGCATTTCGCCCCGTTTCTCCTTGACCTAAACTGGCAAACGCTAAAGCCCCAGTATTAAGCTCGCCACCAGCAGCAGTAGCATACTGTTTAGCCCATTGTCCCCAGCTTTGAACTGAGTCCTCTTCCTCATCCTTTTGAGTGTTAGCAGTAGCAGCTAGTGAACTTGTTAATAAGATAGAAGCAATTGAAGCTGACATCAGATTACGTATAAACATCCTATTTATTCCCTGTAATGATTTTGATCTAACCTATAGCTACAACTTAGATCGGGTAGGTCAGTATTATTTTGTTCATATTCTATACACTTATGAACCACTTAACACTAGACAGAGTGTCTAATTAGATGAGAAATAGCTTTTAAAAACCAAAATTCATTGGCCTTTGTAATTCGTAGATCAATTTTCTTCAAATCAAAAGGGAAACAAAATCCTCATATTTCCCCCCCTTACTTCGAGGGATTTCATCTCTATACTCAAACGTAAATTTATAGTTATAGCCTGAACGATTATTAAAACACTCTATTAAGGCTTTCTCTTCTTCATTAGTAAGCACTTCTGAAACAACTAAGCACAAGTTCATAGCATCTTCAGCTATCTGCTGAAATTGCAGTTGTTTTATTTTTGGATCCCAGTATTTTTCAGGAAAACTAGGAAAAAAACACCGGCCCTCAGGCGTTATTACCATGTTACGTTGCCGACCAAGCACTTTATTTAGTACGGGCAAGCCTCGCCCACAATCGCAACACTCACCTACCTCGGCATAATCCCCCAATGCATAGCGAATTAGTGGTGCTCCAAAATTTAGCAATGTTGTCACAACCACCCGGCCAACCTCTCCAGGCCTACATTGCTGGTTGTTATCATCTAAAACTTCAACCAAAACACCTTCTGACTGAATATGATAATTACCCTTTTCTTTACACTGTAACGCAATATATCCAACCTCTTGGGCGCTATACATATCGACAATCTCAACGCCCAACACCTCTCGACTTAACTCTATAGTATCAGCTGTTAAAATTTCTCCCATTGTTCTCACTTGCTTCAACTTAGTTAAAGCAATGTTATGCTCCCTGCAATACTTAGCTAGCTCTCTTAGGTTAGAAGGTAGAGATAAAAGAAAGTCAGGATTTTCCTGTTCTAGCCATCGAGCTTGATCAGCAATATCAGACCTAGAGCTCATTAAAACCGCAGGCCCAGTAGCAAACAACTTAGCCGTAACCCCACCCCAGTTAGGTGAAGAAGATGATTCTCCAGGTTCAACCATATTAACAGGCCTAATAGCAGCCAACTTTCCTGACAGATCTCTTTCTTGCCATATATGATCTCTTAGCGTAAACGCTTGCCAAAACAACCCCGTCGTCTGAGTACCGTAGGCCGTTATCGCCATCCCTGTCGAACCGGAGGATTGAATTTTGTTTAAACGTTCGTGGCCAGGTAAAGGCTTTAAGCTTTTCTGCCTATCTCCTGCTTCGATCAAATCCTTCCTTGAGAGAATCGGAATTTCTTGCCAAAGCTCCCAGGAAAGCGACTTCCCAATTAACTTTGAAGGAATACGATCCTTATACAAGGGCACAGTTTTAGCAGCATGGTATATAAGCCCTTCAGCCTGACACCATTGTAACTGCTCAATTTCATCTGGATTTAACCATTGGCTTTTTTCTAACTGAAATTGTAATCCCAGATGCAAAGCACTATCAGGCTTAGGGATTACCGGCCACCTTAAACCTGGCGCACCGGGGAAAATCTTATCCAACAGCATATTGCTTCCATCCATATAAATCTTATCGCTATTAAATCACTTTCAATTTCTTCAGACATAAAAAAAGCACTTTACGGTATGTTTTGTATATAAGGATAAGTACTTTTTACTCCAGAGAATCAGTATCCGGAACTCGATTACAGGAAGCTCTCCCTAGTTTGACGTAATAAAAACATCTACAACCTGTTCTGACCAAAATCAATATCAGCATAACAGCGACATAAACAAAATAACTTTATAAAACTATAAATACTCATATTCTAGGCAATAAAAAAGACGCTTAAAGCGCCTTTTCTAAATTAAAAATCGACTAGAATTTTTTACCTAAATTGACAGAAAACTGAGTACGATCATATTCATACAATGCCACATTGGATTCTGTATCAGTTCTCAACCAGAAAGCTGATAATTCTAATTCATTAGCAAATATATGCTTAGCACCCAAAATAAACTGAATTTCTTCATCATCACGAACTTCCAAGACTACAGGGACTTCACCTTTGTAATCCGATTCGCTATAAGAGATACGTGAGAATAGGCTGGTTGTCGGCTTAACTTGCCAGTTCACACCAGCAAAGATTTCCCAACCATCATAGGTATACTGATCATCTTTCGCGTCGTTATCGAACCACTCGAACCCACCTTGGATACCTACAGTGTTATTCTTAAAACCTTTACCTAAGGATGCACCAACAGAGTAATAATCTGAATCTCGGCCTTGGTCAGATGCTTGATCAAAATCACGGTCAGTATATTCAGCGTCGAGTGTTAACTCGGTGCTTGCATCAAATGCCCAAGTAAAAGATGGCTGCACGCCCAAGTAAGTAGCTAGTTCTTCGTCATCTAAACGAATATGATCAAGCTGAAGAGCAACATTTGTACGCCATTTCGCGTTAGTAATAATTGCAGGTCCAGTGCGCAAAGAAAGCACTTGTAAATCGAACTGATCTTCTGTCTCATAGCGACGGTTATAGTAAGAAGCACCGCTCTGCCAGAATAACATACCCGTATTTTGACCTAACCGAACAGGTTTCCCAGTACGATAACTATGATCATAGCTACCAGAAACAACAAACGCAGTATCACTAGTTGGTCGGGTCGTAATATCTAGTATATTTCCATCAATATTAATAATTGAGCTACCAGGGCCAACATTGACGTTATCGTCGTACAGCACACCAGCATTTAAATTAAATTTATGCTCATGCTTTGGCGACATCTGCTCAGCATCTTTCTTTAACTGCGCAAGGAATGCCAAGATTGACACACGTACACTTGGAGGTGTGTTCGGATCCTGAAGTACCGTTTGCGCTTGTTCTTCAGCTTCTTGATATTGAAGCGTTTGCATATAGGCCACAGCTAACTCAAGTCGAGCGCGGTGTAATGAAGGTTTATTACTCAGGATAGATTGAAAGGATTCGATAGCACTATAAGGAGCTCCCTCCTCACGTTCTTGCATACCCTTTTTGAAAAATTCTTCAGGGTCAAACTGCTCTTCGGTGGTTTCTTCCGCAATTACAGATGATGAAGCCATCATCGACAGTAATACACCAGACAAAACAGAAAACCTGTTGTTATTTTTCATTCCTACATTCCCCTTCTTGTAGCTAGCACTTAAATGAAGCACTGCTTTTTGAAGGAGTATAACCACTGAACATAAAGCGTACAACAAACAAAGGCGCCATAGAGCGCCTTTATTCCACTATTTTACTAAGGTTTTATATATCATCACCATAATGCGAAGCACTAAAGGTAGTAACATGCGTTCCATCTTCATACATTGGACCGCCGTATTCTTTAGGCACTTGAACCTGCGGGAACTCCGACTCAATCTCTGAAATCCCCTTAGTTTTTACTATTTCCGCTACACCACCTATATGGCTTGCTCCCTCCCCAAAGAAAGAAGCTGTAACACTCCCCGTGACAGTGCCGTCATTAGCAGACAATTGAGAAGAGCCAGCAGTTAAATTGATGCCATCTATAGTTCCTCCTGCGACATTAAAACCTACCTGCCCTAGAACGCTGGTACCGTTTTCACTGTTATACACTGATACATATCCATCGGAACCATAATTTACGCTTCCCCCCCACGAAGAATTAGAAAAATTCACATCGAGATGAACATGAGCACCCATCGCCGTATAACCATGGTAATTGGCTATTAGATCTCCGCCTTCATTAAACTCGGAAAGATTATCAATAAGGATGTCTAAATCAGCTAAAGTAGATGTCTGCCCAAACACATAACTACCAACATAAGCACTAATCGTTTCAGGGCGCCCTGTATGTTTATTGATATACTTAAAAGCATGTTTTACAAATTTTGGCATAGTGCGCCCTTCAGCACCATCCGCGTCAAATAACTCTTCGTCCGTACGAACACTTAACCAATACCCATGCGCGACTGGACCATTTCGATAATGATAACGAGAAGACAATGTCAGAAAACTCATTGCATCGAACCGGCTTTCTTCATCAGCATGATCATAAGCAAAGTAAGAGTTATAGTTTTCTAAAAGAATTGAATCAATGTCCGGATACAATGAAGAGTCTCCACCAGGAAACACACCAAACTGATATCCTTCACCGCCATCAGTATTTTCATCACCTTCTATAAATTCTGCAAAAAAGCTGGCACTCACTGGAACAAAGCTGAAATTTGTGCGAGGACGCCCTTTTTTCGAGCGCGGCTCTCCTCCTTCCCCACCATCAAAGCCATTAATCTGAGGTTCCTCTTCTATCTCTTCATATTGCCTAAAGAAAGAATAGTAACTGGCATAGCCGCAGAAAGTCCCCGGCTGACAACCTTCTTCAACATCTTCGGGTATATCTAAATCGGGATCAAAGAACACATGCTCAGGCCCGGAACCGCCTGCAAATAAAAGAGGGTTTATAGCAACCTCTGGACCTGCTGCAGTTGGTACTGGTAATGCCCAAGGGCCCCATTCCGTTACTGAATCTTTTTCTTCTTCATCTTTCTCCTGATTCGCCTGTACTGGCGAAAACATCAATGCAGCAATAAGTGCTGCTAACGTAACTTTTTGAAATTCCATGACTCACCCCCACGTGGCCTGCCTTCTTCATACATCTTCCCTTAACCCATGCAGATCTCCTGACAATCTGTATTTAAGAATAGACAAACAAGCCAACCACTGTTCAATATATGAACAGTATATTTTTTCACGTTTATTATGATTTGTAGGATTTTCAGTAACGTCCATGAAACTGATATAGAATTTTGTAGTCACATCAATAACTACGGCATTTATAACTTGAAAATGTGTGGGGTAGGTGTCATTTCTCGGGTTCTCAGATATCCTTAAGTAATCTCCAAAATTGGTAACAAAAATTCAGGATGAAACGATTACCGTTTAAACCTTTGACAACTTTCACTCTGCTTTTTAGCCTTTTTATCAGTAACTTGGGCTATGCAGGGCTCTTTGGCACCCAAGAACTACCTCAACGCTCGTTAAATGAACTTCCCGACTGGCTAAACTATATGGAACGCCATCTTCGCGAAGACACACCGGAAGAGATCTGCAAACAGTCTGGATTATGTAATCTAAAACCTTGGTATCGCTTTCTCAATAGCATTCGTCACCTACCTAAACGACAACAACTTGAAAAAGTTAATCGATTCGCAAATCAAAAGCCCTATATCCTAGATATTGATAACTATGGCAAGGAAGACTACTGGGCGGTAGTTCGTGAATTTTTATCCCGCAGTGGTGACTGTGAAGATTATTCTTTAACTAAATTTTTCTCCCTTCGCTTATTAGGTTTTAGCAATGAGGAGATGAGAATTGTCGTTTTACAAGACACAAATTTAAGAATTGGACATGCAGTCCTAGCCGTTAAATACGGTGGTGATGAACTAATATTAGATAATCAAAGCCGTAGTATTATTTCGCACCGAAACATTAAGCACTACATTCCGTTATACACAGTTAATGAACATCGTTGGTGGTTACATATGCCAGTTTTTTAAGACTGGCTGCCCCCTTGGGAATAAAACTTAAAACAATTATTTGGTAATAAACAATGAAACGCGCTTTAGTAACCGGAATAATCAGCCTGATACTTATTTTCCTTATTTGCTTAGCCTTAATTGAGCGTTTCACTTCTCAGCAGACCCAACAAAACATTTCCCACTGGCAGACAACGCTCTCTGCCCTAGCAGATAATCAAAGCTTGAGTGTATCCCGCTGGATTTTTGCTACCGCAGCACCTCTAAAAGAAGTTGCAAGCAATAATTCGGTTCGACTTTATTTACAACGTTTAACCGAACAGTCCACTGAAGCACGCGAAGCTTCCGCTCAAATCGATTATTTACGTAACTTGATCATCGCAACATCTAATAGAGAAGGTTATACAGACAAGAACCGCCAGAGCGTAAATGCAAACCTACGTGTTATCGCAAACAGTTCTCTAGCGCTATATGATGAAAATTTAAATCTGATTGCCGGTACTGCTGGCCTTAGCAAGCTATCAAAAACGTTAAAGGCAGCCATCAAGCAACTGGATGACAAACAGCAAGTTATCACAACTGAAATTTGGCTAAATGATAATAATGTTGCTCAAATTGGTTTTGTCACTTCCATTTCTGGTTTACCTCAATTAGGGAAAGAAGGCCAAACGTTGGGTTACCTTGTTGGCATAAAAGATCCCAATAAAGAGCTCTACGGATTATTGAAGAATTTTAGCGTCACGCTTCAATCTCTAGAGTCTGCTCTTCTTCAACAAAGCAACAATGGCATCGCTTATGCAAGCCCGTTACGTCAGGACTCATCGACACCTCTACAAAAGCGTGTAGCGCTTAATAGCCCTAATGCTTCTGCTATAGCGTTTCACTCCCCTGGTGAGTTTATTCAAGCCAATGATTACCGCGAAAATAAAGTTCTAGCCGTCGGTCGAAGTATTGCTGATACCAATATGCGTTTAATCATTAAGGTTGATCATGAGGACGCAATTGGTCAAACCATAAAAAAGCAATCTGACCTACAGACAATGCTTGTGCTTGGTACATTTGCCATGCTTGCTCTGCTAGTTGGAGCGGGTTGGTATGGCAATCTGATTAGAGCTCGTCAGGACAATGAAACACTCCTAACGACAACACACGCGTTAGAGGAAAAAACCAATCTGCTTGATGCTATTAATGACAACACGGCCGATATGGTGTTGATTCTCGACGAATCACTACAGCTATCTTTCATTAACCGAGCACTTGCAGATAAAGTATCGATCCCTGCCGAAGATAGTGTGGGTAAAAATTTAAATTCAATTCTAGGCAGTCACTACGCAAAATATCTAACACCACTTGCTGAGCAATGCTTTAAACAACAAATTGAGTTAAACGAGAAGCATGCACTAGAACTTAAAGGGGAACTGACAACCTTTACCATCCATCTGATTCCGATGGTTTATGGTTACAAATCGGCAGTCATGATCCACTTCCATGACATAACCCTGATAGAAGCTCATCAAGCACAGCAAACTCGTCTACTACAACAGATCATGCAGTCTCTGATGCATGCGATTGACTTGCACGATCCCTACTCAGCAAATCACTCTCAAAAAACTGCACAAGTCGCAGTCGCTATCGCCGAAGCCATGGAGCTATCAGATATCGATCTATCCACGGTAGAGATCGCAGCCAACTTGTGTAACTTAGGTAAGTTGTCGATTCCTCAAGCGCTACTGACCAAAACGGGTAAGCTCAGCGATGAAGAAAAACAGATCGTACTTAAAGAAGTGGATTACGCGAAAGAGATACTAGCTAATATCGAATTCGAAGGGCCTGTATTAGATACAATCACGCAAAAACATGAATACTTAGATGGCTCTGGCATGAATGGTTTAAGTGCTGAGCAGCTAGCTATACATGCCCGTATTCTGACCACCGCAAATGACTTTGTAGCTATGATTAGCCCTCGAGCCTACCGTGAAAGCTTACCGGTAGAAACGGCGCTAGATACCCTACTTCAAGATGCTGGAACTCGATACGATAGACAAGTAGTTGCTTCACTATTCCATGTTATCGAAAATAAAATCGACCTAGGGTAACAATGCATAAACTAAGGCCTTTCTCTGATCCAGAAAGGCCTTTTGCTTTTTAACCTTACTGTAATTGATAAACAGTCGATCCATTCATCACAACAGCTTTGTAGACTTGGGCTCCGCATTCGAAAAACATCGAGTTACCCAATGTTTTAGATATACATCCCGCGGGCAAGGTATTTAAGATCCCTGCCGGTTGAACCACCACGTAACTCACCTGCCCCGGAACTTGCTGATACAGAACACCATTACAGTTTTGATAAGCTATACCTGATATAACCTGCGTGTAACAACCACCCGGCAGCGCAGTAACCGGTTGCGCATCACGAGCATCGTCACGGCGATCCATTCTTCGCGCTGTTCTTCGGGCCGCCTGGCGTGCTTCGTCATTATCTTCCCAATCGGCCTGAGCAGATCCGCCGAAATTTACCCCATCAACCTTAGCATCTACCACAGGTAACGCCGCGGTTATTGCAGTAGCTGTCAGAGCAATTACAAGATAACTTTTGATGTTCATGATCTTTCTCCAACTCAGTAAATGATTAAGTTGGAAAAATGATAATCGTTGAAGAGAGGTGGGGATATACCGGAAAGTATATACAATGGCCAGTGCCACTGACCGGTATAGGGTTTAAACTGTTTTAAGATCGCTCTTCGATCATATTGGCTCTCTTTCGTAACTTTAAAAGGTTCCCTTGAAAGCGATCAGCCCACATTTGTAAAAGTTCATCTATATCGTGAAAATCACGTTTGTTCCCTGACCAAGTTTCAACGTCACCTTCTAACCTATCCTCAATTGAGAGCAACATTTGATCAGAGGCTCCATCATATAAATCCAGCCTGATTCCCGCGACAAAAATAGTCTCTTCGTTTCCGGCAATACCGTTATAAGCTTCCTTTCCTGCCTTATAGATCAATCGAATAGGGATAAAATCTCTGGCTGTCATTCCAGGCTCAAGACGCTGAGCATCCAGTAACATCACCTTCACATTCAATTTTTCTCCAGCGTTGAATACCGACTTGCCAGAAGAGTTTGGGGTTTGATTGTAATTCAATTTTTGGTTCAAGAGTTTAGGAAAGACACTTTGAACCTTAGCTATATCAGCTGCAGTCACACCTACAAATTGGCCTGTTCGATCGACTTCAACACCCACAACCTCTATCTGAGAGTAGCCAGCAATTTGCTCTTCCGTCACTTGTGGGTGTCGCCAAATTTTAGCTGTATCTACCCATGGGTGCGGTTTATACATGCCTTCAGAAGAAGGCTTAGATTGCTGTGTAACGCAACCAGCTAGGGCAAAAAGACATAAAGGTAAAAGCAAAAGCCTTTTATCTATGCGCATCCAAAAATCCACTTAGCAAATAAACCTATTTAAGGATTGTAAGTCCTTGCATAGAAAAACCAATGATTAACGATCTTCTAACATTCCCGCGACGAGTAACAAGCGCATTAACTGGGCAACACTTCTTACGCCCAATTTATGCATTACTCTGGAACGATGGATCTCAACTGTACCTTGAGCAATCCCAAGATCGATAGCAATCACTTTATTAGCGCAGCCTTGAGCGACAAGATGCATTATCTCTTTTTCTCTTGCCGTCAGTGACTCTAAGCGCTGCTGTACTAAGGATTTCTCAGCTAGCTCTTCTCTAGATTGCTGATCACTTAGAATCGCTTGCTCGATTTTCTCTAGTAACTTTGCTTCTCGGAAAGGCTTTTCAAGAAAATCCAAAGCGCCTTTTTGAATACATTCTACCGCCATTTCAACATCACCATGACCAGTGATGAAGATAATTGGGATCAGAGCCTTTCGTTTGATCAATTCATCTTGCAAAGCAAGTCCGCTCATACCCGGCATTCGAATATCTAAAACCAAACATCCTGGCTGCTCAGCATCAAAAGCATCGAGAAAACTAGTCGCATCGATAAAGTCACGCACCTCGTAGCCATCGGATTCAGCCATCATGCGGATCATATCCCTAAGCATGGCATCATCGTCGACTACAAACACTGTACCTTTCTGATTTTCTGTCATAGCGCTCTACTCAACTTCCTTTTCTTCAACAACGGGTAAACGGATAATAAACTCCGCTCCTTTTAGCGAATGGTTCCCGGCTGTCAACTTACCTTTAGCCGCTTCAATTAAGTTTCTACAAATAACTAGCCCTAATCCCAAACCACTTTCCTTGGTGGTTCTAAAGGGTTCAAACAAGTGCGCTTGTATTTCTGTATCAAAACCCGGGCCATTATCTAGTACGGATAAGCAGATATGCCCATCTTCCTTATACAGGGTCAACTCAATTCTGGCATCCGCTTGATTCTCTAACACCTCTACAGCATTGTTAATCAGGTTGACCAACACTTGTTGCATCTGGGTTCGGCTCATTTGAATCCAAGCCGTTTCTGTCTGATTAAATTCCACTTCAACACCAGCTTGCAACGCTCGATGGGACATAATATCCATACTCTCTTGGATAACGTCGGTGAAATTAATGATGTCTTCTTTGGCTGGCTCTCGACGGATAAAAGACCGTGTACGCTGAATAATTTTGGCGGATCGTTCTGCTTCATCGCCAATTTTAGTAAGACATTCAAGTAATTTTGGATCAGCATTACCCTGCTTGCTTAAGCGCAAGGCGATATCAGAGTATCCCATAATGCCAGCTAGAGGTTGATTCAGTTCATGAGCTAACCCAGTAGCCAGCTGGCCCATAGTGCCCACTCGCTCTAAATGCACAATTTGGCTTTCAGCTTCCTGTCTTTGATTAATCTCATGAAGCCTAGCTCTATTTTCCTCTTCTATACGCTGGATCAACTGGTTAAATGCATCGGCGAGTTCATCTAGCTCATCCTCTTGTTCATTCTGAGTTCGATCTAGATTCAAAACAGGTTGATCAGTCCCCTCTTTCTGCTGCTTCATAAAGTTGATCATCCTCAAAAGGTGTTGACCTACCAGACTGCGAAAAAGCATAAACATAAAGAAAACAACAAATGCTGTTTTAAAGCCATTTTTGATAAGAATAATATAGAGCTGACCAAGCATATGACTAAATATTGCGTCGATACTAACGACTAGCTCTATAGCCCCAAGTTTTTCCCCTTCACGCAGGATATTAATAGGGTAGCTTCTTGAGTTTATAGATTCATTGGCAACATACTCCAAACGCTCACCATCAGCCAAATGCAGTTTATTTGCATCTACAAATTCTAACTGATTGATCCCTTGAAGCAGCTTATGCAGCTGTGCCCTATCATCTTTCCAGATTGATTCTGCAATTGCTGGAGACATGGTTGTTTCAATAAATTGTGGCACCTGATCTAACTTACGAGTCAGTTGACGAAATTCAAAGCCAAACTGAATAGCCGTGAGAATTAATGTCACTAAGGAGCTAAACAGCACCACTCGTAGGACAAGCTTGCGTCCCAACTTATATTGAAAAAATCCTATTTCTGAATTCTTTACCACGATTTTGACTCTATTTTTACAAACCCCATATGGGTATATGCATATTTTCGGTTTAGACCCTATTTCCTACTATAAGAATAACTATTACCTAGGATCAGTCTTGTGAAAATAGCATTGTCTACCCAGCAGATAGCCCCTGTCTATCCCAGCAAACCCGTACATGCTGAGAACAGGCATATTAGTATTCCGGAAAAAAGAGAGAATGCTGAATTCAAGGCAGTTTTACTGAAAGCTCATCAAGTAACACAAAAAAAAGAACTTGTGGAGATATATCGTCATATTACCGAACGGGCATCGGAACTGTACAACGGAGAAACAAAACCACGCGAGTTAGAGATTTACCAGTATGATGGTAAGCGCGAACTAAAAATCAAACATCATTCAGCCGCGCATAGATTACATATTACAGTCTAATGAAGGGTTGGCGGCTCTTTAGGTTCATCTGGAACGATGATGTGGCCACTACTATCCAGTACTAATACACCATGCTCTACACCTAACTCCAACATCTGCTGTAACATCATCTGAGTAAGGTGAGCGCTAATAATCAAGCCTGCAGGTGGATCACCGTCGAACAGATCTTCGTCGATTAAATCTTCCGGTCGAAGCCCTAATAACAACGGGTTCTCTGCAACTAAAGGTGCTATCTCTTCAGGAGCAAAGACAGAGTAATCAGAGGAGATATCGAGCGCTTGTTGATAGGCATCTTTACTACGAGAGTTTTCCTGCAACGCATCTAAAAATGCAGATTCCGCTGCAGAAAAAATACCGGAGAGTTTACTCACGCCACCTAAAGCGATATTGCGAGTAGCAACCTCAGAAGTACTGTAGTCAACATCGATTGAGTATTGAGAGTCTTGATTCAACTCCTCCTCATCTACCAAGACATTGCCCTCTTCATCAATATCAAGCCACTCTCGCTCGACAGCAACGGCTAACAATCCCTCTAGAGCTGCAGCTAAAATATTGCAGCAAATGATGACTCCGACAGAAGGGTTTTCGCTTTCTTGGCGATTCATGATCAGATCACCTGCACGTGCAGCAAGTAAGGTCGGATCTTGTTCAATAATCTCAGCTAGCCTATCCGCTTCAATAAATAGAACCTCATGGCACAAACGCTCTGCTGTTAAATAAGGTTCTGAACAACCAGTTGCCTGCATTCGTGCCACATATTCTGCACGCACATCTTCCAGCAAAGCTGTCAGTAATCCACTCATAAGGCACCTAATTTATAAATTTATTTGCAAGATTAGCATTTAACACTAAGGTTACTATGACAATGGTCGATTGTTACTAAGGAAGCAACAAAAAAACTTAAGGAAATCAAAAAATGCGCGCATGGAAACAGGGCTCTGACAAGCCGACCGAAGAGGAAGAAGGCAGTATCTATATTTTATCGGACAATTAGAGCAAAGAAAGCAGCCTGTCATATTGGGTAGTTATTGACAGGCTTTCTTCTAGTGAAGCGTCATTCCTATAGGTGCAACACCTTGCTTAAGCTCATCAAAACGCTCACGCAGATCAACTAGCTTAGTCAAACCATAATCCTCTGGCGACGTTGGCAGTTCAAACCAATCCAATGCCCAAACGCGCGTCATCAGCTCGTACTCGCCGATCAATGCATCAAGGAAGATCATAACGGCTTCAACTCGCGGATCCATATCCAGCACTTTTGGCGCATCTTCCAGATAAATCTCCAGATGAAGGCGCTTTTCCACGATCACTATGCGGAACCAAAAATCCGATAGTTCACAAAATTCATCGCCGATATTGATCGTCAGCGGTACTGGGTCATAGCGATTATTAAACGCTTTAAACTCAATACCTGTAAGGTCTGGCGCAGCACCAATCAGGCTCAAGACCGACTGGATGGACTCTGGAAAGCCGTCGCAACCGAATACCATTTCGATTGCTCCATTTTGATCTTCATCACTTTGAAAATGGAACGTAAGATTACGATCAATCTTCTGTAACTGCTCGCGATACTGAGTCAAAAGAGGCTCAGCATCAAAACGGTCATCACTACGGCTAGACAGCAACTGCTCAATTGTATCCTGCAGCTGCTCCCAGAAGGAGCTTATCTGTTTTCGATCTAAAATCATTAGCGGGTGCGCTTATTACTTCGTGCGGTAAATCTTAAGTGCGTGGAACGACTACACCTGTCTGACCTTGATATTTACCATCGCGGTCTTTGTATGATGTTTCACAGACTTCATCCCCCTGAAGGAATAGCATCTGTGCAACACCTTCATTGGCATAAATTTTTGCCGGTAGTGGCGTAGTATTGGAAAACTCTAGGGTAACGTGCCCTTCCCACTCAGGCTCTAAGGGTGTTACGTTCACGATGATGCCGCAACGAGCATAAGTGCTTTTACCTAGACAGATAGTTAAAACATCACGTGGAATTTTGAAATACTCAACAGTACGCGCTAGCGCGAAAGAATTAGGCGGGATAATACAAACATCCGATTGGATATCGACAAAGCTACCATCATCAAAGTCTTTTGGGTCAACAATAGATGAATTTATGTTGGTAAAGACTTTAAATTCATTTGCACAACGAACATCATAACCATAACTGGAAGTACCATAAGACACGATGCGTGAGCCATCCACTTCACGAACCTGACCAGGCTCAAAAGGTGAAATCATATCTTTTTCATCCGCCATACGACGAATCCAGCTATCTGCTTTAATGCCCATATTGGCTTTCCATCCGGGTGATAATTTCGAGCCGGCAATTGTACCTTTTTTACGTATAAGGAACAAAAAAAACGACCTCAAATGAGGCCGTTTTTTGATTGAAGGGGGAATTCAATTCAATTTTGTATAGGTTTCATTACTTCTAGTTGAGAAGATTAGCCGTCTTCTCATATTGCTCAGCTAACCAAAACTCTGCTGCGGTTTGTCCTTCGTCACGTAGTGTATTTGCCTGACGGCGAAGCTCTGCAGCCATCTCGCGACGTGTTAAAGCGGAGGGTTTTGGCTTCATCATTTTTATATTTGCAGTTGCTCTATAATCCATCGTTCATCCCTTTACTTATTGTTATAGTGTTTATTATTTATACAGCTTGAATATTGAATTGTAGACCCCTTTGTTGAATCCACCCAAATATCTGTTCGATATTTGATCAGAATCAATTTATAGATCGAGTGTGAAAACGGTGTTACACGACCAATCTAAAAAGACCACCAGAAACAAATAAAGCCCTATAAAGGGCTTTATTAAAGAGTCAAAACAGCTCAGTTATTGCTTAGTCATCTTCAACAATAATGGAAGGCACGCGGATATCATTGTCTGCGTTATGCTTTGCGAGTCTCGCAGCAAGCGTACGTGCAACCTTTCGATAGATCTGCGCGTGTTCACCTTCAGGGTCTGCAGCAACCGTTGGCGCGCCCGAATCAGCTTGTTGACGAATTGTCAGCGCTAAAGGTAACTTTCCTAATAACTCTGTATCGTAAAGCTCTGCGATTTCGGCACCGCCACCGTCGCCAAAGATCGCTTCGTTATGACCACACTGACTACAAATATGAGTACTCATATTTTCCACAACGCCCAGAACATTGATATCTACCTTACGAAACATCTCGATACCTTTCTTGGCATCAAGTAAAGCAATGTCCTGTGGTGTTGTAACGATGACAGCGCCAGAAACTGGCACCTTTTGTGACAGTGTTAATTGAATATCACCTGTACCCGGCGGCATATCGATAAATAAATAATCGAGATCTTGCCAACGAGTCTGTGTTAGCAGTTGCTGCAGTGCGCCTGCGGCCATAGGACCACGCCAAACCATAGCCGTGTTATCTTCTATTAGATAACTCATGGACATAGATTGAAGGCCATGGGCTTCTACAGGGTTAAATGTCTTTTCATCATAAGGCTGCGGACGAACTCCTTCTGCAACGCCCAGCATCATACCCTGACTAGGGCCATAGATATCAGCATCAAGAACACCGACTTTAGCCCCCTCAGCTGCCATTGCTAGCGCCAAGTTAACCGTAGTCGTTGATTTACCAACACCACCTTTACCTGAAGCAACCGCGATAACATTTTTCACACCTTCCATAACTGGAATACTGTTTTGGCTAGGGCTCGCCGCAATAGCGTGGCCAATAGTAATATCGCATTTATCTAAGCCACCGATCTCTAATAATTTAGCCTGCAGATCCGCTTGTAATTTCGAAGCGACACCGTTGGATGGATAGCTTAATACTAACTCTACGCTAGCTATTGATCCTTCTGCTTTGACTGCCTTTACAAAGCCAGCAGATACAAGATCCGTTGCTGCAACATCATCCTGAAACTGACCTAAAACTTGGTTAATTTGCGCTTCAATATTTGACACTTTTATACCGCCTAAAAATTTCTTACTTAACTCGGAATAAGCCGAATGCGATGCTCTTTAATAATAACCGAGTAATTTAGTGGGAATAATGCATTTTAATACTTGGGCTGTCCAGACTTTTCCCTGTCACGTCCCCCTTCTTTAGAAGTAAGAAAAGAGACGCTTTCCATGAATACAAAAATAGTTTCGATATTATTTTCTTTAGGCTACATATTGCTCCGCCAATGTTTTCGCACTACAAAAATCTGTTTTACCGCTACCCAGCACTGGTACTTCAGGTACTGCATAAATTTCTGCAGGGAGCGCTAAAGGAGGCATTCCACCCTCTATTAACTGATTTCTCATAGCAGAAGAATCATGCTCGCCTTCAACCAACAGAATAACCTTTTCACCTTTCTTGTCATCAGCCAAATTCACTGCCACTAGTGGTAACTCAGGAGCATTCAACAACTCTCTAATTTGGCCTTCAACAGAGGTTAAGCTCACCATTTCTCCGCCAATTTTGGCAAAGCGACTATAACGGTCAACAATTGTCAGGAAGCCATCTTCATCAACATGGCCTTTATCACCACTGCGATACCAGCGTAGACCATCCATCTCGACGACTGCAGCTTCGGTCTTCTCAGGATTGTTAAGATAACCTTGCATAATCTGAGTACCACCAATCAAGATCAAGCCATCTTCACCCGTCGGTAGTTCTTCAAGTGTATCAGGGTCAACAATACGGAACGTTGATCCAGGTAGTGCCATACCGACTGTTCCCGGTTTGTTACCTACCTGAACAGACCACCAATCAGTATCTAATGAATCAGGCAGGTTTGTGCTGGCAACCGGCGTTGTTTCTGTCGATCCGTAACCTTCAACGACGGGTACATGGAACTTACTTTCAAATAGATCACGCACCTTAGGATCGAGCTTCTCAGCGCCTGCAACCACAGTACGAAGTGATTGAAACATCAATGGATGCACACGTTTATTACGCGCGTACAGACGCATAAATGTCGACGTTGCACACATCAGCGTCGCTTTGTAGCGCGCTACTCCTTTACCAATTTTCACAGCATCGGTTGGATCGGGGTGACATACAACCGGCATGTCTTCGATCAGTGGCATAAAGCAGGTCACAGTTAAACCGAATGCATGGAATAACGGCAAGGTTGCCATAATGCAATCATCATTTCGCACATTAAGCACATCTGCTGTCTGTCGTAGGTTAGCCATAATATTCCGATGGCTAAGCATAACTCCTTTCGGAGCGCCTTCACTTCCGGATGAAAACAGAATCGCTGCTGTGTCTTCTAGCTGGGAAGGCTTGCATAACAGAGCCTGTAAAATAAAGGTAGGAGCAACGCTAACTAAACCTAGAGTAAATATCGCCTCCGTTTTACTTATTTCAGCTTTAATATCTTCCATGTAAAGCACTCTTCGGCCTTCAAATAGACTATCTAGATCGATACCACGCGCTTTAAGCTTTTTCACAAACTTCTTCGCCGTAACAATCGTTTGTACCTCGGCTTGCTCCAAAGCAGATCGAACAGCAGGGATTGGTGCTGTGAAGTTAAGATTTACAACAGTTTTACCTGCCATCAATGAAGCAATATTCGCAATGGCACCGGCACTAGATGTTGGTACCAATAAACCAATATTTTTACCTTCCGTCCGGGCAATCCGCTTTTTAAATAAAGCACAGGCGGTTAATAACTTGGTTTGACTAACCGGACCACCATCAACATCTGCAATAGCGTAACCTGAACGAGACGACTTCATACTACGAACAAAGGCTTGCGGGATTGTCTCCAACGTTTGTGTGTATTGATCCCATGTATGAATCGATAACTCGAAAACCTTTTTCTTCACTTCAGCAGCGGTACTGCTGATAGGCATCTGAGCCCCAAACGCTACAGTGACATCCCGTTTTCCAGATTCATTACGAATTTCTTTCATTTTGTCAGTTGAACGAGAGAAGCGACTCCCCCACAAACCGCGCATATAAAAAGGAACAATCACACCTTGGGCATCAACACAGGCTCTTTCAAAACCGCGCTTAAACTCACTGAGCTGACCTAAATGGCTAATAGCGCCTTCAGGGAAAAGACAAACCACTTCGCCAGCACTGATAAGCTCACCCACCTGCTCCAATGCCTGACGGCTCTTACCTTTTGAGATAGGAATAACTTTATAAATATCTAAGAACCAACGTAGATACCAACGCTCATAGATACTACGTTCCATGACAAAGTGAATATGCCTTGGGCATGCCATCTGAATGATCGCCCAATCCAACCAACTTATATGGTTACCCAGTAAGAGTGTTCCTTTACCCGACTCAGGTAGATTTTCGAAACCTAAAACCTGAAGTTTGTACTTACGACGAAACAACATCATCACTAGAAGACGGATGAAAGCCTGTGGTAACGTCACAATCGCAAACACGGCACCAGCCACACCAATCACAGCCAAAAGAAATAGCAGCCACACACCATCAACACTGTTCCAGGCAAAGATAACTGTCATCGCAAGGAAACCAAGCATCATCAGGTTTTGAATAAAATTACTACCTGCTAATACACGTCCACTTTCTGATTCACTGGCATGAAACTGAATCAAAGCATTCAATGGCACACACATCAGCGCACCAAATAAACCAATTGCGAAAAATACAGCGGATTGCATCCACATAGAGGCAAGCTGAGGCAATAAAATTAAGCCTATGGCTACGCCGACAGCACCCACAGGGATTAACCCTACATTGATATAATGTTTAGAAAAGCGGCCAACCAAGATTGAACCGAACAATATGCCCACTCCCGCAAGCGCCATCGTGCCTTGAATCACAAATGTATTGCTCTGTTGTAGATGCTCTTCAGCAAATGCAGGGAATACCGCCAACATAACTTGGCTAATAGACCAGAACAGAGACAAGCCAATAATTGCTAGCCAGATCGGACGTTTGCCTTGTAACAATTTAACGTTGTTTTTAAGCGTTTTACCTTTTAGATAAGCCGATTTATCAAACTTCGAGGTTTGATCAGTTTCACGTAACTGTGGTAACTGATAGGCGAGATAGAGCTCTATCAACGCACCCGCGACTAAGATCCAACCTAGAGGCGCATTTTGAATAAGGCTTTTCTCTGGCGTAATTTCGGTCATACCTGCTAAGCGCATCTCGAAAAGTAACGAGAACACTACTATTCCACTAAGAATAGCGATCATCGTCACCGCCTGAATCCAAGCATTACCTTCACTTAGATTATTTGTCCCCACCATCTCTTTGATATAGCCATATTTAGCAGGTGAGTAGAATGCACTTTGCAAAGCAAGAATAAAGGTCAGTGCAAATGCTGGGATAAATAACCCCATATAATAACAAGCGGTTATTAACAAGGTTATGCCAACCGCCCCCCATGCCGATATGCGCATGACGTTATTCTTGGGATATTTATCGGCAAGGAAGCCAGAGGGGGTAAACAGCATAATAAATGGCAATAGAATTAAGCCATTCACAACTGCGGTCAGTAAAATTTGTAGATCGCCATCATAGGCTTTGAACAAGGTATTTTGGATAACAATTTTATGCCCTAAGTCTACAAATGCATTGATAAATGCAATGCAGATAAAGGCGGTGAAGCCATGTATTTTTAAGAGGTCTTTCATTGTTATCTCCAATAACCCGCTTGCCACGGTATGCTCTATGTATTTCCCTGAGACTATAAAAAAAGCCGGTTTCAAACCGGCTTTTCGATAAAAGTATCATATTTCGATACTTGAGGAACCTTGGAATTCCTTTAGCGTTTACTTAAGAACACCCCACACTCAAGATGATCGGTGTAAGGAAACTGGTCAAATATCGCAAAACGCTGCAACTCATGAGTTTGCGTGATGACTTTTAAGTTCTCAGCTAATGTATCGGGATTACAAGAAATATAAAGAATATTATCGTACTCTTGAACTTGTTTAACCGTATCATCATCTAGACCAGAACGCGGTGGATCGACCAAGACTGTTGTAAAGTTACACTCTTTCAAACCAAGGTCTTTGGTACGTCGTTTCTCTACTGCACCACTTAATACTTGAGAAAACTCTTCTGAACTAATTCGCACTACATCAACGTTATCAATGTTGTTCTCTTCAATATTAAACTGTGCCGCTCGTACAGATGTCTTAGAGATTTCAGTCGCTACAACTCGTCTGAAATTTTGCGCCATAGGCAGGGTAAAGTTGCCGTTACCACAATAGAGTTCAACCATATCTCCGCCCGCATTGTGAGTAGCATCTAATGCCCAGGAGATCATGTGACGACACACTTCGCCGTTTGGTTGCGAGAAACTGTTTTCGACCTGCTTATAGATATAACCTCGACCATTGATATCGAGCTTCTCGATGACAAAATCTTGATCTAATAGGATTTTAGTTTTGCGTGAGCGACCAACCAGTTGAATATCATATTTCTCTTTAAGTTCACGTGCAGCTTCCGTCCATGTCTCATCGATTGGACGATGGTAAAGCAGCGTCACGAGTAGTTCGCCGCTTAACGTACTTAGGAAATCGATCTGAAACAGTTTTCTGCGCAACACTTCATTCGGACGAATATCTTCAAGTAGTTTAAACATCACCTCTTCAATTCGTGTAGACACCATTGGGCAGTGATCTATACGGATACGGGCGTGCTTGTTACCCTTTTCAAACATCACATAGTAAAGGTCATCATCTTCGTGCCAAACACGAAACTCACAACGCATGCGATAGTGACTCTTTGGTGATTCAAACACCTCTATCTCTGGCAAATTAAAATCAGCAAACTGTTCAGCAGTCGCTTCTTTTTTAACCGCTAATTGCGCTTGATACTTTTCGGGTTCAACAACAGAGATAGACATTCATGCCTCAAACAAAGAATTTTAAACAGAGAAAAAGGGGGATAAATCCCCCTTGTTAAAGTTGTCTATTCTAGCAGGATGGGAACTCAGGAAAAACTACTCTTCACGCCCCCACAGCCTGGATGAGAGAATTTATAACGACCTGCAAGTTGCTGCCACTGATTCACTTTAACTTCTAAACCTAAACGTTCGAGATAGTGATAGCTCAATCGACTGGATATCTGGCAACCAAGCACATTAGTGACATTAGGTAAAATCGCATCAGCCACATGTACAGCGGTGAGCGCAGAAAAGTCATCTGACCTGCTCGATGCGGGAAAATGGTGGAATAAAACAGTTTCAATTACCGCAGGAGAAATATTCCAAAGCGAAAGTAAATAAGCTCCTGCTTCGGTATGACTGACCCCCATACGCATTTTCTCGACCGCATACAAAGGCTGATTAAGATCGCTCGCCTCCTGCATCACCTTTTGATAGCCCTGCGGATCGTGGGTAGCAAATATCAACATCCCAAAATCCTGCAAAAGCGCTGCAAGAAAAGCTTGATCTGTAACAATCGGGGAGGCTTTAACGGTACGACATATTTCTCTTGCTAAACCAGCGACCAGAACCGAACGGTCCCTGATATGTTCAAACGCAAAACTACTCCAACAACTGTCCTGAGGGAAATGCTCAAACACTTTATTGGTCAATACCAAGTCACGCACTTCTCGCACACCGAGTAAAGCAACCGCTTCCTGCAAACTACTTATGTTTCTTTCCAATACAAAGCAGGCTGAGTTAACCAGCTGTAGGATTTTTGCCGCCATCGCCATATCTTTTTCGATGATAGCTGCAATAGTCCGAGCATTACTTTTTGAAGAAGATAGCGCTTCATTAAGCTCCAGATAGATATCTGGTAATGAGGGTAACGTTTTGACGCTTCCGACCAACTCTCTGACTTTGTCTTGCCCTAAAATGCGTTGAGCTCTAGCACTTTCCGAAATTCCCTCGCCTAACAAAGCCGGTTCAATGTCTAATGGATAGAGACGATGACAACACTCAGAAAACGCTACGCGCTTGGCAATACTCATCGGTTTATAAAGACCAACTCGCATAGCCCCAGGCTGGATATCAATGAGCTTTTTAATTTGGGAAAGCTCTTCTTCAGAAGTGGCTATACCTAAATGAAAAAGAATGATGGAATATGGCTTTTCTTGGGCTAATTGAAGCAATTGCCCCCAATCTGTAACCAAGGTTACAGCGTAATCGAAATTTCCTTTTAACTTACTTAAAAAAGTATCGGCATCCGTTGCATCAGAACACAGAAACAGAGCCTGATTGAGCTCTGTATGGTGAGTAAGCATAAAATCACTTTTGGCTGAACGTAGAATACATAAGAAATTTTACGTTCTTAAGAGTTTACTTCTCCCTTAACCAACACAGCCTGCTAAAACGTCATGTATCCCTGCAGACCGAACAGTCGTAAAGCTTACTTAATTATGGACAATTTTCCTACTTTTTGTATGGTTTAAATAAAACTACACAAATCCTACCTGAGCTTGGTACTCCGCTGTGATGATCTGCCAGCGAGCCAACTCTGGCTCCATACCAATGTCTTCGATATAACTCATACTCAAACGGCTCGACATATCGCAACCAACAACACTGGTAGCCGCTGGTAACAGAGCATCCGCTACATGCACTGCAGTTAAAGGCGTAAATCCAGCCGCTGAATTAGCTTTAGGAAAATGATGGAAGAGAACGGCTTCTATGACCCGGGGTGGAAGATTCCATAGCGCGAGAAGGTAAGCACCTGCTTCGGCATGAGTCACTCCCAACTCTAACTTTTCAATGGCATAAACTGGTTGCTCCATTAGCGCAGCTTTACTTATTACACGGTGATATTCACTAGGGTTATGGCTAGCCAACACCAAAATACCAAAATCATGCAACAACCCAGCAAGAAAAGCTTGCGCTTGTACATGACGATCTGCTTTAGCTGCCCTAGCGATATGTTGTGCCGCTCGAGCCACAGCCATTGAGCGCTGATGAATCTGTTTAAAAGAGAAGCTTTTCCAATCATCCGTTTGTGGATAAGACTCAAAAAGATGAGACGTCAGTACTAAGTCTCTAATCATTCTGACACCCAGAATGGTAACAGCTTCATGAATGCGATTAATCTCTCGACTTAGACCAAAATATGCTGAATTAACCAACTGCATTATTTTTGCAGCCATCACAGGATCTTGTTCAATAATTTTGGCTATTTCTCGTGCGTTTGAGCGATCGGAATTCAAACAATTATTTAACTGTTCATAAACATCAGGCAGTACAGGAAGTGCTTTTAAGGAGGTAATATAATCTCTAACTACGGGCTTATGTATCAAACCCGTTACATGCAAACTATTGTGTATGTCATCCACAAGATCTTGAGGATCACAATTAATCGGCAATGCGTGATGTGCAAGCTCTGATGCTCTTGCTGCTTGCATAGGGGTGAGCGGGCCAGAGATAACAACACGGATAATTCCGGGGTGTTTATCCACAACCGTTTGTAACACATCTAGACCTTGGGAAGGATTATTACCCAAGGGAAAAACTAAAATATTTGCAGCTGTATGCTCCAGTGCCGGCAGCAGTTGATCGACACTTTCTACCGAGATCGTATCCCAATCGGCAATATCAGCAACTGCAGTTCCTAATTTTAAACTTTCTGGGCACAATTCACAGAAAACTGCTTGGTTATCAACTGCAGTGTTAGTTACTCGCGCATCCATATCAATACCTTCTGAACTTAGTGGTCATCCGTGACTGGTGTACTTTCTACCACTCTAGGTCTAGTTTGGTATTTACCCATTGTCCAGAAATGAAACAACTGTATTAAAACTATTCAAATAAAAACTTAATTTGCTCATTATCTATTAATTTTTCGCAAGTACAGTGCCGATAGTTACTCTTCAAAATTCACTTGCAAATAAATAATTCATCTTCACCCAATAGCAAGTTTTTAACTGTTCATAAAATCAGCCAAAACGCGTAGAATCTGCGGTCTATTTTTTAATGATTTTAGGTTTTCAGGCAGATCATGACTGACAGCAAACGCAAAATTCTTGTAACCAGCGCACTTCCTTATGCCAATGGCCCTATTCACCTTGGCCATTTGGTGGAATACATCCAGACTGATATCTGGGTTCGCTTTCAGAAGCAACGTGGTCATCAATGTACATATGTTTGTGCTGATGATGCTCACGGTACGCCAATCATGCTTAAAGCTGATCAGATGGGTATTTCACCGCAAGAATTAATCGATAAAGTAAGCGAAGAACACCAGCGTGACTTCTCTGGCTTTATGGTTGGTTTTGATAACTATCACTCTACCCATTCACCTGAAAACCAGCACTTCTCATCGAAGATATACACAGCTTTGCGTGATGGTGGTCATATTGCTAAAAAGACCATCACTCAAGCCTATGATCCAGAGAAAGAGATGTTCCTTCCTGATCGCTTTGTTAAAGGCGATTGTCCTAAGTGTGGCGAACCAGATCAGTACGGCGATTCCTGTGAAAAGTGCGGCGCTACGTACAGCCCTGTTGAATTAAAAAATGCTTATTCCGCAGTTTCTGGCGCAAAGCCAATCGAAAAAGAGTCGGAGCATTACTTCTTCAAGCTAGGCGATTTTGAATCCTTCCTACGTAATTGGGTAGACAACCACGTTCAGGAACAGATGATTCATAAACTGAATGAGTGGTTTGAATCGGGCCTGCAAAATTGGGATATCTCCCGTGATGCACCTTATTGGGGTTTCGAAATTCCAGATGCTCCGGGCAAATACTTCTACGTATGGCTTGATGCACCTATCGGTTACATGGCCAGCTTTAAAAACTGGTGTGATAAGAACGGTGTCGACTTTGATGAGTACTGGTCTGAGTCTTCAGAAACTGAGCTTTATCACTTTATCGGTAAAGATATCGCTTACTTCCACACCCTATTCTGGCCGGCAATGCTAGAAGGTGCCGGTTTCCGCAAGCCAACAGGCGTATTCTGTCACGGTTTTTTGACAGTTGACGGTCAAAAGATGTCCAAGTCTCGCGGCACATTCATCATGGCTGAGACATACCTGAAACATCTTCGCCCTGAATACCTACGTTACTATTTTTCAGCTAAGTTGAGCTCCGGCATCGATGATATCGATCTTAACCTTGAAGACTTCCGTATGCGTGTAAACGCGGACTTGGTCAACAAAGTTATCAACATCGCTTCTCGCTGTGCTGGCTTTATTAAGAAGAAATTTGATGGTGAAATGGCACCAGCGCTATCTGAACCAGCGCTATACCAAGAAGCTGTCGCTGCAGGTGAAAGTATCGCTAACGCATACGAAAACCGCGAATTCGGTAAAGCGATGCGTGAAATTATGGCGCTTGCGGATAAAGCTAACCAATACATCGATAACGCAGAGCCTTGGGTACTTGCTAAACAAGAAGGCCAAGAACAAGCCGTTCAAGATTGCTGCTCTATGGGCATCAACCTATTCCGTGTCATTCTAACTTACTTAGCACCAGTACTTCCGCAAGTAGCTGAAGAAGCTCAAGCTTTCCTAAATGTTGAAAACATGGCGTGGGATGCTATCGAAGCACCTCTGCTTAGTCACAAGATCAACAAGTTCAAACCGTTGATGCAGCGTGTTGAAGAAGAGAAAGTTAACGCAATTATCGAAGAGACTAAAGAAGTCTTGGCCGCACTGGCCGCAGCGACAGAGCAAAGCGAAAAAGCTGAAGCCGGCCCGCTAGCTGAAGAGCCAATTGCCGATACGATTGAGTTCCCAGACTTTGCTAAAGTCGATCTGCGTGTTGTACGCATTGCCAAAGCGGAACATGTAAAAGGTGCGAACAAGCTTCTACAGCTCACACTAGATCTAGGCGGTGAAACACGTAATGTCTTTGCTGGCATTAAATCAGCGTATGCTCCTGAAGATCTAGAAGGCAAACTAACTGTAATGGTAGCCAACCTAGCTCCTAGAAAGATGAAATTCGGTGTTTCCGAAGGCATGGTTCTAGCAGCAGGCCCAGGTGGTGAAGATCTATGGATCCTCAACCCTGACGAAGGCGCACAACCAGGTATGCGCATTAAGTAATACATTAAGGGGCAGATTTTCTGCCCCTTTTTTCATTCCAGTTCTAAGCACTCATTCACGCCCTTTATAATTCCCCCTCTTCTAGCCGGATCAATTATCAAAAACCTCCGAACAACACAATTTCTTTCTCATAGAAATTAATGGGTTATATTTCAAAGCAAGAAGGTCTATGCTGTTGGATAAGGTCTTTTGCTAAACACCGATACTTGGCTAACACACCTTAAATACCGCCGATTTTTTTCAGGAGCAGATATGCCGTATAACGAAGAGATCATGCAAGAATTGAACGTATTAAATATGTTTAACCTCGATACAACGCAAGAAGGTATTAAAGTTCATTCCTCCGCTAAACCAGAGATTATCTCAGCCACACAGCGCCTATTTGATAAAGGTTTAGTCACGCAAAACGACGGCGGATATTTAACGCCATTAGGGCACGACGCAGCTGAAAACAGCCAAACACTATTGACCATACTGCTGACTGAAAGTCGCTTATAGCTGACATAAATAAAGGGCCTCTCGGCCCTTTATTTTTTTGAGCAAAGAGCTCACAGACCAGCATCTGGGTGGGTCGCCATAAAGTGTTCCATTACTCTACGTAGAACAGCTGCATGTTCCTCATCACCCTGCCTTTCTGCTTTAGTAATATCATCTAAGATGATCCGCTTAATTCTCTGCTCACCTTGATGCTCGACTAGATAATTTCCCATCGCCATCGCAATGATCGGATCAACATGTTCATGTTCAGCAATTGCATTAACTTCGTCTGCAGTTAGACCGCTCATCTCTAAACATTCTTTGTAAGTTAACATAACACCCTCATCCCTTATTTAGGTTAGAGAACCTGCATGCCTGTAACCATTGCCTCGTGCTTCAATTGCTCTGTAAGCCTGCCCCGAAGGGGATAGCAAAGTCGTATAGGACTTATTCACAGGTTCCTTAGTAAGTTCACTCTCTATACAAACCCATTCCGAAACCGTTTTCTCTATTTTGAGTGTAAGTTAAATTATCCAGAGCATTCCATTTGAACATATAAAGATCCATCCGAGCTGATTAAGATCAAACTATTGCAAAAATTAAGCAGCACTCTAATATCCACCAGCAGACAACACCTGAATTAAAGGCATAGATATGACCCTGAATGAATTTCTGCAGCAACTGGGAAATAACAAGCAACTAGATTTTGAAGATACTATTCAAGTGATCGCTGATAACTATGAGTTTACCCCTACAGCTTTCACTAACGGTGACGTTCGTAACGAAGTAGGACAAAACGAAGGTAGCTGTAAAATTTTCGCTTTCGCGCAGCTAAACAGCTTAGATCAAGAAAACACCCTTCGCTGCTTCGGCCGTTTCTACCAAGATGTATTAAATACACCTGAAGGCGATGATCACGGTAACATCCGTAACTTTATGCAAACAGGCTGGCAAGGTATTAGCTTTGATGGTAGTGCTTTAACTGCTAAATAAGTACAAAGCTATAAAAGTAAAAGCCGGTATTCAATGAATACCGGCTTTTTTGTAGATCACATAAAACTAAGATACAGGTTTAAGCAAGACTATCGTCAGCGACCTTGTATTTAGGATCTTCAATCACATTCACCTCAACTAAGCTATCTGCTTTTTTCAGTAAAGCACGACACTCTGGGCTTAAGTGACGTAAATGCAGCTCTTTACCCGCTTTTTCATAACGTTCAGCCAAAGAGTCAATAGCTTCGATACCTGAATGATCTATAACTCGACAATTCGCAAAATCGACGATCACCTCAGGTGGATCCATCTTGGGATTAAATTGATCACGGAAAGCCTGAATAGAAGCAAAGAAAAGAGGACCGTTAGGCAGATAAACCTTCGTGTCGTACTCTTCACGTACTTCAAATGCCATGTTACTTGCATGTTTCCAAGCAAATTCTAGCGCAGAAATAATCACGCCCACAACAACTGCAGTCGCCAAATCTACCGCAACAGTTACACCCGTCACAGCAATAATTACAATAAGATCAGAGCGAGGAATTTTGCCCCACAAACGTAAGCTAGCCCACTCAAAGGTGCCAATCACAACGATAAACATAACGCCGATAAGCGCCGCAACCGGAATCATTTCGATCAAGTTTGAGCCAACCAAAATAAAAGCTAGAAGGAATAGCGCCGCAGAAATACCCGAAGCGCGGCCCCAGCCACCCGAGTTTATATTGATCATACTTTGACCAATCATCGCACAACCACCCATACCTCCAAAAAAGCCTGTTGCAACATTGGCAACACCTTGGCCAATACATTCTTTGTTACCACGGCCACGAGTTTCAGTCACCTCATCAATCAATGTCAGAGTCAAAAGTGATTCAATAAGACCTATTGCCGCAAAAACCAACGCATAAGGAATAATAATCTTAAGGGTTTCTATATTGAAAGGAACCATTGGAATATGGAACTCAGGGAAGCCGCCCGCCATAGTTGCATCTGGGTTACCCGTCATATCCGCAAGTACATCTTGTACTGTACGAGCATCCAGATCTAAGCCTATAACCAATAGGGTTACAGTCACAATCGCTACCAGAGATGCAGGAATTGCCCGGGTAATTTTGGGCAGGAAGTGAATAATTGCCATTGTTAAGGCAATTAACCCCAGCATAAGCATTATTTGCTCATCCGGCAGCCAATGCATGTTACCTTCTGCATCCTTGAACTGGAACTGTTCAATCTGGGCTTTGAAGATAACGATAGCCAAACCGTTAACAAACCCGAGCATTACCGGATAAGGTACCAAGCGAATAAACTTACCCAAACGGAATACCCCGGCAATAATCTGGAATATTCCCATCAGCACGACTGCAGCAAAGAGATATTCAACCCCGTGATCCGCCACAAGGTAAACCATTACCACCGCCAATGCGCCAGTAGCACCAGAAATCATACCTGGTCGACCACCAATAGTGGCAGTAATCAGTCCGACCATAAACGCTGCATATAAGCCGACTAATGGCTCAACACCAGCAACAAACGCAAAAGCTACAGCCTCAGGAACCAGTGCCAAAGCCACTGTCAAACCTGAAAGTAGGTCGCTTTTTAGCGATTGTGTCTTAGACACAAGCAATTGGATCATTTATCACCTCGGATAGACACTGGTTCTTTTTTGACCAGACCGTGTAAAAGCGCGCGAGTATAGCAAAAGGAATGGCTAATTTCAGGAATCAGGGACGAATAATCCCTAATAGTTTTTTTCGCAGTAAAGAAATGTTCGCAGATGCAATATCTGAAGCTAATTTTGAAAGTTCTGGAAGATCTTTAACCTCTTGAATATCAATTAATTCAGACAGGTTTTTCCATGCATTAGGCAATTTATCGCAATGCGACATCATGCCGCCATCTTTGTCTGTGGCCAGATACCTTACTCGACCAATGCCCGCAGCGAGTATTCGGGTACAGCACATAGGGCAAGGTTCTAAGGATGTTAGTAACATTAGGCCAGATCTAGCTGAATAATTTGGATATACGCGTTCAAACTCATCGATAACGCCCATCTCAGCATGGGCAGAAGAATTAAAACCTGTAGAGAAAACCTGATTACCCGCTTCCGCTAAGACATCAGCTTCTCGGCTAATCAATAGAGCGCCAACACCATAGTTTCCATTTTCAGCAGCATCCATCGCCAATTGGCAACAACGCAACGCCCAACCTTCAATACCACATGTGTATTCATGGCTATAAGTGGCTAAACGGACCCTTAAATTATCGATATTTACTGCAGTATCAGACATATCGCCCCTAGGCATGTCCATTTGCTGAGTTATGTTACCTAGTATGGATTAAATCAAAGGAAAAGGTCTAATTAAGCAAGGTCGAGTAGATTTAATTGCTTAGGTTGCTGATCCAGCAAAGGTTTTAATTTATAACCTACACCGAGTAATCGCACGGGCCTTCCTCCTCGACTAAATGCATCAATTAACAGTTGGCGAAAATGAGCTAGTTCTGGAATGGCTACTGCATGTTCCGCCGTAGTTTGGATGAAATCAAAAAATTTAACTTTAACGATTACGCCTGTAATTTGTTTATCCTTGCCGTGCTTTTCAAACCTTTCTGCTAACTCCTCTAATAAGGTAGGCAATTTATCTAGACAAGCCTCAACATCACCCAAATCATTTGCATAAGTATGTTCAACACTGATCGATTTTCTAATCCGGCTGGTCTGTACAGGCCTATCGTCAATGCCTCGAGCAAGCTCAAACAAACGCTTACCAAACTTGCCAAAACGCTCGACCAACTCCGCTAAAGAACGTTTTCGAAGATCTAAACAAGTCGATATACCCATCGAATCGAGTTTTTCCGCGGTTTTCTTACCCACGCCAGAAATCTTATCTACCGATAATTCGTCTAGAAATGCGGTGATTTGAGCAGGTTGGACGACATATAAACCATCAGGTTTATTCCAATCACTGGCAATTTTGGCAATAAATTTATTCGGGGCAACACCTGCAGAGATAGTAATGCCAACCGTTTCTTTGACTCTCTGGCGGATCTCTTCAGCAATATAAGTTGCACTTCCCTGACACAGATCTGTACCAGTGACGTCCAAGAAAGCCTCATCAAGAGATAACGGTTCAATGATATCGGTATAGTCTCGAAAGATACTCATAATCTGTCGAGAAGCTTCGCGGTATTTATCCATATTGCCATGTAAGACGGTGAGATCAGGGCACAATTTAAGTGCCTGAGCGGTCGCCATAGCCGAGCGTACCCCATACTCACGAGCTGGGTAATTACAGGTTGCAATGACCCCTCGACGCGAAGGATCGCCACCAATCGCCATAGGTATTTGCTTCAGTGCCGGGTTATCTCTCATCTCAACCGCAGCAAAAAAGCAATCACAGTCACAATGAATGATTTTTCGTTGCATAAAAACAAATACTGTTTATTTATACAGTTATAATATTTTCATTTCATCGAAAAATCAAAATTCTTTGCTAAGCTGAAGGGTAAAGGCTTTAGGGATTCTGGGTAGCTCTCTCTCTTCCTCTATTCAACTACCCAGAATTCCTCCTTCAACCAAATCCGAGAATTTCCATGAATAACGATCCTCATGGTTCTAACACCCGTTCAGGGAAAGACAGACGAGAACTCAAGGACCGACGCGCTGAAGTCAGGTTTGAACCCGACAATCCTAATCGCCGACAAAACTCTGGACGCAGACAAGAAGATGGTGACCTTTGGACCAAAGCAATGAAAGAAAATGACACTGAGGGCAACTAACACCCTGTCATAAAACCGTAAAGCTATCGTCAAAGGTTAGTCATACTCCCACCCTATATTTTTACGTTATGAACATACGTGAAAATATTTCCCAGCCAGAGACGCCTGTTCTAAACGTAGAACAAGCAGTCATTAATAAATTTCCTGCTTTTGACGCTAAACCAACACCTTTTAAGCGTTCAGCACTACATATGCTGCGCAAGTTGGTTCATGAAAAAGAGATCAATACCTTCTTAGCCAAAAACAAAGATGCCCATGGTTTTGAATTTATTGATCGCGTCTTAGATTACTTTAACTTTGGTTACAGCATCAGCAATCATGATCGGGCCAACATTCCCTCGTCAGGAAGGGTAGTAATCATTGCAAATCACCCACTTGGTGCACTTGATGGTTTATCACTACTAAAACTGGTTGGGGAAGTTCGTCGAGATGTAAAAATTGTCGCTAACGATGTGCTGATGAACTTTGATCCTATCAGCAATCTATTCTTGCCTGTTGATAACTTAAACGGGAATACACGTAAGAAAAACATCGAGGGTATTGTTGATGCTCTGCGACAAGAACAAGCTGTCATCGTCTTCCCTGCCGGTGAAGTTTCACGTGCAGGGATTACAGGTATAAAAGACGATAAGTGGAACAGTGGCTTTCTGCGTATTGCTCGCAAAGCCAATGCTCCAATCTTGCCGGTGTTCATTGGTGGTAAGAACTCACCGCTTTTCTATAGTGTCTCTTACCTGAATAAGAACTTCTCTACCATCATGCTGGCTCGAGAGATGTTCAAGCAATACTCAGTGACGATCCAGATAAAAGTTGGCGAAGCGATTCCATATAGTCAAATCGATGCCGTTCCAGTATCCACAGCAGAAAAAACTAAGCTGCTTAAAAAGCACCTCTACAGGATCGCAAAAAATAAGAAACCGCTTTTTATTACAGAAAAAACCATCGCACACCCTCAAGATCGCCAAAGCATTAAACAAGAACTGCGCGATGCTGAATTACTCGGTGAAACTTCTGATGGAAAAAAAATCTACTTATTCGACTTTATTAAAGATTCTGCAGTGATGCATGAACTTGGTCGTTTAAGAGAGATAGCCTTCCGCTGCGTTGGAGAAGGCACAGGCGCAAAAAAAGATCTCGATCACTATGATCAGTACTACCGCCACATAATCCTCTGGGATGAAGAAGAGTTGGAAATTGTTGGGGCTTATCGATTGGCAGAAGCAGCTAAGCTAAAAGACCACCCTGAAAAGAAGCTCTACAGCAGCGACCTTTTCCAATATAACGATGAGATGCAGCCCTATTTCTCACAAGGGATCGAACTCGGTCGTAGTTTTGTACAGCCAAAATATTGGGGCAAACGTAGCTTAGATTATCTCTGGTACGGGATTGGTGCTTACCTTCGCAAACACCCAGAAATTCGCTATATGTTTGGTCCAGTCAGCCTAAGCAATAATTACCCTAAGGCTGCTAAAGATATGTTGGTTTGGTTTTATCGTCATTACTTCGAAGATAATGAAAACCTTGCTAGTTCCGTTTCACCTTACGGTATCGACGAGGTAACCGAAGAACACATGAGAAGCCTTTTCGACGGCAATAACTACAAAAGCGACTTCAGCATATTGAAAGAGCAATTAGAGTTTATGGGCGTAAACGTCCCAACTTTGTATAAACAATATAGCGAGCTATGCACTGAAGGCGGCGTTTGTTTTCTCGATTTTGGTGTGGACCCAGACTTTAACTACTGTATCGACGGTTTAGTTTTAGTCGATATAAGCTACGTTAAAGAAAAGAAACATAAACGCTATATTGGTGAATAATCTGTCAAATTTTGGTTAACGCACCTGTTCATTTAAGTACGTTAACCAGAATTAGCCTCATTAATTACCCTTACGGTTTGACCTTGAGGTCATCAGGTCTCGTCCAATATCTACTATTAGCGATAGGCGTATCCCTGGGGAGCAAGGGGTTACTGATCGCAATAATATTTTTTTCGCCCCACTGACTTAAAGGAAATAACTTGGACGTGATGGGATGCTTCTTAAGCAGTTGGTCAAACTCTCCCGAATCTATCGACCTTTCCAGCCCTAGCTCTAATCGTTTAGCTAACTCGATGTTTCCTTTTTGAACAAAGAAATACATTGGAAACGGATAATAAATAATCGTGCTGGTAAATAAGCGTAAATTAGGATGTTTTTCACGACGAGCCGTTAACTCAGGACCGCCCTCATGAATTCCTCGAGGAAAAAAATCACATCGTCCGGCTGCTAGCTGGCCAAACATAAGTTCATATATCGGCCCTCTTCTTACATCAATACCCGCACTTTCCAATATATCTGAATCAGGCCAATGTCTTCCTTGGCAAGCGGTATACTTTCTCAAATCCTCTAGGTTTCTTATTTTTTGGAAGTTAGATTTGAAATCTTCTCGAATGATACTAAGTCGATAACCTAACAATCCCTTCAAAAGAGGAATTCGAATCGCTGTAAATTCTTCTTCTCTATCAATGGAGGTCCCCGCCCAATATACATCTATGATTTCTCCCCTTTTCAATTCATAAAAAGCTCTGCCTTGCTCCATTCTCACTACATGTGCCACCTTGCTTTGGCCGTACTCAGAAGAGGTGTTATCCAACATCATTTGCAACAAGGTGACAAAATAGTTGTGGCTGACATCATAGTCGGATTGAGGTGGGATTGTGCGTAACTCCGTGGACGCTAAGCTTACGGAGTCATGTAGATTTCCAATGGATACCGCAGTGATAATTAAAATCTGACTTAATAACTTTTGTAGAGATACTCGCATCCTACATAACTCTCTATAAAATCTACTCAGTAAAATCCAAAGGTTTCACTTTAATGGTTTAAAACTAAGTCTAGCTGGATAAATAAAAAAAGCCGCTTAGTAGCAACTACTAAGCGGCTTTTAGTTAGATAAAAGCTAAAGGTTTAAACTTACTTTTGAGTTGGCGCTTTAATATCCATTTCAGTATTCAATTCAATACCCTGAGACTGAAGGTTCAACGCCAATTTAACTTTCATATCCATATTTTTAAGCGTTTCCATCTGCTCAGTTAGTTCTGGGTCAGCAGCCATTTCCATAACGGGTAGAAGCGGCGTAAGCATCTTTTTGTAATCCATTGAGAAGTTCAACAAACCATTACCCGAGACCTGCTCTGAACCCAACGTATCCGCCAAAGCCTGACCGCTTTCACCTGCGAAGATAACCAAGTGCTGACCTTTAAGCGCTAACATAGGCTTAACGTTTACTTCAGGAGGCATTGGGACCATAGTCGACAGATCAATAGCAGAACCATCTTCTGGTAACTGGATAGCCGCTAGAGGCGGAGCAAAAGACTTCGCCATATCAAACAGTACTTTTGGATTGTCAGCAGACAAAGAAACAATCCCTTGCAAAGATTCAAGCTGAGGAGCAAAACCTTCAGTCTTCAAGCTGAAGTCCTGAATAGCAGCACCGATTCCTTTGACACCTTGAGCCATACCCGTAAACATCGCTAAAGCTGCTGGGTTAGCCTGCTGCACACCCGCTTGCATCTCAGCTAATGGTGCACATTTGTAGGCAGGTTCTAGCATGTTGCTCCAAATAGAAGACAAACCAGTACCTAGCTTGTTGGCATCAAGGCCTACACCCAAACCAAATACCTGAGCATCATTTAGGTATGACGGGATATAACCTTGAAGAGAAGCTAACGCATCCATCACGACTTTATTCTTACTTTCAACAACCGTCGAAACACGCATAAAGCTGCGTTCTGGTGTAATTTGGATATCATCAGCGCTACGTGCACCAATTACAGTGCGTGGCCAATTAGCCGCAATAGCAGCCATTTCAGACTGACATTCAGGATTACGCACATCAGCCAAACCATCAGGATCACCTTCGGCAGTCATCGCTTTTGTCAGCATACTTGCCAAAGTATTACCGCTTTCAGTAGTAAATGCCGTCACTAGCTGCTGATGATCGATGTAAGATATATAGTTCTTGATAAAGCCATGCTGAGTTGCAATCTGCTCGACAGTACCAGACTGCTGTAGTGACTGAGCAGGTTTTACTTGTGCTAAAGCAATATCAATTGTTTTAGCATCATTTACATGAGTATTGATGGTCCAAGTAGCCCAACCATCTTCGAAGGCTACAAGTACTTCAAACTTCTCGCCCTTTTCATTATTTTCTAGCGTATAAGCACGGTACTGTAATTCGCCAGAAGTACGCAGTTCGTGTTTAAAACCACTGTCTTGTTCTGCTTTGTCTAACGCAGCCCATAAACCTTGAGCATCTGTTACTTCATAGCGAATAACGGGAATGAAGCCCACTGCGTAGACATACATTCTCAACTCATCTGGTAGACCAAACGTTTTTTGAAACTCAGAAGGTGAACCCGCCGCTTCAAAGTAAGCTTTGATTAGACTGGAGAAAAAACGTTTCTTCGGGTCTGTTTCATCGTCTAATGCATCTAGCAGCTCTTGAGGTGCTTTTGCCTGAAGTGAGCTAGTAGACTGGAGATAATTTTTAAGCGGGAATGGCTCTAACTGACCTGAAAAGAAAACCGTGTCGGCAGGCACATATGCCAATGGAGATTTAGACGTGGCGGTAATACCACCATCTTGCTGGGTTAGGATGTAGCCAACTGCACCGGCTGCTACAACGGCACCGGCTATAATGACATTACGCACCTTACAAAACTCCTTTTATAAATTTTTATAGATCTTAACTGAACTGATTCAAACTGTCGTTAGTCTCAGAAGAAAATAGGAATAATTCTTACTAAGGATTAGAACAAGCATCTAATATAGATAGCTTTTGTACTAGGTTTAAATATTTTTGACTAGAAGATTGGCTTACATATGAAGAAAGGTAAGGACCTGGCAACACTCTCCTCTAAAAAAGAACTAGATGAATTCATTCAGCTTGCCAATGAGCTCGTATCCGTAAATGCTGATGCTCAGGGGCGTATTTTATTTGCCTTAGATGCAACAGCCAGCCGCCAAGCCACATGGGATCATGCCTGCCATCTGCAAAACCAGATGTTTTCAGCCACCAGCGAGATAGGAAATCTAGCTGTAATGCTGTGCTATTTTCGGGGTTATCAAGAATTCCGCCATAGTACATGGCTTAACCAGCCTGCTCAGCTTAGACAGATTATGGAGAAAGTCTCTTGTGCTGCTGGCCATACTCAAATACAGAAGGTACTTCAGTTAGGTATTAACGAAACTCGAAAACAAGAAGTCAAAGCGATCATCTATATCGGCGATAGTCAGGAGGAAAGTACCGATAAGCTGACTTCTCTCGCAGGTCAACTTGGGTTACTCAAAACACCCGTCTTTATATTTCAGGAAGGTGCTGACTGCCGTGCAAGGCAAGCATTTACCGCTATAGCCCATCTTTCAGGAGGTGCTTATCACCACTTCGATCATCATAGCTCTGAATTGCTAAAGCAACTTTTGATTGCTGTTGCTATCTATGCCAGCCAAGGTAAACCAGCATTTCAACGCTATATCGAAAATAAAGGCCACCCAGCAAAACATCTACTTGAGCAGTTACGGTAAAATAGACAACATAGTCATTGTGAATTGTTAGACATCAGTAAAGGTAAAATGTGAATCCAATTAGTTTAGTAGTTTTAGCCGGTTTAGGTTTTCTAGTTTTCTTTTGGCTTAAGACACTTACACCGGCAAAACGCTCACGAGCAGTTATCGCTATTATTTTAGTCATTGCCTCTCTATTCATTCTTTTGATGGCGTTAACAGGGCGCCTTCACTGGATTGCAGCAGTGGCAGCAGGCTTATTGCCCTTTGCCCGTAGGCTCATTCCTCTATTTATTCGCTTTCTCCCTTTCTTCAATTACTTGTATAAAAAACGACAGAGCCAAGCGAGCTCAGGCAACGTTTCTAAAGTGGAAACACAAATCTTGTCTATGCGTTTAGATCATGATTCAGGGGTGATGTATGGCACAGTTAAGCAAGGACCGCTACAAGGAAGAGAACTAGGCGACTTAAGCGAGCAAGAGTTTATGCAATTACTGCAATACTGCCGTGAACATGACGGGGAATCTGCGCGTTTATTAACAACCTACTTAGATAAACGTTTTGGCGATAGCTGGCGCGAAGACGATATCCCGAATAACGATAGTTCTAACAACCACTCTCATAATGGGTCAATGAGTCGCCAAGAAGCATTCGACATTTTAGGAATTCCTCCTAATAGCACTAAGGAAGAAATTATCGCCGCGCATCGTAAGTTGATGCAGAAGATGCACCCTGACCGCGGCGGTAGTGATTATCTTGCAGCCCAGATCAACCAGGCCAAAGACATTCTGATTAACGATTAAATTTTCGATAAAGGCGTTCGGGGCCGGACCTTTCTAGTCGGAACCCCGAATGCCCAAACGTAGGACTATATCCCTTTAGCAGTAAACCGCCCTTTTGATCCTTTTCGAAGACAAGAATTTCATTATCTTCGCGGCCGTCAATATCTACAAAATGAATAACAACTCGCCCATTTTTCATCAACTGCCAAGAGCCCGTTTGAACGATTAATGGCTGACGATTACGATAATCTTGAGTTAAAACCGCTTGCTGATCGCTCGATAACTCTAAAGAAATATAACGCCCTTGCGACCTTAATCCGGGTAGCTCGACTCCATATAAGCCAGGTAGTGTTCTGAGATCCAACTTCCCTTGCCTAGCACAGCCTTCAAAGACCGTTCCATTCAACACCATTTGAGCAGTAAACTCGTATTCAATTCCATAACGGTCCTGACAACGTAACCGGTCCATTTTTAAAGTCAGACTATGACGTTTTATGCCCTTTAACTCACTAGCCCACTCTGTGCTGCTGCCAAACTGAATAGGATCGTTCAATGGGAAAATAAGTTTTTTCAGACGATCAAACCTTTTAACATGTATGCCATCATCACGAACATCCGCTATCCATAATGGTCGGTCACCTGCAGCACGATATTCATTACCTGATAGTTCATAATTACAGGTTGATTGATTACCACCTATCAGATGTACCTGATAAACCTCCCAAGGCTCACCCGGTGCTATATGAGAGCCACTCATCTCTGCATAAAAAGCGGGCTCCATGGAAGTATCCAATTTTTGCTCTAATCGCCCGGTATAATCATTAATCAGCTCACGTTGATAAACGTAGCAGGGCTTAAAGCTGAGTCCTTGGTCTGTCATGTTCACGACTCCACGACGGAACAGAGGGCCTTCTTCAGTACTGAACTCAGCAGGCTTTTTCTGACAACCTGTTAGCGTAGTGACCACGAAAAAAACTGCAAAAAATGGAAGAAATGGGAAGTATTTACCGGTTATCATATTAACTATTGCGAGATGCGGATCGAATAATGATAATAAGATAATAGAACAAGGAGGGCAAAATATGGCTAGGCCAGCAGAGTTTGATCGTACGGATGTCTTAGAGAAAGCAATGAATGTTTTCTGGAGAACAGGTTACAGTGCTACATCGGTAACCGATCTAGTTAATGCGACCAAACTAAAACCGGGATCACTATACGGTGCATTTCAAAGCAAACGTGGTTTGTTTTTAGAAGTTATAGATACCTATGCTGCGCGCAGTCTAAATCGCGTTTCAAGCGTGATGGAAGATGCTGAAACACCGCTGAAAGGAATCGAACAATTTTTTAAATGCTTCTGTGATGATCTAGCAAATGACCGTCTTGGCAAAGGCTGCCTAATGGTTAATACCATGCTAGAACTGGCTACAGAAGATGATGAGATCAGAGAACGCGTGGGTGGCTACCTAAGCCAAGTAGAAACTTACTTTACTAACGCGCTGACTCAAGCTCAGGAACAAGGATTGCTAGATAAACAGCAATCACCTGAAGATCTTGCAACATATCTAATGACAAATATATGGGGGCTGCGAGTTTTAAGTAGCAAGCGACCCGATCAGTCTAAATATGATGCAGTCATTGCAAATATGCTTAAGGCACTTCATAGCCCGTGCCATTAGTAATGATCTTCTATTAAATAAAAAGCACCGTTTATCGGTGCTTTTTTATTTATATAATTTTTCGCTTAATTCACGTTATATGCACAACGAAAACCGATCGACCCATAAACGCTTCTGCCACTTACCGGCGGTTTCACATTACGGAATGAACTACGCAAATTAGCTTTATTCTCATCCCAAGACCCACCACGAACCACGCGTTGACGTCCCTGATCTGGGCCAAACAGATCTCCGCCTGCATAGCGTTCCAGACCATTTTTAGCATACCAGTTCATCGTCCATTCACCGGCATTACCATGCATATCGTGTAAGCCATAAGCGTTTTCAGCGTGACTACCTATTGGCCAAGTACGGTCTTCACCGCAACCATCAGGTTCATTAGGGACCGATCCCAGCGTTTTGCCGTCATCAAGAATGGCTTGTTTACAACTTACATCTTGGCCCCACGGATAGCGCGTAAGCGTATTTGCCCGCGCTGCTTTTTCCCATTCTGCTTCAAAAGGTAAACGGCCACCTTTAGCTTGACAGAAATCTAAAGCCTGTTGCCAATCTACACAGTTAATCGGATGATTCCCCCGCCCCTCTGCACCCAAATTACAATATTGATTTCGTTGATGATCTTTTGGTCGTTGGCAATTCCCAGCCTCAATACATGCTTGATACTCAGCAACCGTTACTTCATTTCTATCAATCAAAAAAGTTGGCACGTGAACAGCAGTGCCTCCGGGCTTTCCTTCATCATTTTCACAGTCACTATCTCCCTGTGAACAACCCATCTGAAACTTACCAGCATCAATCTGGATTTTACGGGATTCTGCGAATACGCCAGACGTAAAACCACTTAGTAACACTGCTATACAGCACACGCTCTTATTCATGCCCTTTCCCCTGCTTATATGCATTCTTATCTTTATCAAGCAACAAAGGTATCTAACCTTCTAAAGGTAGAGCATAAATAAGCACGATAGTTTCATCATGATCGCAAATTATGTTGAGGCACTAACTTTTGGAAGCATTAATATGATTCCTCATCAACATCATAACTCGCTATGATAGACTCAAGTCTATTAATAAGGGAAAGATCGAATGGCAGAGAAACAAAGAACGCGACGCTTACGCAAGTACGAAGCAGACCCCAAACTTTCTACTTCAGCCCCTTCGAATGAGACGATGCAGCTGTTATCACCATTCGGCCCTTTAATAGCAAAAACCAAGCTTCCTTCAGAACTGATAGAAAAGATAAATCTATTTGCTGACCAGCATATTTCCAAAACCGAAAGTTCAGAATTTATGCTTTCTGAAGATGTTGTTTTTGGTGGAGTGCCTTCACTTGCCGATACTGTCGGCAGATTAATAAGCGATTATGTTAAGGAAGCAGAAGGTAGTCAGCTAGATAGAGCAATCTATGAAGTCTTTTGGATCGTCAGCCAATATCAAAACACACCTAGCCCTGTGCATTTCCATTCCGGTGATATTTCAGGTGTATTGTTCCTCAAAGTCCCTGATGAGATAGACCCTAGCCAAGAGGAAAGAAACTATATCTCTGGTCGTAAAGCGGGATATTTGAATTTTATCGAAGGTAATAAGCAGCGTTTTTCTAAATCACTCTTAAGTGTCAAACCTGAGGTGGGTGATTTTTACCTTTTCCCTGGGTGGTTACTCCATGGCGCTGAACCCTTTATTGGTGATGGAGAACGGCGCTCCATGGCATTTAATGCGACATTAAAGATTCGATAGGGTTCAGATTAAACCCCTATTACCTAATTCGTACCACCAACCACTTTAAAACTAATTTATGGCACCGGCTCGGAACCAAGTCTTACTCTGCCCCCAAATATTTTTTATCTCTAATTTCAATAAACCAATCTAAGCGGTTATATTTTTCAGCAACCCTTCCTAGCTCCATAAGAGCTTTATTCTCAGTAGCGATCTTATCTATATAATAAATAAGTACATCTGAACTTTTGTTCAACATAATCACATCCGTAAAAGCTAATCCTCCGCTATCTTTACGAGACAAATCCACTTTAAAATCTAAAGCGATTCCCAAGGCTTCTGGACAATTACCATAAGCAGCACCATGAAACGGTACAACACTAGCTTCTTGCCCATACATATCAACACCAGCATTGATTAACTTAATTATCCATTCCTCCCTCCCCAAAGCAAAAGCAAAAAAAAGAGCAGAATTCAGAGCCTCCTTCTTTTGTTTATCTATTTCACTCGCATAATCAAGATTATTAAATACAACAGCATCGACTATTAATGGGTGATGAGATACCAAGTTCTTATTTAATAAAACCGAAAGTTTATGAATAATAACGTAGTATTTTTTATCTGGCGCCTTATTCAAGTTCTGCTCATTACAAACTTTTTCAAGTTCGTCAGCGAATCCTTCTATAGGGTTTAAAAAAACTAAAACCAAAGCTAAAAATATGTTTTTCATTTGCAGATCCATCTGATGTAATGATGAAAATTCCCTCTTACCTTGCGGCGATCTTAACCATTACTCGTCTGATAAAATTAGAAATCATCCAAAAATCGTATCACCCTGCTGATCGATCATACATTTGGCTTTACGCACCATTTCATCCGCGCTTTGAGTTTCATCCATCAAAACATCTGCACGGATAAAGCGATGAGACTGTTCGCCCTTCTCAATCAAACCATTGACCCTATAACCAGCATCTTCTGATATAGGCATTGGTTTGATGATATAGCCGTTATATTCCACCTCGATAAAACTACTCGTCGATTCTGGTTCTGTTTTTTTAGCTGTGAATAACTCGCTGATTTTTTTAATCAGAGACATTTAAATAACCTTTGAAAAATTGATTACGTATCAATATAAAAATTTTGCGGCGGTATAAATGGCGAATGCCTTTTCCCAGATTTCACCTACTTTACCACTGCCTACAGAATGCCCATCAAGTTGTGTGACCGGAGCAATCTCTTTAGAAGAACTGGTAATCCATAGCTCATCTGCAGATCGAACCTCTTCCATTGAGATAGTTCGTTCCTCAACGGGAATCATTCCATCTGCCTTTAAGCTATCAATAATAATCCGGCGAGTAATCCCCGGTAGGATCTGATTATCTAACTTAGGTGTCAGTACGACACCATCTTTGACGATGAAGACATTACACGCACTGCCTTCAGTAAGCTGATGTTCTGCGTTATACAACAGCGTTTCATCGCTACCAGCAGAGTAACCTTGTTGAAAATGGATTACATTTCCTAATAGGGCCGTCGATTTAATATGGCAACGTTGCCACCTTAAATCTTCTGTACTAATCAAACTGTATTGCGTTACTTTTTCTCGATCGACCGGTTCTGGATCTTTGATCGCGAAAGTGTATGCAAATATGGTCGGCTCTACACCTTCAGGATATGCATGGTAGCGCTTATCGTCCGTACCTCGGGAAACATGAACGTACACCCCTAAGTTATTGGCTTGATCACTGTTTTTCTCGATCAGATCATTCAGTAGATTACGCCATTGCTCAGCGGAGAGAGAGCAGTCAATTTCGATCTCTGCTAAACCATTTAACATACGTTGGATATGTAAACCTAAACCAACCGATTGTCCCTGATAGTAAGGTATCACTTCGTAGATACCATCGCCGAAGAGGAAACCGCGGTCTAAAGGTGAGATACGTGCTTCTGACAACGGTAGGAAATCACCATTAAGGTATGCAATGCTCATAGAGATATCCCTCCACTTATTCTTTTACCAGACCAATAAATTGCCTTAATTCATTAATCACGCTTTGCCCTTCGGATGCCGGCAAACCATCTTCAGTTAACTCATTTTCTCTTGTAACACCGTCGACGCTGCCTAATTTAGAAAGATAGCGAAGTATTTCCAAGGGCTGTATATCGGCAAAGAAATCTCGATGGTTCCAAAAACTTAGAAAAGCAATAATGCCGTAGGCTCCCCAATTAGATACATCTGTAATGAGTAGCTCATCCACTTCGGTAACGGATGCCTTTATATCAAGATTTTTAAGCACATCTTTGACATTGCCCATACCTATTTCGTTACCACCATCACCTATGCCTATGGTTGGGCATTTAGCATTCAGGATAAAGGTATCAAAGCAAGCTGTACGAGCGCTGATGTTTTCACCGCGCATATTGTAATAGCGACCATCTTCAGCCTGACCTGGGCGTTCAATAGAGATGACGGCTTCGGGGTTGTATTGATACAACGCTTGGAACGCTTCCAATGTGCGCTCTTTATGCTCGCCCACACGAATTTCATGAACTCTATAATCAGGCATAAGAGCCTGAGATACCGGTGGACCGCATACTATAACGGGTGTTGCACCAATCGCTTCTAAGACTTTATACAGCGCGATAGCCCCAACTGGCCCATCCGTTTCAAAAGTATCCACAACGGGGAAGCCCGTTCCAATCAATACATGCCCTCTGCATCGATTAAGCATTCGAGCTGCACGCAGGTAATAGCCAGATTCCAACTGCGGTTGGATCGTTTGCATGCCACGTAAATTTCTAGCAACCAATAGGTCTTCAATTTGCTTACTTATCGTGGCTTCATTTGGCATAACGGCACCTATACAACTGATACTTGTGGATTGCTAATTCACTTTATCTGGCTCGGTTCGTTCAAATTTTTTCTGCGTTAGTGATTGAATATTGTGCGCATCATCAATCGTGATCTGCTCAAACGAGACTTTGGCACCTGGCATCATTTGCGCCATTTTTGCGGTATCTAACGAGAGCATAGAACCAATTTTCGGGTAGCCTCCGATGGTTTGTCGATCATTCAGCAAAACGATAGGTTGCCCGTCTGCCGGGATCTGTATAGCACCATGGCAGATCCCTTCCGATAAAATCCCATCTACCGACGCTTTAACTTCAGGGCCTGATAACCGGTAACCCATGCGATCCGCTCGATCCGTAACTTCATACTCGCTACTAAAAAATATCTGCTTATCGTGTTCGCTAAAAAGATGCTGTTGATAACCGCAGATAACCCGCAAGCGGGTAGATTCATCGTATTGTGGTCGATGATGCTCAGCTAGGCGATAGGTTCTAGCCTCGTTTACTTCTGTACAGTATAGAAAATCATCTTTTTGCAGTTTACCGCCATCTATACCGCCGACACCTTCTCTCATAACTGTCGCGCTGCTGGAGAAACTATGCTCTATTTCAAACCCACCGCTCACGGCTAAATAAGCTCTCGCCCCTTTGGTTGCGAAACCTAACTCGATCCGATCCCCCTGTTGGATTTTTTGAGCATGCCAACACTCTCTTTCCAATCCATTAACCTTAAACGGGATATCTGCTCCAGTCACAACCATGTAGGTATCGACATGGGATTCCAACACTAATCCGCCAACACTAACTTCCAGAAGAGAGCTATTTAGCTCATTGCTTAATAAACGATTAGCCCATTTAAAGGCCTGCGCATCTAGAGGCCCACCGGTCGTTAAACCAATCCGATGATGACCAAAACGGCCTGCATCTTGAATAAGTGTTAGCAGGCCCGGCTGTAATACTTTAAAACCCATTTGGCTCATAACTGTCCGCCTAACGCGAGATATTCGTCTCGGGTAATTGGCTTAAACGTCACTCTATCCCCAACCTTAACCGGCATATTTGGCGTTTGATCCCGCGTAAACATTTCAGTTGGACACAAACCTATCAAATTCCAACCACCTGGTGATTCAGCTGGATACACGGCTGTCTGTCGATCCGCAATAGCTACAGCCCCTTTAGGTACTTTTTGTCTGGGTGTGGATAAACGCGGCGCAGCGATTCTAGGATTGACCTCTCCTAAATAAGCAAACCCAGGGGCAAAACCTATGGCATAAACTCGGTACTCTTGTTGGCTATGAATCTGGATCACTTCATCCACTTCCAAATTCGCATTCTGAGCCAACATCTCAAGATCAGGGCCCGATTCCGGGCTGTAATAAACGGGTAAGGAAACTAGATCTCCCTCCTGTTGTTCAGCTTGATCGAGCTGAGTGAGTAACTTGCGGAGGTGTTTTTTTATTTCCAGATGATCACAGCTAAACAGATCGTAGATCACTAACAAAGAAGCATAGGAAGGAACGAGATCGATAAGCTTATCGGCCAACTCTATCTCTAAGACAGAAACCGCATTTTGCACTTTGGCAGAGGTTTCTGGGCTGGCCTTATCACCAAAATAGATGATCAGCGCATTCTCCCCTGCTACTTCTATTCTCATGACTGGATTAACTCTCGGATCTCTTGGATTGCATTAACACCATCCATATTATCCCCATGTACACACAACGTATCAGCCTGTAATTTAAGTTGATGGCCATTTACGGTTGTGACGCTGCTACTCTCTTTGAGTTGGCGTACTTGAGCCAACATTTTCTCTTTGCTATGAACTGCGCCCGGTAGTGAACGAGACAATAGTTTGCCATCATCGGTATAACAACGATCAGCAAATATCTCAAACCAAAGCTCGATATCTATCTGTTTTGCTTCTTCACGATGCTGTTCCACCTGTGGAGTACTTTGTAACATTAACCTTAAAGGTTTGTGGTAAGCCGCTATAGCACGCATAACATCTTGTCGAATTGAAGTATCCGCCATCATGTCGTTATACATAGCACCATGAGGTTTAACATAAGTAAGCTCTAGTCCTGCACTGGCTGCCATTCCATCTAATGCAGAGATCTGATAAAGCAGCATCGATGTCAATTCATCAGAGCTCACTTTTAGACTACGTCGACCAAAGCCAACAAGATCAGGATACCCCGGGTGCGCACCAATCATGACGTCGTTTTGTTTTGCGAGCGCCAATGTTTTCTGCATAACCAACGGATCACCCGCATGAAAACCACAAGCGATGTTTGCCTGATCAATATGCGGCATCACCGCTTCATCCAGTCCCATTTCCCATGAACCGAAGCTCTCACCTAGATCACAATTTAGCTTTAAACTCATTAAGTATTCCTTAAATCAAAACCTTCAATCACGCCTTGATCAGAAGATGGCAAGGCGGCTATTGGGTAGGTCTGTCACGATCATATGGCCTGGGCTGTGAGTAATACAGAACGAGGGGGTGGCCTGTTCTATTACAACTTGAGGCGTTACCCCACAGGCCCAAAAAACGGGCAGCTCGCCCTCTCTAATTGTGACCGCATCGCCAAAATCAGGGTTGTAAATATCTTTAATACCAATCTCTGTAGGATCACCCAAATGTAAAGGCGCGCCATGGACAGAAGGGAAACGACTACAGATCTGAATAGCTCGTATCGCATCTGCCGCCGTCATTGGCCGCATACTGACAACCGTATCGCCACTAAAACATCCAGCGGGCTTACAAGGGAGATTAGTGCGATACATAGGGACATTAACCCCTTCAGAGATATTTCGGATCTCCAAACCATCCGCCAGAAGCGCTTCTTCGAATGAAAAAGAGCAACCTAGAACAAAGGTAACCAGATCATCTCGCCACAATTCAGATACATCTGGCAGCTCTTCAATTAACTCACCATCCCGATAGACTCGATATTTGGGAAGATCAGTACAGATATTTAGATCTTCCCCTAGGCTCGGCAGCATGAACTCACCTGGATTCTCGGACATACCAATCAGGGGGCAAGGCTTAGGGTTTAACTGACAAAACTGTAAAAAATCACCGGCATAATCTTTAGGCAAAATAACCAAATTACCTTGTACAAACCCCGCCGCCACTCCGGAGGTATTATCTTGGAACTCTCCTCGACGAATCATCTGGCGTATTTGCAATGGTGATTTATCTGAATACATAATTGATCCTATTTCTGCTAAAGCTACATACCAAGTTTAGTCATAGCGTCATATCAGGATGGTACATTTGATCCATGTATCTAAGTATGTACCCGATGTCGAAATAAAGTCACTATTAAGCTGATTTAAAAGTAATTTACTGATCTAAATGAAAGGTCTTACCGCTATTTAGTGCTAAGATAATCAGATAGATAATCAATCCCTTGATACTGTATTCGCATACTAATTCTTACTTAGATGCTTATTGGAAATTTGAACCGGGATCTTTATGAGTCACCTAGACACTCAGGAAGTCGTTAAACAATTAGCCGATCTCACTGGTGCTTTAACTTCTGAGAAAGACCACACTAAACTGCTGGATCGTATTATTTTAGGTTGTATGTACCTTACCAATGCCGATGGCGGTACGCTTTATACAATCAACGAAGAGAATGAAAACGAGCTGAAGTTTACTATTCTCCATAACCGCTCCTTAGGCATTCACCGAAAACCTAGAGACCTCCCGGCGGTACAAATTCACAACGCTCAACAACAAGCGTCCAAGCTGGTAGTGGTACAAACCTTTGTACAACGTGAAACCATTAATATCCCAGACGCTTACACCTGCGATGATTTTGATTTTTCCGGTACGCGCAATTTCGATAAACAACTGAGTTATAGATCGCAGTCTTTCCTCTGTGTCCCCCTGCAGGATCACGAAGGTGAAATTATCGGCGTACTTCAGCTAATCAATGCGATGGATGGTGATGGTAACATCACCCCTTTCCCTGAAACACAACAGCACCTTGTTGAATCTCTCGCTTCATTAGCCGCTGCAGTACTCACCAAACGTCGACTCATCGATGCTCAGCGAATGCTATTTGAGTCCTTTATTAAATTGATTGGCCGTGCGATCGACCATAAATCACCCGTCACAGGTAAGCACTGTGAACAAGTGCCTGAGATCGCTATGTTACTTGCAGCGGCTGTTAATAATGCGACAGCTGGCACTTTCGCGGATCTTAACTTTAATGATCTAGAGATGTACGAGTTACGGATCGCTGCGTGGCTCCATGATTGCGGCAAGATTACGACCCCTGAGTACATCATCGATAAAGCAACCAAATTGCACACGATGTTTGATCGTATAGATCTGGTCGAATCCCGCTTTCGTGAGTACAAGCAGCATCTGCAAATTGAGTTACTACAACAGCAGCTTCAGCTATCGACTGAAGAGTTTGCTTCTGCTGAGCAAAAGTTGGCAGCTCAGCTACAACAACTAGATATCGATTTCGACTTTGTTCGTAAATCTAATACTGGCTCTGAGTTTATGGCTGCGGAAGACAAAGCGCGTGTGGTCAGTATCAGTGAGATCAGTTGGATTGACGGTGAAGGTAACGCTCGTCATCTGCTGACTAAAGATGAAGTGGATAACTTATGCATCAGCAAAGGTACTTTGACGGAGCATGAACGTCAGGTCATGCGTGATCACATCAAAGTTTCAACGGATATGCTTGAATCACTGAACTACCCTAAACAACTTTCGGAAGTTCCTGAGATCGCCTGTAACCATCACGAGCATATGGATGGCAGCGGTTACCCTAGAGGAATTACAGCAGAAGATTTATCAACGCGTGCGCGAATTATGTGTATCGCTGATATTTTTGAAGCCCTAACTTCACCAGATCGTCCTTACAAGAAAGGTATGCTGCTATCACAAGCGATGACTATCCTGGGTCGGATGGTGGAAGATAATCATCTGGATGCCGATCTATTCAAACTGTTTGTCGAAAGCGGTACTTATCTGGATTATGCTCAATCGCATATGACCCCGCGTCAGATCGATGAGTTTGATCCAACATCCCTACCCGGCTTAAATTAAGCGTTTATTTGCTGGTGTGGCTATAAACGCCGCGCCAGCCTGCATTTGGCGGTATGTCCTTAAACTCAGCAATCCTGTGAAGATAGATTCGTGTCATCTTGTCATCTGGATGATCTAACAAGAATTGCCCAAATCGTTCCTCAGCCAAATCCCAATCTTTTTGAACATAAGCGCAAATAGCTGAAGAAAAGAGTTCGATACTAGATTGCTGTTGAGAAGTGCACACTTCACGCAAACATATAGGTTCATAGATATCTACAGGCTCGCTACGACCTTTCACCTGTACTCGATCCAACTTCCGGTAACTATATTCCGGCACTTGAGCTACGACCTCGCCACTGACCAAAAGCGGCGCACCATAATATTTGGTCAAACTTTCTAAGCGAGAAGCAAGGTTTACTGCATCGCCCATAACGGTATAGGCCATACGGAAGCTCGATCCCATGTTGCCCACATTCATTGGGCCACTATTAATTCCCATACCCACATCGACTGTAGGTAAGCCTTCTAGCTCAAGTTGCTTATTCAGTTCTGGCAGAGCATCCAGCATCTTCATCGCTGAATTCAATGCATTACGGGCATGGTGCTCATCTTTTAGTGGCGCGCCCCAAAAGGCCATCACCGCATCACCTATATATTTATCCACAGTCCCACGTTGTTCATGGATAATTTGAGTCATACCTGTGAGATAAATATTCATCAAACGGGTCAACTGTTGTGGATTAAGCTGTTCAGACAAACTTGTAAAACCACGGACATCTGAGAAGAACACACTCATCTCACGGTTTTCACCACTCAGCTGGACACTTTGTGCTTGTTCACTCAACTCTTCCACCACTTCGGGCGGTATATATTGACCGAACTGAGTTGCCAATTGAGCGATATTTCGCGCTTCGAAAAAGTAACCTGTGGTTTGCTGAAAGAGATACAGCACTGATACTAAAATCAAGGTGTAACCTAATGGAATCACCCAGAACATCTGTTGCCAGGCATAAAGGTTTAACCCCACTAGCAGAGCCACCCACACTAATGTAAATAGCGTAGAGGTCAAAACCGAAACTCGAGGAATGATCAACGACAGCAATAAACCACTCACAATCAACTGAATCAGCTCAACCCCTAAGGTGTAATCAGGCTGATGCTGAATGCGTTCGTCTAACATGCCCGACAGAATATTTGCGTGTACTTCTACACCCGAGTATCGGTTACTCATCGGCGTAACGCGCAGATCTAACAAACCTGCAGCGCTCGTACCGACCAAAATAATCGCACCTTCTAACTGATCTGCATCCGCTGTACCGCGAATCACATCAGTTGCAGATATATAGGGGAAGCTACCTTGAGGGCCTCTGTAAGGCACAAGTACCGCACCATGTTGATCTACCGGAATACTCACACCAGCAGCATCCACAGCCACTAGGGCATCTTGCTTACCAGTGGCATCAGATTCAATCACAGCAGTCACGGATTGCTCACCAAACAACGCTAAAAGCATAGAAAGCGCGAGCGAGGGATAGTATTCATCGGCATAACGTTGCAACACTGGTACACGACGATAAACACCATCGGAATCCACCATCGGATTATCAAAGAAGCCGTTCCAAACACTGACACTTTGCAGTTCATTCAGGCTGGAAATAATGCCGTTTGCTTCGGGGATAGGTAACTGATTTAGGCGCTCATCATCACTAATGATCGGATTGCCGGGATGACCAATTTGAAGCTTCTTTAAACTCCGATCAAATAGATAGCCTAGTACGACGGGACGATCTTCAATTGCTTTAGAGAAAATGGCATCCGAATTTAATTTCGCTAACAACTGGTCAAGATTTTGCTCTTCTGACTCCGATGCAAGCTGTTTGAGTTCAGCTAGATCAACACTTTGATCAGCCTCCGAGAAGACCATATCAAAGCCGACAATAGCAACACCATATTGGTCAAATAACTGATCCAACATCAAAGCCAACTTGGCTCGGTTCCACGGCCAGCGTCCCTCGGTTGCTAAGCTTTTTTCATCAACATCGACAATAACAATACGCGGATCTTTTTCCTCGGATAAGAATTGTCTTAAGCGCAGGTCATAAAGGTCGTACTCAAACCGATCTAACAGATCAGGCCGATCACCTTGGATCACAGGGATCAACATCACTAAAGTCAGCACCAAACCTAGAACAGTTCGTATCCAACGTTGTTTCATCGTTTACTCCGCCGTCACTCTGCGCAATTGGTCGAAGTCGATGTCACCCTTGAGCACCTTCTGTATTCCATCCTGCAACAAGCTACGCATACCATCAGAGATCGCTTGTTCACGTATCTCACCTATTGTTGCCCCTTGATAGATCTTTTCTTTCATCTCTGGGGTCGATATCAATAGCTCATGAATACCTGTACGCCCTCGATAACCAGTATGGTTACATTCCTCACAACCTACGGCTTTATAAAGCTTCACCGTATCTCCCATAATCAGCTCACCTGCCTGCTCACCATAACGGCGCAGTAAAAAAGCGATCTCATCATTTGAAGCTTTGTAAGCCTTACGGCAACTTGGGCATAGCGTTCTAACTAAACGCTGTGCTAACACGCCTAGAAGTGCATCTGAAAAGCTCACCGGATCTATACCTAAATCCAGCAAACGGGTAATGGTTTCAGGTGCGGAATTGGTATGCAGTGTGGATAACACTAGATGACCAGTCAACGATGCCTCTACTGCCGCATGAGCCGTTTCCTGATCTCGCATCTCACCAATAAGAATAATATCCGGATCAGCACGCAAGAATGCACGGAGTGCTACAGCAAAGGTAAAACCAGTCTTTGGCTGCATCTGTACTTGCTGCAAGCCAGGTTGCGTAATCTCAACAGGATCTTCTGCGGTCCAAATTTTTTTCTCTGGTGTATTCAGGGTAGCAAGCAATGCATGCAAAGTGGTCGTTTTACCTGAACCTGTAGGACCAACTACCAACAAAATACCATGTGGATTTTGTAGCAGATCCTTGACCCCATTTTGAATAGGCTCAACAAAGTTAAGTTGATCAAAAGTAACTGGCTCACCACTTTGCAACAAACGCATGACCACACCTTCGCCATTAACGGTAGGAATCGTCGCTACACGAACTTCTAGAGGGTGACCTTGTAAACGTACCGCAAACTTACCATCTTGAGGTAAGCGCTTTTCGGCTATATCTAGGCGCGACATAATCTTGATACGCGATACGGTCGCCTTTGCATGTGTCGCGGGTATTTGAATAATATCTTGGCAAACACCATCTATACGCATACGAACATTAGTGGGTGTCCTGCCTTTACCCGGTTCTATATGAATATCCGATGCTCTTAACCGTTTAGCATCCAGCAATACTCGGTTTACCAAGCGAACAACGGTTGAATCTTCCTCAGAGACTTCATCGTTTTCAGAAACAGTCTCATCTATATCCATTTCAGCGCTATCATCAAGCTCATCCAAAATGGTGCTAAGGTTCGCGCTATCCTGTTGACCACCTGATGCAACAACACCCAAATACTGATGAATGTCATCCAATAACCCAACACAGATTTGAGCATCATGCTGACCTACTACATTTTTAATCTCTATTAGCCGTTTGGTGTCATTAGGATCATCAATCAAAATCAGAACTGTTTCACTATTCTGCTCAGACAATAAAACAAGATTGGAGTTACGAAGGTAAGCTTTGTTTACTTTTTCACATAAAGGGTTCAAAAAGTACTTTTCTGGGTTGTAGGCAACAAAAGGAACTTGATAAAAACATTCCAACGATTGACCAATCTGCTGACTGGTTAGCCTAGCGTTATCTCTTAACAAACGCGTTAGTGGAGTTCGAGCATCAGCTTTCTTCTCGAGTTGATCAAATATTTTCTGTTCAATTAAATTTTGAGCTAAAAGGTATTCAAACGGCGTTTCAGTACAACCAAAATCGTAGCGGAATTTTTGTCCTAGCAATTCAGCAAACTGACGCCCTCTTTTTAGATCAATCGCGGAAAAAGATTTACCGTCTCGGCGATTTATTATCTGGATTACACCAAGAAGCACATCCTGGTAAAGAATAGGAAGCACCAGCATAGAGCGGCTGGTGAATTCGATATCTTTTTCAAAGGAAGCATTGAAACGTAAAGATGGATGTATTTTTTCGAGTTCTGTAGGGTCCCTTACATCCTTGATTGTTAGTGCTTTTTTACTAAGCGCAACAAAACCAGCTATAGAAGAGGCTGTAATAGGCACCCGAATTTCAGTTAAATCTTTCCCGGTCTTAAATCGAGAAACAATATCCTTGCTCGAGCGATTTCGTTGGTATACGGTGATACGCAGAGCGTTAAACAAAGCGAGCAATGTCTTTTCGACCAGAGGATAAGCTTCTTCAAAACTCTTAGCCTGATGAATCTTACTCAGCACTTTCGTTAAACGAGAATAAAACTGCTGTGTATCCTTTTCTATCGCTTTTGTCATGCTCTACTACCATAATGTCAGTATTATAGTTTTCTGATTAAAGATAGCCGCACCAGAGGTGGGAAGTGAAGCTCGAAATTCTTGGTTGTAGTGGCGGTATCGGCCATGGTTTAAAAACAACAACATTTTTAGTAGACGATTCCTTGTTAGTCGACGCCGGTACAGGTGTTGAGCTTTTAAAGATGGATCAGATGCTCGCTATTAAAGATGTGGTGATTACACATGCCCATTTAGACCATATCATCGGTCTTCCTCTAATGCTGGCAACAATTTATGACCAGCATAAAACACCCATCAATATTTATGCGCTTCCCGACGTTGTCGAGGCTCTAAAAACTCACATCTTTAACTGGACAATTTGGCCAGATTACACCTGTTTGCCTGAAAATAAACCGATCATAAATCTGCATTCAGTAAACGTCGGTGATCAGCTATCACTTCAAGGTAAAACCATAGAGGTGATGCCTGCTGAGCACCCTTCACCAACCGTTGGCTATTTAGTTTCAGACGGAGCAGCCTCTTTTGCCTTTAGCGGCGATACAGGCATCAATGACGCACTATGGCCTATTCTAAACACTAGAAAACCCGACCTACTTATCATCGATGTATCCTTTACCGATGAAGTTGATGAACTCGCTAGATTAAGCGGCCACCTGACACCAAGTCATCTTGCTAGTCAATTGGAACTATTGAGCCATCCCGCTCGGGTAATGATTACCCACCTTAAACCGGGATTCGAAGATACAATTATGCAGCAGTGTCGCCAAATTTTACCTAGCTGGCAGATCGATCGTTTACACCACGGCGATATTATTAACCTTTAATCACAGTCCCCTTTATTAAGGGGATTGCATTCCTTCTAGCAAAATCGTACCTGAGATAGTACCGGTGGTACCACTGCCTGCGTTTTCGCCTGTCGCACCGTAGCTTGTAACGGCCCCCTGAGCAGCCTCTCCGACAAAATCAATTGTCATACGCCCAGACATATCAGTACTCGCTCCGCAATCACCGCCAGTACATACCCCAGTAAGTTTGACATCACCACCACTTAGAACATTGCTCAAATTCATATTGGCATTTGCATCTTCACGCAAAGCGTAGTCACGACCAGCCACATTGGCTTCAATACCTATTTCTAGTAACTGTTCACTATCAAAGTCCACACGGAAATAGGTACCGCTGTATAGATGACCGCCCGTACCACCGCCACCAACGAAATCATTTAACGATCCCGTAGCTCCAGTCTCAATTTCTGGTTTGGTATATCCTCCGGCGGTAGACTCCAAACGATAAACATAATCGCCAGTTTTAGCAGTGACTACCGATGCAGGTGTTAAGCTATCTGTGTACATAAAGTGGAAGCTGCCAACTGTTTCGGCCTGACCATCATCATCAACGACCGCATAACCACTCCCCCAGCGCCCCCAAGTCACATTGGCACCACCCAGAGTTTTATTATTATTGTCCAATACATTGCCTACACTTGAAGGGCCCGTAAAACTACAAGGTGTACAATCATTTTCAGATGAACTGCTGGTATTAATGTAAAGCAAACCTGTCACCAAATCTCCGGTACCGATAGTATTATCCACAGTTATAGCCGACTGTCCGTCGACAGGAACTCGACCAGAGCTATCATTCAAACCTTTAGCCGGATCATTTTCAGCAAAAGCGACAGCAACTAAGCTTCCCATAGGTGCAGCTTCACCATTGCCTGTTGGGTTTGGCGATGCGAGGACTACCTCTTGATTGTTATTCGTTTCAGCTTGAGGATCCGAAGCAGGAACATTGCCACCCGAGCTATTGCTCGAGGTAGAGGTTGTTGTGCCTAAATCTAATGTTGCTGAAGATTCTTCACCCCCTGTGGTTTGAGAACTGGACTCTTGTGAGGACGACTCTTCTGTTGCTGTACTTTCTTCAGATGTACTAGAAGAGCTTTCTTCTTGCTGTTCCGTCTCGTCTTCTGAGGATTCTTCCGCATCTGATGAATCTGTATTTTCTTCAGTCGCTCCTGTTGAAGCAAGCGTTTTGAACACACTCACAGAACCACGTGGGCCCACTAAACTAAAAGAGCGACCCGTAGCGATATCGCGGCTTCCACCTTGCTTAGCTGCGACATTGATTTTACCTTGGTTTACAGAACCTGTAATACGCTCCCCTGCTTTATTCACACTAAAGTCAGTACCTCGAATACCAATAGTGGCAACCACAGCATCGAGCTTGTAATCTTCTTTATCTACTTTGCCGATTTTACCTGAGATGGTACGCATACCACCTTTTAAGAGCTTATAGATCGCTTTACCATCTTCAGGATTGGCCTCGTCAAAACGGTATTCATCAATTTTAAATTCTGTATTCGGCTTTAACGACAGTCGAGATCCATCCGTGAAACGAATCTGTAAACGCCCCTTAGCACTGGTTTTCAACAGATCATTGGCAAAAACATCCGCCTGACGTTTTAACGCACGCTGATCACCTGCGGTCGATACCGCCACATTCTGACCAAAACTAAGAATAACCTTACCAACACTCTCAGTAGCTTGTGAAAAGCTACTGACTAAGAGCAATAAAGAGGTAAATAGAAAGAGCTTCATAGATGATCACCTCATTGGAAGTTATAGCGCAAACCAAGCATGACCTGCTGACGGTCATACTCATAAAGCTCTATATTTGAATTTGATTTTGTAAAGCTGTAGTTACCTAACAGAGTCCAAGAAGGACCAACAACCCACTCTAAGTTTAGATTAGCTAACATATATTTATCATGACGCTTCACATCATAGATCCAATCATTACCAGCGTATTCACTATCTTGGTAAGTAATGGAGGGTGTAAATTTCAGATTATCTAGAGGGCTAAACTGGACACCAACATTACCGCCAAAGAAAACTCGATCTACTTGTCCATCAGACAGAATATTGGATTCATCCGGTGTTTCGTTACCGATGAAGCCCCCCACAAAATAAAGTGGTTTCCACGCGCCAGTTCCTGCATATAGGTAGTTCACCCCTGCGTTCAACTGGATAGCATCTTTCCAATCTGAATCGTCATAAACTAGTGAATTAGCCCCTACGAAGAATTTAGCAACCGAGTTACGACTAACTTGTTTGCTCCACTGACCAGTAACACCAAACAGATCACGATACTGTTTACGATCTAACAAATATTTTTGGAAAGAGAAGTTGATTTGGAACTGCTGATCATCCATTTTCCAAAGATGGCCAGCATTTAAACTTATGTTCTTATAATCTTGCTCTTCCTCAGTGTGGTAAAAACGCATATCTGCATTTGCGCCAAAAAGAAGTGCAGCATCGGGGCTATAGGCGTGTTCAATGAAACCACCTAAGCGAACCTGATTAAACTGATCATCTCTACCAAGCGCATCATTACTTAAAATTACCACATTGGTTTGATCATCAGGTCCAGCATTCAAGTTACTGTCATAACCAGCCCAAACTTCGACAAAGCTTGTAAATTTAGTTGGAGGAACCGTAGTTTTCTTATCAATAAGGGAGAGGTATTGATCTATACGATTGGCAACGTTCTTCGGCGGGCTAATTTGTTTAACTTGTAGGAATAACTGCTTGGCTTTATCGAACTGATTTAATAAATAATAACCTCGGGCTAATTCCAGCTTAGCTAAAAAGTTATGAGGCTCTAAAAAGATGACCCGTTCGAGTGCAAATACACCTTCACTTACACGCTTACTATCGATCGCAGCAACCCCATATTGCATATCGAACCCCGGATCACCTTCCAGACTCTCTAGGTTAGATAAAGCCAATTGATAGGCTTGGTCATATTTGCCCTGATCAACTAAATTTTTCAGATCAGTGACGGTGTCGGCCACTACAAATGAGGATAAGCAGTAAAGACCTGCAGCCAAATACTTAGGTAACTTGCTCACTCTTAACACTCTCCCAGCTTAAGAGGATATAAAAATTCAAACATTATCAATGTTTTGGGAATAGTGCTATCTCATGTCCATACTATTCATAGGAATTTAGTATATAGATCAATTAAGGGTAAGTATTTGGACCGCTATTTGACGGCGGTGGGTTAGACCCACCTTGACTAGGGCTAACATCCAGATTCAAATTAAGCTTTTCATTCGCATCTAATGCTGGAATCTGACTATTCCCAGCTCCGGACATTAAGTCAGGCCCCATATCTTGGAGTAATTCAAACAATTTGAAAGGGGTTTGGCGGATTTTCAGGTTGCTACCATCTCCACCAAGAAAGAAATATCGCCCCATCTGAATCGGCGCCTTTATCGATTTATTACCGACAACGATTTCACCCTCTAGAACATATCCATAAAGGCCCTGTTGCGCCCTCGTTGTTTCCTGACAGGTTTTATCGCAATAGAATAATGTGTAATGAGTTCCCCTAACCCCAATAGTCGCTATAGGCGTACGAACCTCATAATTCTCTTTGTTGTTATCGCTGATTGCCCCCGTTAAAGTGCGCAAACCACCTTTTAAAAGGCGATAAACCGATTTACCGTCCTTTGGGCTGTTTTCATTAAAACGGTATTCTTCAACATTAAAAAGAGTGTCTGGTCGTAAAGACATTCGCGACCCATCCGTAAAACGAATCTGCAAACGCCCCTTAGAACCAGTAGAAATACTATCAAGAGAGTATATTTCAGACTTACGCTTCAACGGCCTAACATCCCGTTCAGGCAATTGCGCTGTATTACTACCCACACTTAAGAGTACGTGACCCGCTTTATCCGCAGCCATCGCACTATTTGTACAAACAAAAGCAACAACTAACGGTAGTAACCACTTAATCATCGGCTTAACTCCCTTTATAAACTGCAAGTCACTAATACAAACCATATATTGGTTTATTTTTAGTGTAGCTAAGCTTTATCTAAAAGATAAAAACCCAAGCCCCTATCGGCCTTAATTTACAAAAGTGTGCTGTTTCAGAGTCTGTAACTCATCGCGATATTTAGCAGCCAACTCAAATTCGAGGTTTTTCGCCGCTTCATACATTTTATCTTCGATCTTAGTAATCGCTTTAGATAGCTCTTTTGGTGATAATTGTGCAGCATCTCCCACTTGATATTCAGCAGCCTGCTCAGCAACCTTTTTGGCGGTACGAGAAGCCTTACGACCAGGTACGGTACTCGCCCCTTCCATAATATCGGCCACCGATTTACTGATACTTTTCGGCACAATTCCATTCGCTTCGTTAAAGGCGATCTGCTTTTGGCGACGACGTTCGGTTTCATCCATAGAGCGCTGCATCGAACCGGTAATCTTATCGGCATACAAAATAGCCCTGCCGTTGACATTACGTGCGGCACGGCCGATTGTCTGAATCATCGATGTTTCGGAACGTAGGAATCCTTCTTTATCCGCATCCAAAATTGTAACCAGAGACACCTCTGGCATATCTATACCCTCACGAAGCAAGTTAATTCCAACCAATACATCAAACTCACCAATCCGGAGATCACGAATAATTTCAACACGTTCAACTGTGTCTATATCCGAATGCAGATAACGTACCCGGACATCATGTTCATCCAAATAATCGGTGAGATCTTCCGCCATACGCTTGGTTAACACAGTAACAACAACACGCTCTTTCTTAGCTACCGTTAACCGTATTTCAGACAGAAGATCATCTACTTGTGTGGAAGCAGGACGGACTTCGACAATCGGATCAACCAATCCAGTTGGCCGAACAACCTGTTCTACTACTTGCTGCTGATTAGCCGCCTCATATTTACTTGGCGTCGCTGATACAAAAATCATCTGCGGCGACTCACGTTCCCACTCTTCAAACTTCATCGGACGGTTATCCAATGCCGAAGGCAGACGGAAGCCGAACTCTACCAATGTCTCTTTACGCGAGCGGTCACCTCGATACATTGCACCGATTTGTGGAACAGTTACGTGAGATTCATCCAATACCAGTAAGGCATTATCAGGAAGGTAATCAAACAAGGTCGGCGGTGCCGCGCCAGGATCACGACCTGATAGATAACGCGAGTAGTTTTCGATACCAGAGCAGTAACCTAACTCCATGATCATCTCCATATCATAGAGGGTGCGCTGTTCTAGACGCTGAGCTTCGACGAGTTTATTGTTTTCCCGCAATTGCTCCAGACGCCCACGAAGCTCATCTTTAATCTTATCCACTGCTGCCAGCAGGGTTTCACGAGGTGTTACATAATGGCTCTTAGGGTAGATGGTTGCACGAGGCACACGGCGTAATACTTCACCCGTTAACGGATCGAAGTAACTGATCCCTTCGATCTCTTCATCGAACAATTCAAGGCGAATCGCTTCTTTCTCAGATTCCGCCGGAAAAATATCGATAACATCTCCACGCACTCGATAATTACCACGGTGCAGCTCGACATCATTCCTCGTGTATTGAAGCTCAGCCAGACGACGCAAAATCGCTCGTTGATCAATAATTTCGCCGCGATCCACATGAAGCATCATGCCTAGATAGGATTTTGGATCACCCAAACCATAGATCGCGGAAACAGTCGCCACAATGATGGCATCATCTCGTTCTAACAGCGCTTTAGTTGCGGATAGACGCATCTGCTCAATATGATCGTTTATCGATGCATCTTTCTCGATGAAGGTATCGGAAGAAGGCACATAGGCCTCCGGTTGATAGTAATCGTAATAAGATACGAAATACTCAACCGAATTATCCGGAAAGAACTCTTTAAACTCCCCGTATAACTGGGCCGCTAAAGTCTTGTTATGGGCCATGATAATGGTAGGGCGCTGAACTTGAGCAATCACATTCGCAATAGTGAACGTTTTACCCGACCCCGTTACCCCCAAAAGAGTTTGTGAGGCTAATCCGCTATCGATGCCATCAACTAACTCTTTAATAGCCTGCGGCTGATCGCCTGCGGGCGTAAACTTCGAGTGGACTTTAAATCGTTCTTTCATTCTGCGACCCAATTTCGAGCAAAGCTGAGCATTATATCTCAGCAGCTGCTACTTTTACTTGCATAAATACGTATTAAAAAGACCGCTATTAAGAGAAAAAAGTTTCCTTTAATCAATTTATTGATCTGAAAAGGTATTTTTTCGCTCAAACAGGATTCATGCGGGCTATTGTTTGCTGTATCATGTGCGGGTTTGGAAACTCCCTGCTAACACAATACTTAAAGCGGGATTTCTGCTGATTAATGTCGGTATCTGCACTGCAGATATTCTTATCGAGGAACTTAGGCTTGAACGTTCAACTTTCAGACCGCGTCAACAACATCAAACCTTCTCCAACGCTGGCGGTTACTAACCGTGCAGCTGAACTGCGCGCGGCAGGTAAGAACATTATTGGCCTGGGCGCTGGCGAGCCCGATTTTGATACTCCGGATCATATCAAACAGGCTGCCATCCAGGCGTTGAATGAAGGTTTCACAAAATACACCGCTGTAGATGGTACACCGGCATTAAAGACAGCCATTATTAACAAATTCAAGAACGATAACAGTCTTGAATATGCAGCTAACCAAATTCTTGTTTCTTGTGGCGGCAAGCAAAGCTTCTTTAACCTATCTTTAGCCCTGCTAAATGAAGGTGACGAAGTCATCGTACCAGCACCTTACTGGGTATCTTACCCAGACATGGTAAAAATGGCGGACGCTGTCCCTGTGATCGTAACGACAACTCAGGAACAACGCTTCAAGATGACTGCTGAGCAACTAGAAGCAGCAATTACAGATAAGACACGCTTAGTTGTACTTAACAGCCCTTCAAACCCAACAGGTGTTGCTTACACACTGGAGGAACTGAAAGCGCTGGCTAAAGTGCTACTTAAACACCCGCAAGTACTGGTTGCGACTGATGATATGTATGAGCACATCCGTTTTAACGATGAGCCATTCGTAAACATCCTTAACGCTTGCCCAGAACTGTACGAGCGTACAATCGTACTCAACGGTGTATCCAAAGCTTACTCTATGACAGGCTGGCGTATCGGCTATGCAGCTGGCCCGCTTGCATTGATTGGCGCAATGAAGAAGATCCAATCGCAGAGTACGTCTAACCCAACTTCGATTGCACAAGTTGCAGCGCAAGCAGCACTTGAAGGCTCTCAAGATTGTGTAGCTGAGATGGTTGTAGCATTTAAAGCACGCCACGAATATGTTGTTAACACACTAAACAGCATCAACGGTGTTAGCTGCATCCCTGCTGATGGCACGTTCTATGCGTTCCCAAGCTTCCAAGAAGTGATCGATAACGATGATCGTTTTGCTAACGATATCGAATTGGCTGAGTTCCTTCTAAACGAAGCGGGCGTTGCGCTTGTACCCGGTTCTGCATTTGGTGCGCCAGGTAATATGCGCCTATCTTTCGCAACTAGCATGGAAGTGCTAGAAGACGCATTGGGTCGTATCAGTAAAGCACTAGAAGCTTAAGCAAATTCTGGATAAGAAAAACCGAGCCTCAGCGCTCGGTTTTTTTCTGCCCAATGAAAATTTATTGATATCTGTACTTTTCTTAACATGAACAGGAACCTTATCATCTTAAGTGACTCAGATATTTGTTCACTGTTTTGGAGACTCGTTAATGTTGGACAAATTAACTTGCCTTAGCCGTTCTGCTTTTTTCTGGCTAAGCTTAATTTTCATCGGCGTCAGCATGGAGGCAGTAGCCCTCTATTATCAATACGCTTTGGACTACTATCCTTGTGTCTTGTGCATCCATATTCGCATCTGGCTTTTCGCTCTGATTATCGTTGCTATATTCGGCCTTTTTACGCGTAAGCATGGATGCCTGAGTAGACTAAGTCACTTGCTAACACTCGTTGTCGGTATTGGACTCGTAGAACGCTCATGGAAAACCCTAGCAGTGGAACGCAACTGGATTGTGGATAGCTGCAGCATGGACAGTGGTCTGCCTAACTGGTTTGCGCTTGATCAATGGATCCCATCAGTTTTTGCTCCTTGGGAACCTTGCGGATATACCCCTGAACTACTGTTCGGCATCACTATGGCAGAAGGCTTAATGGTATTTTCTGCACTGTTGGCAGTAACAGCCGCCGCTTTCTTCGCACTGCAGTTTAGATCAAGACAATCTAGCTAACTTAATAACTACTAAAAAGGCGAACACGAAAATAGTGCTCGCCTTTTTTATTGGTAGCTAGGCATAAGCTTGAAATTTTTCGTCTAGAGGAGTCTGTGCTATGTAATTTACATAGTTACTCATCACCTTTTGCGACAATCCCAAAATTATCCCAAGTAGATGCTTTTGCTCATAACCAGCTGAGAAGAAAGCATCAAGCTGCTCATCAGATATACGCCCCCTCTCACGAACAATAGTCAATGTTGTGTCATGCAATACTTGTAACTTTTGAGTAGGTAATGCTGTTTTGTTCCTTAGCGCCTCATTTACAGCTGGATCCACTTTCATCATGTCAGCAATCAAGCTATGCGCTGGCACACAATACTCGCAGCCGTGTTCAACATTAATTGTCTGCCAAACTACGGTTAGCTCAGCTGCATTAAAGTCTGTTTGCTGGAACAAGGTATGCAACTGCTGATAGGCTTCCAGCACAACAGGCTCTTCACCTAACACGGCATGCAGGTTTGGAATCATGCCAAAATTTTTCAACGAGTTTTCAAACAGTGCTTTAGTCCCTTGAGGGGCTGATTCCATAGTATGTAATTTGAATTTACTCATCATATCTCCATTTACTAATCGATTTAGCCTTCGCTAGAACGCTTTCCCCACAAAAACAGATCAAGCCAGCCATATTTGAACAACTGTTCACATTTGAAACCATAACTAGAACTGAACACTTGTTCAAGATAAAATATGAACAAATGTTCAAAAAGTTAAATTTCTATGGTTAATACCGTCAAATATGATCGTGAACAGGTGATTCAGAAGGCTACGGATCTATTTTGGGAAAAAGGATTCCATGCTACCTCAATGCGTAATATCCAAGAGTGTATAGATATGCGCCCCGGTAGTATTTACGCTTGCTTTGGCAGTAAAGAAGGTATATTCAAAGAGACGCTAAACTTCTATACCAACACCATGCTGGAGCGATTAGAAGGCTTCAAAGTGGGTCACTCATCTCCCCTTGTAGCCCTGAAAGAGTTTATTTTTACTTCAGCACTAGATTGCAATCAGAATCGTCCAAACGAGATGTGCATGCTGGTAAAAACCATCTCTGAGCTCAATTCCGAAAATACTGAACTCCTCGAAGAAGCTCGTAAATTGATGAAAGTAATGGAAAATGCGTTTGCTAGCTTGCTACTTCAAGCACAGCAGCAAGGGGAATTAGAAAATCAGCAAGATGCTAACCGCCTTGCGCGCTTTTTACAGATGCAGCTGATCGGAGTTCGTTCTTACTCAAGGGTGAATAATCAGGCTGAAATAAAAGATCTGATCGAAGATGCATTTAGCTGTTTGAACTGAACACCCCTAGCCACGCAATATTGTCACTAAAAGTAATGCAAGAAGCCGCTAAGCACTCAAGGTTTAAATAAGCTGAGTGCTTAACTAACGAACTGTTAGCTCCTTTCACTGAACGCCAATTTCATCCCTAACAGAGCAAAGCTACCTGCAAACAGCTTTTGCATCATCTGGCTAATTTTTTCAGACCCTACAACAAATTCGCTAAAGCGCCCTGCCAAAAAGCCATAAATCACAAAAACCGCAAAGGTCATCAGCATAAAGATAAGGCCCAACACAAACATATTCATCAATGGCGAGCTAACTTCAGGTGAAACAAACTGTGGTAGAAAGGCGAGAAAGAAGATCGACAATTTAGGATTTAAGATATTGATTAAAAAACCTTTCATAGCAATAACACTATATTTGGTACCTTCCTCTTTCTGATCTAATGCAAGAGAGGACGAAGAGCGCCACATCGACCACGCTAGATACAAGAGATATGCAACACCAACAAACTTAACGATCTGAAAGGCCATAGCACTAGCATGAAAGATTGCTGCTAATCCTAAAACACTTGCTAAAAGCGATGGCACAATGCCGATCGTACAACCAAACGCCGCAAATAAGCTTGCACGTTTACCTATAAATAACCCGGTAGCCACAGTGTATAAAACACCTGTTCCGGGAATAAGTACTACGATAAGAGAGGTGATGAAAAACTCGAGTGAGACCATTTCACGATACCAATTAAATCTGATTAGCTTGGTCTGGATCATACGCGCTCATAGATATTAAAAACAAATAAACACGGTACATCAGCAAACTCGAATTTTTTACTTTTCAATTCTTTACACATTATTACATTGTTAACTGAAAACAGATCTTTAGAATAGGCTTTCCCTACTTCTAAAGACTAAGATCGGACTTCCTATGTTTAAGAAAAATTATCTGGCTGTATTTATGCTTTGTGTGGCTGCTTTTCAAGTCAACGCTCAGGGTATGCCTGCTGAGGTAGTGACCGTCAAAACTCAAACATTGGATAAGAAGATCTCTGCCATTGGTACTCTGCAAGCCAACGAATCTATTATGCTTCGTCCAGAACAAGGCGGTCGTATAGAAAAGATTCTTTTTAAAGAAGGCCAACAAGTAGAGCAAGGAACCCCACTATTCAAGCTAGATAGCTCTATCTATGTGGCTGAGCTAAAAGAGGCACAAGCACGTGTCCAATTAAGCCGAACAGATTATGACCGTGCTCGAAGTTTGTTGAAGAAGAAAGTAGGCTCTGTACAAGAACGTGACAGCAGTTTAGCCCAACTGCGTGTCGACCAAGCGCAAGAAGCCTTAGCGCAAGCGCGTTTAGATAAAATGACCTTAAACGCTCCCTTTACCGGTTTTACAGGCTTGCGTTTGGTAAGCCCTGGTGATTATGTCAATCAGGGTGAAGATCTAGTCGAACTGACTGATTTAAGCACAATGAAGTTAGATTTCCGTGTGCCTGAGATTTATCTATCCGAGCTACAACCGGGTCGTCAACTTAACATCAAAGTCGATGCTTTACCGGGCGAACAAATCGCCGGTGAGGTATACGCGGTGTCTCCAAGCTCTGACAGTAGCGCCCACAACATTCAGGTGCGTGCGCAAATCCCAAATAATGAAGGCATATTACGTCCAGGCCTTTTTGCGCAAGTAGATCTACTAGTTGACCAACAAACAACTGTGGTTATCCCTGAGCAAGCCATCATTCCTAAAGATGGCGGCTTTTTCGTGATGACAGTTCAAGAAGGTAACGTGGCGATGGCTCCAGTGACTTTGGGACAACGCCGCCCGGGTATTGTGCAAATCATATCTGGCCTTGAAGAAGGTTCAGTTTTGATTACTGCGGGGCAAATTAAATTGTTCCCAGGTATGCCTGTAACACCGATCTTTACCGATGGCACTCAGCCAGCTAAAACTGAACCAACCCAAGAAGAATCACAGCCTCAAGAAAGTAAAACTGAAGGACAGGATAAGTAATTATGATTCTGTCTGAAATCAGTATTAAACGCCCCGTATTAGCAACGGTAATGAGCATACTAGTCCTACTAGTAGGGCTACTTGCTTACGATCGATTAACCGTTCGAGAGTACCCTAAAATCGATCTACCGGTAATTACGGTTGAAACCACCTACCCCGGCGCAAGTGCATCGATTATCGAAACGCAGGTTACTCAGATCATAGAAGACTCCCTCTCCGGTATTGAGGGTATCGACTTCATGAACTCGATTAGCCGAACAGAAAATTCACAGATTAGTATCACTTTCAAAATCGATCGCGATCCTGATTCTGCCGCAGCTGATGTTCGAGATCGCGTAAGTCGCGTAATCGGCCAACTTCCTGATGATGTTGATCCACCGGTAGTTGCGAAAACCGAAGCCGATGCCCAACCTATTATCTGGCTTGCCTTCAACTCTGACCGCCATAACATTATGGAAGTATCGGATATCGCCGATCAGCAGGTAAAAGATCAGCTACAAACCGTCTCAGGTGTAGCTAATGTCATGATCTTTGGTGAGCGAAAATACGCGATGCGTATCTGGCTAGATCCTGCACGTATGGCTGCGTATAAAGTTATCCCCCGAGATATTGAAGAAACGCTAAGCCGTCAAAACATAGAAATTCCTGCCGGCCGTATCGAAAGTAAAGAGCGAGAGTTCACCCTACTTGCCAGAACAGACGTTAACGATATAGAAGCCTTTAAACAACTGATTATTCGTAATGAAGATGGCTACCCTGTTCGAATTCAAGATGTAGCACGGGTTGAAATCGCCCCCGAAAACGTAAGACGTATCACCCGCTATAAAGGTGAGAGCGCAGTTGCATTGGGCGTAGTAAAACAGTCCACAGCAAATCCTCTGGATGTATCTTCTGGCATCCGTGACAAATTAGAAAAACTACGCCCGACATTGCCACAAGGCATGAATGTAGAGGTTGCTTATGACTCCTCGATCTTTATCGATGAGTCCATTCAATCGGTATATACCACGTTGATCCAAGCGGGTATTTTGGTTGTTCTAGTACTGTTTTTCTTCCTACGTAATATCCGTGCAACCCTGATTCCGGTCGTTACTATCCCCCTCTCATTAGTGGGTGCATTTGCGATGATGTACTGGATGGATTTCAGTATTAACACATTGACCCTACTCGCACTGGTATTAGCGATAGGATTGGTTGTGGATGATGCAATCGTGATGCTGGAAAACATCTATCGACATGTTGAAGCAGGTGAAACGCCGATACAAGCAGCCTTTAAAGGCGCGAAAGAGATCGGCTTCGCAGTATTAGCAACAACAGTGGTGTTGGTAGCTGTATTTGCACCTGTTGCCTTTTCTGAAGGGCGAACAGGCAAGCTATTTACAGAGTTCGCGCTGACGCTTGCAGGCGCGGTGGTAGTTTCAACCTTTGTAGCTTTAACCCTATCGCCAATGATGTCGTCCAGATTGTTAAAACATGAAACGCGACACAGCGCGATTTTTAATCTAATTGAAAGCTTTCTTCAAGGCATTACCAATCAGTATCAGGCATTACTGAATAAACTACTGAGCTCTCGTCTACTCGCAATTGTCATTATGGCGGCGAGTTTTGGTGGCGCAGCTTACTTTTATACTCAGCTGCCTCAGGAACTAGCACCTTATGAAGATAGAGGCACGATTCTAAACTTTGCCATCGCTCCTGATGGCGCATCCGTTGATTATATTGATCGCTATACGCGCCAAATCGAATCGACAATCAGCCAAACCCCAGAAACAGTGCGTTATTTTGCCGTGGTCGGTTTCCCATCTGAAACAAATGCGATGGTGTTCCAAGGCTTAGAACGCTGGGAAGATCGTGATCGTAAACAGCAAGCAATTGGCCAAGAGCAAACGCCAAAGCTCTATGGTGGTATCCCGGGCATTATGAGTTTCTCTCTAAACTTGCCTTCTCTGGGTCAGAGCTTTATCTCGCGTCCTGTAGAATTCATTGTTAAGACCAATGGCACTTATGATGACCTCAAAGTGATCACCGATCAGCTAATGGCAAAGATCTATAGCAATAAAGGCTTTGCCCAACCTGATTCCGACCTAAAGCTGAATAAACCGGAATTCCAGATCGATGTGAAACGCGATAAGTTGTCCGAAATGTCTGTAGATGTTGCTGATCTGGGTCGAACGCTAGAAAGTTACATGGCAGGCCGTGAAGTAACTCGCTTTAAACGTGCAGGTGAACAGTACGAAGTTATCGTAAAAGTTGATGATCAACAGCGCCGTGATCCAAGCGACCTAACCGATCTATACATGCGCAATCAAAACGGCGAAATGGTTCAGTTCTCCAACCTTGTTGAACTACGTGAAACCGTTGCGCCACGTGAACTTAACCATTTTGATAAAGTTAAAGCAGTTAAGATACAAACCCAACTAGCTCCTGGCTACAGCTTAGGTGAAGCGCTGAACTTCCTTGAACAAAGTCTGCAAGAGATCGCGCCGCAGGCGACCTATGATTACACAGGACCTTCGCGAGAGTTCAAGAAATCTAGCAGCAGCATGCAGGTTACGTTTGCACTGGCATTGATTGTCGTATTCCTGGTACTGGCTGCTCAGTTTGAAAGCTTTAAAAATCCGATGATTATTATGCTATCGGTTCCACCTGCCGTGTTTGGTGCACTGTTTGCGCTACATTTCAGCGGAGGTTCTCTCAGCGTATACAGCCAAATAGGTTTGATTACCCTTGTTGGACTGGTAACCAAACATGGTATTCTGATCGTAGAGTTTGCAAATCAGCTTCAAGATCAAGGGCGAGATCTGCGTAGCGCGATAATAGAAGCGGCATCTTTGCGTTTACGCCCTATACTGATGACCACGGGTGCAACAGTATTAGGTGCGGTACCTTTGGCAATTGCTATGGGCGCAGGTGCTGAATCACGTCATCAGATCGGCTGGGTTATTGTTGGTGGAATGACATTCGGCACGTTATTGACCCTTTTTGTTATTCCGACCGTATATAGTTACTTAGGTAAGCGAACTTTCAAGGAAGTTCAGCCAGAACAAGTTTAAGGATATTTAAGTTTATGAATATAAAGCAGCTTTTTCAGGTTTCATGCCTTTCTCTAGCTGTCAGCAGCGTTTCTGCAGGTGAATTAGCAGATATCTACCAACTCGCTTTGGCTAATGATCCACAGTTAAAAGCAGCGCAAGCTTCATTTAACGCTGGCAAAGAGATCGAAATCCAAAACCGCTCTAGCTTATTGCCGAATGTGAACTTGAGCGCCAACACAACAACGATTGATTCCGATACAGCTGATTATAACAACCACGGCTATACCTTATCCCTTAGCCAACCGGTATTTAATGCGGCTGCTTGGTTTACCTTTAAACAGGGCCAAGTGATCTCAGAACAAGCCGCACTGCAGTTTGAACTGGAACAACAAACACTGATCAACCGTACTGTAGAAGCTTACCTTGGTGTTCTAAGGGCGAAAAGCGACCTACAAACATCTGAAGCTCAAGAGCGCGCTATCAAACGTCGCTTGGATCAGGTAAACGCTCAATATGATGTCGGCCTAATCGCCAATACAGATGTACAAGAAGCACAGGCTTCATACGACAATGCTCGCGTCGCACGTATTGCCGCTGAAGGTGATTTGGAAAATAGTTACGAAGCCTTAGAACGCCTAACAGGCCAAGGGTTTGATACCGTTGGTCAATTGTCTGAAGAATACCCAATTGAAGAGCCCGTTCCTGTCCAAGCTCAGCCTTGGTTAGAAAAAGCTTGGAAAGGTAACTTGGCCCTTCAACTTGCAGATCGCGTATCAGAAGCTGCACGCCAAGCTGCGAAAGCGGGTCGTGCCGGACACTATCCAACACTAAGCCTGACAGCTAATTATGATTACGATAATGGTACTGCTATCAGTGACGACAGTACTGATACCTCTTCTATCGGCTTGTCGCTTTCGGTTCCGATCTATTCCGGCGGTTCAGTAAGCTCACGTAGTCGAGAACTAGAACAACGCTTAATAGAAAATCAGTTTAACCGTGAAGATACCCTTCGCGAAGTGACTCAAACGACTCGAAGCCTATTACGTAATTTACGTACTGGCGCTTTAAGCGTTCAAGCACTGAACCAGAGCATTAAATCCAGCAAAACAGCGTTAGAAGCGACTGAAGAGGGTTACAAAGTAGGTACGCGTAACGTAGTAGATGTACTGCAAGCTGAGCAGCAGCTTTATGCAGCGCAACGCGATTACGCCAATGCCCGTTTCGACTTTGTACAGAACCTCATTACCTTCAAGCAGCAGCTAGGCACGCTAAACCCTGAAGATATAAACGAACTCGATAGCTGGCTGCAGTAAGCAGCTTTGACAATAACGGGTGCTTAGGCACCCGTTATTCGTTAAGACGATGTATAGGTAAGTAGGTATTTAATCTATTCAGTATTTATAGATAATAGTTAGTTATATTCATCAAAAGCTGCTATCTAATTAAAGCGCATCTAATTTAATCCGATTTGTACCTAGGGTTAACGTTTCTCCAAGGAGCTTGTTTTGAAACAGATCATTTTAGCCACTCTTCTAACTGCTTTGGCTACCACTTCACTGAACGCTAATGCCAACGAGAAACTTTTACCTGCCGTATTAGTGCACAAGGTTCAAACTTCAGATTTGACCCCAACCTTTAAACTGGTTGGACGGATTGAGGCAACTCAACGCGTTAACCTCTTAGCACGTGTTTCTGGCTTTCTGGAAGGTCGCCTATTTACTGAAGGTCGTGATGTTGAAGCCGATCAAGTGCTTTTTAAAGTAGAAAAAGCGAACTATGAAATCGCGCTGAAACAAGCAGAAGCAGATCTCGCCTCTGCAAGAGCTGGATTAAAAAACGCGCAAACTAATCTCAATCGAGTAAGCCAACTCCGTAAACGTAAGGCGGCTTCGCAATCCCAGTTCGATCAGGCTGTAGCAGACCGAGATCAATCCCGTGCGCAAGTTTTAAAAGCAGAAGCAGGATTAAAAAAAGCAGAACTAAACTTGAGTTATACCGAGATTAAAGCTCCGTTTAGTGGTCGTATCGGTAAAGCGAACTTTTCAGTGGGCGATCTGATCAGCCCTGAAAGTGGTGTGCTAGCTACAGTCGTAAAGATCGATGAAGTCTATGTCGAAATGGCAGTCAGTGAAAAACTGATGCTAGACGCACGCCGTAAAGGGATCGACTTAGATAATCCCCCCGTTGCACCTCGTCTAATATTGTCCGATGGCAGTGTGTACGAACAACAAGGTCAGTTCGATTTTATCTCCCCAGAGGTTGATCCTAATACTGACACAATCACACTACGTGCGAGCTTCGAAAACCCTAAATACCTGTTATTGCCAGGTGAATTTGTTCACGTAGAAATTAAACGTAAACAACCAGAAACGGGTATCCAAATACCGCAATCTGCCGTACAACGTGACCGTGATGGTTACTTTGTACTCGAAGTAGATCAACAAAATAAAGTAACAGTTACTCGCGTAGAAATGGGACCGCAAGTTGAAGGTCAATGGCAAGTACTTAAAGGCCTTGATGAAGATGATCTAATCATCACCGAAGGACTACAAAAGGTTAAACCAGGCATTCAAGTTAATGCTGTAGCGGAGTAAGCCATGTTCTCGATCTTCTTTATCAATCGGCCTAAGTTTGCTCTGGTCATCTCCATTGTGCTGATGATTGCAGGTGCTTTAGCGATCTACGGTCTCCCCGTAGCTCAATTCCCTGATATCACACCGCCAAAGGTACAAGTAAAGGCTAAATACCCTGGCGCTAACGCAGAAGTGGTGGAACAAGCAGTAGCGACCCCGATAGAAGCCCAAGTTAATGGCGTGGACAATATGCTCTATATGTCTTCCACCTCAGCCAACGATGGTAGTTACACGCTAGATATAACGTTTGCTGTAGGTACAGACCCAGACCAAGCGGCAATCAATGTACAAAACCGCGTAGCTTTAGCTGAAGCTTCTTTACCTCAAGAAGTAGTTCGACAAGGAGTAACTACTAAGAAGCAAGCAACCAACATGTTGCTAGTAATTAACCTCTACTCTCCTGAAAATACTTACGACGAGCTGTTCTTAAGTAACTACGCCACTCTGTATGTGCAAGATGCTTTGGCGCGAATTAATGGTGTTGGCTCGGCATCACAGTTTAGTCCGATGGATTACGGTATGCGAGTGTGGTTAGACCCTAACCGCCTGAAGGCATTAGGACTCTCGCCTAAAGATATTAGCAATGCCATCTCACAACAGAATATCCAAGCATCTGTAGGCATTATTGGTCAACCGCCCCTTACGCAAAATCAGCAGTTTCAATATAACCTGCGTGCTAAAGGCCGCTTAGAATCTGTTGAAGAGTTTGAAAACATCATCCTTCGCACAGGAGAGAATGGCGCCTCTGTTCGCCTTCGTGATGTAGCGAGAGTAGAACTAGGTTCACAAAGCTACAGTGCGTCCTCAATTATGAATGGCAACCCAGCAGCCACTGTTGCGATCTATCAAAGCCCTGGTGCAAACGCGCTTGATGTGGCAGACAATGTGTATGCTGAACTGGAACGCCTGAGTGAACGCTTCCCTGATGATATGGAATACGTCGTTCTCTATGACACTACGCTTTCAGTAAAAGCATCACTACAAGAGGTAGTCGAGACTCTATTTATTACCTTTGGTCTGGTAGTACTGGTTACCTTCCTATTCTTGGCCGATTGGCGCGCAACACTTATACCCTCAGCCACAATTCCAGTATCGTTGATTGCCACCTTTGCCGTGCTTTCAGTACTTGGTTTTAGCATTAATACCATCTCTCTGTTCGCCTTAATTTTGGCGATAGGTATCGTGGTTGATGATGCGATCGTTGTAGTTGAAAACGTCAAACGCCATATGCAGGAAGGTTTATCAGCTAAAGATGCGACTGCGGTCTCAATGAAAGAGGTAATCGGGCCGGTCATTGCGACTACCCTTGTACTCTTAGCTGTATTTGTTCCGGTTGCCTTTATGCCGGGCATTACCGGTAAGTTATATACTGAGTTTGCGGTAACCATCTCTGTTGCTGTGTGTTTCTCGTCACTAAATGCACTGACTCTCTCCCCTGCGCTCTGCTCACTGCTGTTAAAACCAGCAACAGAACCGACCGGAGTATTCAAAAAGTTCGATCAGCTAATAGACTGGACCCGTAGAGGCTATGTGAACAAAGTTAACTTTTTGAACAAACGCTTGCTGTTAAGCATGGGTTTGATGGCAGCTATGGGCGGGGGCGTCTACCATATGTTCACCACAACCCCGACCAGCTTCTTACCTTATGAAGATAACGGCGCCTTCTTTGTTAACGTCCAACTTCCTGATGGTGCGTCACTCAACCGTACCGACGAAATAGTGGCCCAGATTGACAAAATCCTTGAGGAACAACCGGGTGTAGAAAACCGTATCGGCATTAAAGGCTTTAGTATCTTAGGCGGTGCAGCACCAAATGCTGCGCTAGCAATTCCAGTGCTTTCCCACTGGGATGAGCGTACTGCACCAGAAATGGCTTGGTACAAAATTTTAAGAGAGCTCAATCAGAAACTAGCGGCGATTCCAGGCGCTAATATTATGGCTTTCCCTACTCCACCGATTCCTGGTTTGGGTAATGCGGCAGGTCTAGAGGCAATCCTGTTGGATCTGAAAAATGGATCACCTCAGGAACTTGCTCGTGCAACGAATTCACTCATCTTCGCAGCAAACCAGAAAACTGAGTTTGATCGTGTATACTCCACCTACTCTGCTAATGTCCCACAACTGGAGCTGGTGGTAGATCGTGATAAAGCGCTCTCTTTAGGCGTTTCGATGAGTGATCTATTTAGCACGTTACAATCCCAGCTAGGTACTCAGTATGTAAACGATTTCAATATTTTCGGGCGTAACTATCGCGTTATGCTGCAAGCGGATTCTGAATTCCGTGACAATGTTGACGATCTAAATAGCCTTAATGTTAAGAGTAACCAAGGCCATTTAGTGCCGATCAGCGCTCTTGTCGAAGTAAAACCAGTACTGGGCCCACAATCATTAACACGTTATAACCAATCACGCTCCGCAGCAATCACCGCTACACTTGCTCCCGGCATGGCTACAGGCGACGGTATTAAGTTAATGGAACAACTAGCTAAAGAGACGTTGCCTGACGGTTATGTTCTTGAGTGGACAGGTAGTACTCAGCAAGAACAAGAAGCTGGCGGTTTTGTAATCATTATCATCTCGCTAGCTATCCTATTCGCTTACCTCTTCTTAGTAGCTCAATATGAAAGCTGGACCATTCCGGTTGCGGTAATGCTATCTATTACTGTCGCAATTTTAGGTGCGATTCTGCCGCTATGGCTGATCCCGGGTTTGACCAACAACCTTTATGCCCAAATCGGCATGGTTATGCTGATTGGTCTAGCAAGTAAGTCAGCTATCCTGATTGTAGAATTTGCGAAGCAATTGCGGGAAGAGGGTAAAAGTATTATTGATGCAGCCAATGAAGCCGCTAACTTGCGCTATCGTGCTGTATTGATGACCGCGTTCTCCTTTATCCTAGGTGTAATGCCATTGCTAACGGCTTCTGGCGCAGGTGCAGCTAGCCGTATATCCATAGGTTTTGTTGTGTTTGGCGGTATGCTTCTAGCGACTGTCATCGGCATATTTTTTATTCCTGCCCTATTCGTTGCAATGCAAACCCTACGTGAAAAAGTTAAAGGAAAGTCTGCTTCAGACAATGCCCAATCAGGAGATTCAGTATGAAAAGATTATTTTTGATGGGCTTTGCAGCGCTGATGTTAGCAGGCTGTCAATCCAAACCATCTTTGCCAGAAGGCGCTTTGGTTTGTGAAGAACCGCGTCCACAAATGTGTACGATGGATTACACTCCGGCATGTGGATATCACTCAGACAGTACAGCTAAAACCTATTCCAACAGCTGTTCTGCTTGTGCGAAGCCTGAGGTCAGCTTTGTTGTCGCGGGTGAATGCAAACAATAAACAATGATTAGGGAACCTGCGAACAAGTCCCATACGACTCAGGCTTTCAGAGCAATTGAAGCACGAGGCAATGATTACAGGCATGCTGGTTGCCTGGCGAAAATCATTAACGAAGTGATTCATTTGCTCTGGAAGCCCCAGAGGGTGGGTTCTAAAACGACCATCTACTTTGTCAGCCAGCTTGAAAAGGTCTAGACATTTCACTGCGCTGACTTTCGCGTATCTGGCCGTTTTATAGCCCACTGAGAAAGTATGAGACTTATTCGCAGGTTCCTTAGGTGAGTATGCTCCGCTTACTCACCCAATCTCTATTTCTGTCACTCAATCCCGAATAAATTAAAATCAACTAGACTGTTAAATGTTATTCACCACATGACTGGCGAAAGGACATGGAACAGCGAGAATCAGGCTTTAGATTTTTTTTCTATCTGATTGGCTTCAGCGCTATCTTTCTAGCGTTTATCTACACTTCCGTTTTTTCCTACCAACAATATGCCAATTTACGCGCTGAATTAACCACTGCCAGCAGTAATAACGACATTCAACTACGCGCAGCCATGGCAATGCGCGCAGCCGTCAGAGAAAGAGCCATCTTGCTTTGGCAGATGACCTTGCTCGAAACGCCAGAAGAGCGAAAAAAACTGTTCAATACTTTTTATAGTCAGGGGAGTGAATACCATAAATCACGTTTAACTTTATTGAACACTGACTTAAATCGCCCTGAGCAGATCATCATTGCAAAACTGGATAAAGAAGCCGCCAGTAGAGCGCCTGAATTACGGACCTTCTCGGAACTACTTACCAATAACCGCGTACAAGATTTTCGATCAGAGCTAGGTAAAGTACTGAAAGATAAGACCACCATAGCAGGGCTACTAGATCGATTTATTAGCTTACAACAAGCTCAAAATGAAGAGATCTGGCAAGATTCAGCGCACAAGATGGAAAATTTGCTATCTGAACTGATCACCCGAATGGTATTGATCATACTAGGTGGCTTCTTATTTGCCGTTTATGTCATGGTCACTACCGCCAAACAAAACAAACTGATCCGAATTGCCAATCAAGAGCTTCATCATCTAGCTTGCCACGACAACTTAACTGGACTTCCCAACCGCAGATTTTTACTCCACCAGCTTGATATTGTGCTCGCTGCGGCTAAACGCAAACAACATAAAGCCGCCATTATCTTTATTGATTTGGATGATTTTAAACCGATTAACGATACCTACGGCCATGATACCGGCGATCAATGTTTGCAGGACATATCTAATCGCATATCCAAAGTAATCCGCGGCTCGGACATGTTAGGTCGATTAGGTGGGGATGAATTTTTGCTAATTCTGTCTGAAATTGAATCCTCGACCCAAGCCATCGCAGTGATTCAAAAGATCTTAGGAATTGTTAGTGAAGACCTCCCGGTAGGAGAACGTACCGCGAACTTGTCTGCCAGCATCGGCCTATATATCTACGCTTTAGAAGATATAAATGCAGAGGAAGCGATTACCTTGGCGGATAAAGCAATGTACCAAGCTAAGAAAATGGGTAAAAATCAGTTTTACATTATCTAATCCTCAACATTACCTCTAACGAAAGAATGAGCACTTCTGGTCTATATTGATACCCCCTCCAGAACTGCTAAAATTGCGGGCCTGATTCTTAAGGTGCCCATCATGTCTGATATATCTTCACTATCTCAACTTCTTCGCCAGAGTGGCGGTCAGGTCCGTTTTTTCGATATGGGCCGTCGTGTACAAAAACTCTCGACTGAACAATTTGAAAAGATAGAGAACCAACAGACACCCTATCCCTATCCGTATTTGCAACACGCATGGATAGCACTGATGATCTGGAATCCAAAGAATAAAGAACAAGGCGCGGCTTGGTTTCTAAAGTTGCCTTTAGATGAGCAAGGCTTTCTAATCCAAGCAGTGCGTGATGATCTACTTAGCCGTTTACTTAAAAATGCCGGTGGCATTTTGCAACATGAGAAGACGGGTGAAATGCCAGAGGATGCTTTGAAAGATAATCCGTTCTCTTTTAAACCCGATCAGGAAAAAATGGCACTGTTCCATGCCTATTCTACGCTGGCATCAAGCGAACCTGCTTCGCAATACTATGAACATGCAGAACAGTATTTTGCAGGTCAAATCGGTTTTGATAACTGGCAATCTCTAGGTTATCAAGGAATCGCAGATCTGGTTGTTCGCCATGAGAAAAATAAAAACAGCAAATTGTTAACCAAAGCCGTCCCACTTCTACCCGATGTACCATTCGAAGTGCTATGCACCTGCATAGAAAGCATCGAACCGGACCACCAGCTATTTGAAGCATTAAGCTTACGTGCAGAACAAACATTAGAGCGCGGAACAGCGAGCGCCAATCATATTGCGGCCATTACTCGTGGTATCTCAAATGCACGCAATACACCGAGAAAACAAGAGATCATTAATAAGATCTTGCAGAGTGATTATGCCCTAGAAGCGGAAGTAATTGTCTCAATTGCAACTCGCTGTCATGAAACACTTCAAGAACCGGCAACGCTGCACCTATTCTTAGAAAAACTCGCAATAGGTAGCGCTGGCCAAGCAGGATTCTCTAGGGTGTTATCTGACTTGATGTTTATGCCAGCGCTACGTGCACTGATCCTGATGCAATTCCGTAACGAACAGCGTAGCGAAGCGCTTAGCCAAGCGATTGGTGAAATGTTTGGTGCTAACTTTAAGTAATTTCCTCACGGCTGGCATGACCTGTATTCGCCTAAGGTGCTCCAGCCGCCTTTCACCTTCCTGATATTTTTCTTTATTTTTCATAAAGCTATCCGTAATTCAGTCTGCAGAGTCTGATTTCCTTTCTATACTGAAATTACAACCACTTCGAAAATGTAACTATGAGTTAAAAATCATGTGTGCTCGAGTGGGAATACAAGACCTAGATAGCCTGTAACTAGACCAATCAGGTTTTTTAGTCGTCAGGATTGAATGGATAATCATTTTATTGATCTTCACCCTAACACTTTATTATTTATATGATTATTCTTATTTACATGTTTTTTGTATGGTTTTAGGCCAGCTATTTTAAATAGCCTTGCTTTTTAGTCATCAGGTATTAAGAGAACATTAGTATTCATGGACACTTCTAGTTTTACAGGCCTAATCAATAACGTTGCCCTACTGCTCGCAATGGGAATCGTATATGACTCGCTTGGCCTGCAAAACATTCGACATCATTTACTTCGAGACAGTGTTTCTGGCATCTTAGTCGGTCTGCTTGCTATGGCGGTAATGCTGACCCCCTGGGAACTAGAACCAGGTGTGTTTTTTGATGCCCGTTGGGTATTAATCAGCTTATGCGGTCTGTTTTTTGGAATTGTTCCTACCTGCATCGCAGTTGTAATGGCAGTAAGCCTCCGAATCTATCAAGGAGGTGCAGGTATTTATGTTGGCTCAGCCGTTATTATCTTCTCAGCCGCTATAGGCTTATCTTGGCGCTATCTAAGTGACAAATATCAACAACCCTTGAACTGGTGGCGTTTATATCTGTTAGGCCTAGTAGTACAAGTCGTTGTACTAGGTTTAATTCTGTTCATGCCTGCTGATTTACGCTTCAAGATCATCTCCGCAATTGCACCAACCATTTTGACGTTCTACCCCATTGGCACGATGCTACTTGGCCTAATTCTTCGAAGGCAACAGGACCGACGAGACGCAGAACGAGAAGTATTGATCAGCCGCCAAAACCTCAACCGTGAACGTGGCCTACTCAAAGGCCTTATTGATGCTTTGCCAGATCATATTTTTATAAAGGATACGCAAGGTAAATACCTCGGCTGTAATACCGCCTTCCAAGATTTCACCGGTAAAAGCGAAGTAGAAATTATTGGTAGAACAGACCATGCACTATTTATAGAAGCTCAAGCAGTTAAAAACGAGCACGAAGAACAAAACGTTATCGAACACCTAGCTTCTGATAGTCAGGAACAGTGGAGTGACAATCAATCGGGCGAGCGGATACTCTTAAACACCCTTAAAATGCCCTTCTGGGATACAGATGGCCAACTACAAGGCTTAGTAGGTATTAGTCGAGATATTACTGAAGAGCGCAAGGCCCAAGAACATATCCTGACTCTGTCTCAAGCTATAGAGCAGAGCCCTGTCTCTGTTGTGATCACCACATTGGATGGTGAGATAGAGTACGTGAACTCGACTTTTGAAAAGGTCACTGGGTACGATAAAGAAGAGATTCTTGGCCAAAACTCCAGAATATTAAAGTCAGGTCGCACACCGATAGGTCGCTACGCTGAGCTCTGGCAACACTTAGTGCAAGGAAAATCATGGCGTGGCGAATTCCAAAACCAACGTAAAAATGGCGAAATATTCTGGGAACTAGCACATATTGCGCCGGTTTATGATTCCGAAGGCAAAACTAAATATTACTTAGCGGTAAAACAGGATATTACCCAACAGAAAGCGCAAGAAGAGAAGATTCTTCACCAAGCGCACTTTGATAGCTTAACTAACCTCCCTAACCGCTTCCTTTCTCTTAACCGTTTGGAAACCATGCTCTTAGAAGCAAGAAGAAAGAAACACTCTGTTGCTGTCCTCTTCCTCGATATGGACGACTTCAAAAAGGTCAACGACACGCTAGGGCATGCTACTGGTGATAAGATTCTTATTGAAGCAGCAAAGCGTTTAGAGCAATCAGTCCGAGATACCGACACCGTAGGCCGTTTGGGTGGCGATGAATTTATAGTGTTACTCAACCATTTAGAGAGTGCAGAACAAGCACAGCCTATTGCGCAAAATCTAGTTTCCCAATTCCGTAAAGCACTACATGTGGATGGCCGAGAGATCATGCTAACCATGAGTGTCGGGATTTCCGTTTACCCGAGTGACGGTACGGATCCTGCAGAACTTCTACGTAATGCCGATTCGGCAATGTATCACTCCAAAGCTCAAGGTCGTAATAGCTACCACTACTTCACAGAAGAGATGAACATAGGTGCTGAACGCCGCTTGCTATTAGAAGAGCAATTACACAATGCACTCCATAATAAAGAGCTACATGTCCTGTATCAGCCCGTAATCGACTTAAAAACACAACAAATTGTCGGTGCAGAAGCGTTGTTACGTTGGAACTCTCCAACATTAGGCAATATACCGCCTTCTGAATTTATTCCCGTTGCTGAAAACACAGGCTTAATCGTAAACATCGGTAAGTTTGTACTTAAGGAAGCAATGCATCAGAGCAGTCACTGGATCAAAACACTGCTGCCGCAATTCCATATTGCCATCAACCTATCGCCGCGTCAGTTTAGAGATCCACAATTGATCGACTACATCACTGAACAGATGACAACACATCAAATTCTCGGCCCTAACCTAGAGCTCGAGATAACAGAAGGCGTGTTAATGGCACAGCACGCAGATATTGATGAAGCGATTGCAAAACTCAATGAGCAAGGCGTCAGCATATCCATGGATGATTTCGGTACTGGATATTCCTCCCTCAGTTATTTGAGAAGTTATCCATTTGAAACCCTCAAGATCGACCGCAGTTTTATCAGTGATATTTCTGTCGATCCAGCTGATTTAGAGCTAGTTTACGCCACCATAGATATGGCTCACGGCCTTGGTTTAAGAGTTATTGCTGAAGGGGTAGAAACTCAAGAACAGATGAGTTTACTACAGAATAAAAACTGCGATATGGCCCAAGGCTACTATTTTAGTAAACCGGTCACACCCGATGTTTTTGAAACCATGCTAACTAAACAAGTCAAACAACCTTGTAGTTAGTCATTATTCAGCAGGCTGCAATCTTGTCTGCGTCTGCTGAAAAACCTTCCCCACCAGTACAATCATAATCGAGCCAATCAAAACTGGTGTTACCAGAAAGGCCCAGCCCTGACTGGATAACATAATTAAGATTGGATTAGCACCCGCCGGCGGATGCGTTGTTTTACTCAACAACATTGCACTGACACCAAGTCCTGTAGCAATGGCCAGAGTTAGCGGGTTAACGTCAAAAAGCTGGCTAAAGAAAATACCGATAAAGGCAGTAATCAAGTGCCCTAAAATCACATTTTTCGGCTGGGCTAAAGGGCTATTCGGCACCCCAAATACCAGCACAGCAGTTGCCCCAAAAGGCGCCATCAAAAACGCAATCTCTTTAAATGAGGTTTCAAGAAAGGCTAGCAAACCTATGGCAACAGCAGCGCCAAAGCCAGCAACGATAGATGTAGTGATCTGCTTCATATTAACCTCAAAATGAGTGAGATTATTCAACAAAGAAGTGACTGATTGTTCAGTCACTTCCTCTTTGCAAGTACCTATAAATAAAGCCTATAGGCTAGGCTCCATCTCAACCTTATGGCGGTTAAGAAGAAATTTATTGGAAACATGATCTACAGAAAGCACACCACCCCCGTAGATAATGATTTGCGCAAGCACGAGCCCCCAGATGTAATGTAGATACAATGCTGCTGGTGCAATTTCTACCAAACTCATTACAGCAACTACATTCACAAAAAATAAACCCACAGCAGAAAAGCGCGTCAAAATACCAGTGACTAGCAAAACAGGTAAGATAAGCTCGCCTAAAGTACCTAAATAAGCCGCCAGCTCAAAAGGTAAAAATGGAACCTGATACTCTTCTTCAAATAGAAATAACGTTGTATCCCAATCCTGAATTTTTGTCAGACCGGCATTAAAAAACACCTGTGCTACGTAAACACGAGCAATTAACGACACAAGATCATGGGTTTTAGCCAATTTACTTTCCCCAGCTAAATAACCTTTATAAAACTTACTAACGATAGAAATCATCTCTCGACCCTCTATAAAACCTTTAATAACTGAATCTCGATTTACTTGATGGCAACCAACCACTGCTGGTTTATCGCCTGTTCAATCCAGCTAACAAAATCAATTTCTTGGTGCTTACCTAATAAGCGCTCAACACTCATGCCTGCCAGAACATCTTTAAACCACGCATATTCCTGAACCGTTAGCGTTTTAATACGCGCGTGATAATCCTGTTGAAATACCATTGAATAGTGAGGAGCCGTATTTCCCACCAGCAAGCGATAAAGCTCACCCTCATCGACCTCAGAGCCCTCTGGTACCTGATGTAAATTCCATAATTCATACACAGGAAAATGGCTTTCCATCACCTGTAAAGTGGGCGATAGATGAAGTGAGACAGTGTCCAAATCGCTTTCAGATAAATTAGAAAGTGTCTCCACTTCTAAATGCGTAACCTTTCCTATCGAGGCCTGATGTACAAACCATTCCAAGCGGGCGACCTCAGACAGATAAGCATGATCTTCAGCCAAAGGGCTCTCGGCGATAAGCATGGCAAACATGCCACCCCAATCCGCCCAATCACCCGTATCTGGCAACTCCCGTTTTAGTAGCTGATCGGTAATAGCGATAATCGTCTCATTACCCACCATTTTCTCCAGCACTGGATACTTCAAGGAGATCGCTCTTGCCGCAGTCATCAGAAGATTATTCTGATAAATTTTTAACCCCTGACTGATGCGATCAGTCGCTGTATCGCTTTCATCTTTGGAAAAAATTAAGGTCATCAATGCGGCTTGACGACGCACAAGCAATGTAGAATCAGACAGCATAAGAGAGCCTCCCAGTGTCATAGTGAACTTCCGTGGAGATAGATCTCGCTTTTGCAGCTTGATCAAGCAGTGTGCTCCAAGACGGCAAATTGTTATCCCATTCGATTAAGGTGGTGACTGCACCAAACAAGGCAATAGCATCGCGATAGAGCAACCAACATTCAGGTGATACTGGCTGACTGTGATCATCAATAATCAATTCCCCCTCTTTGACTTTGGTGAAACCTGCCAGATGGATTTCGCCCACAGCATCAGAAGGAATTTCTCGTAACCACTTTCGGGCTACAGATAATGGCTTTTGATCACTAAAGTTGCGCGCATTAACCAGTAAATTGTTAAGATCCACCAGTAAGCCACATCCCGTTTTATCTACCAGTTCAGCAAGAAATTCGGTTTCCCTCATATCCGAAAAATTAAATTCCACATAAGCAGACAAGTTCTCAACAAGAATCTGACGTCCCAATAACTGCTGGACCTGATTCACGTTATCAACCATTACCTGCAAGCTCTGTTGAGTAAATTCAAGAGGTAGAAGATCCCCAGCGTGCACAGATTTCCCATTGATATTGCTCCAAGTGAAGCAAGCGTGGTCAGAGATCAATATGGGGTTAATCTGCTGTGACAGTTGCTTTAAACGTTGCAGATAATCTCCGTTGATACCCACGGCAGAACCTAAGCCCATGGAAGTAGAATGCAGGCTGATTGGATATTGAAGGGCTATATCACTCAACAACTCAGGTAACATTCCACCTTCAGCAAAGAAGTTCTCCGCATGTATCTCCACAAAATCAATGGAAGATGTCCCTAGTAACGCCTCTTTATAGTGAGGATGACGCAACCCGACGCCAATCTTTGATAAACCTCGTTCATCGCTTTTATTAGCTGTGCTTAAACTGGACATCTTCTTTCTCCTGATTAACCCTTATGACTTTTGCTGAGCTTCCTGATAATGTTTCTTAGCTTCAGCTTTCAATAAGCCACCCATATCTTTACAAGTGCCTTTCGCGACTAACTTCCACTCACCTGGGTCGTTATCCACTTTTGATTGACCCGCACAAGAGTGTGTACCTGCCAAATTTCCGCAATCATTCTGTCCAGCTAGCGCTACGCCGTAACACTTCTCTTTTCCACCTGCATGAGCTGCAGGAACAGTTGCAATAGAAGTCAGAGCAACAGCTAACGCTGCTGTAGCAATACGTTGTTTATTATCCATTTCACTTCTCCAGTTCTTTCTGAGTTGATAAATGTTGTGCAACCCACTCATCAAGTTGCTTTAATGGCACCGACCCCACCTGCTGATCCAGTGCCTTATCTTTTGCCAAGAGTACTAAGGTGGGAACAGCTCTAATCGCGAACTTCGCAGCTAACGCCTGCTGCTGATCTACATCCACTTTTAAAACTTTCAATTCACCGGCATATCGCTCTGCCAAACTATTAATCACAGGAATCATCTGTTGGCAGGGACCGCACCATTTAGCGCTGAACCAGATCAGCGCTAAAGGTTGCGAGTACTCATGTCCATTTTCTGAAAACGTAAGTCTCGACTCAGGCATGAGAATTAGTCTTCAGCGTTTGCAGCTGCTACAGATAGATCTTCAATACCTGCCCAAATACGATCTGCTGTTTTTAGGTTGCCTGGTACATCAGTCAGCCATTTTTTCTGCACGTCTTTGTTCAAGTTCAGATACAGCTTGCCGTTTTCGATATGGAACGCTTGTGGATCAACATCTAGCTTTTTGTTTAAAGCCACGCCCATCGCGCAGTAACCACCAAATTGAGGCGCGTATTTGTCGGCATTGGCGTTAAACAGGTCACGGTTTTTTGCACTTGCGAAACGGTAGATTGCACCATCATGAGTGGCTGTAAATTTTGCAGAACCCTCAACCGCTTTATCGTTAGTGAAGTAAGCAACTGGATCGTAACCATGAATAGCAACATCATTAGTGCCAATATTTACAGATGCCGCAAAGCTCATGCTGCTCAGAAGAAGTGCGCCGGCAGCTGTTGCTAGTTTCAAAGTCTTTGTAAATTTCATTTCTTTTTCCTCGGTTAATGGTTTAATAAACATTCATACATATTGGTTAATATGTTGCGCTGTTCTTGAGATATAGGTTACGGGGAACTACCGAGGGAAAGGCTGCTCTAAATCCAGCAAAAAGAGCCAATCGTCCAAAAAGGAGGTTTTATGGATACACTGAGCAAATTACTGCAGAACCTAGAGATCAATGCCGAGGTTTTTTTCAGTGGTAGCCTCTGCGGTATCACCGGATTTGATGACGATAATGAATCCGGCTACTTACATTTTCTGGAATCAGGATCGTTAACACTCACAACAGATCAAGACCACAGAATTGAGCTGCATACCGGCGATGTGATTTTTTTCCCCAGCGGAACTAATCACAAACTCACGATAGCCCCATCAGAAGATGCGAAACTGGTCTGTGCAACTGTTAAGCTTCCCCCTGCCCACCAAAAACTTTTAGCCAACTACCTTCCTAAGTTTCTCTGTATTCATATAGAAGAAGCTGGTTCTATTTCAAATACAGCTCATCAAATTTTCGCTGAGGCGTTTGCTGAACAGCACGGTAAACAGCTAATGATCGATCGATTATGTGATGTATTTATGGTGCAAGTACTTCGCTACGTGATTGATAACGGTACAGTCGAGTTAGGTTTAATCGCAGCCGACTCTCACCCTCTGCTCAGCAAGCTGATGCAACAGATCAAAGACAAGCCTGAATATGAATGGACGGTTGAAGAGATGGCCGAAAACGCAGCGATGTCTCGCTCGAAGTTTGCCGCTCTGTTTAAAGATACAGTAGGCCAAGCACCGATGGAGTATGTGACCGGGCTAAGAATGGCGTTGGCGAAAGGTTTACTTAAAAATAATCGCCCAGTCGGGCTCGTCGCCAACCAAGTAGGTTACGAAAATGCGTCCTCCTTAGCCAAAGTCTTTAAAAAACACTTTGGTGTCACGCCCAAGCAATGGGTAAAAAATTATTTAGGCCCAAAATAATCGAGCTGGTATACGAGCAGCGCCTATAATAAATTGGAACTTGTAGTCGCAATTTTGTACCTGAGACGCTATGAATCTTTTAGAAATACTCAATAAACAGCCACAAGGTATTGCAGAGCTAACTATAGATGAGGGCCGTTACCTCTTCTTTAATCGTAAAGAGATCGAGCTTCGTGGATTATCTGAGAGCGCCTTAAAAGATTGCTCTATTTTCGATCTATTCAATCAAGAACAAGCTAAACAGCTAAAAGACCTATTTAAGCAGTGTTCTCAAGCATCAAGCGATCAACCAGTTTATTTTTACTTTCAAAAAGATGATCAGTATTTCGAAATGCGTTTGGTCAAACATGGTAAAAATATTTTAAGCACCCTTTCCAATGTAACCTCGCAACAAGAGTTGAGGGCCCAAGTTGAACAGAACCAAGAAACCATAAAATGCTTAGACGATGCCGTAAATGGTGCCAATATTGGCTGTTGGGATTTCTATCCACAAGAAGGCAGAATCATTGCCAATAAAACCTGGGTCACTCAGAAAAGGTATAAAGATGAAGAGTTCAGAGAAGATGATGCTCTTTTCTCTGAGGTAATTGATGGCCTTGAGCGGTGGTCCTCTATCGTTCACCCTGATGATTTAGAACCTACGGTTGAATTGATCGAAAAACACCTGAATGGTGAAACCGAAATATACGACGCCAAATTCCGCATGATCTGCGGTGATGGCAAGTGGCGCTGGATACATGATGTCGGCCGGGTATTCCTGAGAGATGAAGAAGGCAATGCCATTCGCATGAACGGAGTACATATCGACATTACAGAAGCACGCACGCTAGAAGAAAAAATTGAAAAGCTCGCGGTTACCGATGCGCTAACCGATCTATTTAACCGCCGTAATTTCCAATATTTATCTCAAGCAGTCCTAGAACGTGCTAAAAGGCAGAAAACCTACTTTTGCCTGCTAATCCTCGATGTCGACCATTTCAAAGCCTATAACGACACATATGGCCATCTAAAAGGAGACTATGTTCTAAAAAAGATAAGCCAAGCGCTTAAGGATAATATTCGTCAAGGAGAGGATTATTGCTTTCGTGTTGGCGGGGAGGAGTTTGCCGTTGTCTTCACTCAAGAAAGCAAAGAAGCCGCAGATGTTTTTGCTAACCGTATTCGGCAAGAAATAGAGAAACTAAAAATCCCTCATAAAGAGAACAGTGCTAATCAATTTATCACCGTATCTATGGGATTATCCTGCGCACAAAATCTTACCGATAAAACCCAAGTCAGCGATCTCTATAAACGAGCGGATAAACTCTTGTATAAAGCCAAAGAAAATGGCCGCAATCAGTTAGTCAGCAAGCCCTATTAAAGCGATAACTTAGTAATCAAGTTTATTGCTTTACCCGTTCTAAAACCTGTTTACCTGTAATCACGATCATAATTCCACCTAGAACCACCACTGAGGCGATAACTAAACGCCAGGTAATCTCTTCACTCGCAAAGACAACACCACCTGCTGCGGCAATCACTGGTACTAACAACTGTACAACCGCAGCTTGAATGGCTGATAACGACCTTAAAGCCTGATACCAGATAGCATAACCAATCCCCGAAGCTAAGCCCCCAGACAGAACCGCCAACCATATGCCTTCTGTAGATAAAGATGCATCACCAAAGCTCAATAAAACCAAAATCAATACAAAAGGCAGCGTACGCAAAAAGTTATAGGTCGTATCCCCCAAAGGATTGTTAGAGCCTTTCCCCGCTAAGGTATAGAAACCCCAAGCAACGCCAGCCATTGTCATCAGACCAAACCCAATAGCCGAAGGTGTCGCTAAACTAGGAAAAATCAAATAGACAAATCCAGCAAACGCAACGATCGTCCCTGCCCACTCCATTGAATGAAGTTTATTGCCTTTAAACATGTTAATAAGAATGATCGATATCTGAACCGAACCAAAAAGCACCAAAGCTCCAATGCCTGTTTCTAAAGTGATATAGCCATAAGAGAAGGTGATAGCGTAGGCAAAGAGAAAAAACGCACCTTTCCAACTTCCCTTAGCTGCATTAACTTTTCCTCTATTCATAAAACTGAATATAGCTAGCAACACAACAATGCCTGACAACAAACGAATGGAAGTAAAACTTGCTGCATCAATGGCCTCACCTCCCAATGCTAAGCGGCATAAAATAGAATTACCGGCAAATGCAATCAGAGCGATTGAGGTATATATAAAGACTTTAAGGGCCTGCATATCCTTTTTCATGATGGCTCACACATCCACAACTGATAGTCAGATCACCATACCATGGAAATTCACTGCCGTTAGTGATACCGATAACTTATCCACAACCGCACATCATCACAAAAACCTCCCCGGCCATAGAAATTAATGCTATAACATAACGCAACATGATTTAGATCAATTGTTTGAGGAAAGCATGACAATAACTAAAGAAGAGCTCTTGAACGCTAGTCCTGAGGACTACATGAATGACAGCCAATTGGAGTTTTTCCGCGAGTACTTAGAGCAGCAAAAACAGGAAACCATCGCACATATTCAAAATGCCCAAGCGCAATTGAATGAACGTCCAGAGATGAATGACGATGCCGACCGTGCTCAATACGAGGAAGAATCTCGCCTCGCACTCAGAATTGTCGACCGCGAAAGTAAATTGCTGCCCAAGTTCGACACCGCCCTAGCGCGTATTCGAAATGGTGAATATGGCTACTGCCTAGAATCAGGCGAAGAGATTGGCATTAAACGCCTCTTACTAAGGCCTACAGCCGAATACTGCACCGATATAAAAGCGGTCCGCGAATCGAACGAACGCTTATTCCGCGAGTAAGATCCACGCTCAGTAACAGATAGCGCAAAATCAAAAACAGCGGAAAGTACATCAATGACAAATATCATCCCAACAACTTGCGAAGAATGGCACCACTGTATCACCGAAACTGGTGGTATCCCTCTTACAAAGCCTTATATTGAACAACGCATCAAAGCACTAGACGATTTTAACGATCATATGACCAAGAGTTTCGTACGCCTGTACGGTGAACCACAACGCAAAGCGACTTTAGCTTGGTTCGAAAGAGCACGGCAAGAAATAAATGGATAGGTAATTTATTAGCTTTAAAAGCCGAATTTGGCAGCCCTCATACCCTAGTGCTCATTAGTTTTTCACTGCCTATAAATCCTAGGCGGGTATACAAGCCATGAGCGTCATCAGTGACGAGGAACTTGAATTTATCATTCCAACGCGGATCGTTAACCATAACTTCCGTTAACCACTTTCCCAGCCCTTGATGTCTGTAATGCTCATCTATAATGACGTCAGCGAGATAAGCGACTGAAGCGAAGTCGGTAACTACTCTGGCAAAACCTATTTGTTCATCGCCTTTATAGAGTGAAAAGCATACGCTGTTTTCTATCGATGTTTTTACCACATTAAGACTTCGTGCATTTGCCCAGTAAGATTGTTTGAGCAGAGCTTGGACGCTTTCCAACTGAACCTTTTCCCGTTCATCATAGATCTGAAAACCGCCTTTTACATATTTCATGCGAAACTCCATTTAAAAATCATAAAAAAACAGCCATGAAGGCTGTTTTGATAAGTTACTCTCTTAAACGCTCAACTCACGCTTACTGATAATCATCCGGTAGCGTAATACCCATCGCAGTGGCTTCAACTTGGGCTTGTTGCTGAAAGCGCTTACGTACCATCGTACCTTTAGGCTTAGTCAGATAAAACAGCCATTTGCTGGCGACTTCAGGTTTCAGATTATGCTCTTCACCCCAGCTCTGAATAAATGCAAACAACGTATTATCGCTTTTATCAGGTAAGGCTACTGCGACAGGCAAATCAAGTTGTTCTCCTGCTCGTACTCGTCGGCTGATGACATCATAGTTGTAGCGAAAGTCTGGAAAAACATCGACTTCATCTTCGGTACGCAAACGAAACCAGCCAGTAGCTTTACCAGCATGATAGATCGCGGGATGGGTCCATTTATGTGTCGAAGCTTTATCAGCATTAAGACACGCTTCTTCGTAAGCGTGCTTAGTTGCAGGTAAACCATGGTCCCCAGTTTGGGTGCGAAGCACATCTAAAAACTCAGAGATCGTCGGCATCCATGCGCTGTGCTCTTTGCAATAATCAATTGCAGCCACCAGCTCGTGTTCGGTATAGCCACCAAGGCTAAGTGCCCATTCACGTTTTGCGATACGGATTTCGTCTTGGGTTTCAAAACAGCTCTTAAATTTATGGCCATAGATCGCCATAAAACGCGCAAAGATCATATTGACCAGCGTTTTGACTTCGACTGTTAGCTCTCGCTGAGCCGTGTTTGTTTCCGGCTCTTGGTTACCAATCGGTGTCCTTGATGTCCATGATTGCTGCGGTAACCCGTTGTCGTTTTTCGCGAGTATCTCTGCGGGGGTTTTCATGGCTGAAACCTTTGCCTTGTTGTTCGTTATTTATACGTTGTTGGCGCCCATCCCTAGTTTGCTTGTTAATCCACTCCCTTTTTACCCAAGCTAGGAATTTCTGATCCCAATTGGTTTCTTTACGGTCTTTATCTAACCAGTAAAGCACAAACTCATCCAAACATGTTTGTGCAAATTGTGGCGATATATTATGCCGCGGAAGCAACGCATAAAAATTGTCGGAAGGTTGCCAATTCAGCTCCATTCCTTGAAGCTGTTTTTTACGCTGCTCTTGTTTATTAAAGCACACTTGTAACTCATCAGAGCGACCATTATTAACCTGCTGTGCTTTTCTCGCCCAACCTATGCTGCCACCAAAGGTCGGAGCAGGACCAGGGTTAGGGATATTCTGCGGCTGAACTGCTGGCGCTTGATCAGGATAGTACGGCGTATCCTTCATCTCTGAATACTGATCCTGTGGATAGCCTGCATGTTCAAGTTGAGTTTGTGGGTGATTGTGCTCATTATAATTCGATTGTGTATAGCTCGGCTCTGATTGCTCAACTTCGACAGGCAGTTCTTCAACCTGCTCAGGGATCGTTTCCATAACCGGTAACCGACTTACAATCTCAACATCGCCTTCAGGCACTTCGTCAAAGGTTGCTTCAGAGACTTGCTCCTCAACAACAAAGCGGATTCTTACGCGGCCATCATTAGCAAAAGCAGCATCAATCAATTCTGCACTAACCAATTCGCTGGTTAATTGAGCCAACCGATCTTCGTCCCAAAACTCACCTAACGCAAGCCATTGTTCACGAGAAAAAATAAGTTCTGGCGCTTGTGCTGTATCCTTTACATTTTGAAGACGCTCTACCCTTTGATGATAGAGAGTCAACAATACAGCCGCTTCAACGCCCACGTCCTTTACTAAGGATGGGTATAACAAGATAGGCGTTTCAGAAAAAACATAACTCATGAATATGTAATCTTACCTAGAAAGATTCGGCATCCTATTAGCTGAATACCATAAACAAAAAAGCCGCAGTGATGAGCCGCGGCTTATGACCATCAAACGTGATTAGCCATCCTGTGCAAAACGCTCTACTGCGCGTAGTACATCTCGACGACTAATCTGGCCGATCAGTTTACCATCTTTTACCACCGGTAAACGACGACGTTTGTTATTAATAAATTCTTCCGCCACTTTTATTATGTCGGCATCATGATTAATGGTGAAAACCTCTTCCGACATGTAGGTACCAACAAGGCCACCCATCTCTTCTTCGTGATAGGTCAAAGTCAGGATCGCTTTTAGACAGTCGACTTCTGACATCAAGCCAATTAGCTTGCCATTTTTATCGACAACAGGCGCGCCCGTGATTCGGTATTCGAGTAGCTGATTAATCGCATCAAAAAGATCGGTTTCAGGGGTAAAGGTGATTAAGTCTTCACACATATAATCCTGAGCTTTTACGGATCTTAGCATTACCATTCCTCCATGGCCGGCAGCTTTAACAGGCTTGGAAACATCGACCTGCCAAACCACCCAAACAAGGTAAACCGGTATAATTTTCAACCGGGCTACCTCTATGTGTACACCTAACAGTGGCAACTCGCAAGCGATCAGATCAAGGTTAAGCCCGATGAGAATAGGTTAACGCACAACGGGCTAATACCTTGTAGGGAAAAGAGCCAACTTATGGCCCCTAAGCATTTTTTTTGATTTTTGCGCAATTAAAATAATTAATTGAAAACAACCGTTTTATTACCCTGCACTAAGATCTTATCTTCCAAGTGCCAGCGAAGACCACGGGAAAGAACAGTCTTTTCCACATCACGCCCTAAGCGCACCATATCTTCTGGCAGATCGCGGTGGCTGATACGCACCACATCCTGATCAATGATCGGGCCTGCATCTAGCTCTTCAGTCACATAGTGACAGGTTGCACCAATCAGTTTTACACCACGCTCATGGGCTTGATGGTATGGCTTAGCACCGGCGAAAGAAGGTAAGAAGCTGTGATGGATATTAATAATGCGATGAGCATATTCAGCGCAGATGTCCGACGGTAAGATCTGCATATAACGCGCAAGCACGACCGTTTCCGCAGAGTGTTCACGGATTAAACGGCTAACTTCCTCAAAGTGAGGCTGTTTATTCTCTTTATCCACAGGCACATGATGGAAAGGAATATTATGCCATTCAACCATGCTGCGTAGATCATCGTGGTTGGAGATGACACAAGGAATCTCACAGTCTAATTCGCCTTCATGATAACGATAAAGTAGATCGGCAAGACAATGTGCTTCTCGGCTTGCCATCAAAATCACACGTTTAGGGGTAGCGGAGTCAGTGATATCCCAATCCATATTGAAGGATTGCGCTATCGGAGCAAAAGCAGACTTTAACTCTTCGAGGGAGAAAGGCAGCGTTGCCGCACTGATCTCTACACGCATAAAGAACCAACCAGTTGTACTATCAGAATGCTGGTTTGCGTCAGAAATCGAGCCACCATGGCTAGAGATAAAGTTACTTACCATCGCCACAATGCCCACTCTATCGGGACACGCCAAAACCAGCCTGAATCTACGTTCCATTTACGTAAAGCTCCGCAAGAAAATGTGAAGCTTCATTCTAACAGTAGTTATTTCTCCGGTGGAATTGTCTAGCTAAGTATTCTTGCCCTAAAACAATAATTTTTTAGCTCTCAGCTAAATAACTGATCAGATGCAGCCGCGCAGCGAAAATCATTCCGGTGTAGACCTGATATAGCATGGGTATACCAGGTGAGATGGACTCGCCCCCAGGCCGTTAATATATCTGGATGATGATTTCGAGCTTCTGCTAACTCCCCTACCTTGTTCGTAAACCCTAAGGCCTCGACAAAGTTTTTAAATTTAAAATTACGTTGCAGCGTAGGAACACCGTCCATGTGAACAACGTCCCAATCGGGCAGCGTCTTCAGTAACACCGCTATTTCTGATTCATTTAAGGCTTGGCTATCTTTATGGCAGCTTTCACAAGCTTCTGTGGCTAAATCCATCATGTCACCTCATCTAGTTATTATTCCAACGATCTAATTCAACAAGGTTTTCGATCCGCTTAATCGCTCATATACTGTAAGTGATACTGGGAAAAGGGAATATCAAAGATGTCAGAACCTATGGCCCCTTTAAGCGCTTGCCGACTTGGGTTAGATACGCATCAAGAACCCACGATCTACCTACGTCAGGATAGTCCAGTTTGTCGCTCTGAGGGATTTTCTGCCCTCTCCCGTGTGATGGTTAGAACGGAGCGTAAACACCTGATCGCTACTCTCAATATGGTAACCAGCAATCTGCTCATGCCGGGCGAGATCGGTTTTTCTGAATCCGCGTGGAAAAGAATGGAGCTCAATGAGGGTACCTCGGTTTGGTTGTCACATCCTAAGCCTGTGCAATCCCTCTCCTATCTGCGCGCTAAAGTATTTGGTAGCGAACTCAGCCAAGAACAACTCCGTGAAATCATCGATGATATTGTCGCAGGGCGCTATGCCGATGTGCACCTAGCCGCGTTTATAACAGCCTGTGGCTCAGAAAAACTAAGTATCCGAGAGATAACCGATCTAACCCGCGCAATGGTCGACTCTGGCAGCCAGATCGAATGGGGCTTACCTCAAGTTGTGGATAAACACTGTGTTGGCGGTTTACCCGGCAATCGAACAACTCCCATTATTGTTTCGATTCTGGCAGCTGCCGGATTAACTATGCCTAAAACATCTTCACGAGCTATCACCTCTCCTGCCGGGACGGCCGATACCATGGAGACTTTAACTAATGTCAGCTTGAGCTTAGAGCAGATGCGCTCTGTAGTTGAACAAGAAGGCGGCTGCCTTGCTTGGGGTGGATCAGTGCGTCTCTCCCCTTCTGATGACCTGCTAATCCAAGTGGAGCGTGCTTTAGATATCGACAGTGAAGGTCAACTAATTGCCTCAGTGCTCTCTAAAAAAATTGCCGCGGGTGCAACTCACGTTGTGATTGACATTCCCGTTGGCGAAACCGCTAAAGTTAGAAGCCAAGAGTCTGCACAAGCGCTTGCGGATAACTTTAAAGCAGTCGCCAGCACGCTAGGGCTAACTGTGCATACGCTACTGACCGACGGATCTCAGCCTATAGGTCGAGGCATCGGACCGGCTCTTGAAGCAAGAGATATTTTGTCGGTCCTACAAAACCAACAAGATATGCCCACAGACTTACGGCAGCGTGCAGCAGAAGTTGCAGGTGCCATGTTAGATCTGATTAATGGTTTGCCAGAGGGCGAAGGTTATACACAAGCCCTTAGGATTTTGGAGTCTGGGGCGGCTTGGGAGAAATTTCAGGCGATCTGTAAAGCTCAAGGAGTCATAAAAACACCGCCTATCGCGCCCTACCGTTATGAATTAATTGCCCAGAAAACGGGCATCGTTGATCAAATTAATAACCGTAAACTCGCTAAAGTGGCCAAATTAGCAGGAGCGCCAGCCGACTTAGCAGCAGGAGTAGATATGCACTGCAAGCTCGGCGATAAAATCGATCTGAATCAGCCTTTGCTAACTATCCATGCGGAAAGCTCAGGTGAGCTAAGTTACGCCGTCGATTATTTAGAAGATCATTCGGATATTATCCATATTATTGCTGGTAAGGAGCCGTCATAAAATGCAGCCAATTCTATTCAATTTAGAAAGCGACCATGACCTTGCTCAAGCCCTAGCAATTGAGGTCGATGCAGAAGTCGGTAAGTTGGATCTACGAAATTTTCCTGACGGCGAAAGCTATCTACGTGTATTAAGTGAGTGCCAACATCGTTCGGTAATTGTGCTTTGTAACTTGCACCATCCAGATGAAAAAATACTCAAACTTACTTTTCTAACCCATACACTGAAATCCCTAGGAGCTTCTCGCATCGGGTTAGTAACTCCTTACCTCGCTTATATGCGCCAAGATAAAGCCTTTCATCATGGGGAGGCCGTTTCATCACGGCCTTTTGCTCACCTGCTCTCAGAGCAGTTTGATTGGTTAGTCACGCTGGATCCTCATCTACATAGGTATAACTCCTTGGATGAAATCTACAGTTTAAAAAGCTCCGTAGTACATGCAGCACCCATGATTGCTGATTGGATTAATAGACATATACCGCAACCTCTACTTATTGGTCCCGATAGTGAAAGCGAACAATGGGTGAGCGAAGTTGCGCATCTAGCCGAAGCGCCTTTCCAAGTATTAGAGAAAGTACGTCATGGGGATTACTCTGTCGAAGTGTCCGTGCCTGAAGTCGAACAATGGAAAGGTCATACACCCGTGCTGGTAGACGATATTATTTCGAGCGGAAAAACCATGTTAGAAACCATTACCCACTTACATCAGCTTGGGTTAAAGTCCCCGACCTGTATCGGGGTGCATGGCCTGTTTTCTGATGAGGACTTTAATACACTCGCGATAAAAGCCAATATCGTTACCTGCAACAGTGTGCCTCATAGCAGTAATGATATTGATATTAGTCATGCGTTAAGCGAAGCCATACTGAAGTGGATCTAAATGTGAAAAGCTATGTTGCCGATGAGCTGGACTGTTGGCTTGATCCCACATTTATAAACCCAGACGAAGCCGAGTATTTTTTTACCTCACTATATGAAGAGGTATCTTGGCAACAAGATAAAATACGAATGTTTGGCAAATGGGTTTCTATTCCGCGCTTGCAAGCCTTTATGGCTGATTCCGGCATCACTTATACCTATTCCGGTTTAACCTTGGCGGAGAACCCTTGGCACCCCGTTGTTGCGGAGATAAAAAAGCGCGTCGAAGAATACACAGACACCTCTTTCAACGCCGTACTCATTAACCTGTATCGCGACGGTAATGATAGTATGGGCTGGCATAGGGATAATGAACCAGAATTAGGTGACAATCCCAAAATAGCCAGTGTGTCGCTAGGTAGTATTCGACGTTTTCTATTAAAATCGACAACCGATCAACGCCACGAACTTAGCTTGCCCTCCGGATCACTATTATGGATGGGCGATCAAATGCAAAAGCACTGGCAACATAGTGTTCCCAAAACAAAAAAAGCAATACCCCCTCGTATAAACCTCACCTTCCGTGACATGAAAATTTAATACAAATCAACAGATTAGCAGTGGAATAATCTGGTATAAGTAATATATTCACTAATATTCTATATAAAGACTAACTCATTTAACTACAGTAAGTTATACTGCCGCGCACTTGAGTAGAGCCGGGCAATTTACCCGATTTTTTATATGGGTTTGCCTCAGTAATAAAAATAAGTTAGCTGGACGAAACTTAAAGAGCCATTTTTTGATAAGTTTCTATTCCATTGTCGTCGCAGTCGGGTGAGGCTGTTCTGCATAAAAATGACAAGGAATCGCCCTATTCAGTTCGTGCAGTTAACAAAAAATATAAAAATAATTAAGACATACAAATGCACATCGATGCACCCGAAAAAGACGCTGTAAAACAGGGTCAAACTAGCGCAGAAGAGCTAAATACAATTCTGCGTTTGCAGAACCAAGTACTTGAAGAGATCGTTTTAGACACACAACCCGACTCCATCTTTACGTCGGTTTGTCAGTTTATTGAAAACTGTGTCGCGGATAGTATTGCTTCAATCATGCTACTTGATAGCAGCAATCGACACCTGTCCGTTGTCTGTGCCCCCAGTATTCCTCAAGAATCTCTAGCACTGCTAAATGGTTTAGTCCCGAGTCCAGAGGCTGGGTCCTGCGGTACAGCAGTTTACACAGGTAGCCCCGTTTATGTTTCTGATATTGAACAGGACGACTGTTGGCAAAATTTCCGGGATGTCGCCCAAGAATTAGGAATCAAAGCCTGTTGGTCTTACCCAATTCGCATCGATTCTGAACATGTTGCGGGCAGCATCGCCATCTCTAGCCCCAAAACAAGAACACCTACTGCGTTCCATCACCAACTCTTAGAAGCGGCTGCCAATATCATTGGAATCGCACTCAAGAGATTAAAAGCACAGCAATACCTAGAACATTCCGAAAACCTGCTACAAAACATCACCAAAGCAATGCCGGGTGTTGTTTACCAATACCGACTAACCCCTGATCTTAAACAGGAGTTTATCTACATAGGCCCTGGAATAGAGCAAATTTCTGGCGTTACGGCAGAAGAAGCAACAGGCGACTTCCGCCAATTTTGGAAACAGGTACATCCAGAAGACCAGCCAAGCCTGTGGGCAAGCATTATCCACACTAGCCAGCATAAGCTGCCTTGGTCCCATGAGTTTCGAGTATTCCACAGGAATGGTGATCTACGTTGGATTCGCGGCTCATCTTTACCCGATACTTCCAATAAACTCGATCCTTCGCTTTGGAACGGAGTTTTGCTCGATATCACTCCAGAGAAAGCATCCATCGAGCAGCTACGTTTAGCGGGTATCGCCTTTTCGAGCACCAATGAAGGGATCATGATCACCGATTGCAACAATAAGATTATTGATGTCAATCGTGCCTATTCTGATCTGAGTGGTTACAGTCGCGAAGAGCTTATTGGTAAAAGTCCTTCTCTGCTAAAATCACCAAGACACGATAAAGATTTCTTTCAAAATATGTGGGCTGCTCTTGCTAAAGAAGGTCACTGGCAAGGTGAAATATGGAACCGCCGCAAGAATGGTGAGGTAGCGCCCCATTGGGTCAGCATTAATGCGGTTCACGATCCAGAAACGCACAAGCTCACTCACTTTGTAAGTGTGAATGCTGATATTAGTAATATCAAAGCCTCTGAAGAAAAGCTGTCTCATCTAGCACACCACGATCCGCTAACCAATCTGCCTAACCGTTTGTTGTTTGGCGCTAGGCTTGAGCATGCTCTGACCCATAGAGAATCTAACGAAAAGATTGCCATGCTGCAGTTGGATCTGGACCGCTTTAAGCACATAAATGACAGTCTAGGTCATAAATATGGTGACCAATTGCTGTTGCAAGTAACCGAGCGTTTGGGTAATACCCTGAATGCGCGCGATACACTCGCCCGTATCGGTGGTGATGAATTTGCCATTTTGGTCGAAGAGCTAGAACACGCTGCCGATGCAGCAACTATTGCCGACGCGATCGTCGAAGCGATGGAGCAACCTTTCCAATTAGATGGCAAAGACTACTTCACCACAGCAAGCATCGGCGTCGCGCTCTCCCCTGATCATGGTGATGATTCAGATACGGTCACTAAAAATGCAGATATCGCACTTAATCAGGCTAAAGATTCTGGCCGTAATAACTACGCGTTCTTCCAACCGGAACTATCCGAAACCGTTGAAGAGTGGATCAGACTAGAGCCAGAATTGCGAAAAGCTGTGGCAGACAAACAATTTGTACTTTTCTACCAGCCACAGATGGATGCGACCGGTGAAAAAATTATAGGTGCTGAAGCACTCATCCGTTGGGAGCACCCTGAGATGGGGCTTATTCCTCCAGGACAATTCCTATCAATCGCCGAAGAGATTGGTCTACTGACTAAGATGAGTGACTGGGTATTAGAAGAAGCCTGTGCGCAGCTTGCCAGATGGCGAGCGGCTGGACTGACTAACTTCCGTTTATCCGTCAATCTAGCAAGTGACCAGATCACCAAACAAGATCTTCCTTCAGAAGTACAAACACTGCTGTACAAGTACGAAATACCAGCAGATATGTTAGAGCTCGAAATACTAGAAACCTTCCTACTTGAGCATGAAAAGGAAGCAACCGCGACATTCCAAGCGTTAAGACAACAAGGTGTTCATCTTGCTTTGGATGACTTCGGAACAGGCTACTCTTCGCTACGTTACCTAAAGCAACTGCCCATAACTAAAGTGAAAATCGATCAATCCTTGGTAAGGGATATTCCAAGTGATCCAGATGATGAAGCCATTGCCAAAGCGGTGATCTTATTAGGCCATACCCTAGATCTGAAAGTCTGTGCTGAGGGCGTTGAAACACCTGCGCAGCGGGCTTTTTTGGAACAAGAGGGCTGTGATCAGCTCCAAGGATTTTTATTCAGCAAACCGATCCGACAAGAACAGTTTACTGAATTACTGCTCGCCCAAGAGCGGATTCAAGAAGTTGAATACAGTTAAAGTCCTTTAACCCACTCTAGTAACCATGGTTCCGCTTCTTCCAGTGGTGCCATGGTTTCACAAGCATCAATCACTAAGTTATCCCCAATTTTTTGTGCCTGCAGCTGCTGCATTAAACTATCCATCAAATAGCCAGCTTCGGCAAAAGTATCGTAAGAACTGTCACCTAAAGCAATTACCCCGTATTTGACCGTCGGCATCTGCGGTAATTGATCTTGTAACTGTTCATAGAAAGACTGCAAGTTATGTGGAATTTCGCCCTGCCCTGTTGTTGAAGTACAGATTAAAATCACTTCTGTTTCTGGTATGACAACCTGAGCGATTTCCGGCTTACGTAATAGTTCTACTGAGTGTTGTAACTCAGTTAATTTTTGTGAGCACATCTCTGCGACATCAAGTGCATTACCGTATACCGAGCCTACTACAACCTTAATTACTGCCATTTATAAACCTGCTTTGCATACTGATCGATGCAATTAAATCAATTTGGTGGTGGATAGATAAATATATTCGCCATTCTCACTGATTTTCTGGCAATAACCAAGCTGACTCCTACACTGAAAGTGTAGATCTGTTTATCGGAGGGGATAAACTATGGGTAACGAAAGTCTTTCTAAGCTACTTGATGAATGGGAAGGCCGTGCGCGCAAAGTAAACGGTCGCAAGCAAGAGCAGCTTTCCATCTATAAAAGCGATTCGGTCAAGCTCGAAGCCTTAGCTAGCATGTATAAACTATCTAAGGACGATGTTGTCGCTACCTTAATACATGAGGCGTTAAATGAGCTAGAAGCTAAAATGCCCTACATTCAAGGTAGTAAGGTGATCAGAATTGAGGATGGCGAAGAGATATATGAGGACGCTGGCCCTATGCCTCGATATCTAGCAGAGCAGAAGAAAGTGCTCGAGGCTTCTTAGCAGTACAGCCCTATCTCCATAAAAAATGCCGCAAGGAGTGGTGGCTTGCGGCATTCTCGATTGCCTGTAGCAGGCATTAAAACAGCTAATTAAAGTGTTTTAAGGTAAGCAATCAGGTAATCCTGCTCGGCTTTGTCTGTAATCTCAACGTGGCGCATACGAGTCCCTGGTACGAATTGATCGTTGCCCGCTACCCACTTGCGCAAGTTTTCTTCATTCCAAGTGATGTCTGAGTTACGTAGAGCATCAGAATAAGCAAAGCGAGGTAAAACAGCTGCTTTACGACCAAACACACCAATTAGACTCGGGCCAAAAGCATTTTTACTGCTATCCAAAGAGTGGCAAGATGTGCACTTGTTAAAAATTTCTTTACCCGCAGCCTGCATCATCGCTTCATCATCAGCGATAGCAACAGAAGATAGAGATACAGAAAGGCTCACAGCAAGTGCAGAAATCATTTTAATTTTCATAATTCATTTTCCCCTAAATGAATACTTCTTTTGCAAACACTCTACTCCTGCTGCAGCGCACAAAAATTGATCTTGCTCAGTTTTTTCTTCGCATATTTATAAAACAGTTAGAACATACGAACCTAGATCAATAAAACTTAATATAGTGAAATCTTATTTAGTAAAAAACAGTTTATTCCCGATATTTCAGGCACAAAAAAACGCAGCCGAAGCTGCGTTTTTATCACTTTGCTAAATGCTGATTAAGCTTGTTTAGCAATAATCTCTTTCCACTTAGCTGGGCCTGTTGTGTGAACAGACTCACCAGACGTATCGACCGCTACCGTTACTGGCATATCCTTAACTTCAAACTCGTAGATCGCTTCCATACCCATTTCTGGGAATGCAAGAACCTCAGCGTTTGTGATCGCTTTAGATACTAGGTAAGCAGCGCCACCCACAGCCATTAGGTAAACAGCTTCGTTGTCTTTAATTGCGTCAATTGCAACAGGACCACGCTCAGACTTACCAATCATGCCCAGAAGACCTGTGCTTTCGATAACCTGACGAGTGAATTTATCCATACGCGTTGACGTTGTTGGGCCAGCAGGACCTACAACTTCATCACGTACTGGATCAACAGGGCCTACGTAGTAGATGAAGCGACCTTTAAGATCAACTGGTAGCTCTTCGCCATTATTTAGCATCTCTACCATTTTCTTGTGCGCTGCATCACGACCTGTCAACATTTTACCGTTCAACAGAATCGTTTCGCCTACTTTCCACTCTTTAACTGCTTCTGGAGTGATCTCATCAAGATTTACACGACGTGTGTTGGAACCCACTTCGAATGTAACATCTGGCCAATCATCCAAGCTTGGTGGTGTTAGAACCGCTGGGCCACTACCGTTCAATGTAAAGTGAGTGTGGCGAGTCGCTGCACAGTTAGGGATCATGCATACAGGCAATGAAGCGGCGTGCGTTGGGTAATCCTTGATTTTGATATCAAGAACAGTGGTCAAACCACCTAGCCCCTGAGCGCCTATACCTAGATCGTTAACTGCATCCATGATTTCTAGACGAAGCTCTTCAACACGGTTCTGTGGGCCGCGCTCACGTAGCTCGTGAATGTCGATTGGATCCATTAAGGATTCTTTCGCCATAACTGCTGCTTTCTCAGCAGTACCACCAATACCTATACCTAGCATGCCAGGTGGGCACCAGCCAGCACCCATTGTTGGTACGGTTTTAACAATCCAATCAACGATGCTGTCAGATGGGTTAAGCATCACCATCTTAGATTTGTTTTCAGAGCCACCGCCTTTCGCTGCAACGTGAACTTCTACTTCATCACCATCAACAATCTCGTAGTGAATTACCGCTGGCGTATTATCTTTAGTGTTCTGACGTTTGCCTGCTGGGTCAGCAAGAATAGAAGCACGTAGAACGTTATCAGGATGCATGTATGCACGACGAACACCTTCATTCACCATGTCAGTTACATTCATTTCAGCATCCCAAGTTACGTTCATACCTACTTTCAGGAATACAGTAACGATACCTGTGTCCTGACATAGAGGTCGCTTACCTTCAGCACACATACGGGAGTTGATAAGGATCTGCGCCATTGCGTCTTTAGCCGCTGGGTTTTCTTCCTTCAGGTAGGCTTCGTGTACGCCTTGAACAAAATCAAGCGGATGGTAGTAAGAGATAAACTGCAATGCATCAGCAACGCTGCTGATGAAATCGTCTTGGCGGATTACGCTCATTCGGAGACTCCAGTAAAGCTTCTTGTCATAAAGGATCAGGGAGTTAAAACTCAACCATGCTTAGTACAAACACGCCTGACTCATACCCATTTACTCTCTCTTAAAGGAGAGTTTTTACTGGAAAGGGAGTATACACCAAAAGTACCGCAATAAGGTGTCGGGCATTGGTAGTACTCAGATAATCTTTTTTACTACTTAATGTAAAAACGAGGTGAAAGAGCGTATTTATCTGATCTCAAAAAAGAAGCGCAGAGCAGTAACAAATGCCAAAGATCAAAAAGGAGCGCCCGGTCGCTTTGGTGATTGGTTGGCGCGACTCTTTACCTAAGGCCAATAGCTTTAATGGCTTGATTACAAAGGGAATGGATAACAATGCCACCAGCGCAAATGGTATAGATCCATTGAGACTCAAAGCCAAGCAGCCTAGATAAATACAGATCAGTAGAGCCTTATACAACTGAGAAGCCCGAGCATAGCCAATCTTCACCGTTAACGTTTTTATCCCCGCAGTTGCGTCCTCTTCAAAATCGCGTAGCTCGTTACTCAGCAGTAGTAGCGATACAAACAGAGACACTGGGATAGAGATCAAAAAGGCCGAATACGATAGCTCTTTGGTCAGCACATAGTAAGCACCGCTTACCATCAAAATACCCATCAACCAAAAAACAAAAAACACTGCTAAACCGCGACGCTTGTAGTTTATCGGCTCCATCGTATATCCAAGCGCGCCTACTATTCCGATAACTGAGATCAGCAGAAGCAATATCCCAGATACAGAAATGAGGTAACAACCGATTACGGCAGCAAAGAGAATACAGCCTAAACCCAGATTAAAATTAAATCGAATCTGTTTTTGTGAAGCTAATGAGAGTTGAAGATTGGGCAGGGAAAGGTCGGCGTAATCATTAATCAGATTAACCCCAGCTTGCAGAAGCAAACCCGCCATTAGGATTAAGGTCGCGAGGAAAGAATCGCCAAAGCCTTCTCGATAGGCACTCAAAATACCTGTTAGACAAACAATCAAAGCCACGCTGAATGAAAACGGCCTCAACGCATGCCTAAACAGGTACTTCTCAGCGATCATCTCATTTACTTCTGACTGCTGTACTCAGGTGCGTTTGGTAGATCACGCATCAGCAATGCGTATTCTGGATCAGCATTCAGGTTCATAGGAATCTTCATGACATGACCCGAGCCTGGCGCTACATCAGCAGACTTCCCTTTCTTATCGATCATCTCATCAAGTTTGAACTTGTGATTGCCTTGCGGCGTCATTAGCTCAAGCGTATCGCCTTTCAGGAAGCGGTTACGTACATCAATCTCAAGCATGCCATCTGCATAACCCATCACTTCACCAACAAACTGCTGATGAACCCCCACAGAGTTACCCGTTTCGTAGTTCTGATACTCATCATGTACGTGACGACGGTAGAAGCCTTCGGTGTAACCACGGCTCGCTAGGTTTTCTAACTCATCCATCAAACTCATATCAAATGGGCGACCTGCAACTGCATCATCAATCGCTTTACGATAAGTCTGAGCTGTACGTGCCACATAGTAGTGTGACTTAGTACGACCTTCGATTTTTAAAGAATCCACGCCAATTTCAGCAAGACGGTGTACGTGCTGAATTGCTCGAAGATCTTTAGAGTTCATGATGTAAGTACCATGTTCATCTTCAAAAGCAGGCATATACTCACCCGGACGAGTCTCTTCCTGAAGTAGGAAGATCTGATCTGTTGGCTTACCTTCACCCAATGCAGGTTTTGGCTCTTGGGCATTTGGATCAAACTGCTCTACGGGTACCACATCCCCAGATTCATCTACTTTTGCTTCATGAGCATCGTATTTCCAACGACAACTGTTGGTACATGTACCTTGGTTTGGATCACGCTTGTTGATGTAGCCAGATAGCAGGCAACGACCCGAATAAGCAATACAAAGCGCACCATGAACAAAGACTTCAATCTCCATCTCTGGGCAACGCTGCTTAATCTCTTCGACTTCATCAAGAGATAGCTCACGAGATAGGATTACACGCTCGACACCCATAGAGTGCCAGAATTTAACCGCAGCCCAGTTCATAGTGTTTGCCTGAACAGACAGGTGAATCGGCACATCTGGAAAATGCTCTTTAACAAGATAGATCAAGCCTGGATCAGACATAATCAATGCATCTGGTCCCATCGCAATCACTGGGCGCAAATCATCGATGTATGTTTTTAGCTTACTGTTATGAGGTAGGATGTTACTTGCTAGGAAGAACTTCTTACCCAACTGGTGAGCCAGATCGATCCCTTCTGCTAGGTTATCCATATTAAAGTCATTGTTACGCACACGTAGGCTGTAACGAGGCTGACCGGCATAAACAGCATCTGCACCGTAAGCAAATGCATATTTCATATTTTTCAAAGTCCCTGCAGGGGACAATAATTCTGGATTTAGCATAGTTATGAAGGGACTAGTTAATAAGGTATGAATTAAAAGTTAAAAGATCTGTTAAGCCAGATCTTTTAAAGGAATCTCAAACAGTGGCGTGTAGATAGAGCCATCTTCACCCAGCTTACTTTGAAACAGCACCACCGAATCAGCCAAACTGTACATATCCAGCGCAGGCCACTCTTTTGGTGCTTTAAACGTATTTTTTCCTGGCAAGCGGCCTAAGGTCACATGAGGTTTGAAATCATCTTCCTCATAGTTAAGGCCTGCCTCAGTTGCCACATTGATCATCAGTTCATGCAGCACCTGCAATTCCTCATGCAGATCAGGTAAAGCAGCAACTAAAGCTAACTTTTTGTTAACTTTGTAATATTCCGCTTTGTTGATATGTACCTGAAAGGAGCTAAAGTCAGCCAATTTTTCGCGGGCACACTTTTCCAACTCTTCAACCTGCTTAAGATTGATATCACCTAAGAAACACAAGGTAAGATGATAGCGATCGGAATCCACCCAATTGATTTCTGTTTTGCGGTCAAACTCGCATAATGTATCAGCGTGATCAGCCAACCAACGTACAACAGAATCAGGTAGCGTCAGTGCAAAAAAAGCACGGATGTTCATATAGGCTTACTATATCCCTATTTTTTTGAGGAATAGCGTATTCTGCCTTCAAGATGACCCGTTGGCAAACCCTGAAAGCAGAAACTAAGATCATTTATGCCGCTCTAACGTTGTTCAAGCAGCAATTGCATGTTGTTTAGCTTCTGGCGAACCTGCAACAGATCCTGATTTAACTGACGACGCGTACCATCAAATGCGCGAATAGCCTGCTCGTTCACTTTCACTTTACGCTCTAGATCAGCATTGCTTTTGCCTTCTAACTTAGCAAGACGATCAGTTAAGGTACGCTGCGCTTTCAATAGATCATCCATCTGCTCTTTCGCCAACTCGTTTGTGGTGCGCATTTCAGATTCAACGCGCGACGTTAGCTTCGTCAGTTTAGCTACTTCGGCATTCACTGTTTTCTTTAAGCCAGAAACACTCGCCAACGTTTTTTTCTGCTGAGCAACCTGAGATTTTAGAGACTTAACCGTTTTTTCTTGCGCCTGTAGAGTTTTCTTTAAAGCGGCTAGCTCTTTTGCCTGCTTCTCAATCAGTGGCTTATTCTTTTTATGGGCAATATCCCACAACTTAGCAATTTCAGAATCTAGTTGTTTGTCTTTCTGCTTTAAAACAGACTCTAACGAGGACACATTGCCTTGCAGCTCCTCACCCGATTCAGCTGCACCCTGTTCAGTTTCTTTCAACAATGCTTCTAATTGAACAATCTGGGCCTGTGCTTTTTCAAACGTTGCCTGTTGAGATTGATACATCTCAAAACCAAAGTAGCCAAGTACAGACACCGCAACCACTAAAATAACCATCACTATGGATTGAACGACACCACCTCCTGATGCGGCTGGCGCTGACGCAGGGGCTGGTGTATCACCAAATCGAGGTCGCATAGCTGAAGACGTTGAGCGGTTTTCACCAGCAGGATCGGCAGGCCCAAAATTCGGTACTTCAATATTATCGTCGTCGCGGTTCATGGCTATCCATATACTAACTAAATTGAAATTCCCGCTATTTTACGCGGAAAAAAAAAGCCCCGCAAAAATGCAGGGCTCTTTAAAGCTTAAATAAGCGAGGGGGGATGATTACATCATGCCGCCCATGCCGCCCATACCGCCCATGCCGCCCATATCAGGCATGCCTGGCGCGCCACCTTCAGCAGGCTTATCAGCAATCATTGCTTCAGTTGTGATCATAAGACCCGCAACAGATGCAGCCGCTTGTAGTGCTGAACGAGTAACTTTAGCTGGATCTAGGATACCCATTTCGATCATGTCGCCGTATTCACCGGAAGCTGCGTTATAACCGAAGTTACCTTCGCCTTTCTCACGGATGTTAGACACGATTACTGAGCCTTCTTCACCCGCATTACCAACGATCTGACGTAGTGGAGCTTCTAGTGCACGGAATGCAAGCTCGATACCTACGGACTGATCGTGGTTATCACCTTGTAGTTCTTTAACTTGATCCATCGCGCGGATCAGAGCAACACCACCACCAGGTACTACGCCTTCTTCAACGGCAGCACGAGTAGCGTGCAGAGCGTCTTCTACACGAGCTTTCTTCTCTTTCATCTCAACTTCAGTCGCTGCACCAACCTTAATTACTGCAACACCGCCTGCCAGCTTAGCAACGCGCTCTTGCAGTTTTTCACGGTCGTAGTCAGAAGATGTTTCTTCCATCTGTGCACGAATCTGGTTAACACGTGCTTCGATGTTGTCAGCAGCACCGATACCATCAACGATTGTTGTGTTTTCTTTAGTGATAGAAACACGCTTAGCTTGACCTAGCTGCTCAAGTGTCGCTTCTTCTAGTGTTAGACCTACTTCTTCAGAGATCACAGTACCGCCAGTAAGGATAGCGATATCTTCTAGCATCGCTTTACGACGATCACCGAAACCAGGCGCTTTAACAGCAGCAACTTTAACGATACCGCGCATGTTGTTAACTACTAGCGTTGCTAGTGCCTCGCCTTCTACATCTTCAGCGATGATTAGAAGAGGACGAGATGCTTTAGCTACGTGCTCAAGGATTGGCAGTAGTTCACGGATGTTAGAGATTTTCTTGTCAGCAAGCAGGATGAATGGCTGCTCAACCTCAGCAGACATGTTGTCTTGGTTGTTGATGAAGTAAGGAGATAGGTAACCGCGATCGAATTGCATGCCTTCAACAACATCCAGTTCATTCTCTAGTGCTGTACCTTCTTCTACAGTGATAACGCCTTCTTTACCTACTTTGCCCATCGCTTCAGCAATGATTTCACCAACCTGTGCATCAGCATTAGCAGAGATAGTACCAACCTGTGCAATCGCTTTATTATCAGCACAAGGAACTGACATACCTTGGATCTGCTCAACAACGGCAGCTGCAGCTTTGTCGATACCGCGTTTAAGATCCATTGGGTTCATACCTGCAGCAACAGACTTAAGGCCTTCATTAACGATAGCCTGAGCTAGTACAGTCGCAGTCGTAGTACCGTCACCCGCAACATCGTTTGCTTGAGACGCTACTTCTTTAACCATCTGTGCGCCCATGTTTTCGAACTTGTCTTCAAGCTCGATCTCTTTCGCAACAGATACGCCGTCTTTAGTTACGGTAGGAGCACCGAAAGACTTATCTAGAACAACGTTACGACCTTTAGGGCCCAAAGTAGTTTTAACTGCGTCAGCTAGGATATTTACACCGTCTAGCATGCGTTGACGAGCATCGTTACCAAATAGTACGTCTTTAGCCATTTTCTAAAATCCTGTAATCAAATTCTTTAAACAATTAGATAAAGCGAAAAGTTCAACCGGAAGATTAGTCTTCCAATACACCGTAAATTTCGCCTTCACTAAGAATTAGTAGCTCTTCACCGTCAACTTTTACAGTGTTAGCGTAGCCACCAAACAATACTGTATCCCCAACCTGAACAGTTAGCGCTTGGCGCTCACCATTTTCCAGAAGACGACCTTCACCCACAGCAATAACTTTACCTTGGTTTGGTTTTTCCTGTGCAGAACCTGGCAGTACGATGCCGCTTGCAGTTGTAGCTTCTTCTTCGTTACGACGAACAACTACACGGTCGTGAAGTGGACGAATTTTCATCTGTTCTTTCTCCTGATCTTTATCTGATCAAAATAAACATGTTTGTTTGGAATCGGGCCGAACAACTCTACGTTGCTTTCCCCTTTGAAATGCTAGGTTGGGGCATAAAAAATGAATTCAACGCTACCCAACAATTTTTTTGCCTAGAAATTAATCCTTGCGCTCAAATTCACCGTCAATCACATCATTTGAACGGATATTTCGATCTTGTTGCTCATGAGTCTGATGCGTCTGCGATTGATGTTGGAAAGGGTCATTCGCATAAAATTGCGCTGAGCTTTGATGTTGCTGCTGCATAGCTATCACACTGAAGCGACTAAACAATGCTTTAGCAAACGCTTTGCGCGTAAAAGGAAGCAAACAGCTAAAACCAATCACATCTGTAACAAAGCCCGGTGTAACTAACAGTGCACCACCCACAGCAAGCACAATACCTTCAACCATCTCTTGGCCTGGAATCTCGCCATTCTGCGCACGCTGCTGCGCTCGTGCCAGTGTAGATAAGCCTTGGTAGCGCAACATATTTACGCCTATAAATGCAGACAGTAGTACTAAACCAACTGTGTTCCACGCCCCAATCGCATCACCTACATTTATAAGTACTGTGATTTCAATAATGGGGATAATGATGAACAGCAGAAAAAGAAACTTCATTTATTGCCTCAAAAATAATCGATAGTTCTATAAGCATAGGACTCATTATAGAGTTTCTAAACAGGTCCTACCTGCCTAAATTAAAACCTGTATAGAACTGGTATTTTTCACTCAACATACCCTTTCCTTTTTATGGTCAGACCAAAAATTTTCAACCCTAAACCATCATTTTAAGTTCAATTTTCACGTTTTTAGCGTTAAAAAATCGTCTAAAAAAAAACCAATACCAAAGTACCTATGCATTTTGCACTGCGAAATTTTTATTAAAAAACATATAGTTAGCATCTGCAAAAAATAAAAAAAATACCGGCCATGAGTATATTAAACTTATTGATAAATGATTCCGTGGAGCAACAAGTAGACTTTTTTGCGAAAGCGGGATAAGTTTAAATTCTGCACAATGACGCAACGCACAAAAAAGAGTCAAACCGAAGTAAGGTAATCCTAAAATGGAACTCAAAGATAAAGTAATTGTTGTAACTGGTGGTGGCCGTGGTCTTGGTCGTTCAATGGCACTTGAACTAGCTGAACAGGGCGCAAAACTTGCTCTAGCTGACCTAAGCCAGGAAGATCTAGATACGACTGTTGGCCTTTGCATGGAAAAAGGCGTTGAAGCACGCGCTTACATCTGCAACGTAGCTAAAGAAGACGAAGTAGAAAAACTATTCAATGACGTTGTAGCTGATTTCGGTACGCTACACGGTCTAGTAAACAACGCTGGTATCACTCGCGACGGTCTATTCATGAAAGTTGATCGCGAAACTGGCAAAGTTGTTAAGAAGATGTCTATGGACCAGTGGAACCTGGTAATGGATGTTAACCTAACTGGTACTTTCCTATGTGCTCGTGAAGCTACGGCTCACATGATCGACCTAGGCGTTCCTGGTTGCATCGTAAACATCTCTTCTATCTCTCGTTCAGGTAACATGGGCCAGACTAACTACACAGCAACTAAAGCTGGCGTAGAAGCAATGGCTGTTACTTGGTCTAAAGAGCTAGCTCGCTACGGTATCCGTGCTGCTTCCATCGCTCCAGGTTACATCGGTACTGAGATGGTTATGAGCATGAAACCAGAAGCTCTGGAAAAAATTGCTGCAGGTATCCCGGCTAAACGCCTTGGTAAGCCTGAAGAAATTGCTAAGACTGTTACGTTCATTCTTGAAAATGACTACATTAGCGGTCGTTGCTTCGAAGTTGACGGCGGCCTGCGCGTTTAAGCTTCCAAGCTCCAAAAAAACCGGCTTACGCCGGTTTTTTTGTGCCTATTGATTGCTTCTAGAGTATTGCTGTTAAGCCCCAATCACCCCGCCATCGTCGCGTGTTATCACGACAATGGTTGAACGCGGCTTACTGTCGCCACCCGCTGGGAAATGCGAAGGTTTACCCTTCTCACCTGGGTGCTGAATACCTACAAACATGGTTTTTTGATCCTGAGAGAACGTCAATCCCGTCACTTCGCAGGCAATGGGTCCCGTTAAGAAACGATGAATTTCGCCGGTTTCTGGATCTGCACACAACATCTGATTGTTACCCATACCCACAAAATCATCGGCATTGGAGTATTTACCATCGGTCATGATCCACAAACGACCACCTTTATCGAAGCCTAATCCATCCGGGCTATTGAACATATTTTCGGTAGTGATGTTACTACTACCTGCTAAAAGCCCCTCTTGATGGATGCTTGGATTACCCGCGATTAGAAACAGATCCCAGCTGAATTCAGCAGAAGTATGATCGCCATTCATTGGCGTCCAACGCACGATCTGTCCGTACTTATTCTCTGCTCGTGGATTTGGCCCTCCAACAGGCTGACCCTCTTTCTTGCCACGATGCTTATTATTCGTCAGCGTGCAACAAGCACTCGATTTATCAGGATGTACTGCAACCCATTCAGGTCGATCCATGGTCGTTCCACCCACTTGCGTCGCTGCTAAACGTGTGTGGATAAGTACCTCTGCCTGACTATTAAACCCATTCTCTGGCGTTAATCCATTCTTACCAAAAGTGAGCTCCAGCCATGCGCCTTTGCCCTTCAGCTCACCGCCATCTGCACTGAACTTCGCCACATATAAAGTACCATCGACTAAAAGGTCACGATTTTTCCTCTGATCATTTGCATCATATTTACCTTTTGACACAAATTTATACAGATGCTCACCGCGCTCATCATCACCCAGATAAACAACAACATGACCTGAGTTATCGACCATGAGAGCTGCATTCTCATGTTTAAAGCGACCTAGCGCTGTACGCTTAAGCGGCTTAGACTCAGGATCCATCGGATCGATCTCTACCACCCAACCATGACGATTCGGCTCATTTGGGTTTTTAGCTAGATCAAAACGTTGATCAAACTTACTCCACTGATAACGTTTATCTTCCGCTTTTAAACCATAGCGCATTTGTTCAGCCGGGATACTATGCGCCCCATCCTCAGTACCAAAATACTTATGGAAATTCTCTTCGCAGGTCAAATAAGTACCCCAAGGCGTTTCCCCATTGGCACAGTTATTAAAGGTTCCCAATACTTCACGACCCGTTTGGTCTGCAGCTGTTTTAAGCAAATCATGCCCTGCCGCTGGACCTGTCAACTGCATTGGAGTATTTGCAGTAATCCGACGATTCAATTTACCACTGCGATCAACGATCCAACCTTGAGCGGTTTGCTGAATTTCAAAAACAGACACCCCGTGAGCATGTTGTGCTTTCAACACATCCTCAGCGGTAATCATGTCACCTTTATGGTCATACAACAGATCAGTGTTGGTGTATTCATTATTAACAGCCAATACTGCACGATCGCTAGATAAAGGAAACAATGACATACCATCGGTATTGTCACCAAACTGTAGCGCCTGCGCTGACGCTGGCGCTCGCCCTGTTGGATCAAATTCTGGTGCGCCTTCAAAGATAGGGTCCCCCCAAGAGATGAGGTTTGCCACGTTATAGCCTTTGGGTACAACAACTGTATCAGCTGTACTGCTGACAATAGGCTCAAATCCGATAAGCTGACTCTTAACTTTTTTTGCGATTGCTGCCTGTACTGAATTTGCAATAGGCGACATCCCTATAAAAGCACCTAAGCCTAGCGCGCCAGCCCCAGCCAAAAAACTACGACGACTAACTGCTTTATCTGTTAGCTGAGTAAACTCTGAATCCTGTTCCTGATTTAAATTGCTGCAAAGATCATGTGAATTGTTATAGCTCATAGTGATTCCACTAAAAAATCGAATTGCATCTTGCTGTATAGCCCGACTCTTGGGCACCAGAATTCAAAGCTAGTACTGATTAATGACATATAAATTAACGTTAAATGAAGCTCTTGCTAAAAACAGAGTTATTAGACAATTAATCAAAACCCACAGAAGCAAAAAGATTAACTTCAGAACAAAAACAAAACAATCGATCAAAAATAAACCATACATTTAAAAGGCGTTTCAAAACAGCAATATCTATGCAACAAAAACTTAAAGAAATTAAATTCTAGCACAACAAAAAAGAAACAATTCTGAAATAAAACCCATCTATTATTGCGCCGCAACAACGAATTAACTTTTACAAGGCAATAATTTTGAAACCTTTAAATAAAATTCTACTATCCACATTAACTGCAATTTCTTTAATTGCATCCAGTTATTCTTACGCAGACAACATTTTATTATTAGAAGAAGGCGTAAACTTAATTGCAGTTAATGGTTCAGAAGTTAATTCAGATAAACTATTTAACGGCAGCAACAATTACAAGCTACCTAATGGATCAAATCAGATCCTTGTAAATTATACCGCTGAAGTAAAAAAGGGTGGTGATTTTGAAATAGAGCAAAGCAAAGCCTTCGTTCTATTATTCGAAAGCAATGACAGCCAAATATCCCTTGCAGCACCAACGATTGAGCGCATTAAAGATCTAGATAAATTCGAACAGAATAAAAACTGGATCCTAAAAAATAGCGCAGGCAATAGCATTCCTTACAAAGCAAACATTATTGAGAAAGGTGGCTTTCAGTTAAGCAGAGATTTTGAAGAAGAATTAGAAAAATTCAATCAAAGTAATGCAACTGCATCATTACCTAAAAGCCAAATAACTCTTCCAAATAACACTAATAACAAACCAACAAAAAACAGTGTTATTAAAAAAGAAAACATGGCAATGGAAATGCTTATTTATTGGTATAACCAAGCCGATCTAAACACTAGAAACTCATTTAAAGAGCTTATTAAAAACAAATAAGCTTTCACAAATTAAAAGTTAAAAACCTTATATTAAAACTCCTTGGAGAGAAGACATGAAAAAGCTGATCCTGGCTTCTGCAATTGCTGCGCTTGCTGCTAACTCTGCAACTGCTGCTACTATTTACGACGACAAAGGCCTTACTTTCAAAATCAAAGGTGACTGGCAGGTTCAGCTGCGTGACAACGCAAGCAAATCTAAAGACGCTGAAGTAGAATTTGACGATCTAGAGATCAAAAACTCGATCGCTTACGATCTAGGAAACGGCTTAACTGCATACGGCCAGCTAGACTTTGGTTTTAAAAATGCAGCTGAAGACAAACAGTCAGGTGACGACCTAGAAGAAGCTTACCTAGGTATGAAAGCGCACAACATGTCCGTTCAAGTAGGTAAGATGGACAACGCTGCCGATGACTTTGGTGTTGAAAAAGCAATCGAAGAAGCACTAGGTAAGGACGTTTTTGACGAGTTTGGTTCTATCGATGGCGATGACGTAATCCGCTTTGACGCTGATTTCGACGTTGCACGCGTAGCAATCTCTCATGAACTAGAAGCTGACGGTGAAGATAGCTCCAACAACGAATCTACTGAAATTTACGTTGAAGGTGGCTTTGATGCAGTAACTCTAGGTGCAGCTTTCCAAACTGTTAAGGCTACACCAACATCAAATTCAGAAGACATCTGGGGTGTAAGTGCTGAGTTTGATGCTGGTTTCGCTAAATTCGGCATGGACTACGGTGTTTCTGATCAAGGCACAAGCAACAATGACGTTGCGATGACTAACCTTGTAGCTACTTTCAAAGCTGCTAAAACAACTAAAGTTTCAGTTGGCTACATGGAGCACGATTACGATGCAGCTAACATGGATGAAGAAGCTATCTACGGAAATGTAACCTACAAATTCCCGACGCAGAAAAACGTTTCTGTATTCGCTGAAGTTACACACCGTGACGACGACGCAGGTACGGACTACGACCTAGACCTACTTGCTGGTATGCGCATCAAGTTCTAAAAGTTTAAGCCATAGCTTGTCCCCCCCTTCAGACAAGCTGATGCTAAAAACTTTAGGCCCAGTATTTACTGGGCCTTTTTAGTTGCTATAGATCTTTTCGAAAGCGACAATAAACGCCTACTACACGGAAGGCGTCCTATATGTCATCAGTTGATTCCAAAACTGAATCTTGGCTCGATACAGCTAAAATCTATCTTCACCCTAGAGCAATCACACTTCTGTTTTTTGGTTTCTCTTCTGGCCTTCCAATTTTGCTCGTCTTTGGCACTTTATCTTTTTGGTTACGTGAAGCAGGCGTTGAGCGGAGTTTAATCACCTATTTCTCTTGGGTGGGTTTAGCCTATGGTTTCAAATGGCTGTGGGCCCCCTTAGTTGATCGCTTAAGCCTCCCTTTACTGTCGACTTGGCTTGGTAGGCGCAGAAGCTGGTTATTGCTTTCTCAGATCATGCTCGTCATCGGTTTAACAGGGCTTGCCTTCTCTAATCCCCATGAAAACCTTCAATATATGGCGTTGTTAGCACTGGTGGTCGCTTTTAGTTCCGCTACCCAAGATATTGTAATTGATGCCTACCGCATCGAATCAGCAGGTGAACGCTTACAAGCAGCCATGGCTGCAACTTATATGGCTGGCTACCGCATAGCGATGATTGTGGCGGGTGCAGGCGCACTTGCGATCGCTGCGTGGACCTCAATTTCACCTGAAAGCTATGACATCAATTCTTGGAAGTATGCCTACTTAATCATGGCCTCTTTAATGCTAATCGGTATGATCACAACCTTTTTAGTAAAAGAACCTGCTTCTGTTGAGATGGACACCGAAACGCTTGAGCAACAACAAAAAATTATTGAATTTACTCAACGTAATGCTCACCTTCCCGATTTTATAACACGCTTTTTAGGCTGGGCTTATATAGCTATTGCTTGCCCCTTTATCGACTTTGTACGTCGTTACGGTATGCAAGCCCTTATTATTCTTGCGTTAATTGGTACTTACCGAATTTCTGACGTCATTCTTGGGATTATCGCTAATGTTTTCTATGTCGATATGGGCTTTACCAAGGAAGAGATAGCGCAAATCATCAAAATTTATGGCGTAGTCATGACCATCGTTGGCGCAGGACTTGGCGGCATTCTGGTTAATCGCTTTGGCGTAAGAAAGATCCTGTTCTTAGGGGCGTTGTTAGTTTCTCTGACCAACCTTCTATTTGCTTGGCTAGCCACCTTAGGCAATGATACTACGGCACTTACAATCGTTATCTCTCTGGATAACTTAAGTGGCGGTATCGCTACCGCAGCCTTTGTCGCCTATCTATCTAGCCTGACTAATATTCAATACTCAGCGACACAATATGCTCTTTTCAGCTCGATGATGTTGCTATTCCCTAAATTCCTTGGCGGCTTCTCTGGTGGCTTTGTCGATAATTTTGGCTACCCTTGGTTCTTTACTGCAGTTGCAATCATAGGCCTTCCCGTATTGGTATTGATCTGGATCAGTCCTAGAAAATAAATAGGAATCATTATCATTTACATTCATATAAATCTGGGTTACTCTTCTTAACACTTAACAAGGAGGGATATACCGATGACTTATATGATTGACGCTTGGTTTGAACGTAACAACCCTTACCTGAGAGTTATTCACCGCTCTACGGGGATTTCAGTCGTTAATTGGCAAGGCGATACGCTAACCAGCAAATTGCAAAGCGGGGCTATCTGCGTAGACGATTTTGAAGCTACACCTTCTCAGGACCTAGTAAAAGAGATCTTTCTTCTGGATTGCTTAGAACAAGATTAATCAGGTGAAACATCATTCACCTGACTTTGTTAAAGCAGTGACAGGTAGGTTTAGTCGCGGAAGTTATTAAACTGCAGTGGTAATTCAAGGTCTGCTTCACGCAACATTGCCATTACACTTTGCAAGTCATCGCGCTTCTTACCTGTTACCCTCACTTGCTCACCCTGCACCTGAGCTTGAACTTTTAGTTTGGCATCTTTGATCAACTTAACAATCTTCTTTGCCAATGGCTGATCTAGGCCTTGCTTCAGAATAACTTCCTGACGCGCGCGCATATTCGCAGTTTCAGGGTCTTTAATCTCTAAACAGCGAACATCGATTTTACGCCCCGTCATTTTGTTCTTGAGCACATCCATCATCTGCTGCAGTTGGAAATCAACCTCAGCCTGAACAGTGACTGTTGACTCACTTTGTTCAAAACGTGCATCAACACCTTTAAAATCATAACGCATTTGAAGTTCACGATTAGACTGATCAACAGCGTTGGTAACTTCGTGCATGTCTAGTTCAGACACAATATCGAATGATGGCATGAGGCTTCTCCCTATTTTTTTGCCGATTCTAGCTGACCTTTATCTCCATTTCACGTCACAATAGAGAGATAATAGGATCCACATGCTGAAGATTAAGAGAATTAAGTATGAAAGAGAGATGGTACATACTTGGAGCTGGCTCAATTGGTAATTTATGGGCCTGTAATCTGATATCTGCAGGTTACCCCGTCACTCTTATTTTGCGTAATTCAGCGAAGCTTTCTCGATTTAAAGCAAATCGCGGCATTCAATTAGCTGATCAAATGCATAGCTGTGAAGCTGAACTCCCCGGTGATTCGTCGTTAATCCAACAACTGATTATCACGACCAAATCCACTGATACTCAAGCCGCTTTCAACTCGATCAAACATCGACTTGCTGATGATGCACATGTTGTTGTGCTGCAAAATGGCATGGGCAGCCAGCAATGGATAACAGATCAATTAGCAAACGCTGAAGTTGCTTGGGCATCAACAACAGATGGTGCATGGTTAGAATCTGAATTCACTGTCGTACACGCAGGCAAAGGAAACACTCGTATCGGATCACCCGACAAAACGCTCGAGTGGTTAGAACAATTAGATTGTGGTTTCTTAGATCTACAACCTGATCCAGAAATAGCTACAACCTTGTGGCGCAAGCTGGCTATTAACTGCGCCATTAACCCCTTAACTGCGATTTTTGACTGTAAAAATGGCGAGTTAGTTAGCAACCCGAACTATCTAAATGAGATGGTATTAATCTGTAATGAGGTAGAAAAGGTCGCAACTGCACTCAATCTAGAACTATTTGATAGCCCTTTAATTAACCATGCTTGTCAGGTAGCTGAATTAACGGCAAATAATTTTTCCTCGATGAACCAAGATGTGAAACATGGCCGTATAACAGAAATTAATCAGATCACCGGCTATCTATGTGAGCAGGCCGACAAACTAGATATCACAGCGGATATCAACAAGTACTACCTTAAAAAAATTCGGGAACTACATCCTCATAGTGATGCCTAATCCAGTAGTTTCTATCTCTAGGAGCAGTCATGAGTAACAGGCTAAGTAAGATCTATACCCGTTCTGGCGATCAAGGCCAAACCGGATTAGCCAATGGTGAACGTGTATCTAAGACCGATCTTCGAATCGAAGTAATCGGCACTGTTGATGAACTCAATAGTGTTATAGGCATAGTGATCGCGAGCCTGCCTTCTGATGAATCATTAACGAAACTACTGCAAACAATACAGCACCAGCTATTTGATCTAGGCGGCGAGTTAGCAATTGCAGACCCAAGCTATGTCGTTATGACTCCGACAGAGATAGAATACTTAGAGGAACAACTGGATCTACTGAATGCAGAGATACCGCCTTTGAAAGAGTTTATTCTCCCAGGCGGAACTCTTTCAGCCAGTTATACCCATTTAGCGCGTAGTATCTGCCGACGCGCTGAGAGACGAATAACAGCATTACTCCAAGATGAGTCAGCTCAGGTAAATCCAAACTCTGGTATTTATCTAAATAGGCTGTCCGATCTGCTTTTTGTGGCGAGCAGAATTATAGTGCTAAGGCAGGGCGGTGAAGAGATTCTTTGGCGATCCAAAGAAGTTAGATAATACAACTCACCTAACGGGAGAGAGAATAATGAGAGCGCTGTTTTTTTCTGCGTTAATGCTACTAACACCTGCAGTTTTTGCTGACTGCTCAACAGACCAAACCTTGTGTGAAGCTAAATGCTCTGTAAAACACTTTACTGATGATGCCGCTGAACTAGGTTGCAAATCTAAGTGTGTCGCTAAACGTGCAATGTGCTCAACGGAATCGGGTGCGAAAACCGTTGTTGAGAAAGGTGGTGAAGTCATCGAAGATGGCGTTGAAGTAAGTAAAGACGTTATCGATGATGGTGTAGAGATCAGTAAAGATGCGTGGGAAGACACTAAATCATTTGTGAAAGGCATGACCGAATAATCATGCCGTTTGTCTAGCTTTACTGTCAGCATACATTAAAGCTAGACGCGTTTGCGTAGAGAACTGGTTAAACGTATTAAAGTCCTCTTCCGAGACAGGACCTCGACCTTTTAAACGATCCGCATACAGCATACCAATAACCCGTTTTCCCATAGTTAACGGTATCAATACAAATCCTTGACAGCCTACCTGCTTAACGAAATTTGGTGGTAGCCGCTTGTCCCAACCACCTTCATCCAGATCATTAACCAGTAAAGTCACTTGTTTAGCTAAAACCTTAAAGAACAGATCGTCCGCTTTACCCGATTTATCCCTTTCAAAGTAAGTTTGAAGTGGATCAAGCTCATCGCCTTCGATGATTTTTACTGAAAGGTGTGTGTTTGATTTGCCAAGTAAGCAAAGCATACTGCGATCAAACTGTCCGCATTCACCGATAGCTTCCACCACTAACTTGAAAACTTCGTGGATCTTGCCATCAGCAGCGATCAATTCTGTTAGTTGATTGAGATAACTCAGCTGCTTAGAGTTACGTTTCGATTCAGCAGCTGGTGAAGATTTCTCTTCAACATGTTCAGTTTGCTCGACCTCTTCCAACTCCACTTCATTATGAGCTAAGAAAGAAAGCTGACGCACCATATCATCTTTCGCCACATTACCCGTTTCTGAATAATCTGGAATTAATGAACGTGCTTTTAAACCGTAGTTTCGGCTGACTTTAGCAACCTGTTGGAAGCACTGTAGCGTGATTTCACCGACATCATCAAAAGGAATATCCCCCACAAGGGATACTGCATCAACAACCTTATCGTAGGGCTGCTCATTATTTTGATCTTGCCCATAAAGCTGTTGAACTAAACCATGGCTCAACGTAGGTAAAGTCGCCAGCAGATCGCTTTTCTCATCTATATGAGCTAAATCAATTGGTGCCATGGTATTCAAAATCTGTTTGGGATACCCCCAACCTGCTGCCAACTCTCTACCTAATTCGCTAAAGCTCATACCTAACACTTCAGCTTGAATGCGAGGCCATTTTTTATCACCCCTTTCCTTCAACCTGAGCATTTTTCGATATTGCTCTGGCAAGGTACAAGCCACCATAATTTCGCCCAATCCAAATAACAAAGAAGCCATATATGCTTCTTCTGGATCAACTGACTTCCGACTTTTAAGCGCAAGTTCTTTAGCTATATTGGCACTCAAGAACTGCCGCATCATCATCCCAGGCACATCTAGATCTGGATTTTCATCATGGAAGCTTTCAATCAGCTTAAGGGTCAAGCTGATATTTTTAATTTGATTAAAACCAAGCAGAACCACCGCCCGCGATACAACAGTGATATCACCTTGTCCGCGCTTATACATCGGCGAGTTAGCCAACTTAATCAGTTTGGCTGATAAACCTGTATCCTTCATGATCGCCATGGCTAAAGCCATAGCATCACTTTCTTCTGACGCGCTAATCTGCTGTATGCGATTGACCGTAGCACTAAACACCGGCAGATCGCCCAGACGATCAAGGCTTCGGTGAATATTTTTAAGCGTTTCGGTGTATTTCATTCACTATCCTATACAACAACATCAGCTAGGGGGTTGGATATTACTACTTAATAACTGCGGCCAGCATTGCTGTGAATCATGATCAAACCTCAGTTTCGAAAAATGTGCGTAATCGATCGCAATTCGGCTCCAACGATCTGCTTCAATGCCCAACATATCTCCGATCAAGCACCGAATCACCCCACCATGAGTTACAACTAATACCTTTTCGTCAGATAATTGCAGTAACCGCTCTTTAACCATAGCTATTCGTTGCTTAAATTGCTGAATAGTTTCGCCATTTGGTGCAGGGTAATCCTGCGGTGCTTGCCAAAACTTATCTGCTGCAACGGGGTTTTCGCTATAAACCTGCTCAAAACTAACGCCATCCCAGTCACCAAAGTCAAGCTCTTGTAATTCATCCCAGACTTGTAGCTCTATCTGCCGAGTATTGGCTAACCAATGCGCACTTTCCAAAGCCCTCTTTAACGGCGAACTCACAACTAAGTCCCATTCACCATTTACTAAAACAGTTTCACAAGTAGATCTACCTTTTGCAGACAAGGGGCTATCGGTACGGCCTAAATAGACGCCTTTAAGTGCAGGTTCACCATGTCGGAACAAGTCAACAAACAGAGTATCCAAAAGAGATCCTTACTATAGGTTTTAGTCCGACTTTTCACTCACACCAGCACTAGAGAATGTCGCCATCTGTTTATGCAACAAACATGCTGTTTGAATCACACTTACCGACGTTGCAGCGCCACTACCCTCACCTAGGCGCATATCCAACGCTAACAAAGGCTCAGCAGACATGGCAACAAGTACTTTATGATGAAATTTTTCCGCAGATTGATGACCAAAGATCATCCAGTCTTTCGCTAAGGGACAAATGATACTGGCCATATATGCAGCCGCAGTGCTTATAAACCCATCCACCACAATCGTAATGCCTTCCCTTGCTGCCGTCAGATAAGCACCAACCATCGCTACAATTTCAAAACCGGCTAATGATTGAAGCAATTCAAAGGGGGAGTCGTCTGTACACTGATGTAGCTTAAGCGCCTGATCTATCACTACCGTTTTATGTTCGAGCGCGTCACCCGATACGCCTGTCCCTGCTCCAACCACCTCTTGGGCTGTTAGGTTCATAGCTGCAGCCAAAACTGTAGCAGCAACCGTTGTATTCCCTATCCCCATCTCACCGGCGATAAAGAGTTGAGCGCCCGACAATTTAGCTCTTAAAACCGCCTCCCCTCCCACATTAAGCGCAGTCACCAATTGCTCACTGCTCATCGCTTGGCTTTTCGAAATATCAGCACTTTGCGAAGCGATTACTCGATTAAGCACATTGTGATGTTCAACAGGCACCACCGTCCCTAAATTAATCACCTCAAACTGTGCTTTCAATTGCTTAGCCAACACAGCGATTGCCGCGCCGCCTTCGGCAAAATTCAAAATCATTTGCGATGTAACTTCTTGGGGGAACGCGGATACATTCTGAGCAGCCACCCCATGATCTGCAGCAAAAATAGAGATGCTTACACGATCTGCCGAAGGTAATGGCTGCGCTTGCATTGCAGCCATTTGCACAGCAACTTTTTCCAATACGCCTAAAGAGCCGGGTGGCTTAGTTAGGTTTCCTTGATGAGATAAAGCAGCTTGTTCAGTTTGAACGTTTAAAGGTTTAGCTTTAATCTGCGACCATTCCTGCAAGTTCACTTAATATCTCCTTTGACAGCCATTGGAATACCCGCCACTGTTAACGTCACCACTTCCACAACGGCAGCCAAATCTTGATGTAATCGACCGGTGTTATCTTGAAATTGACGACTCAATTCGCCCATAGGGACAATTCCCCAACCTACCTCATTCGAAACCAGTATTAAGTTCCCTTCAAAATCATCAACAGCAGCAGTAAGCGCCTTCATGCCTTCCTGCATAGGTTCCAAACCTTTTAATAACAGATTGGTTAACCAAAGAGTTAAACAATCAACTAAAACTGTGTTTCCCTTACCACTCAAACTATAAAGTGCATCCGGCAAGTCAAAAGGGATCTCTAATATCTGCCATTCGCTCGGTCGATTCTGACGATGTAATTCAATACGCTGCTCCATCTCCGAGTCTTGTGCTTGAGCGGTAGCGATATAAACAACAGGCTGGCCGGTGATGGTAGCTCTTTCTTGCGCCACCTGACTTTTACCCGACCTGGCACCACCTAAAATTAACTGTCGCACTGATATCCCTCGTCAAAAGCTCGTTGTCAGATCAATAAAATGAACGTTAACACTTCTTTAAGATGTATTTTTAATACACATTTAGTAATTCTTAGTGTAGATTATAACACTGCTGATCTAAGCGGCGGAGAGATCCCATGATCCAACTACAAGAAAGACGCACCCCTTCACCCTTTTCTCTTTTTAATTTGGCATTTCGCCCATTTTTCTTAGGTGGAGCACTCTCAGCCATACTTTTAATGGCTGCGTGGCTGGTTATCTATAGTGGCGGTATTCAGCCTCACCACTATAACTATGGTGTATTCTGGCATGCCCACGAAATGCTATTTGGATTTTCTTTAGCCATCATCGCCGGTTTTTTAATGACCGCAGTTAAGACATGGACTAACGTACAAACACTTTATAGCTGGCCTCTCGCTGCACTTTTTTTACTCTGGTTTAGTGCGCGCTTAATGCCTTTATTCCCAGCGATCGACCCTTGGTTAGTCGCTGTCACTGATTTAGCCTTCGCGCCTATGGTGGCCGCTTGCGTGGCTTGGCCAGTTATTAAGTCTAGAAACTATCGTAATTTGATGTTTGTGCCGCTCTTACTTAGCTTCTTCATTGCCAACCTACTCATGCACTTGCAACTACTTGGCTACACTGAGACAACAGCAGCGAAAGGAATTCAACTAGGCCTATTTTTAGTCATCATGGTCATAAGTATCTTGGGTGGCCGTGTTATTCCATTTTTTACTGAGCGCGGAGTTGAAGGCGTAAAAGTAACAAAACATGCTTGGCTGGAGAAAGCGATTATCCCCCTGACTGCAATTTGGGTTCTTTTAAGCCTGACAGAGGTTAAGCCTCTAATTATTGGTATCAGTCTATTACTGGGATTCGCGAATCTAATTCGGGTAGCAGGCTGGTTCGACAAACGGATCTTTGCGGTACCTTTGGTATGGATTCTTCAGTTTGGCTACCTGTTTGTTGCGTTAGGTTTTATCCTTTATAGCCTAAGTTTACTGGATCTAATTAGCACTTCGATTGCTTACCATGCATTTGCTGCTGGAAGTATTGGGGGGTTAACACTAGGTATGATGGCACGTGTTTCTTTGGGACATACAGGTCGACCTCTGAAAGTCGGACCGCTAATCATTACTGCCTTTATATTGATGATATTAGCCGCAGCTGTGCGACTAAGCGTGGGGCTATTACCTCTTTCGTACCTCACAACGCTGCACTTATCAGGCACGCTATGGATGCTCGCTTGGGTACTTTTCCTGATTATTTACACCCCAATCCTGATAAAACCTCGAGTGGATGGCCTATATGGATAGGTCAGCCTTCGATCTAATAGTCCATTAATAAAAATACGGCTCTAAATATAGAGCCGTATTTTTTCACCTAAACGGTCGATCGTTTAGCTTTTAAGATCTACAACTACTCGACCTTTAACTTGGCCATTGGTGATTTGCTCAGCATAGTCAGGCAACTCATTTAGCGCGATGATTTGAGCAATATCGCCTACAGCATTATCTGGTAATTGAGTTTGTAGTCTTTTCCAAGCTTCTTGACGACGCTCATAAGGGCACATCACTGAATCAACCCCTTGCAAACGAACATTACGAAGAATAAATGGCATAACTGTTGTTGGTAGCTTGAAGCTGGCAGCAAGACCACATGCAGTCACAACACCACCATAGTCTGTTTCTGATATAATGCGACCTAGGATATTATCACCCACAGTATCAACCGCACCTGCCCAACGCTGTTTCTCTAGAGGCCTTGCTGGCTCTGCCATCTGCTCTCGACTAACAATTTCTGAAGCCCCCAGACCTTTCAGATAACTCTCTGTTTCAGGACGGCCCGTAATAGCCGTAACTTGATAACCAAGCCCGGCTAAGATTGAAACGGCAACACTACCTACACCGCCTGCGGCACCACTAACAATGACTGGACCTTTATCAGGTGTTACACCACCCTCTTCCAGAGCCATTACACACAGCATGGCAGTTAAACCTGCTGTACCGATCTGCATAGTGCGAACAGGATCCATACCTTCAGGAAGAGGTACTAACCAATCTGCGTTTAGACGTGCATACTCAGCAAAACCACCCCAATGGTTTTCACCTACACCCCAACCTGTCAGTACAACTTTATCGCCTTTCTGATAACGACCATCAGCACTCTCTTCCACTGTGCCAACTAAATCTATACCCGGAACCATAGGGAAGTTCCGAATAATTTTGCCCTTACCTGTAATAGCTAAACCATCTTTGTAGTTTAACGAGGAGTAATCGACTTTAACCAAAACATTCTGATCTGGTAATTGATCCAGACTCAATTCTGTCACTTCCGCTACAGTCTTACCGTCGTTTTGATTTAACACGAGCGCTTTGAACATGCCGATCTCCCAACTTATTTATCTATTTGTCATACAAATATAAAATAGATTTTTAAATGATACAAGCTATGATGTTATTGTTTCAGTTTATGTAGAATAGCTTATTCGTAGTATTAGCAATCCTATGGAGTAATACGTGAGCCTAGAAGTAGCACCTATCAATAAGTCCAGCTTGTCTAAACAAGTCGCTGATCAATTACAGGAAGCGATTTTAGATGGCTCCCTAAAAGCAGATGATCGCTTGCCTACAGAAGGTGAACTAGCTGAACGCTTTCACGTATCACGCCCTACGATTCGAGAAGCGCTCAAGCGTCTCGCTGCTAAGAACTTAATCCGTTCACGCCGAGGCCCTACTGGTGGCACCTTCGTAAACCACTTAGGAGCTGAAGAGCTCAGTGATCAGATGACCACAGCTGCGACACTTTTTGTCAGTATGAACCAGATATCTTTGACTGAAGTGAGCAGCACTCGACTAGAGTTAGAAAGTTTATGCTGCCAACAAGCCTGCGTTAACAGATCAGAACAAGATCTAGATAAACTGCGAGCCGAATTAAATTATCAATCCAATACCAATATTAGCCCTGAAGAATTCTGCGCGGCTGATGTTCGCTTCCATCGCGCCATAGCCGATGCAAGTGGTAACCGTATGCTGAGCTTTGTGATGTATTCGTTGATCGAGGCTCTGCAACCGGTTGCTAACATGATTGCATACCGTTTCCGTGAAAGAGAAATTATCTTAGGGCAACATCGCAGACTACTGGGTGCGATTGAAGATCAAGATATCAATTTAGCTAAAGCTATCATCAAAGAACAGATTGAGTATCTAGATCTATTACATGGTGAGGCGCAGTCCTCCCATCAAGAAGCGGCGAAACAAAGTACTTTTAAACAATAAACCAGCTAAGTTCGACCAATCTATAGTTCATTTATCCACGGATAAAGCCGAAAATTATTTATAATAGGCAGGGATAGATAATTGATTTATCCTTGCACAAAGCTATCAAAGATCCCTTGACGCTGTACCTTATACAATAGATTCAGGCTATCTTTGTCAGCTCCTAATTCATCTTAAAATGCCAAGTTTATAAGGAGTTTTTGTGGAAAACGTTTGGCTTATTAGTATTGCAGCCCTTGTTGTTGGCGCCGTAATTGGTTTTTTGATGGGACGTTCTGGCGGAGGCGCACAACGCCAAGCAGAACTCGCTGAGAAACTAGAAAGTACTCAAAAAGAACTAGACAGCTACAAGACCGAAGTTACTGAACACTTTGAAAAAACAGCAGCGCTAGTCAACAACCTGACTAACAGCTACAAAGATGTTCATGAACATCTTGCTACTGGTGCACAAGGCTTATGCCAGCCAGGTAGCGTTGATCTAGCCATTGAACCCTCTTTGACTCCAAAGCTAGAAAGCGAAGCAGAAGAAAAATCAGCTGAAGAAAAACCTGCCACTGAAGCAGAACAAGTAGAAAGCTCTGCCGAACAACCTAAAGATTACGCACCTAAGTCTCCTGAAGATGAAGGTACGTTATCTGAAAACTTTGGTTTGAAAGAAGAACAGGAAACCAAAGAGGAAGAACAGACTCCTGCTGATGCGCCTAGCAATGTAGACGCAGAAACAGCAGAACCAAAAGCGAAAGCTTAAACGGGATTGTCTATATCGATAAACTGGTGTTGAAGCCCAAATTTCAGCGCCAGTTCCTCACCTAATGCTCTGGCACCATAACGCTCCGTTGCGTGATGGCCTGCTGCAAAGTAGTGAATACCATTCTCTACTGCACTGTGGAAGGTTGGCTCTGAGACTTCACCAGAGATAAAAGCATCCAAGCCCTGCTCTATCGCTTTCTCGATATAACCTTGGGCACCCCCCGTGCACCAACCAATCCTTTTAATAGGGTGGTCTCCGCCTTTAATCAGTAAAGGTTTTCTATTTAAAACCCTCTCTATATGATCAGCGACCGCTTCTGCGGACATGGCTTCAGGTAACTCTCCCGTATTGCCAATACTGCGCGGATTGCCAAGCTCTAAAGCACCAAAACCCTCGATTCCTAAAAGCTTAGCGAGTTGGGCATTGTTACCGATCTCAGGGTGAGCATCTAATGGCAGATGATAAGCAAGCAGGCTAATATCATTATCTAGCAAGGCTTTGATGCGACGTTTTTTAATCCCTGTAATACAGCTATTCTCTCCTTTCCAAAAAAAGCCATGATGCACCAACAAGACATCAGCATTTTCATCGATAGCTCTATCTATCAAAGCTTGAGAAGCCGTTACACCCGTTATAACTGTGCTAACATCACTTCGCCCTTCCACTTGCAGACCATTCGGGCAGTAATCTTTAAATTGGTTTGGCTCTAATCGCTGCTCTATATATGCGATTAGATCTGATAGTTTTACCGACATTCTTCTGTTATCCATTCACAAAGGGAATATTAATCGTATAATTCTAAGCTTGTTTATGGCGTTTCGACTATACACTCATGCGTAAATTTAACTTTCTTTTCTGGCCTATCCTCTCAGGCGTCCTTGTCGCTATTCTCCTGTTGCAAGTCTTTCCAGATCTATTAGATAGTTCAAACTCTACCATTGAGTTCCGTGAAGCCCGTAACAATACGACTCTACAAGGAAATATTGGCCCTGTTTCTTACGCAGATGCTGTAGAAGTCGCTGCGCCTGCTGTTGTTAACATCTACACCCAGACTGTTGTTAGACAGAATGTACATCCTCTCTTCAACGATCCTTTTTTCCGTAACTTCTTTGATTCCGACAGCATTCCACAACGAGAGCGAGTTCAGTCCAGCCTAGGCTCTGGTGTAATTCTAAGCTCTCAAGGCTATATAGTTACCAATAACCACGTAATTTCAGGTGCCGATAGTATTATCGTAGCTTTGAAGGATGGCAGAGAAGCTGCCGCAGAAGTAATCGGCACAGACCCAGAAACAGACTTAGCCGTTTTAAAGGTCACACTGGAAAACTTACCCAGTATTACACTCGGCCAAACTGAAAATTATCGTGTTGGGGATGTAGTCCTAGCCATAGGCAACCCGTTTGGTGTTGGGCAAACCGTGACGATGGGCATCATCAGCGCTACGGGCCGAAACAGTGTCGGCCTGAATACCTATGAAGACTTTATACAAACAGACGCAGCTATCAATCCGGGTAACTCTGGAGGTGCTTTGATTGATGCCTTTGGCAATCTGATTGGCATTAATACCGCAATTTTTTCTAAATCAGGTGGCTCTCAAGGGATCGGCTTTGCAATTCCATCAGATCTGACTAAACAGGTTATGCAGGATTTAATACAGCATGGTCGCGTTGTGCGCGGATGGTTGGGTATTGAGATACAAGAGCTCACACCTAGCCTAGCTGAATCATTTGGCCTTAAAAAACTTCAAGGACTTATCATTGCAGGCGTTTTCCGCAACGGTCCAGCCCATACAGCGGGCCTGCAACCAGGTGACGTAATGCTGACCATCAATGATAATCCTATTTTGGATGGCCGCAAATCGATGACTCAAATAGCCAGACTGCGCCCAGGTCAGGTAGTCAGCGTGAAAGTTCTTCGGGAAGGCAAAGAGCTCTCCTTTGATGCTGAAATTGGTGAACGACCTAAAAGCCGTAACTAATCCTCATTACATAGCAAATAAAAAGGGCCGCCATTTCAGGCAGCCCTTCATCGAAAAGTCTAAATTTTTCAATTAAGACTTAATACGGTACTCTGCTGAACGAGCATGCGCTGTAAGGCTTTCACCGCGCGCAAGTACTGATGCAACTTTACCCATTTCAGAAGCGCCATCTTCAGAGAACATAATCAAGGAAGAACGTTTCTGGAAGTCATACACACCTAGTGGAGAAGAGAACCTTGCAGTGCCAGACGTCGGTAAAACGTGGTTAGGACCTGCACAGTAATCACCTAGTGCCTCAGCTGTATAACGCCCCATAAAGATTGCGCCTGCATGGCGAATCTTTGGTAATAGCGCTTCAGGATTATCTACAGACAATTCCAAATGCTCTGGCGCGATACGGTTTGAAACTTCAATAGCCTCGTCCATATCTGCAACCTTAATGAGCGCAGCACGCAAGCGTAGAGAGGTTTCGATAATCTCTTTACGCTCCATGGTTGGCAACAATTTGTTGATGCTCGCTTCTACTGCATCAATAAAGCCTGCATCAGGTGTCACCAGAATTGGCTGCGCATCTTCATCGTGTTCAGCTTGGGAGAAAAGATCCATCGCGACCCAATCAGGATCAGTTTGGCCGTCGCAAACAACAAGGATTTCTGACGGGCCAGCAATCATATCAATACCAACAGCACCAAATACTGCACGCTTCGCTGTTGCCACAAAGATGTTACCTGGACCTACAATCTTATCTACTTTAGGCACAGTCGCTGTACCATAAGCTAAAGCCGCAACCGCTTGTGCACCACCAATACAGAAAACGCGATCAACGCCTGATAAACATGCTGCTGCAAGTACTAGCTCGTTCACCTCACCACCAGGTGTTGGCACAACCATAATGATCTCTTCAACACCCGCAACTTTTGCTGGCATTGCGTTCATCAATACTGAAGATGGGTACGCAGCTTTACCGCCTGGTACATACAGACCAACACGATCCATTGGCGTTACTTTCTGACCTAGCATAGTGCCGTCAGCTTCAGTGTACTGCCATGAATCAACGAGTTGACGCTCGTGATAGCTACGAACACGCTCTGCAGCAATTTCCAGGGCTTTACGCTGATCTTCAGGAAGATTGTCTAAAGCTGCTTGCAGGCGCTCTTTGCTCATTTCAAGCTCAGACATCTCGGATACAGACGTATTATCAAAACGGTTGGTGTACTCAACAACCGCTGGATCGCCTTCTTGCTCAACGCGCTGAAGGATCTCATTGACGATCTGATTTACTTTTTCATCAGATACCGCTTCCCACGCAAGCAATTTATCCATCTGCTGACGGAAATCAGCCTGAGTAGAATCCAGACGTTTAATATTCAAATCAGTCATGATTACGCTTCTCCATCACGGCGGGCAATTGCATCAGCTAATTTATCTAAGATCGGTTGGATCTGACGGTGCTTCATTTTCATTGAAGGCTGACCAACAACCAAACGTGAACTGATATCTGCAATCTCTTCCATCGGCTCTAGACCGTTAGCTCGCAAGGTATTGCCTGTGTCTACGATATCAACGATACGGTCAGCCAAGCCCATTAGCGGTGCTAATTCCATAGCGCCATAAAGCTTGATGATATCAACCTGACATCCCTGTTTAGCAAAGTAGTCACGGGTCACATTGACAAACTTACTAGCAACTTTCATTCGGCCTTCAACTGGCTTAGCCCCTTTCATACCTGCAACCATAAGCTTGCACTTAGAGATTTTCAGATCCAAAGGTTCATACAAACCAGCAGCACCATGCTCTAGCAGAACATCTTTACCTGCGATACCCATATCCGCTCCACCGTACTCAACATAAGTCGGTACATCAGTAGCACGAATGACAACCAATTTGATGTTGTCATGGTTTGTATCAAAAATCAGTTTACGGCTGCTATGAATATCCTCTGCCGGCACAATGTCAGCTTCCGCCAATAAAGGCAGAGTTTCTTTGAGGATACGTCCCTTGGACAGTGCAATCGTTAGTTGCTGCTTCATAGCGTTCTATATACCTGTTTAACCTGGAACACGCTTAATACGTGCGCCTAATAACTGTAATTTTTCTTCTATACACTCGTAACCGCGATCAATGTGGTAGATACGATCAATTACGGTGTCACCGTCTGCAACCAATGCAGCAATAACCAAACTTGCAGAAGCACGGAGATCTGTTGCCATAACAGGTGCACCCTGCAAACGCTCAACGCCTTCAACTACTGCAGTATTGCCATCGATATTGATTTTAGCGCCCATGCGAATCATCTCTTGCATGTGCATGAAACGGTTTTCAAATATTGTTTCTTTTAGAATGCTGACACCATCAGATACCGCGTTCATCGCAGAAAATTGCGCTTGCATATCTGTCGGGAAAGCAGGATAAGGTGCAGTAGTTACATTAACTGCTTTTGGACGCTGGCCTTTCATATCCAGCTCGATCCAGTCATCACCCGTAGTTATGTGCGCTCCCGCTTCTTCAAGTTTTTGCAGAACAGCATCAAGAATTGCTGGCGATGTATTTTTGATCTTTACTTTACCGCGCGTTGCCGCTACAGCTGCTAGATATGTACCAGTCTCAATACGGTCAGCAACCACAGGGAATTTACAACCGTGTAGCTTTTCAACACCATTGACAACAATAGTATCTGTACCGTGGCCAGTAATGTCCGCACCCATCGCGATCAAACATTCCGCTAGGTCTACCACTTCAGGTTCACGAGCGGCATTCTCAAGAATACTCTGACCTTCAGCCAGCGTTGCCGCCATAAGAATGTTCTCTGTACCTGTAACCGTTACAGTATCAAAGAACACTCGGGCACCTTTTAAGCGACCATTTGTTGTGGCGCGGATATAACCGTTTTCCACAACAACGTCTGCGCCCATTGCACGCAGCCCCTGAATATGGAGATCGACTGGGCGTGAACCGATAGCACAACCACCAGGAAGGGATACTTCAGCTTCGCCAAAGTGCGCCACCATAGGGCCCAGTACCAAGATTGATGCTCGCATCGTTTTTACTAGTTCATAAGGTGCAACCAGTTTATCGATTGTGCTGGCATCAATTTCTACATTTAGTTTTTCATCAATAACAAGCTCAACACCCATACGACGCAACAGTTCAAGCATCGTCGTAATGTCATGCAAGTGTGGCAAGTTACAAATTGTAACTGGCTCAGACGCTAGCAAAGCTGAAGCAAGAATAGGTAACGCCGAGTTTTTAGCACCGGAGATGCGAACTTCACCTGTAAGCTGCTCGCCACCTGTAATAATAAGTTTATCCATGGTCAATCCAGTAAAAGGCGTTTAGTTCTGGGAAGCTTCCCACTGCGCTGGGGTATATGTCTTAATCGTTAGAGCGTGAATCGTTCCATTTGCGATATGCTCATTCAAGCAAGCATAGACAAGCTGCTGACATTTCACCGGACGCAGCCCTTCAAACAGTTCACCTACAACGGTTACCTGAAAATCACACCCTTCACCTGCGGTTGTAACTACACAGTTCTCAAGTTGAGATTCTAGAATCTGCTTAACCTGTTCAGCCTGCATGCAAAGCTCCCGATAGAATACTTCTAGATAAAAATAAGGCGGAAATAATACCGGATCATGACAAAAAAGGCGATGCTAAGCATCGCCTTAATCCAATATCACTTAATACTAATCAATTTGTTAGGTCTTCAAGCCCAACCAGTTTTGCAATACCCTGCATTTCTACAGGTAAGTTGATAGGTTCAAGCTCTAATTCATTACGTTTTGCAAAACGTAAACAACACAACCAAAAAGACAACGCAGAACTATCCACCGAGGTAACCTCGGCAAAATCCACTTGTGCCGTACCATTCAGACCAGACAATAACGATTCGACTTGCTTACGTAGTTGCATAATTACAGGGAATTTGAGCTCCCCTTCAATCGTGATTAACTGTGCTGACTTAATCCTAGCCGTTGTCATCAAGCACTTTCCTTGTCAGGATCTACCTTCTCTTTCCAGCTCGTAATAACTTTATCAACGTTATTACGATTACGCTGCATCAGATCTGCAAACTGGTTTTTAAAGCTCAGCTTAATATTTACGCTACCATCCAATACAGCGTTAACCAACTTCCACTCATCTACACTCTTTTTCATGTAGTAGATCAGAGCGAACTTAGTACCGTCTGCAGCAAAAACGTTTACAGTAATAATCTGCTTTTTCTCGTCAGGGCTTTTCTTACGAGGTGGCACCATCTCGTAACGCTCAATTTTAAATCCGACAAGCGCTTTAGCATAAGTTTTTAAAAGCGTTGTTTTGAAAACATCACTAAACTGTTCACGTTGCTCTTTTGACGCTCTGCGATAGTATTTCCCCATTACACCTTTTGCGATGTAATCGAAATCCACTACAGGAGAAAGAATAGTGTCAATTTCCGTAATCAATTGCTCTTTCTGTTCTTCCTTTAGGAGCTCTTCATCTTCCAACAATTGCAGAACGTCTGACGTAGCACCTTCAATGACTTTACCCGCTTCTTCCCAAGATGCATAAGCATTGAAAGAAAACACGAAAGCAACGATCGCGGCCAAGTGGCCTAATCGTTTAAAAACCTGCTGTAACATAATCACTCACTCGCTTCATTGAAGAGGAATTTACCGATTAACTCCTCCAGCACTAGCGCTGATTGAGTATCTTCGATAAGACCACCATCACTGAGATATTCCTCTTCGGCACCAACGGTAACACCGATATACTGCTCACCCAGCAAACCTGCAGTTAGAATCGCTGCAGAACTATCGATGGAAAGAAAATCAACATCGCCATTAATTTCCATAGAAACCTTAGCGACCAACTGTTCCGTGTCTAGCTCAATGTTTGTAACTTTACCAATAGTGACACCAGACATTGTTACTTTTGCTCGAGGTGTCAGGCCACCAATATTTTCAAAGCGGGCATAAACAGTATAAGTATTGTCAATTGTAGACATACTTAAACCACTTACGTTCAACGCCAATCCCACCAACGCTAAAATACCTGCCAAGACAAAGGCACCTACGCTGATCTCCAAGACCCGCATACGCATATTAAAGTTCTCCAAACATTACTGCTGTAAGAATAAAATCTAGTCCTAACACCGCAAGGGATGAAAAAACCACTGTTTTCGTTGTAGCCTGACTAATACCTTCCGAGGTTGGTATACAGTCATAGCCTTGGAATACAGCAATCCAAGTTACAACAAAGCCAAAGGCAACCGCTTTAATTAAGCCGTTAACAACATCTTCGTAAAAATCTACTGAGTTCTGCATATTGGCCCAAAAAGAGCCATCGTATATGCCTAACCAATCAATGCTTACCAAAGCTCCACCGTAGATCCCTACGATCGCAAATATTGCCGCTAAGATAGGTAAGCAGATAAAGCCAGCCCAAAAACGTGGCGCAATAATGCGACGCAATGGGTCAACACCAATCATTTCAAGGCTAGAAAGCTGTTCAGTAGCTTTCATCAAGCCGATTTCCGCTGTTAAAGCAGAACCCGCTCGGCCGGCAAATAACAGTGCGGTGACTACTGGAGCCAATTCCCTAACCAAACTCAAAGCTACCATTTGCCCTACGGCTTGTTCAGATCCGTAGTCGACAAGGATAGTATAACCTTGTAATCCCAAAACCATACCGATAAACAGACCCGAAACCACTATTATAATCATCGACAAAACGCCAACGAAGTAGATCTGTTTTACCAATAAAGGGAACATCATTAGCGGTTGAGGCTTAGCAATCAACGATTGAAACAAAATCATTGTTGCACGACCGAACGAAGCTAATTTACTTAACGTCACATGCCCCAAGGAAGCTAATTTATTCATTTCAAACCACCTTGTAGCAAATCATCAGCATAATCACCTGCAGGAAAATGAAACGGCACAGGGCCATCAGGCAAACCATGCATAAATTGTTTAACCTGCGGCGATTCTACCTCCAGTAACTCTTCTGGCGTCCCCTGAGCAACCACTTGTGCGTCAGCGAGAATAAATACATAGTCAGCTATACCTAAAGTTTCCTGAATATCATGTGAAACAATAATACTGGTATGGCCTAAAGAGTCGTTTAAATGCCTGATTAGATTGACTAGCACCCCCATAGCAATAGGGTCTTGACCAGTAAATGGCTCATCATACATTAAAATATCAGGATCTAGTGCGATCGCACGTGCAAGTGCAACTCGTCGAGCCATACCACCCGATAGTTCGCTTGGCATTAATTCATTAGCGCCGCGTAAACCGACCGCATGAAGTTTCATCAACACAATATCGCGAATCATATCTTCAGATAGATTCGTGTGGACTCGTAAAGGGAATGCCACATTTTCAAATACGCTCATATCGGTAAAAAGAGCGCCACTCTGAAAAAGCATACCCATACGTTCACGCACAGCAAAAAGTTCGCTACGGCTTAACTCTGGGATATTTTGACCATCAATCGAGATAGAGCCTGTATCGGGTTTTAACTGACCACCAATCAATTTTAGCAGTGTAGTTTTACCAGTACCTGAAGGGCCCATAATTGCAGTAATTTTGCCCCGGGGTATTTTAAGATCGACATTACTGTATATCGGTCTTTCACCACGAGCGAAGCTCAACTGCTGGATATCGATGACTACATCATCAAACTGACTCATAAGATTCCATTTATAAAACGTGCAAAACAGCTTAAGTCCGTTCCACTGTTCAGGCTTTATTCAATAACCCCTACTTTGTGGGGTCGCAACTATACCATTTCGATATAAAAACGGGAATATTTACCTATAGTTCCTTCGCGCTGATTTAAACGGCACCTGCATTCTGTTTTAATAGCGTCCTTCATCTAATACTGGAACATATTTTCTTTATGCTTTACCCAATTTTGGCACTATTGGCCGGCTTAGTTTTATTGGTCTGGAGTGCAGATAAGTTTGTAGAAGGGGCTGCAGCGACAGCTAAAAATTTTGGTATGTCACCGATGTTGATCGGCCTGACAATTGTTTCGTTTGGTACTTCAGCTCCCGAAATCCTAGTATCGATCATGGCCTCAACATCAGGATCTGGAGATCTTGCAATTGGTAACGCACTAGGGTCCAACATCGCCAACATCGCACTAGTACTTGGTATCACCGCATTAATTGCGCCTTTACCGGTAAAATCGGGTGTTTTACGAAAAGAGTTACCGCTTTTATTAGGCGTAACCCTTCTTGCCGGCGTGATTCTTTTTGACCTACACCTAAGCCGCATGGATGGCATTATTCTGCTAATAGCCCTAGCAGTATGCCTTTACCTATTTAATCGCTTCCAAAAAAATGCGTCTCAAGATGAACTAGCAAACGACCAAGAAGAGCTACCTGAGTTAGAAACTAAAAAGGCTATTTTTTGGTTAATAGCAGGATTAGCTGTTCTTGCTGCCAGTTCTAAATTACTTGTTTGGGGCGCAAGTGAAATCGCATTCGCAATGGGAGTTAGTAAACTTGTCGTAGGCTTAACAATTGTAGCCATAGGTACCAGCCTGCCCGAGCTAGCAGCATCCGTAGCAAGTGCATTAAAGAACCATCACGACATCGCTATTGGCAACGTAGTTGGCTCTAATATTTTCAACCTTGTTGCAGTAATGGCTGTTCCAGGTCTCATTGCGCCTATAGGTATGGATGCCATTGTTCTGCAACGAGACTATGTCGCAATGCTGGGCCTAACGTTCGCACTAATGGCTTTCGCCTTATGGCAAAAGCCCCCTTCTATCAGTCGATTTGAAGGCAGCCTTTTAACCTCTGCCTATGCAGGCTATCTGATCCTGCTATACACTATGACCGTATCTCAATAGACACAATAGGTTTCTGATGTCACAACCTGATTTTCTCAGTTCAGCAAAACGTACGATTCAACTCGAAGCTGAGGCCGTTTCTGACTTAGTTAGCCATCTGGATGAGAATTTCATTCGCGCCTGCGAACTGATGTTTCAATGCAACGGTAGAATCATTGTGACAGGTATGGGAAAGTCAGGTCATATTGGTAAAAAAATTGCTGCAACCTTAGCAAGCACAGGCTCACCCTCCTTTTTTGTTCACCCTGGCGAAGCAAGCCATGGCGATCTAGGAATGATCACTTCAAACGATGTAGTAATTGCCCTCTCTAATTCAGGAGAAACCGCCGAAGTCGTTACTATCATTCCTTTATTAAAAAGAATGAAGACTCCGCTTATTAGTATTACAGCTAACGCTGATTCGACCTTGTCCACAGCTTCTGATGCCAACCTTCACATCGGCGTTGAAAAAGAAGCCTGTCCTCTTGGTCTGGCTCCAACCTCAAGCACTACAACTCAATTAGTGCTCGGGGATGCATTAGCTATAGCCCTATTAGAAGCACGCGGATTTAGCGCTGAAGATTTTGCCTTTTCTCACCCAGGCGGCAGCTTAGGTCGCAAGTTACTTCTGAAAGTAAGCGATATTATGCACGCTGATCAGGACGTACCAGAGGTTGAGTCTGGGACCCTTTTACAAGAAGCGCTTTTGGAAGTAACTCGCAAACGCCTAGGCATGACTACAATCATAGATCATGACGGTAAATTACTCGGTATATTCACTGATGGTGATTTACGTCGAGCGCTAGATCAGAACGTAGACCTAAAAACCACGGCTATAGATGATGTGATGACGCGCAAAGGCACCACCGTCAGTAGCGAAGCTTTAGCTGCTGAATGCCTACAGATAATGGAAGCCAAGAAGATAAACGCACTTATTGTGACAGATGAGTCAAACCGACCAATTGGCGCCCTAAATATGCACGACCTACTTAAAGCAGGTGTAATTTAATGACTGGAACAACTTCTCTAAAGAACATTACACTTGCTGTTTTTGATGTAGATGGAATTTTAACCAGCGGCCAGCTTCTTTTTCTCCCAAATGGTCAAGAAGTCAAACAATTCAACACACTGGATGGCTTAGGCCTAAAGCTACTGATGGAAGCAGGAATCGAGACTGCTATCATTACTGGGCGTAGTTCCCCACAAGTAGAACTTCGCAGCAAATCACTGGGTATCAATTACCTATATCAAGGCCGCGAAGATAAACTTGTCGCTTTAGAAGAACTTTGGTCTAACACCTCACACAACGCAACCACGACTGCTTATATAGGTGACGACTTGCCAGATCTTGCCGCAATTCGTCACTGCGCATTTGGCGCCAGCGTTCCGAACGGGCATAAATTTGTTAAGCAACATGCCGATTGGTGTAGCACACGTAAAGGTGGTGAAGGGGCTGCACGAGAATTTTGCGAGCATATCCTTGAAGCTCAAGGTAAACTCGAACTATTACATGCTAAGTACCTATAAAAGTTCCTGCAAATGCCTGATCTAAGTAGTAAATTGCGCATTATCATCGCTGCTGCCATTTTAATTCCAATACTCCTGTATTGGGGGTTTTCAGGCTCACCTCAAGAACACGGAACGCCCAAAGCTCCTCTATCTGAAAAGATGGATTATTTTGTCGACCAAGCGGCTGTTAAAGAGTGGGATATAAACGGTAAGCTCAAGCAAGAACTAACGACACCCCGGTTAGAACACAGCCCGAAAGAAAAACAAAATTTTCTAATTGAACCCAAAAGCAATCTTTATCGCTCTGACAATTCTGCTGTGAACATTTCTTCAGAAACAGGAACAGTGCAAGACGATAACAACCGAATAGATCTTGCAGGTAATGTCATAGTTATTGATAATTCAGATGCACGTTCAAGCAAAAAACTAACCACCCAAGCGCTGACGATTTATCCAAAAAAAGATATTGCTGAAACAGACCTGCCAGTGAACTTAGAAACTGAACGCACTCTAATGCAAGGCACTGGAATGGACATTAATTTCAACACCCGCGTTTTAAATTTGCATTCAAGGGTACAAGGAACACATCAAAATGTTGATTAGGCTATCACAAACGTTTGTAGCATTATGTTTGCTTGCGTCAAATACGGTTTTCGCCCTGCCTGATGATCAGGACAAGCCAATCTACATCACAGCAGATTCTGCTAGCATTAATGACACTACCGGTATCACCACCTATAAAGGCAATGTCATTATCAAACAAGGCTCACTACTAATCGAAGCAGCCCATGTAGACATGCACCGAGCAAACGAAGGTGTGGATAAATTAATCGCTAAAGGTGCACCCGCTCACTTCCGCCAACAACAAGAAATAAATGGTGATTACAGTGACGCTTGGGGAAAACATATGGTGTATATGGTTAACCAAAAGAAACTAACCATCACACAAAGCGCAAAAGTCGTACAAGGTAAAGATACCTTTACAGGCAATAAAATTGTTTACGACCTAGATAAATCAATTGTGGATGCTTTTGGTGCCACCTCTAAAGATGGCAAAGAAAAAGGCCGTGTAAACATGGTCATTCAGCCAACCAAGAAGAAATAAGGCCTGCGTTAATGAGCTTATTGGAAGCGCAAAATTTAGCCAAACGCTACAAAGGACGTGAAGTTGTTAAAGACGTCTCACTAAAAATTAACAGCGGTGAAATCGTTGGGCTTCTAGGGCCTAATGGTGCAGGCAAAACCACCTGTTTTTATATGATTGTTGGTCTTGTACAAGCAGATCGCGGCCAAGTGAAAATCAAAGATCGAGATATCACTGCGCTACCCATGCACGGACGTGCTCGAGAAGGTATAGGCTACCTACCTCAAGAAGCCTCAATTTTCCGCAAACTATCTGTACAAGACAACTTACTCGCCATACTAGAAACGCGAAAAGATCTAGACAAACAAGCAATCACGGCCAAAATGAATGATCTACTGGAAGAGTTCCACATCACTCATATACGCGATAGTCTTGGCATGAGTCTATCAGGTGGTGAGAGACGTAGAGTTGAAATTGCCAGAGCATTAGCAACCGAACCCGAATTTGTACTATTAGATGAACCTTTTGCTGGCGTTGACCCTATTTCGGTCAATGACATTAAGCAAACGATTCGCCATCTGCAGTCCAAGGGCATTGGTATTTTGATTACCGATCACAATGTTCGAGAAACTTTGGATATCTGCGAAAGTGCCTACATTGTCAGTGAAGGCACTATACTTGCCAATGGTAAGCCTGATGACATTATGAACAATGAAGCAGTGCGCAATGCGTATCTCGGTGATCAATTCACCTTATAAACCCTTAGTTAGTGACAAGATGATTGTAGCCTCTGGAGTTAGTACCGCCGTATTATGAAACAAGCGCTTCATTTAAAAATTGGGCAACAGCTCACAATGACACCACAATTGCAGCAAGCGATTCGCCTGTTGCAATTATCTACTCTGGATCTTCAGCAAGAGATTCAGGAAGCACTTGAAAGCAATCCGATGCTAGATGTTTCTGAGGATGACAATACTCCGGATGCGCCATCAAATGAGCAGGAAAATATAGAATCTCATCAAAGCGCTGCTGCCGATGAACTAGAGAAGAAAACTTCAGCCGAACAAGATTTCGACGACTCTCCTGCTGCAGAGGACAATTGGAATGAGAGCATTCCTGAAGAGCTGTCTACTGACAGCAACTGGGAAGATACCTACCAATCATCCACACCAACTTTAAGTAAAGATGACCTAGACTCTTTTGAATCAAACGATACTGCAGAAGAGACATTACAAGATCACCTTCATTGGCAGCTAAACTTGACCCCAATGAGCGATCTAGATCGACTCATTGCTACCAACATTATTGATGGCATCAATCCTGATGGTTATTTAACCGTTCCTCTTGAGGAGATTCACGAGCACTTTTTAGAACAAAATTCCGAGGATAATGAAGAAGTTGAACTTGATGAAATAGAAGCTGTGCTTCATCGACTACAACAATTTGATCCGGCTGGAATTGCTTGTCGAGACCTCAGCGAATGTTTAGCTATTCAACTACGTCAACTTCCATCTGATACACAGTGGCGCGCTGAAGCCATCAAAGTAGTTAATCAGTATATCAAGCTTCTAGGCACCCATGACTATCGCCAATTAATGCGAAAGACACGCCTAAAGGAGCCACAGCTACAACAAGTTATTCAGCTCATTCAAAGCCTAAATCCGAAACCTGGCGCTAGCATTAGCCAAACCGCTGCAGAATATGTCATCCCTGATGTCCTCGTAACCAAACAACGCGGCGTTTGGACCGTTAACCTAAATCCAGAAGTTTCGCCTAAACTTAGAATAAACTCTGGTTATGCAGGCTTAGTTAAACGAGCTGATAACAGTTCAGATAACACCTATCTAAAAAACCATCTTCAAGAAGCACGCTGGTTTATTAAAAGCCTACAAAGCCGCAATGAAACACTATTAAAAGTATCGAATGAGATTGTTAAACGACAATCAGGCTTTCTAGATCATGGCGAAGAAGGCATGAAACCAATGGTTTTACACGATATTGCTGAAGCAGTAGAGATGCATGAATCAACGATCTCTCGCGTAACGACGCAAAAATTTATGCACACGCCACGTGGTATTTTTGAACTGAAGTACTTTTTCTCCAGCCATGTAAGCACAGCCACAGGCGGAGCAGCGTCTTCAACAGCGATCCGTGCCCTAATTAAAAAGATGGTTGCAGCAGAAAACACAGCCAAACCTTTGAGCGATAACAAAATCGCACAGTTCCTCGATGAACAAGGATTCAAAGTAGCTAGACGTACCATTGCAAAATATCGTGAAGCAATGGGAATTCCGCCTTCTAATGAAAGAAAGCGTCTGGTTTAATAAAGAGATAATAAATAAGGACGGCGGCAAAACGCCTCCACTCAAGTAGGAGAGACCTATGCAGATTAATATTACTGGACATCATGTTGAACTGACTGATTCAATGCAAAACTACGTCCTAGAAAAAATGCAGAAAATTGAGCGTCACTTCGATAACATCACTAATGTTCAAGTAACACTAAGCATCGAGAAACAGCGCCAGAAAGCAGATGCTGAGATGCATGTCTCTGGCGCACAACTGTTCGCAACTCACGAACACGATGATATGTATGCTGCTATTGACGGCCTAACTGATAAACTAGACCGCCAAGTTATTAAACATAAAGAAAAACTTAAAAATCACAAATAGGCCTCACGCTACAACGTATTATGCTGGTCCATGAACTATTAACTCCCTCAAGCACCCTTTGTGGTCTTGAGGGCAGCAGTAAAAAACGCATTCTGGAAAAAGCTTCTGAAATTATTTCAGAGCAAAATCCTGACCTAGAAGCATCTTGCATCTTCAACGGCCTACACGGCCGCGAGAAATTAGGCAGTACAGGCATAGGCGATGGCATAGCTATACCTCATTGCCGACTATCTGATTGCGATGATGCTAAAGGCTACTTAATCAAATTGGCTCAACCAATTGATTTCGACGCTATAGATAGCAAACCTGTCGATCTTTTGTTTGTTCTCTTAGTACCAGAAGACGCAACATCTGAACACTTACAAACACTTGCCTCTATTGCTGAACTATTTAGTCAGGAGAGCGTACGTGAACATTTGAGAAGTGTTGAAGATAACGAAGCTCTTTATCAGGCAATTTACCAACTTAGTTCATAGGAAGTGAAATGAAGCTTGTAGTGATCAGCGGTCGATCAGGTTCCGGCAAAAGCACGGCCCTACAAGCTCTTGAGGATATTGGTTTCTATTGCATAGACAACCTTCCAGCCTTATTGCTGCCCGATTTAGTCCAGCAGATGAGTAGTGAACCCAGTCATCCTGATCGCATTGCGGTTAGTATTGATGCGCGCAATCTACTCAGCAATCTATCCAAATTCCCTCAAATTTTACTTAACCTTCGCCAAGAACGCTGGGCAGAGTATGAAGTAATCTTTTTGGATTCATCTGAAGCTACGTTATTAAAAAGATACAGCTCAACCCGTAGAAAGCACCCGCTTTCCGATGAGCATAAGAATCTACAACAGTCGATCCAATCAGAGTCGGAACTACTGGAACCTATTGCCAGCCTTGCGGATATTAGAATAGATACGACACGTCTATCTCTTTACGACTTAAGGGATACCGTCAAACTGCGCGTTGCTAAACGTAAAGAGCAGACCCTTTCAGTTCAATTTGAGTCCTTCGGTTTTAAACATGGTGTGCCTCTGGATGTAGACTTTGTATACGACGTCCGTGCGCTACCTAACCCCCATTGGATACCTGAGCTCAGAAGGTTCACTGGGAAGGAACAACCGGTTCAAGAATTTCTGAACAACTCGGTTGAAGTAAACGAGATGATCAGCGATATCACTGACTTCCTATCTCGCTGGTTGCCCCGCTTTGCCGAAAATAATCGCAGCTATATAACAATTGGAATCGGCTGTACTGGTGGGCAACACCGTTCCGTATATATAAGCGAACGTCTTGCTTCCCATTTCTCACAACACATGGATAATGTTCATGTCCGCCACAGAGAATTGAGTTAACCCCGATGCAAGAAAAAGAACTAGAAATCATCAATAAACTAGGTCTCCATGCTCGCGCCGCAGCTAAACTAATCGGTGTTACTTCACGCTTTTCTGCAGATATCACTCTAGTAAAAGATGGTCGAGAAGTGGATGGAAAAAGCATTATGTCTGTTATGATGCTAGCAGCAAGCCAAGGCACCACTCTCTCCGTAAAGGCTCAGGGAACTGATGAAGAAAGCGCCCTCATCGCCATCGAAGAACTGATCAATAATCGCTTCGACGAAGACGAGTAATAATTTTTATACATATCATTGGGTTATCCCCGCCTTTACAATCCGCTATAATCAACGCGTTAGTAGATATCCTAGTTTTCACAGCATCGTGACGAATCATTAGCGACGGCATCCTATGGCGCAGACAGAAACCAAGTCTAATCTGGACAAGCTCAATGAAGCACTCGATTGCGGTGAATTTCGCCAGATTCGATTTACGCTAAACCGCGCTCTTCGCCCGACCGAAGTAGCCCGCCTAATTGAAAAGTCCCCTCCCAAAGAGCGTCAAATCCTATGGAACTTGATCTCTGAGGATCTAGAAGCTGAAGTATTACAACACCTTGGGGATGAAATTCAGGCTGATATCTTAAGCCGTATGAATTCTGAAGAGGTTTTAGCGCTTACAGAATCTTTAGATTCGGACGATATGGTTGACGTGCTTCAGCAGCTTCCCAATCGTGTAATGAAAGAAACTCTGCGGATCATGGATAAGCAAAACCGCCGCAGAGTTGAACAGCTGCTATCTTACCCTGAGGATACTGCTGGCGGCCTGATGAACACGGATACAACCACTATCCGTCCTGATATCAGCGTAGAAACTACTTTACGTTATATCCGTCGTCACGATGAAATCCCTGAAATGACGGATAGCTTGATCGTTGTAAGTCGAAAAGATTCCTACATTGGGCTGCTACCACTAACCAAACTGTTAGTGTCAGATCCGTCTATCACGATTCGTGAGATCATGAATACGGATATAGAACCTATCAATGCCAGCATGCCTGATGATCAAGTTGCTTCTCTGTTTGAAGAACACGATCTGGTTTCAGCACCTGTCGTTGACGATGATGGTAAACTTCTAGGTCGTATAACAATCGATGACGTTGTGGATGTTATCCGTGAAGATGCTGACCATTCTCTAATGAGCATGGCCGGCCTAGATGAAGATGAAGATACCTTTGCGCCAGTAATGAAAACAACCAGACGTAGAGCCGTTTGGTTAGGTATTAATCTACTTACCGCTTTTATAGCCTCCGCTGTCATTGGTATATTCGAAGATACGATTGAAAAAGTCGTCGCTTTAGCAGTCTTAATGCCGATTGTAGCCTCCATGGGCGGCATAGCAGGCTCACAGACCTTAACACTCGTAATACGTGGACAAGCACTAGGACACGTAGAACGGTCAAACGCAGGCTGGCTGCTAAACAGAGAGATCATCGTAGGCGCCCTAAATGGCGTTTTATGGGCACTGGTTATCGCCGTGGTTGCCACCCTCTGGTTCCAAGATGTGAATATAGGCATAGTTATCGCTTTGGCTATAGTTATTAACCTCATAGCTGGTGCTATAGCAGGCACCTTACTGCCAATATGTCTAAAATCATTGGGTATAGATCCTGCTCTAGCAGGCAGCGTACTCTTAACAACTATCACTGACGTGGTTGGATTCTTTGCCTTTTTAGGTCTAGCCACCGTTTTTTACGCCTGAGAAATAGCATGAGCGAAAACGACAATTTTGATCACCTGCAGTCAGATTCCGAAGAGGAATGGCTGAGTAAAACTGATGTAAAAAAGCAGATGCACGCGCTGCAAGATTTGGGAGCTAAGCTTACCAAACTCAACAAAGAGCAACTCGATAAGCTTTCATTAGATGATCGTTTACGCAGTGCAATCGATGAGTATCACCGTATTAAATCTAATGGTGCTCAAAAAAGGCATCTGCAATTTATCGGCAAACTGCTACGCACTGAAGATAGTGATGAGATTGAACAAGCCATCGGGCTATTCGAAGCAGGTCATCAAGCACATACTCAAGCATTCCATAAATTAGAACGTTGGCGTGATCGATTAATAGGTGAAGGTAATAGCGCACTTCAAGCCTATGTTGCAGAACATGAAAGTGCCGATATCCAACATTTACGCCAATTAATTCGTAATGCTCAAAAAGAACAGAAGCTGGAAAAACCACCAGCAGCGGCCAGAAAACTGTTTAAATATTTACGTGAAGTAGATGGCGTTTAAAAACCGGCTTTAGTTCGATGCTGCATGACAGGCATTGCATCTCGCCTGTCTTGCACTGCTTTCAGATCAATATCAGCCAACGCTAAGCCCTTACCTGCTGACTCTCTAACCGCGAGCACCTCTCCCCAAGGATCCACAATCATCGAATGCCCCCAACTCTTGCGGCTGGGGCTGTGTTCCCCTCCCTGATTAGCAGCCAAGACATAACATTGGTTCTCAATGGCACGTGCTCGTAGCAAGACTTCCCAATGCGCTTCTCCTGTAACATAGGTAAAAGCTGAAGGAACTGTAATTATGTCAGCGCCCATTTGGCGTAATTTTTGAAACTGTTCAGGAAACCTTAGATCGTAACAAATAGTTAAACCAATACAGCCGAACGGTGTATCAACAGTGACAAGTTTATTCCCTGCTTGAATAAAGTCCGATTCTCGATAAGCTGAATGAGCATCAGCTACATCAACGTCAAAAAGGTGAATTTTATTATAAGAAGCTTTTAACGCCCCTTGAGCATCAAAAACTAAGCAGCTAGCCCAAACTTTATCTTCTATTTCCTCATACCCTTTAGCCAATAAAGGCACACTGCCCGCTATCAACCAAAGGTTGTATCTCTTTGCCAAGGAAGATAAAAACTTTTGAATTCGCTGTGTTTTAACTTCATCCCTAGCCAAATCAATAAGTGCGCGAGAATCTAATAAAGCAAAATTCTCCGGCAAGAGTAATAATTTCGCCCCCGCATTAGCAGCCTCTTCTACTAACAACTCAACAGCTTCAAGGTTCGTAACAACACTCTCTCCTGAAACCATCTGCGCAACTGCCAACTTAGCCATCATGGAGATCCTGATCCAGTTCCGGTTGCTCTTTTTTCTGATTGAGATCTATATCAATTTCCGGATTACCCCAATCACCGTTCATACGGTATTTAACCGTGGTGAACTTAGCCAAAGGATCACCAATCAACTTATCAAATAGGAAAACAGCACCTGCCACCTGCGGTGCACCAAGCAACACACTGACTAAAGGAATGTTATCTGTAACAGGTAAAGCGACTTCGATCTCTTTATTAACCGTTTCATTCATCAGATTCAAGCTTCCGGTCATAGCCATATTGGCAGATGGACCCGTCATCATGAATGGCGTGGATGTATGTGCTATACCATTTTTAATAGAGTAATCGGCTTTCATTTCATCAAAAGCAACACCGGTCTTAACTAGATCGGTAAAGTCCAATCTCAGCCTTCGCCCTAATGATTGCAGATTTAAAATACCAAAGATGCGAAGAATATTTCCTGAGTTACCGACATCAAGCAGACGTCCATTCTTAGCCGTAAACTGCATTTCACCATTCGATTTACCCACTTCAAACTTCCAAGGAGCACCACTCCATGAAAGCTGTAAATAGGCATTTAAACTTTTAGTTTCCAGTGTATCCGAAATACCCCATGCATCGAGAACTTTACCAAAATCCTGACTATCCAATTTTACTGTAAGATCGGAGAGTTCTTTGCCATTTTTATCCCAACGCAATTCGCCTCGAACAGATGATCCATGCATATTGCCTGAAATATCCTTTACTACAGCCCCTGAAGAGGTCGGCCTTAATATAAACCTCCAACTTCCCAAAGGAAGCTTATTTAGTTCGAAGTTTTCGACACTAAAATCAAGCTTAGGCAACACTGCCGGGTCTACAGGCGGCGTTATAGCAACACCACTCTGCTCGCTATCACTTTCATCTTTCTCAATACGAAGATGGCCTAGTTTTACCTTATAAGGCAGACTAGAATCCTCCGGCATCCATAACTTACCACCGACTTGAGGACTATTAGCGGTTAGCATCCAACCACCCACATCAGGTGCGAGAATTACTTTTAGATCATCCAACACAACGTCTTCAAAACTAAACTGGTCAATCTTCAGATCCACTTCTTTTAATAAATGATCAGATTGAGTAGATACTGATTTTCCTTCGGAGCTCTCAGAAAAACCCGCTGTTTTGAAAAATTGTTCTAATTGATCATAATCGAGCATAGCAACTCGACCGTTTACCCAAATTCCCTTTGCCATTGGTAACGTAGGCTTTTCACCACCCAAGGTAAATCGACCACTAGATACCTTTTTATTGCTATTAAGCATTACGCCACGTAGCTGATTACCTAAATTAAAACGTACAACACTTCGATCATCTTTAAACTGGCGGCCTAAATCACTGATGATGGTTAACTGAGTCGATTGAGCAGCTGTTTTTGCAAGTGGCGATGGTGCTGATAAGGCGATACCTTTTAAATCACTTTTGATAACCAACTGATTACAGCTTTTACCCGGACACATATCCAACCGCGCACTATAAGCAAGCTCCCCTTGAGCGACTCTTAAAAGATCTAAGTCTAACCATTTTCGTATATAGTCCGCTTTCACCACACCACGAATATCAATGGCAGTTTTACGTTTCTGAGTACGAATAGCAGCAGTGATAGGTTGTTCAAACAATTGCGCATTAAGCTTATTAGAAGAAAGGCCATTGGAGGAACTGTATCTCACAGATCCATTGATGTTCGAAAAATCAATTCCGTCATGTTTTGAGTGGAACCTGCCCTTTACAATGGAGGAATTCACATCGACTCTCGGCGTTTTATTGCCCCTGAGAGGTAAATCTATCTCAATACGCGTCGCGGTCTTACCTTCCATTTCCCAGGCCGCTAATTCCTCACCAACTTCTTTTCGTAGCGGGCTCTCAGCCAATAAACGCTCTATATCTTTTGTTGAGCCATTAACACTACCTGTTAAAAGCAATTTATCAGTAGAGACTGGAAGGTGAACCCAAGCAAAATCGATATCAGAATCGTAGATTTTCCCGCCCTTAGCCTCTGCGGTTAATTCACCATTTCGAAAGAACACAAAGCTATCCGCTTTGTTAACCGCCGGCCAGCCCGGCTGATATTCAAAAGACGCCTCACTAAGATTAAAAAACATCTGTACACTAGGCAATTGGTAATCATCTAAACGTGAGCGAGTTACACCGTTTAGTACAAATCCCGCCTGATTAATATGACCTCGTTTGATAGCTGCTACTAGCCAATCGTAAGTTTTTACCCCCACTTCCTTTGGAGGAATGTAGTATTTGGCATGTAAACCATCACTGTTTTTCATACCAATTTGTAGATTTAAAAGAGGCTGTTCGTCACGTGAAAAAGGTAAATAAATACTAAATCGCCCAGATGCAGAAACACCTTCGTTCTTCAAATTAAGTAACTGAGAAGCTACAACTACACCTTTGTCTTCGAAGCGCCAACCAATCACACCATCAGCATGTTGATACTGCCAACGGTAATCAAATAACGTGGGGTACTGCATGATGAAATCATCGCTTTGAAGATGAATTTCTCCTCCAGCAATATCAGCCTTTAATAATCCATTAATCCCTTTTAGCTCAGGTACATCATCCCAAGCATCAATACCTACATTGCTAAGGTCCGCAAGTAACTTAAATTCTGATAATTCAGCATCTTTACTCCAAGACACCAATAAGTTTTCTACAACCCCCTCCGCCGATAGCGTATTGACCACCTCAAGCGCAGATTTCGGCATAAAAGGCTGCTTGATAACCAAATCTGATAGTCGTTGTAGATCAATACGATCGATCATCAATTTCTTGGGTTTAATTTCAATCCCGTTTCGTACGATATCTAAGCTCATACGTGGCAAGGTAAATTGCTCTTCAGCAGCGCCAATTATCAGATCAGTAATCTGCACCTGAAAGCTATGATCTCTACGAACCAACGCACTTTGAACGGTAAACTGCTCAAACACGTAGTCTTGATAAGAAAAATTCTCAATTGAGGTTTTACCTGTTAGGTAAGCTAATTTTCCTTTATAGCTTTGCCCCCAAATTTCCTGTTCAGCCTGTAAACCATCTAACTGAACATCCATTAACTGCAGCCACGGATTTAGTAATTGTTGATCAAGCCCAGAAAGCTTTAAATAAAAATTCGCTGCCTTTTCTGCAGGATCACCTTCAACTTCAGCTACGAACTTCAGATCGGCTTTGCCCGACGCAGTCACTAGATCCGCGTCAACTTTAAGCTGATGTAATACACCATCATGTTGAAGATGTAATTGTATAGGCTCGACGATTATTTCATCGCCGCTTTTAGGAATAACAACAATACGCGTATTTTCAATATTGATCGCACGCTGCATTAATAGAAAAGATAAAAGATCGGAACTTCCATGGGGGTTAGAGCCCCGCTCCGTTTTTGTTTCTGATGAAGACGTTTCTTGAGCTGGTGTTGCGCTATCTTTAGAAGCGAGTGTTTGATCATATTTCAACGTTAAACCTTGAAGATCAAACTGAGAAAATACAGGTGTAAACGCCCGTAACGAGGCCCCTATATCTAAGGCAATTACGCCCTCCAACAAACCAAATGAAGCACCTTTTTCCGCCTCGATTTGATCCACCGATACGCCGCGAAGTGAAATGACTGGCTGCCAGCCACGCCATGCACCTTCAATACTTGCAATGTGAACTTGCGCAGAGAGTTGTTCAGATAAACTTTGTTGAATATCCAATCGATACTGATCTACATCCTCTACTACAATTTTGATGTAAAACAGCAAGAGCGCCACAATTGCTGCAAACGCAGCGAGCCCCCAATAAAGGAACCAAAATATAGAATGAGCGTGGCGTTTCACTAGCAATCCTTTTTAGCTTTAGCGTAAAACTACATCAAAGTTTTCAGCGTTATACATTGGCTCCACCTGAAAACGAATGGTTTTACCTATAAAGGCTTCTAATTCAGCCACGTGGTTGGATGCATCATCCAGCAAATAATCGACGACAGGCTGTGCAGCTAAAACTAAATAGCTATCGGTATCATAGGCCCTATGTTGGCGAAGAATTTCACGGAAGATCTCATAACAAACCGTTTCAGGCGTTTTAATTGACCCCCGCCCCTGACATTCACTACAAACATCGCAAAGGACCTGTTCCAAGCTTTCACGGGTGCGTTTACGGGTCATCTCAACTAAACCAAGATCTGATACACCTGTAACTTTACACTTCGCGTGATCGCGCTCTAACACGCGCTCCAGAGTTCTAAGCACTTGGCGCTGATGATCTGCATCTTCCATATCGATAAAATCGATAATGATAATACCGCCAAGATTACGTAAACGAAGTTGACGACCAATCGCCGTTGCAGCCTCAAGGTTCGTTTTAAAAATCGTTTCTTCAAGATTGCGATGACCAACAAACGCGCCGGTATTCACATCCACCGTCGTCATCGCTTCTGTTTGGTCAAAAATCAGGTAGCCACCTGACTTCAGTTCAACCTTGCGGCCCAAGGCTCGTTGTATTTCCTCTTCGACATTAAAGAGGTCAAAAATAGGCCGTTCACCTGGATAATACTCAAGCGTATCAGCAACCTCAGGCACCAGCGTTTTTACAAACTCTTCCGCTTTTTGGAACGTCTCTTTGGAATCAATTCTGATCTTCTCTAGACCTGAATGCGCCATATCCCGCAGCGCTCGCATATTTAACGGTAGATCTTCATAGATGACACTTGGCGCTTTAGCGGTTGCGATCTTCTCTTTAATCGAAGCCCATAAACGTCTCAAGAACTGAGTATCCGCTTCCAACTCAGCTTCTGCAGCACCCTCCGCAACCGTCCGTAAGATAAAGCCGGCAGGCTCACCATCATCGGTGGAAACAAGCTTTTTCATGATCGCACGTAATCGATCACGCTCTTCCAGATCTTCTATTCGCTGGGAAACACCTACATGACTGTTCCCTGGCATACATACTAGATAACGAGAAGGAAGAGAGAGGTGGGTAGTCAGGCGAGCCCCTTTAGTACCAATAGGATCTTTAGTCACCTGAACGAGCAGCGATTGCCCTTGGCGAAGCACTTGAGCAATAGAGGTATTAGCCTTTTCTTCATGCGTAGCACTTTGAGAAAGCACCTCTTCAACGTGGATAAATGCAGCACGCTCTAAACCTATATCAACGAATGCAGCCTGCATCCCTGGCAAAACTCGTACAACTTTACCTTGATAAATATTACCGACAATACCTCTACGATGTACACGCTCCACATATACTTCTTGTGGCATCCCATTTTCGATAACCGCTACCCGAGTTTCCATCGGTGTAAAGTTGATCAGTATCTCTTCGCCCATGACCTATCCTTAATACTATTCCGAATGCCAGATGCGAATACCCGCCTGCACCAACATTTCAGCCGTTTCTGTCAGAGGTAAACCCACTACTGCAGAATAGCTACCCTTAATCTCTTCAACAAACACAGCGCCAAATCCTTGGATACCATAAGATCCAGCTTTATCTTGCGGCTCACCTGATCGCCAATAAGCTTCACACTCAACCAAAGAAATTGGCCGAAAACGGACGTTAGTTGTGACTACAACAGATCGCGTTTGTTCCGCTGTTACCACCGCAACTGCCGTGAGTACTTGGTGGATATTGCCCGAAAGCCTCTGAAGTGTCTCAATTGCTTCATTTTGATCCGCAGGCTTACCCATAATTCTACCGTCTAGCACCACCGTAGTATCAGAACCTAGAACCGCTTTAGTACCGTCAGTTAAAACAAAACAAGCTTGCGCTTTTTCAATCGCTAATCGTTCAACATAATCTATTGCTGGTTCAGCATCTCTAACATCTTCACAGATATCAACTGGCTTTACAGAACATTGCACTCCAATTTGATCGAGTAATGCTTTTCGTCTTGGGGAAGCTGAGGCAAGAATCAATTCCATTTAACGGTCTTCCTTTAGCGAATTCGGAATAAGCGGCGAATACCGCGTAAGAAAACAAATAACCACGGCCATAGTAGCCCACTGATAAGGCAAGGCAGAAGGAAAATCAAACTTTCCCCCGTATACCCTGTAAATGCCTGCATCCAGTGAAACAGCAACTGATTGATACCTACCAGTACCATCACCATCATGGCCTGTTGCACGACGGGGAACATTCTAAGTCTTTGATGTAAAAGTAATGTTAAAAAGGCAATTATCGTCAGTGATAGTGCATTCAGACCTAACACACTGCCTTTAATAACATCTAGAAACAAACCTAATAAAAAAGCCATACCCATGCCAACGCGATGCGGTAACGCCATGACCCAATAGATCAGGATCATCGCTATCCACTCGGGGCGCGCCCATTCAAGGTAGTAAGGCAGAGGCATTTGGCTCAGCATTAAACCGATTAGAAAAGTGGCAAGGATAATTAGTCCACCACCCGAAGCAGCAGGCGACCCAGACGTCACTCACTCACCCCTTGAGGCTGGGATTGGGATTGAAGTTGAGCTTCATCAGGCTCAACTTTAAGTTCTGGCATTTTCACTAACAGAAGATGACGGGATTTATCCAACAACGCCGTCGGCTTAATGGTCACTTTGGTAAACTGCTGACCAGGATCTCGAATCACTTCAGATACAATCGCAACTGGGTAGCCACGCGGGAATCGCTGAGCCAAACCTGAGGTAATAACCAAGTCGCCTTTTTCAATATCTGCCGTATCCGGTACATGATTGAGCTCTAACTCATCTAACTGGCCCTTACCAAGCGCTATAGAACGGAAACCATTGCGATTAATTTCTACAGGTAAAGCGTGTCGAGCATCAGTAATCAGCATAACGCGGCTCGTATAATGGGAGATTTCTGTCACCTGCCCCATCACACCACCAGCGTCTAAGATAGGCTGACCAACAGTGACCGCATTTTCACTGCCTTGGTTAATGATCACCTGATGTTGGAAAGGATCTGGGTTAACACCGATCAACTCAACCAATTCAACTTCTTCATCAACCCGTTTACTACCACGAAGTAATGCTCGCAAGCGGTTATTTTCTTGACGAAGTGCGGCGTTTTGCTGGACTTTTCGCTCCAACTGCAACGCCTCGGATTTAAGCTTTGCGTTTTCTTTCACAAGAAGGCTACGGTCAACTACAACATCCGAAACCTCACCCGCAACACGACTTGGAATATCAACAATCCATTGCAAAGGCGTTAGAAGTAGGGATAGATAGGCGCGACCTTCTCTGACTTTAGCTGAATATAGATCAGCAGCCATCAGCGCAAAGGCAAAAACAACCAGAAAAAAGAAAAAACGGCCAGAAGAACGGCCGAGGAATATAGTCTTAATAACTCACCCCCTGACATATATGGATATGTCGGAGGTAAGTATCAAAGATTAGGCTGAAATCAATATCACGCATGGGTTAATCATGGCTAACTAGCTCGAAGCCATGCTTATCCAATAGCTCCAGAGCACGACCACCACCACGCGCTACGCATGTAAGTGGGTCTTCAGCAACGATTACAGGCAGACCTGTTTCTTCGCTAATCAAACGATCAATATTACGCAATAGTGCGCCACCACCGGTCAATACAATACCGCGTTCAGCGATATCTGAAGCCAATTCTGGTGGGCATTGCTCTAATGCACTTTTAACAGCTTGAACGATCGCAGAAAGCGGCTCTTGAAGAGCTTCTAGAATCTCATTGCTGTTAAGTGTAAAGCTACGCGGAATACCTTCAGCTAGGTTACGACCACGCACATCAATTTCGTGCATTTCGGAAGATGGGTAAGCTGTGCCGATCTCTTGCTTAATACGCTCAGCAGTTGAGTCACCAATCAAGCTACCGTAGTTACGACGAACGTAAGTCACGATGTACTCATCGAAACGGTCACCACCTAGACGAACGGAGTCCGCGTAAACGATACCATTCAAAGAGATAACAGCGATTTCGGTCGTACCACCACCGATATCAACCACCATAGAACCGCTTGCTTCATCGACAGGAAGGCCTGCACCGATTGCCGCAGCCATTGGTTCATCGATTAAATAAACTTCACGTGCACCTGCACCCATCGCCGATTCTTTAATCGCACGACGTTCTACTTGGGTAGATTTACAAGGCACACACACCAATACACGAGGGCTTGGCGTTAAGAAATTAGTGTCATGAACTTTACTAATAAAGTACTGCAGCATTTTTTCTGTCACGTGGAAGTCGGCAATAACGCCGTCTTTCATTGGACGAATAGCTGTGATGGAACCGGGTGTACGACCCAGCATACGTTTTGCGTCAGCACCTACTGCAGCGACAGATTTTTGATTACCAGTCTGGCGAATCGCGACAACAGACGGTTCATCAAGAACAATATCCTTATCGCGGACATAAATCAGTGTATTTGCAGTGCCCAGGTCAATGGACAGATCGCTGGAAAAAAGACCACGAATTTTCTTGAGCATGTACAGGGAGTCCTAAGAAATTCTGCAGGTATAGCCGCTATATCCTGAAAACACGTAACTCTAACAACGGCAGGCGCTTTGAGCAAGGCGTAAATCAGTAAAACTACTTAAAAACACTGGCTAAATTATCTTCATGAAGCTTTGACGATATGGTAACGTACATCTTTAAGTTTTTTCCCTTTATGCATTCTCATAAAGCCACCCCTATAAGCGAGAGTAAATTATGTCTCTGGATCGCTCTGATGTGGACAAAATCGCCCATCTGGCGCGCCTTCAAATTGAAGAACAGGACACTCCTGAATACGCGCAAAATCTGACAAATATTCTGGATCTGGTTGATCAGATGCAGGCCATTGATACTACTGATGTATCCCCAATGGCACACCCTCTGGATGCTGTACAACGCTTACGCAGCGATGACGTTACTGAAGAAAACAACCGAGAGCAGCTACAGTCTGTAGCACCTGCTGTAGAGAACGGTTTGTTCTTAGTACCTAAAGTTATTGAGTGATACCCATTCAGCCAGAATATTGATTAAGGATAAGTATTCCATGTTTGAAAAAACACTTGCCGAATTAGCTCAAGGGCTGAAGACGGGTGATTTTAGTAGTGTTGAATTAACCCAAGCCTACCTAGAACGCATCAAGGCTGAAGACGGTAAATACAACAGCTACATTACAGTGACTGAAGAGCAAGCTTTAGCCCAGGCTAAAGTAGCAGACGAAGCCATTGCCGCAGGTACTGCAGGTGCGTTTACCGGCCTACCGATTGCGCACAAAGATATCTTCTGTACACAAGGCGTTCGCACGAGCTGTGCTTCAAAAATGCTAGATAACTTCGTTGCGCCTTACAACGCGACTGTTATTAACAAATTCAATCAGGCTGGCGCGGTAATGTTGGGTAAAACCAACATGGACGAATTTGCCATGGGCTCTTCCAACGAGAGCAGCTTCTATGGTGCAGCTAAAAACCCTTGGAACACTGACTGTGTACCAGGTGGCTCATCTGGTGGTTCAGCAGCCGCAGTATCAGCGCAACTAGCGCCTGCCGCAACAGGTACCGATACAGGCGGCTCTATCCGTCAACCAGCAGCGCTTTGCGGTATTACCGGCCTTAAACCAACTTATGGCCGTGTTTCTCGTTTCGGCATGATCGCATTTGCGTCCTCCCTAGATCAGGGTGGCCCAATGACTAAAACCGCTGAAGATGCGGCGATGATGCTCAACGTAATGGCTGGCTTCGATAAACATGATTCCACTTCTGTAGATCGTGAAGTACCAGATTACACAACTGACCTTGAAAAACCTTTAGATGGCCTACGAATCGGCCTACCAAAAGAGTTTTTCATGGATGATATGGATTCTGATATCGCTGCACACACTCAAGCAGCGATCAAAGAGTTTGAAAAGCTTGGCGCAACAGTGAAAGAAGTTAGCCTACCAAATACAGCGCTATCTATTCCTGCTTACTATATTATCGCGCCTGCAGAAGCCTCTTCTAACCTATCTCGTTTTGATGGTGTACGTTACGGCTATCGCTGTGAAGATCCAGTTGATCTAGAAGACCTTTACAAACGCAGCCGTGGTGAAGGCTTCGGGCCTGAAGTTAAACGCCGCATTATGGTTGGCGCTTATGCCCTATCTGAAGGCTTCTACGACGCATACTACAACAAAGCTCAGCAGATCCGCCGCTTGATCCGTGACGACTTCGCCAAGGTACTTACTGAAGTTGATGTCATCATGGGCCCAACAACACCTCACCCTGCCTTTAAACTGGGCGAAAAAACGTCTGATCCGGTAGCTATGTACATGGAAGATATTTTCACTATCTCCCTAAACCTTGCAGGCCTTCCTGGCATGTCTGTTCCTTGCGGCAGTGTTAATGGTCTACCAACGGGTCTTCAGATCATTGGCGACTATTTTGCTGAACAGAAACTGCTAAATGTTGCACATCAGTTCCAGTTGGCGACTGATTGGCATAAACAGACACCACAAGGCATCTAAGAGGTTTATTCACTATGGAATGGGAAGCGGTAATCGGGCTTGAAATTCACGCCCAGCTAGCGACAAACTCCAAAATCTTTTCCGGTGCCAGCACAGCGTTTGGTGCCGAACCCAATACACAAGCATGTGCGGTAGACCTAGCACTACCAGGCACACTGCCTGTATTTAACGAAGAAGCACTACGCATGGCCGTAAAATTCGGTCTAGCTGTAGATGCCGAGATCGGCCGTAGATCTGTTTTTGACCGTAAAAACTACTTCTATCCTGATCTACCCAAAGGTTATCAAACCAGTCAATTGTTCCACCCTATCGTAGGCGTGGGCCACATTGATATCACTCTAGAAGACGGTACCGAAAAACGTATTGGCGTAACACGTGCCCACCTAGAGGAAGATGCGGGCAAGTCAATTCACGATGAATTCCCAGGCATGACAGCTATCGACCTTAACCGTGCCGGCACCCCGCTACTTGAGATCGTATCAGAACCTGATATGCGTAGCGCAGAAGAAGCCGTTGCCTATGTGCGTAAGATTCACTCAATTGTAACCAGCCTAGGTATCTGTGACGGTAACATGGCGGAAGGTTCTTTCCGTTGTGACTGTAACGTATCCGTACGCATCAAAGGTGAAGAAGAGTTTGGTACGCGTACCGAGACTAAAAACATCAACTCTTTCCGCTTTATCGAAAAGGCAATCACCGGTGAAATCGAGCGCCAGATTGACCTTATTGAAGATGGCGGCCGAGTAGTTCAGGCAACACGCCTGTATGATGCAGAGAAAAACGAGACCCGCGAAATGCGCTCGAAAGAGGAAGCCAACGACTACCGCTACTTCCCTTGCCCAGATCTACTGCCAATCGAGATCGATGAAAGCTACATCGAAGCGGTACGCGATTCCCTACCTGAATTACCGGACGCGCGTAAAGCTCGCTTTATCGAAGAGCACAATCTGAGCGATTACGATGCGATGGTACTTTCAGGTGATCGCACTATGGCTGAGTACTTTGAAACTGTTGCCAAAGCATCTAAGGACGCAAAACTAGCAGCAAACTGGGTCATGGGTGAGCTATCTAAAATGCTTAACCAAAGTGACACGGTTATCGCTGACAGCCCTGTATCAGCAGAGCAACTCGGCGGTCTGCTTGCACGCATCAAAGACAACACGATTTCTGGCAAAATTGCCAAGCAAGTGTTTGAAGTTATGTGGAACGAAGGCGGCAGTGCGGATGAAGTCATCGAAGCAAAAGGCCTCAAGCAAGTAACAGACAGCGGCGCTATCGAGAAGATCGTTGATGATGTGATTGCTAACAGCGGTCCTCAGGTAGAACAGTATGTAAATGCTGAGCCAGAGAAACGCGGAAAGATGATCGGCTTCTTTATGGGTCAGGTGATGAAAGCCTCTCAAGGCAAAGCCAACCCAGGCCAAGTTCAAGGTGTACTAAAGCAAAAACTAGATGCCCTCTGCTCTTAAGCAAACCAACTAGCCAAACAAAAATGCCGTGCTTAGCACGGCATTTTTATTTGTATCTTAGCTAAAAAAAGCCCATCCGAAGATGGGCAAAAATTCCTAGCATGTATACATCAATCAGAGGCGTTCAAATTAGAAGTCGAACGTTTTGCTAATTGAGAAAGCAACTGTGTTAGAACCGCCTAGATCATCGTCTGGGTTGATGTAAGCAACGTTCATATCTAGACCTTCGTAAGTTAGGCCGTAACCTAGCTCTACGTAATCACCTTCGTAATCCTTACCAAAAGAACCGTAAGTTAGGTAAGCGCCTTCATATTCACCTGTTAGTGCAACAAATGAGTAGTCAGCTTCAGGTGTACCAGAAGGCTGATCTTCTGTACCTAGCGTTACTTCAAGATTCACAAAGCTGTAACCAACATTTAGGTTAAGCTCGTGATAGTCCGTCTCAGCTTCTGTGTAGAAATAGCCAGTGTAACCAATGCTATAAGCGAAATCCCCAGCTTCGCCAGCGTAGCCACCATAGATATCGTACTCAATATCTTCGTCAGCCAAGTTAGTTTCACCAACAGCCCAGATACCAGCATATAGGCCGTTATCTGCTTCGTAATCAATACCGCCCATCATAGTTGGGCCATCAGAGTAATCCACACCACGGAAGTAATATTCGCTCATCGCGCCAATATTCGCTGATAGACCCGCTTCAGCCATAACAGAAGCAGATAATAAACCCGCAGCAATCAAAGATTTAGTGGTAGATTTAACCATGATGTTGTCCCCTCAATATAATATTTCACAATTACTTCACATAAAGCACAGTGCGTGCCAACTAGAATATTTTCATAAAAAACAATAAGTTAATTTAATTAAGATTATTATTGAGTGACTACCAATAAATCTATGCACCAAACATGAACTCCATTTTTGTGCACACGCACCAAATATAAGCACATCTCAATATGCCAACTTTCGATATAATCCAACAATCATCAAGAAGTGGCTGCCCATGCAAGAGCAATCCCTTCTGATAGGTTATCAAAGCAATTGAAGATGCCCATTAGAAATGGCTTTCGAAAATGAGGATTAGATGGCAGTGGAATCTAATATCTGTATTCATTCCGCTTTTGGCAAAGAGCTACAATCACCAGACCTAGGGCGTTTCTATAAAAGAAATGGCCATAAGGGGCGGGTTCAATCAAATGATCGTTGCATCTGGCTAACGGTAGAAAAGGAGATAGTCGCCGCAGCAAGGCTTTCCACTATGTTAGAGCACCATTCGTCCGAACCAGACGAGTCAACAATCTTAAGAGGATTATGGGTAGGAAAGCAGCATCGAAATCTAGGACTTGGCAGTTTTTTGTTGATAGAGATATGTACAAAGCAAATAAACTCAGATCTTACTCTGTATTGTTTTGCTTATGAGGAAGCTCTGCCCTTCTACCAAAAACACGGTTTTAGAGCCGCCACTGAGTCAGCACCCTCATTCCTACTACAAAAACAAAAAGCCTATTGCAGTAGAGGGAGTAAAACTCAGCTTATGGTTTACAACAGATAAGGAACATCGGTGAGTTCACACTCAATAAAGACACTTTGCTCTAACCAATCTGCGACAGAACCCACAGAATCAGATAGAAACTCTCCTATATCTTCAGCAATACCCGCAGGGAGAATCATAGGGAAAGGGAGTATTTCCCCCTTATGCGTTGAGATAACGGTCATATGAGGCAATCTTTCAGAGTGATCTAAAAGCTGAGAATAATGCTCTTTAGTGAATCGATCATCAGCACCAGAAAGCACCAGCACTCGCCTCTTAGGTTGTTCAACAAGCGCTTTATGAAGATCCGACAAAAACCCGTGTGGCGAAGAATCAGCATAAATAACCGGTAAAGATAGATCTTCAACACGAGGCTGATCATTATTTGCCAACAGGGTTACCAAGGTAACCTCTTCTGGTAGCTGATCCAATACATACTCAATACAGCGCAAACCAATATCGTAGCGCATTGCAGCAGAGCGTCCTTCACTATCCAAGTCACCACCGACATAGACAATCGCATTAACTTCCATCTGTTAAATAAACCTCATGGTTGGGTTGATGCCGTTATAAGTATAACCAGAGACTATAATTTCGCTCATTTTCCCATACAAGAGGCCAAGTACACTGTGTTATTGGCTTAAGTTCACTGGTAGTATTCCGCTCATTGCGGCCTCACAAGGGCCTGCCGATATCACACATTGTGTACTTAATTATCCGGTTGCGATCCAACCTAGAGGTAAAATTTTATGACTGTTTTTGTTCAAAACTCTCTACTTTGTTCTTTGCTAGTCAGCCAAGTTGAAACGCTTCACTTGTTGGATTGCTAAACCTTTAAGCAGCCGTTGGCTTATAACGATTTCAGCGTCTCTCAGCCGAAAACCAACAAATCTGCTTAATTTCTTTCCAGTAATACCAATACTCTGTCGAGCTCCATTCATTGGACGATAGAAACGTTTCAGGAATTGTAATGACTATTTTTAATCACCCAGAATTCGATCAACACCAACAGATCGTCTTCTGCAACGACCAAGAAACTGGCTTAAAAGCCATAATCGCAATTCACAATACCCACCGTGGCCCTGCCCTAGGCGGTTGTCGGATGTGGAATTATGCTAATGATGAAGAAGCCCTAACTGATGTACTGCGTTTATCCAAGGGGATGACTTACAAATCAGCCTTGGCCAACCTAGCTTTAGGTGGCGGAAAATCCGTTATCATTGGCGATCCTCGCCAACACAAAAGCAAAGAACTTTTGGCAGCAATGGGTCGTTTTTTAGAGCAAACTAGCAATCAATATATAGCCGCCGAAGATTCTGGAACATCGGTGCCAGACCTGAAAATAATGGGGCAATATACCGCAAATGTTGCAGGTGTAACCGATCATCCAGGAATCGATGGCCAACCCTCTAACGGCGATCCATCGCCCGCAACAGCATACGGAACATTTATAGGTTTAAAGGCAGCCGTTAAACATCGACTAAACATCACTGATATCAGGGGTCTTAAAGTCGCCATCCAAGGTATTGGGAATGTGGGATACCGTCTGGCTGAATACCTACGCAAGGAAGGCGCAGAGCTACTTGTCAGTGATATCAACCCCGAGCAAGTAGAAAAGGCAGTGAACGAGCTGGGAGCTAAGGCAATCCCATTAGACCAAATTCTACTGCAGGAGGTTGATGTAGTGTCACCTTGCGCTTTGGGTGCTAGCTTGAATGATGAAACCATCCCCCTTATCAAAGCAAAAGTCATTGCCGGTGCAGCTAATAACCAGTTAGCAAGGCCTGTACACGATCGTGAATTACATGAGCGTGGTATTCTATATGCGCCAGATTACGCCATCAACGCAGGTGGAATCATTGATATATCCTATGAGCGTAGCGGATATGACGCAGAAAAAGCCAAAGCACACATTGAAGGTATCGGAGATACACTCAACGAAATCTTTAATCGTTCAGCAAAGGAAAATCGCCCTACCGGTGAAATCGCAGATGAACTTGCAGTAGAACGTTTGAGCTAACTCAACCCATAAAGCTACACCACAAAAGCTGGCATAAAATGATGTCAGCTTTTTCACATTCCCCCTCTATTCACACTCCCTTTTAAAAATCAGGGCTGATTAACACCCTTACTCCCCATAAAGCGCTACAATTTTATTGATCTAGATCAAATTTTATCTCGTACCAAGGACAAAGACAGTTAGGGGTAACATTATGATTTCTGTAGAAGCTGCTGCCGTTCGCGACCAACTCATAGAAAAAGGATTAGAGACACCTACCATCGAATCCCCACTCAGCCAAGACGAAAAATACGAACGAATCAAAGGGCTTATGACTGAGGTTGCGAGCACCTTAGGCTTGAACCTAGAAGACGATAGTTTACGAGAAACACCCCATCGCGTAGCTAAAATGTATGTTTATGAGATTTTCTCTGGTTTGGATTATGAGAATTTTCCAGCGATAGCGATGATCGAAAACAAAATGGATGTGGACGAAATGGTCAAAGTCCGCGATATCAATCTCGTGAGTTCCTGCGAGCATCATTTCGTCACTATTGATGGCACTGCAAAAGTCGCTTATATCCCTAACAAAAAAATTATCGGGTTATCTAAAATTAATCGATTAGTTAGGTTCTTCAGCCAACGCCCCCAAGTTCAAGAACGGCTAACAAAGCAAATTCTTATTGCACTTCAGACTCTATTAGAAACAGATAACGTCGCTGTTTCTATTTCCGCTACACATTACTGCGTTAAATCTCGTGGCGTTATGGATGCTAATTCAGCGACTGAAACCACAGCTCTTGGCGGGATTTTTAAAAGTAACGAGCGTACACGGGCAGAGTTTCTAAATTAACTAGGAGTTAGGGATGAAACTGCAGATTGAAGAGATACATGACCTTGAGCCGATCAATAAAGTTGTAATTCACTCACTGGATTGGATGCTTTATCAAGTGACGGTAGAAGCAGAAGGACAAGAACGACTGCTATATCAGGGTGAATCCCCTTTTAAAAGTCGCAGTTTGCTTGAGATACAAGAGATCTTTCAATTTGTGAATGTTGAGCACTATATGCTTCGCAGGCCCAACAGCGCTTATGACGAAATGGTCGGACAGCCACCAAGCGTTTTCCCAGATAGCTTTGAAACCTCTCTACCATGGAAACAAATTGCTGACAGACGTCACTAATACGGATATCAAAAAAGATGGTAAACAAATCAAGACCAATCCTTATCACTGGCGTAGGCAAACGAATCGGCTTTGCATTGTGCAGGCATTTTATACAGCACGGCATCCCGGTTATTGGAACATATCGAACCCATTACGATAATTTAGAAGAGCTCTCTGATGCCGACCTGGTTGAGTGTGACTTTTATAAACAAGAAGACCTTAACCATCTTATCGACCATGTAAAAAGCAATCACATCAGCCTCAGGGGCATTATTCACAATGCTTCAGATTGGCTACCTGAAACTAGCAAGCATTCCCCCGAAGACATTTTCACTAAAATGATGATGATCCATGCTGGCGTTCCTTACCAGCTCAATTTGGCGCTCAAACCTCTACTAGAAAATTGCGAACTGACCACCGACATCATCAATATTACTGACTATGTTGTGGATAAAGGTAGCGACAAACATATCGCTTATGCAGCAAGCAAAGCAGCACTAAGCAATATGACCTTATCTTTTTCATCTCTGCTCGCACCAAAGGTCAAAGTGAATGCGATCGCCCCCTCTCTAATCATGTTCAATCCTGAAGACGACAGCGCTTATAAAGCCAAAGCTTTAGACAAATCCCTTTTAAAAATTGCACCAGGGACTGAAGAGATAATTAAAGCGGTAGATTATTTGCTCGACAGCAAATATATGACAGGCAGAACATTGTCTTTAGATGGTGGTAGACATATCCGTTAGATAATGAAGCATTAAGGGAGTATCTCTGCACCATCCCAAGCAAATATTCTTCCGCTTTGCTCTGGTCTAAGCCCCTCTATTACATCTAACAGATAGCTAGTAGATTGCTCTGGACTAAATAGCTTGTCTGCCGGCACCTTACTTTGAAATGGCTGAGACAACATCGTGTTAACCGTACCTGGGTGCAAACCGACAATGATGGATTGAGGGAGCTTTCTCTGTATTTCTATAGATAAGGTTTTCAGCAGCATATTAAGAGCACTTTTACTGGCTCTGTAGCCATACCAACCACCCAAGCGGTTATCGCTTATACTGCCCACCCGTGCAGAAATAACAGCAAATACAACTTTGCGCTTTTTATTAAGCAAAGGCACAAGCTGCTGAGCAATTAACATGGGCGCTGTAGCATTAATATGGAAAAGCTTTTGGAAGTTTTCCATATTGACCTGGCTGAGGCGCTTTTCTGGCTGCGTTTGATCATCATGAAGTAGCCCAGAACAAACCAATACCAAATCAAGCTCTACATTCTCTAGGAGCACTCCTAATTGAGAAATGCTCTTTTCCGAATATAGATCGAGATAGCCATAAGTTACCTTGTCGTTGCATAGCTCTATTGGCTTCTCTGCGGACAAGCGTGAAAAAGCAAAAATATGCCCAACATCAGAATCTTGAAGAAGATGTTTAATCAGTGCTGATCCAATTCCACCTGTTGCACCGATTAGGACTACATTTTTATGTCTGTTGTTTACACTATTCATACAGACTAATACGACTAAAACACCTGAACCGATCAAAGGGTTTTGCCGTAACAGATGAATAAATCCGCGATGAACGACCATTATGCTGCAAGAGCTAAAAGCTAAACCGATCGTATTTTTCGATGGTGGGTGCCCTCTTTGTAAAAAAGAGATACGTCATTACCAACGAGTGGATACTGATAATTCTATTGAATGGGTCGATATCTATTTGAATCCAGAGCGTTTATCTAACCACAAGATAGAACTAAACGCAGCGATGGAGAGGCTTCATAGCATTAATAGCGATGGAGAAATTAACACCGGTGTCGCAAGCTTTCTTTTAATTTGGGAAAACTTGCCACGTTACAAAAAAATTGCGCGTTTATTAAGAGCCCTAAAATTAGAGCCCTTATTAGAGTTCATCTACACACGCTTCGCAGCATGGCGTTTTAAAAAACGCTGCAACGATCAATGCTCACCAATATCGAGAAACTAAACGATGCATATCGATTGATGCATTAAAACGTGTCGCCATTAGATACAACCCCGCTAATTTTCGATGAAGAAAAAGTATATCTGGTGGTGGTGAATGCCATGCATCAGGGTCACTGCTAATCGAGAGGCCTTTATCTCTAATTTTCTCGGCCAATTGCGAACCTGAAAAATCATAGCACCCTTTAAACCTCAGAGGTTCAGTCGCAAGAACAAAGATATCTAAAACCACATCGAGATTTTTGACCTCCTTACCCCGAGCAAAAAAGCCCAGTTTATCTAATGCTGAGGCTAAAGCATTTCGATCTTCACAAGTAGCCGCCTTCAAAGCGTCTTGATAGTTATCAACAAAAGAGCGATCAAACTCACGCGTCGCCCCGAAGTCCAAAAGCACTAACTGCTTGCTGTCTAGGTTGTAGAGGAAATTAGCTAAATTAGGATCTGTTTGCACACATCTATATTCTAGAAATTCAGCAAAAAAAAGCTCCATCATCAAAGACATTACGCGATCCCGCTCTTCTTGAGAGATGTAGGCTAACTTCTCTATAGACTGCCCTTGCATATAACTCATGCAAAGGATTTCATCGGTCGAAAGATCATCATGATATTCAGGGAACATCAACTCTTCACGCCGAGGGAAGGCAGCCATATTCGCAGCATAATTTCGTAGTTGCTGGCCTTCATGACGGTAATCCGCTTCAAGCTTTAATTGTCTCCGAGCTTCATCAACCAGTGGGGTTAGATCTAAGTCCTTAGGAATCAAACCGCTCAAACGTAACAACCCAAAAACATTATCTAGATCACTATCGATACTCTCTCGAACACCAGGGTATTGGATCTTAATCGCGAGCTCCCTGTGATCCAGCGTTAAGCCTTTATGTACTTGCCCTATCGAAGCGGCCGCAATTGGCTTAAAACTAAAACGTTGAAATTGATCCTGCCACTCACCCCCCCAATTTTTATCCAATACATCTAATAACTGAACAGCTGGCATAGTCACAGCATCAGCTCTTAATCGCTCAAGCAATACAGCCATATCAGGTGGAACTAAACTTCCTGCATCCATCGAAAGCAATTGCCCAGCTTTCATAGCTGCACCACGCATAGTGGCCAATTTATCTGCTAGCTGTTTTAAGTTTTTCTCTGAGATTAGGAGATCTCTTATTACTGGTGATTTGCCCTGCATCAGCTCTTTACCACCATCCACCAGCATATTTCCGGCAACTTTGCTTGCTAGAACCCCCAACTTACTAAGTCGAGATATCCTTGAGGTAGGAACCGCTTTTGTATTTTGATCAAACAACTCATCCATTAGGTAAATTCGCCTCAATAAGATTGACCAAGCCTGAATCAGAAGGTCTAGTGAAGCTTTTAAAATTAGCGATTAATTCGCCTTCTGGGGAGATAAGGTATTTATGGAAATTCCATCCGGGATACTGCCCATCTGCCAAACGAGCTAAGTGCTGATAAAAAGGATGAGCCTTGCCCTTAATAGCGTGCACTTTCTCAAACATAGGGAATTTAACGCTGTAAGTTAAGCGGCAAAAATTAAGGATCTGTTTTTCAGAACCTGGCTCTTGACCGGCAAAATCATTAGACGGAAAACCAAGTACGACAAAACCCGAGGAGTTATATTTTCGGTAGAGCTTTTCAAGACCATCATACTGTGGCGTAAAAGCACATTTACTGGCGGTATTAACCACGAGTATGAGCTTTCCAGAATATGCTTCGCATAGGTTTTCATATTGATCTTGACCTAGTCTTTTAAAGCGGTAATTAAGCAGATCGGGACATGCCTGACCTTGCTCAGCTTCAACAACCTCTGCTGAGGCCGGCCTGATAAACAGGAGCGAGCAAATCAGAAACATAACGATTGAAGATACAGCCCAATTCATAGCTTTCCTCCGGATTCCTTTCCAAATGTATACGAACGAAATAAGCATACGGATTATGCAATCAAGGTAAAGAGCATACCTTGTATATGTATCGCTCTACGATAAGAGGGACCGTTAGCACTAAAACTGCAGGATAGACTGAAAAGAAGAGATCTCAGAAACGAAAAAACCGACTTAGCATTAACTAAATCGGTCTAATCTTAATTTAGTAGCGGGAGCTGGATTTAAACCAACGACCTTCGCCCGGGGTTATAAGAGCTGAGCCCGACAAGCTACTAAGCTGTCCACTCAATTACTAAACCCCAGAAACGAAAAAACCGACTTAGAATTAACTAAATCGGTTTAATCTAAATTTGGTAGCGGGGGCTGGATTTGAACCAACGACCTTCGCCCGGGGTTATAAGAGCTGAGCCCGACAAGCTACTCAGCTGTCCACTCAATTACTAAACCCCAGAAACGAAAAAACCAACTTAGAATTAACTAAATCGGTTTAATCTAAATTTGGTAGCGGGAGCTGGATTTAAACCAACGACCTTCACCCGGGGTTATAAGAGCTGAGCCCGACAAGCTACTAAGCTGCTCCGCACAATTACTATATCCCAGAAACGAAAAAACCGACTTAGAAATAACTAAATCGGTTTAATCTAAATTTGGTAGCGGGGGCTGGATTTAAACCAACGACCTTCACCCGGGGTTATAAGAGCTGAGCCCGACAAGCTACTAAGCTGCTCCGCACAATTACTATATCCCAGAAACGAAAAAACCGACTTAGAAATAACTAAATCGGTTTAATCTAAATTTGGTAGCGGGGGCTGGATTTGAACCAACGACCTTCGGGTTATGAGCCCGACGAGCTACCAAGCTGCTCCACCCCGCATCAACGTGGCGCGTATATTATAGATGCTTTCCCTAAATCACAAGCCTTTTTTCAGATTATTTTCAAATAGATAGAAAGCCGTACTTAGGCGCCGTCTTCTTCCGCTTCTCTTAAAGCGCGTTCTCGGCGTATAAGCTCTTTTTGTAAGCTAACAACTAACTCAGATAAAGCCATATGAGCTTTATCTGACAAACCTTCAAATTCAGCACCACAACGCCCTCTGCCACAGAAAGAAACCTTTAAGCGAGGTTTTAAGCGGTATTTTTTGTGAGTTTTAAAAAGGATAGCGACATCTTCCAAATAACCAGAAAAGCTTTGATCCGTTTTAAAGGCAACCCCTGTCTCAGAAACATCCAAGAGCTCAACTGTCGTCTCGCCAATCGTCATTTTGACCTGCCCACTCGACGCAGCTCTAAAAGCTTGGCGGCGGTTTTCCTCCTCGGAGAGTTCTAGTTCTATAGGTATCTTCACTGCGCCGCCCTTTTCTCTAACACAAACTCCAATCGACGATTTTCAGCACGCCCTTGTAATGTCGCATTGGACGATACAGGTACCGAGTCACCATAACCAGTAGCTGTCACCCTATCCACGTCTAAACCTCCACGAACCATATAACGCAGAACGTTGGTTGCACGTATTGCCGATAGATCCCAGTTAGACGGAAATCTCGTGGTTTCAATAGGTATATTATCGGTATGGCCGTTAATACTGAGTTTCAAATCAGGGTTTTTCTTTAAAGTGAGAACCATAGAATCCAAAACAGTCATCATCTCAGTATTAAACTCGGCAGAACCCGACGGAAATAAAACATCGCCTTTAACTTTGATGGTCATTTTGCCATCTTTAGGGGTACCAACCTCTACTGCATCTGATGCCACAGCAATTTGGAACTGCTGATTTAGCTCATCGGTTAAATTAGTCCACTCAGAATCAATCGCTATATTTTGTGATTCAGCTTCATTCTCTTTAGGCTTCTCTGCTTCTTTATCTGCAATATCTGTAGCAGGGAGGGACTCTTCTATCTCTTCTGGGATCTCAGTTTTGACCGGGGCATCGTGGGGCAGATCGATAATGCTATTAGCACCATCATCCCCCTGAAATGCTTCATTTAAGGAACGTACTGCTTTTTCAAAACGCTCAGCTTCAACACTGGAGAGAGAAAACAGCAATACGAAGAACACTAAGAGCAAGGTCATGAGATCTGCAAAGGTATAGATCCAACCCGCGCCCTCTTCTTCCTCTATGAGTGTTTTCTTAGAGTTCATCTTTATCACCTAACTACTCTTTTTACCCACTTTTACTTTCTTACGTTTAGCAGCCGGGATATAGGAAGATAGCTGTTCATAGACATGCATATAGTGGTCGTTCGTTAGGATACTGATGCACCCTTCACGGATAATTTCTAAGTTGGTCACTTCCAATAAGGTTCTTGATTTCAGTTTGCCCGCTATAGGCAAAAACACCATAGTCGCTAGTAGAGAGCCATAAAACGTTGTTAATAGAGCAACCGCCATAGCGGGACCGATCGCGTCTGGATTATCCAACTCACTCAGCATCTGGATTAAACCAATCAAAGTACCCAACATACCGAATGCTGGGGCATACGCAGCCATCTTTTTGAACACATCTTGGGTGGCATGGTGACGAGAGACTAATGAATCGATTTCATTTTGAATGGTATTGCGAATAACTTGCTCAGATGCTGCTTCAGCCATCAACATACAAGCACGTTTTAGCACAGGAGAAGAGCTCTCCACATCACCTAGCTTTAACAAACCGTGGCGGTGGCTGATACGGCTCAGTTCAAGCATCGTATCAATCATTTCCTGTGGGTTTGTTTTGTCCTGCGTAAAAACAATAAATGCGCCTTTAAAAGAGTTAATTACATCTTTAAATTGCACTGTGAGCAAGGTTGCTGCAATAGTACCTCCTGCCACAATCATCATACCTGGCACGTTGACAAAGACATCGGCACTACCGCCCATAATGATGGCAGAGATAATTAACGCTAGGCCTGAAATTATTCCCAACAGTGATGCAAAATCCATTAGATCTCTCTCTTTAAACTACGCATAACTTATGATCTGAGAGTACAATCTACACCCTCTAGTATCAAAATACATAACATACTCATAAAAAACGTGAAGATACCTTATACCTCACCAATAACTTCGCCTCATTGCTATATTGGCTTAACCCAATGGCAACATGCAGCCTGGCAAGATAACTGCTTAGAACGTAGCAGCCATGTTCATGTACTACAGGCCTATTCACGCCATTTTAGTAGTGTAGAAGGTAACTCAACGTTTTACGGCTTGCCCAAAAAAAGTACTGTTGAACAGTGGTACAAAGAGTCTTCTGAACAGTTTCGTTTTTGCTTTAAGTTTCCGCAAGAGATAAGCCACCACAGACAACTTACCCACTGCAAAAATGAAACACAGCAGTTTTTCGAGCGGCTATCTCCTCTACAGGAAAAACTTGGCTTACTCTGCATCCAACTACCTGCTGCATTTGGGCCTGATTCTCTTAACGATCTGGAAAACTACCTAAAAGCGCTCCCCGCCGATTGGCAGTATGCGGTAGAAATACGCCATCCCGAGTTTTTCCAAAAAGGAGATGCAGAGCAACAACTCAACCAGATGTTGGTTTCTCGAAACTGTAATCGTATTAGTTTTGATACCCGTTCCCTGTTTGCACACCCCGCAAATGATGCGGTTAGTCTTAAAGCGAAAGAGCACAAACCTCAACTTCCTGTGCATGCTATTTCAACTGGGCAATCCCCTATGATTCGCTTTATCACACCTTTAGATTGGCAATGGGGAGCGCCTTACCTTGATCCATGGATTAGTAAAGCGATCACGTGGATGCAACAAGGCAAAACACCTTATTTCTTTTTCCACACACCGGATAATTCCGAAGCACCGCAACTTGCTGCGTACTTTGTGGAGAAGCTTGAAGCTGCCCTTCCCAGCTGCTGTTTATTCACACCATGGCAAGAACGGAATCGCCAACAGGACACACTGTTCTAAAAAGGCTCTTCTACTTATCCTTGTACTTAAGGCATCAGCTCTTTATTGAGCCTAACACCCTATTGCCCCCAGCGATTATGGCTTTGTAATAAGTAGGCCAGCTCTTCAGGCGTAGAGCTACGTTCAAGTACTTCATTACGGTGAGGAAAACGACCAAATCGCTCTATCTGCTCATGATGCTGACAAGCAAAATCCAACCAGTTTTCTACTTGTAGTTTCTTTTCGCCTGCCACTTCTAACAACATCTGCTCAAAACTACTGACACACAACTGCTGCATTTGCAGGTTTTCAGCATGCTCCAATGGCATATAGAAAAAGGTGCGTTCGACAATCTCTAACGCTCGATCATGCCCTTGAGTACGCCCACTTAAGCAAAGCTGCAAAGCCTGACTGTCACCTGCAAAAGCGTCTGCTGAGCCTCGATAGATTGTTCGGGTGAATTGATCTAACAATAGAATCAGTGCCAATCGCCCACGTGGTGTTTCCGCCCAAGCATCCAATTCACCTCGCAAAGCCTGACGAACCTGATGCCCAAACAACTCAGTGATCAAACGGTCATTTTCCGATGAGCCTGCCCACCAAAGTTCTGTACGATCACATACTGTAAAGCCGTCTTCTATTTGGCCGAACCAGAAACCCAAAACTTCATCAATTTTCTCAATCATATAAAAATCAATAAGTTAAAATTACAGTTTTAAGGGTAGCCTATTTTTGGACTAATCAGTCAAAACATCGCTTTTGAATAAAGAGCTCTTGATAGAAAAACCCTTGTACATAATCAATGCCCAGCTTGATAGCTGTTGCCAGATCTTCAGCTGACTCAACCCCTTCCAATACGGTCTTTTTACCACTAACACGCGCAAAGCCGATGACACCTTTAATCAATAACTGCATATTTTCAGTCAAATCATCACGCAACCAACTACGATCAAACTTGATGTAATCCACTTCACTCAGGATATTCATTGCAATCATGCTGCCAGGCGCACCCACATCATCAAGCGCAATCGCGATCCCCTGTTTACGCATCAACTCCGAAACCTCATTACTGATTTTGGCATCATTAACGTCGGTGTTTTCAATCAATTCAATAACCAGATCAGTATTGCCTTTCAGCAAATTAACCATAGCATTTTGCCCTGAGCCATCGGCATCAGTACAAACGGAAAAAGCATGCGGATCAAGATTCAAAAATAGCGCCACACCCTCAGGACGATAACGCATCTGTAGACGCTTTAGTTGCAGTTCAACTTGCGCTAACATGAGAGGACTGTCGTGCAAAACCTGAAAAACGTCTAAAGGTGGAATTGCTCGACCATCTGCATGATAAAAGCGCGCTAACGCTTCGTACCCTAGAATATCCCCCGTATGCGCATCTATTAAGGGCTGATATTCCACACCAAATCTTTGCTGCTCAACTAAATCCAACAACTCTAAGCTACTACCGCTGACAACATTCAAACTACAATTTAGCAAAGCTTATATTCCATAAATCTAAACAATAATCAGTATCAATTCGATTAATAAAGATAACAAATATTCAATAATTTCTCTAGCTTCGCTGACAATAAATAGCCGCCAACAACGACGTGCACCTTGGTAAAGTTGATGGATATATAGAATACGAACAAAGGCATTACCCTGTTTTCTTATCACTAGCGAACCGCTACATTAGTGGGAGACCCAAAGCTAATTAGGATCAAATCATGCAGCGTCTCATTTTAGTATTAGTGATTGTTTGTATTGGCGTAGCTGGATATCTGTTTACGCAGAAGGAACAAACAACAGATGAAGTTGAAACGACCGATATTAAAGCCTCTACCTCAACACAACAGGAAGCCCGCCAACATATTGATCGTCTAACTTCGGGGCAGGAAAGCCCGATTAAAATAGAGCAAGCGAGTAACTTTGTAACGGCAGAACAACTTCTTAAACTTCCCCCTGTAAAAACCTCAACACAAGCGGAGATTCTGGAAGAAGCCGGTAGTTCTCAAGGCAATGAAGTAACAGCAAAAGCCCAAGGTGAAACCTTTGCGGTCAGCAGTCATCTGAGCGTCATTAAAACCGGCAAAAGCGATAAAAAAACTAACGCTACTATTGCAGATACAGCCTTAATCGCAACTCAACAGATCAAACTGCTGGAGTTATTAGATAATCCCGATAACTCTGCACAGAAAGTCTACTTTATTCATGCCGTTAATGAGGGGGATGATGAAGGCTTATGGGGAATCATCCAACACGGCCTCATGCGTACCTTTACTGAAGGACTTTCTTTGCCAGGTTTAGGGGAGAAAGTATCAGTAGATATTCCGAAAGACGCTGATGAAGCTTTAGGTGATAAACGTAGTTCCTTTTTAGGCCAGGTATTAAAATCCAAAGTAGATCAAACCTATATCTACAACTACCAAAAAGGGATCTTAGGTGAGAACCCCAATTTAATTAAACCGGGTCAGCAGTTAGTCATTGTTACATTTACAGAACAAGAGCTGATCGGCATTTACCACCACTTTATCAACCTGTAAGGCACTGCGATGATCGATTTATACACTTGGGGTACACCAAACGGGCGAAAGATATCCATCATGTTGGAAGCCCTTCGACTTCCCTATCGAGTCCATCCAGTTAATATTTTCGAGAAAGAACAATTTGAACCTGCTTTCAAAGCAATTAGTCCAAATTGCAAAATCCCTGCTTTAGTCGATGTTGAAGGTCCAAACGGCGAAACCGTCCAACTATTTGAAAGTGGCGCAATTTTAATTTACTTAGCTGAAAAAGCCGGTGAATTTATCCCCTCAGACCCACAAGCCCGCCTAGAGTGCCTACAATGGTTAATGTGGCAGATGGGTGGTTTTGGTCCGTTTTTAGGGCAAGCGCATCACTTTAATCGCTTTGCACCTGATGCTTCAGACTATGCCAAACAACGCTACAACAACGAAGCCCAGCGCTTATGGCAAACCCTCGATACGCAGTTATCAAATAAACAGTTTGTGATTGGGGATGAACTTTCAATTGCAGATTTCGCCATCTACCCATGGGCTATGCGTTATGAGTGGCAACATGTGGACCCTGACAAGTTTCCGTTTGTGAAAGCTTGGATGGAACGGATGGGCCATATTGAATTTGTCCAAAGAGGTATGCAGATTCCATGATCGCTAGCCGTATCATTGGCCATAGGGGAGCTGCACATTTAGCTCCCGAGAATACCTTAGCGGGTATTCAAATGGCCGCTGAATGCGGTGTGACTTGGGTCGAACTCGACACCACTCTTCTCGGAGATTCAACACCTGTTTTATTTCATGATGCACATCTAGATCGCTGTACTAATCAGCAAGGACCATTAAGCGCTCTGAGCTTCGATGCCTTACCTTTGTTGGATGCTGGCAGTTGGTTCCATCCAGAATGGGTAGATGAACCTATGCCTCACCTTTCGGATGCTCTAAGGCTTTGCCAAGAACTGCAACTGGGCCTGAACCTGGAGATAAAACCTTTCGATTTAGAGCCTGATCTCGTTGCAGAAAGAGTCTTTGAACAGATCAGCGTCTTTTGGCCTTCACCCGAAAAGTTGATTATCAGCTGTTATAACTTTGACCTGCTAAGCGCTTATAAGGCGCTAGATCCTCAAGCCCAGATAGGCCTGCTTTATGACCACCTCCCTGAACTCTGGCAGCTTAAAGCCGAGATGCTAGAACCAGTCAGCCTGCATTGTGATGCCAATCTCATCACACATAGCGATGTGCAAGTGATCAAACAAGCCGGTTACGAGCTCTACTGCTATACCTGTAACGACCCCAATCAAGCTGCGGTGCTTTTTGACTGGGGTGTTGATGGAATTTTCACGGATAATCCGCCGTTAATGCAATCCTATATCCGCTCGAATAATCTCAACGAAGCCTTTGTTTCCCTGTAGTAAAAAACCATAGTTAAACCAAACGGTTTTGGCGGTAATCGTTCAGCGCTTGTTCTATCTCAGTCATTGTATTCATCACAAAAGGGCCATATTGGACCACGGGTTCACCAATAGGCTTTCCTGTCAAAATCAACATACGACTATCACTTTGTGCTTTTATAACAACGCCTTTACCTTCAGACAACTCGGATACTTGGTGTGGATCAATTAGCTCCCCAGCCACCTGAGCTTCACCTTCAAAAAGGTAGATCGCAGCGTTATGGGACTCTGGCAGAGCAAACTCAATCTCCCGCCCAGCTTCGAGCTGCAAGTCACAATACATTGGTTCAGTAGCACTATTTTGCACAGGCCCTTTTAAAGCTTGGCCTTCCAAATTTATTTCACCTGCCACAATTTTCAATTGATAGCCTTCACCGATTAATTGCGGCACCTCTTCAGGTTCAATATTTTGATAAGAAGCCGGTTGCATCTTTTCTGCAGCAGGTAAGTTTATCCACAACTGAAAACCACGCATCAAACCGTCTACACGCTGCGGCCGTTCTTCATGGATCACCCCTCTGCCAGCTTTCATCCATTGCACACCACCCGCTCTTAGATCCCCTTCATTACCCATATGATCACGATGGATCATGTGCCCATCCAACATATAGGTCACAGTTTCAAAACCACGATGGGGATGGGGAGGAAAGCCTGCCAAATAATCATCTGGATTCTCCGATGAAAACGCATCCAACATCAGAAAAGGATCAATCCGAGTGGCTTCACTTCTACCTATGCTGCGCTTCAGCTTAACCCCAGCACCATCCATACTGTCTTTCGCTGGGATTATGCGTTTGATGCTGCGTAGATTGTCTAACTTACTCATAACGCCTCCCGGCCATGCGGTGCAGTTAAATCAAATGCAGGACCAACTGAAATCACACCCGTCGGATTAATCGTACGATGGCTACGGTAGTAGTGGTGCCTGATGTGATCCATATCTACCGTTTCCGCGATATTAGCCATCTGGTAAATCTCCCGCAGATAGCCCGATAACGCTGAGTAATCAGCAATTCGACGTAGATCACATTTAAAGTGCGTCACATACACTGGATCAAAACGAACCAAGGTTGTGAATAAACGCAGATCAGCTTCGGTAAATTGGTTACCCACTAAAAAGCGCTGCTGCGATAAACGCGCTTCTAACTGATCTAAGGCTGTGAATAACTCTACTACGGCAGCATCATAAGCCGTTTGCGAGGTAGCAAAGCCTGCTCGGTAAACACCATTATTTACTTTGTCGTAAACCCAAGTGTTAATCTCATCAATCTCAGTGCTAAGGACTTCAGGATAAAAATCAGCGACCTTTGCGCCAATATCATCAAAAGCACTGTTAAGCATGCGAATAATTTCTGATGACTCGTTATTCACAATCGTATTGGTCTGCTTATCCCATAGAACTGGAACAGTGACCCGCCCGCTATAGCTTGGCTCTGCTTGGGTATACACCTGATGTAAATAATCATGGCCAAATAAGTTATCGCCCGAGCTCGTCGCAAAATCACTCGCAAACGACCAGCCATGCTCAAACATGAGCGGGTGAACTACATCAACCGAGATATAATCCGTCAGCCCCTTTAGCTCACGCATAACGAGTGTTCGATGCGCCCAAGGACAAGCCAGAGAGATATAAAGATGATAACGACCAGCTTCAGCCTTAAAGCCTCCTTTACCACTAGGCCCTGCGCTGCCGTCTTTAGTTACCCAGTTACGAAACTGTGATTCGTTGCGAACAAATTCACCTTTATTACTCTTAGTGTCATACCACTGGTCATGCCACTGTCCATCAATCAACAAGCCCATTGTGTACCTCCTTAATTAATGGATAGCAGCAATCTGCTGGTTAGCTTTCGCTAAAGAGCTTTCTGCCAAATCACCCATGCTTAGCCCTTCAGCATAAATAACCTCACTCTCACTTAGGCCGATAAAGTTAAGGAACTGCTGCACAAAAGGGATCTGAAAGTCATGGCCCTGATCACGATATAGGCCACCACGTGTAGCCAATAGGTAAACGGGTTTACTTGCGATTAAACCGACTGGCCCCTGCTCGGTATATTTAAATGTCACTCCGGCACGAGCAATCAAATCGAAATAAGCTTTCATCTGAGTCGGTACGCCAAAGTTATACATTGGCACGCCCATCACAATCTCATCTGCAGCTTTTAACTCAGTAATAAATAGATCTGAACGAGCAACAATCGCTTGCTGTTCTGCACTACGCTCATCAGCCGGGGTAGATAATGCCGTCATAACAGCCGCATCCAGATGCGGAACATCTTCGGCAACCAGATCCCGGACAATCACTTGGCCCTGTGGATGCTTCTCTAACCACTGCTCAATAAAGTTGTCAGCCAACTGACTTGATTTACCGCCGTTACCAAAAATGCTGGATTTAATATGTAGTAATGTAGCCATCGAATTCACCTTAAAAATCTGTTCTTTCGTTCTTACAGATCTATCTCTGTAACTGATGGAACTATTCTCTTATTTAATTAAACGATTAAAAACAGCTATAATTCGCTCAATTCAATCGAAAATTTAGATACATAATGCCTCAAGTTACTCTGGAACAATGGCAAAGCCTCATCGCGGTGGTCGAAAATGGTGGCTACGCAACTGCAGCTGAAGCGATGAACAAAAGCCAATCCTCCATCAGCTACGCGATTCGAAAGCTAGAGAGCACACTGAACGTGCAAACCTTCAAAGTTGAAGGTCGCAAAGCAGTTTTGACTGCCGCAGGAAAAACCCTCTACCGAAGAGCACGGGTTTTAGTGGAAGAGGCACAACAAATGGAAAACTTAGCGAAGCAGTTTGCAGAGGGCTGGGAGCCGGATATTCGCATCGCTATGGATGCTCTGTTTCCAGAATGGCTCATGCTAGATGTGATTGCTGAATTTACACAACAGAGTCCCCTAACCCGAATCGAGTTTATCGAAACAGTGTTAAGTGGCACCGATGAAGCCCTACTTAGAAAAGAAGCCGATATAGTCATTGGATCACGTATTCCGCCAGGTTTTATGGGCGATCCTATTTTAGATATCAGCTTTGTCGCTGTAGCCACCCCTGAGCATCCCCTTCATCAGCTTAACCGTGCTTTAGATCATAAAGATTTACGTCTGCATCGCCAGTTAGTGATTAGGGACTCGGGGAGCCGAGATGTAGATTCAGGTTGGCTTGGTGCAGAGCAGCGCTTAACACTGAGTAACTTTACTACCTCAATCGCTGCGGCCTGTCGTGGATTAGGCTACGCCTGGTACCCGAGCCTTAAAATTGAAAAAGAGTTAGAACAAGGTTTACTGAAACCGCTCCCCCTCAATGCAGGGGCAAAGAAAAGTGTCCAGCTTTGTATGATCTTCGCGGAAGGAGACTATGCTGGCCCAGCAACCAAGTTATTCGGGCAGCTGTTACAAAAGCGCTTACAAAACTTGTAAGCGCTCATCGTCAAAGTTAGTTATCCCATTGTTAGGCGATCACGACTTGATTACGTCCCTGCTCTTTTGCTTGATACAAAGCACTATCAGCCCTCTTCATCCAGCTATCGAGTGAATCAGACGTGTTTAAATAACTCACACCAATACTTACAGTACGCGAAACCAGTATGCCTTGTTCTGTTCTGATATGGATACTATTTAAGCGTTGCCTTAATCGTTGTGCTGCCTCTAACACCCGCTCTTCATCCGCGCCTGTCAGAAGCACACCAAACTCCTCACCACCTAAACGAAAACCGGCATCATCATGACGACAAAACTGACTGATACCCTCACCGACAGAACCCAGTAAAAGGTCACCTACATCGTGACCAAACTTATCATTTACAGATTTGAAGAGATCAATATCCAACATCAACAATGCTGGAGCAGGTTCATTCTCTCTGCCCCATGCAACATCCATTATTTCAGGCATCATTTCAAAGAAGTAACGGCGATTGAGTAAACCGGTAAGTTGGTCATGATTGGCTTTATTGCGCCAGTTATCCCTATCCTTATGAACTTTCTGAATGAGCTCTCGATAATCCCGACTTAATTTAAATAAACCGACTGTCGCAAGCATCATACCCAAGGGGTAAGCCGTATTTTCAATAAATTTAAGTGTACCTATATGGTCGAAAATAAACTCATCCAGTAAATCAGCAGTATTGGCCATCGCAATGATGCCAAATCCACACATTAGGTAGATATAAGTCCTAAATTGAAGTCCGGCATAGGCGATCGTAATTATCCAGAATTGAACGAGGACTAAGAGAAGAAGCTCACCTGCAACATCCAAAAACTCTACTTCAGTAATCTTAGGAATTGCGCCTTCGTACGACAAAGCAACTACAGCTACCGCCGCAGGGCATAAGAAGATGATACAGATAGAGATCCAAATTAAACGACTACTTTCCAGTTTAATCAACGGACACATTCTCTCTAAAAATGAAACAAAACCACACTGTTTGACAGTGTCCATATAAAGTCTAACAACAACACCAAAAGACGAGCATGATAAGGGTCAACAGAGGATTAAAAACCACTTAAGTAACTGTGTAGTTTTTAATCAGACCTTTTGATAGTATCTGCCCATCTTTTTGTAAAGCTCACCCCAATTTCCTGAGAAGTAATCCCGATGATGCCGGTTATCATTTTATTTTTTGCGTTGCTAATAACCGAGAGCATCACATCTAAACTGATCTCATCATTAAATCTAAAAGCCGAATATTACTGGTTTGAAGCAGCCGCCAATGCATCCATTCTTGCGCTTGTTTCGTTAACCATTCTTAGATTTATCTTTGCTTATTACCGTCAGATTCAACCTTCCGAAAAAGTTCGAGATTGGCTGTTTCTTCAAGTAGGCCTCAGCGTTTTTGGAATCGAGCTATCTTTAACCCTACTGCAATCTATTATCAGTCTAGATCATCTAAACAACATTCTGCTGTTTGATTTTAAATCTCTAGCTTTCGCATCGATTAGCTCCGTAGCCGTCTTTATCTTCGTGTTCTACCCCCACGCTAATACCTTTACAAACTTCTTAAATAGAATAGAAATTCGCTATACAACCTCCTATCTGTTTGGGATTTCGCTTCTACTTCTATTTCTAATAAATGTCTTTCAAACACAGTCTGAAGACCTAAAAGAGAAGATCATAGAAAATGAAGCTGAGCAGCTCGTTCTAATTGATAAAGCCCTCAGCTACCGCATTGTAGAAGCCGTTTTAGACACCCGTACACTCGCTTCACAACCTGACTTTGTTAGACACTTATCAGGTAATAAAAATGCTGTAAGCGAGGTACAGTTAGAGTTTAGAAACATTGTTGAGATCAAACATAGTTACGACCAAATTCGATTTATTGATGAGAAAGGGCGTGAACAAGTACGAATCAACAAAGGCCAACAGAAAAGTGAGATTGTTCCTGAACAGGATCTACAAAATAAGATAAACCGCTATTACGTCCCAGAAACAGGCAAGCTAGATCACGGCAAAGTTTATATTTCGCCATTAGATCTGAATATTGAACACGGTGAAATTGAGATACCGCACAAACCTATTACACGTATCGCAACGCCAGTAAAAGATCAGCTGCAAAACCTAATGGGGTTAATCATTATTAACCTTAATGCCAGCCATCTAATCCAGCATCTTGATGATGCTCAAAGCTTGAGCCAAGGTAAGATCATGATGCTCAACCAAGATGGTTACTGGTTACATGGAGAGTCAAACGAAAAGCTGTGGGCATTTATGCACAGAGGTAATCAGCAACCTTCTTTGCCAGCTCTAAACCCTAAACTTTGGCAAGCACTCTCAGATAAGCATAATGGTTCATTAGAACAGAGTAACGGTTACTATGTTTTCCACCGTGTCCTACTTAGCCAAGATCGACGTATAGAACAGTTCGAGCAGAATGCCGGTGATTGGCCACAATGGCTACTGATCACCTTCATAGACAAACAACTTGTTGCGCAAAAGAGTTTAGAACGACTTAACTTGATGATCATCATCAGCGCTCTGTTAGCCTTGGTCACAGGCATAGGTACCTACCTTTATACTCAGTCGCAGTTAAAACGTACCAACGCTGAAAATAAGGTCAGACACATGGCGGAACACGATCCGCTTACAGGTTTATATAATCGCCGCCACTTTATGCAAGAACTGGAACAATCTCTTCATCAGGCCCGCAAAGAGAAAACCTCACTTGCACTCTTCTATCTCGATCTGGATAACTTCAAACCGATCAATGATGATTTAGGCCATGAAGCTGGCGATGAGGCATTGATGCTTGTGAGTCACCGCCTAAGTCAAATGCTGCGACAAAACGACACTTTGGCAAGAATTGGTGGGGATGAGTTTGTCTTAATGATCCATAACCCACAAAACCAGAATCAACTGGAAGAGATCGCCAATAGAATTATCGAGAATCTAAAACAACCATTATCGTTAAAAAGTACACAGTGCCAATTAGGTGTAAGTATCGGCATAGCAGTATCGCGTCACAACAATGAAAGTCGTGATGACCTATTAAAAGCAGCTGATATGTTAATGCTAGAAGCCAAAGCGAAAGGTAAATCGTGTTTCTGTATTGGAGAATTAGATAACCTTTCAACCCTCGATCCAGACACTCTTCGTCAGGTGGGAAGTTAACTCGCTAGTTGGTTCAGCTCTTGTGTATGTTTAGTGGTTCGAAATTGAAAGCGTTTTTATAACCGCAAGGCTTTATCTTCTCTTCTAAGCAGCGTAGTGCTATTAATCATCCCCTCTAAATCAAATACCTAAATTCCTCCGATTAATCTTATTTTTATTGATTTGGATCGAGTTATAATTCCAACACTATGGTTAAATATTGATCGTTAATTCAATAATGGCTTTTATATAAAAACTGTAGTCGGAGTCCGAACATGATTCAGTCCCATTTAAATAAGGATAATCAAGAACACACGATCTCCATTGGTGAACGATTCGATTACTCAATTCACAAAGCGTTTAGAGATGCGTACAGAGATATCAAAACGCCTAGAACTAACATTGCTATCAATTTGTCATCCACCAAATATATCGATAGCTCAGCATTAGGTATGCTTTTGATTGCTAAAGAACATGTAGAAAACATCAATGGTAAAGTGACGCTAGTTCGCCCTTCAGAAACGGCTCTTCGTATTCTTAAACTCGCTAACTTTGACCAACTTTTTACAGTCACGTAATAAGTAGGACTTCTTGTCTAAGCCCCTATCCGTATATGAGACTAGGGATTTTAAACTTAACAGGCTCAGGCTTGATTCTCCTCATGCTCCAAACAGATAAGCGTAATATCTTTTTCAGACAGTAACTCTTGCGTTAAACCACAAAAATAGCCGCCCTCCCGCTTTTGATTATGTCTGCAGGTTTTACATTGTCCAAATGAGCGGTAGTTGTTTTGTTTTTGCAACAGAACCAATAGGCGACACAACAGATCGGCTAGTTCAGTTTCCTCTGCCTCTCCCAAGTTAGATAGCGATTGCGTCAAAGCAGACGATGGCAACAACAAATCTAAGGTCTTTTGACCTTTGTCAGTCACCTTGAGATGAGTAACACGCTTATCGTTAGGATCAGGTGACTTTTCAATTAAGCCTTTATTCTCAAGTACTTTTAGACTTTGAGAGACTGTGCCTTTGGTAAGCCCTAGATAATCGGTCACAGCTTTGAGCGTATCCGAGAAGCGATTACATAAAGATAGATAGAGCAAGGCATCGAGCTGCACAGGCTGTAGACCCAGTTCATGCAGTGCTAAACGGTTTTCCGAGCGAAGTAATGAAGTGATCCGCTCCAATATAGTTTGGACGCTAAGTAAATTCATAAGACAAATAGTATCGACTCAAAACATAGTTGACAAGCCTAAAAAGTCCGCGCAAACTAAACATAGTTTCGACTCAAAACTATATTTAGGAGAACATCATGAAACTTAGCCATCTCGTTTTAACCTCCATCTTTGCTCTACCCGCGTTAGTTCATGCTGGGTCAGGACATCACGGTGGTATTCAAGCAGCATCTGGTAACGCTAATATGGCGGCGTTTGATATAGTCCACGCCAAAATAACAACCGAAGGCAATGTGGCAACGTTCCATATGGCAGTGGATGGTAAAGCAGGATCAGACCGACCTAAAAAGATTGGCAAACTTGGCGGATCTGAAGTCTACTCATACGTATGGCCGACAAATATCGACAGCTACGAAGTAGGTTTTGAAGCCGAAGCAGGCATTCTAGCGCTTGCGGTAACCGCCCACCCTGATTTTGATGACACCCCTTTATATGATGAGAACCAAGATGGCGATACAGGTAATGATGGTTGGGACTGGCACAGCCACTGGGTAGTGTTAAAGCCTAATGATCAATGCGGCAAAGGGGCTCTAGGTGTGGTTGATATCCCTAAAGGAGAAAAACCAAGATTGCCAAAAACTTGGCCCGGCCTGCCTATTTTATTGGATAGTCCTGGCTGGCAACCAACATTCAAAGATGACAGTTTAGAAGTGAAAGTTGCTTTTGCTAATGCTCAAGCAATCCAAACAGCACAGTTTGATGGCGTCACCTCTGCCCTGCGAGTTAATCAAAGCGTGCACGCGCCACTATTATGCGTAGTTAATGTAATGGACGTAGCTTCAGGCGATCTAAGCTTGCCAGGAATTGTTAACCAATAAACAACAAGAAAAAAATAAAGGGAGGTCAAACCTCCCTTTTGTGGTTATTTAGATAGTTATTTAGGCAGCTGTTGCTTTCGCCACAGATAATAAACGGCCGGTAATAGAATCAGCGTTAACACTAAAGCACTCGCCATACCACCAACCATCGGTGCCGCAATCCGTTGCATGATTTCAGCTCCCGTTCCATCGCCATACATAATCGGTAGTAAGCCTGCGATCACCGTAGCAACCGTCATCAGAATAGGTCTGACGCGCTTACCAGCGCCCTCAGTGATAGCTTCCTGCAAGGCTTGAAGGGTAAGGCCTTCTGGCATCTCTCGACACTTTTCTTCGTAGGCCTGATTGAGATATACCAGTAATATGACACCTATCTCGACCGCCACACCCGCCAAAGCGATAAAGCCAACACCCACTGCAACAGAGAAGTTGAACTGGTTTAGGTAAAGCATCCAAATCCCGCCTATCAGCGCAAGTGGTAGCGTCCCTAAAATCATCGCCACTTCCGCAAATCGACGAAAGCTAAGGTAAAGGAGAACCACAATGATGGCTAAGGTCAGAGGGATCACATAAGTCAGACGCTCTTTCGCACGGAGTAGATATTCATACTGCCCCGACCAGTTAATCGAATAACCAGGTGGCAACTGGACTTGCTCAGCCACGATTTTTTGCGCATCAGCGACATAAGAGCCTAAGTCTCGCCCCTCAATATCGACATAGGTCCAGCCATTAGGCCGAGCATTTTCACTTTTAATCCCTGGAGGTCCAGCCTCTATCCAAACATCAGCAACATCCGCCAAAGCGATACGCGCACCTGTCGGCGTGACCAGTGGTAACAAACGCAGTTGTTCCACCGAATCGCGGTAAGCTTGTGGATAACGCACATTGATCGGATAACGCTCTAAACCCTCAACGGTCTCACCAACATTTTTTCCACCAATAGCGCTGGTAATTACTAACTGAATATCGGCAATATTAAGACCATATCGCGCTGCTTTTTGCCGTTGGATATCGACCTTAATGTAGCGTCCACCCGCAACACGCTCGGAATAAACAGATGAGGTACCCTCAACATCCACCAGCACCTGTTCGAGTTGCTTACCTATATCTTCAATCACTTTAAGATCAGGCCCTGCAACCTTTAAACCAACTGGGGTTTTAATACCTGTCGCCAGCATATCAATACGGGTTTTAATCGGCATTACCCAAGCATTGGTCAGTCCCGGCAATTTGACTAGCTTATCCAACTCTTTGGTAAGCTTTTCGGTGGTCATCCCCTCACGCCACTGGTCTCGTGGTTTCAACGTGATAAAGGTTTCAATCATGGTAAGCGGCGCTGGGTCTGTCGCGGTTTCCGCACGTCCAATTTTGCCAAATACACGCTCAACTTCAGGCACCGTACGAATCAACTTATCTGTTTGCTGCAGTAACTCTCGTGCCTTACCAATCGAGATTCCAGGGTAAGTGGTTGGCATGTACATCAGATCGCCTTCATCCAGAGGCGGTATAAATTCGCTACCGATTTTATTCACAGGCCAAAAGCCAATCACCGTAACCGTTAACGCCAGAACAACAGTGAACTTAGGCCAATTTAGGACTAAACGAATCACCGGCACGTAGATCGCTTGGAGAATACGATTCACTGGGTTCTTACTTTCTGGAAGCACGTTTCCGCGGATACAGTAACCCATCAGCACCGGTACCAAGGTAATTGCAAACCCCGCTGCGGCGGCCATGGCATAAGTTTTGGTATAAGCCAAAGGCGAGAACATTCGCCCCTCTTGTGCTTCCAAAGCAAACACAGGGATAAAGCTCATGGTAATGATCAACAGACTGAAAAAAAGTGCAGGTCCAACCTCTGCAGACGCCTCCCCGATAACCTGCCAGCGGTTTTCATCTGTTAGCGGTCGGCGCTCAATGTGTTTATGCACATTCTCGATGAGCACAATAGCACCATCTACCATGGCCCCAATTGCTATGGCAATCCCGCCCAAAGACATGATGTTGGCATTGATCCCTTGGTAATACATGACGATAAACGCCGCCAAGATTCCAATAGGCAGACTGATAATCACCACCAACGAGGAGCGGAAATGGAACAGAAACAGTGCACAAACAATGATAACTACGACAAACTCTTCTACGAGTTTCTCAAACAAGTTATCCACTGCTCGATCAATCAGACCTGAGCGATCATATACTGTGACGACTTCTACACCTTCAGGCAGGCTACGTTTGAGCTCTTCTAACTTAGCTTTGACTCCCTCAATTGTTGCCTGCGCGTTTTCGCCAAAGCGCATCACAACCACACCACCGACAACTTCGCCTTCGCCATCAAGTTCAGCAATACCGCGACGCATCTGAGGCCCGATTGTCACATCAGCTAGGTCTTGCAGTAATAACGGCGTGCCTTGAGGGGTGGCACCCAATGGAATATTTTTAATCGCTTCCAAGCCATCTAAATAGCCACTCGCTCTGACCATATATTCGGCTTCGGCCATTTCGATGACCGAGGCACCGCTCTCTTGGTTAGCGCGTTTAATCGCCTGATTGATATGCGATAGCGGTACATCAAAAGCGCGTAGTTTTTCCGGATCTACTTTGACTTGATATTGCTTGACCATGCCACCGATGGGAGCGACCTCTGATACCCCGGACACGGTCTGCAACTCATACTTTAAAAACCAATCCTGAATACTGCGCAACTGGGCTAAATCATGCTGCCCCGTACGATCGACCAATGCATATAGGTAGACCCAGCCCACCCCTGTAGCATCAGGTCCAAGCTGCGGTTTGGCACTATCAGGTAGAGACGAGCTAACTTGGCTGAGATACTCTAATACTCGGCTACGCGCCCAATAGAGATCAGTCCCTTCGTCAAAAATCACATAAACGTATGAATCCCCAAAGAAAGAGAAGCCACGAACTGTTTTTGCGCCCGGTACCGACAACATCGCCGTCGTCAGTGGATAAGTGACCTGATCCTCCACTACTTGTGGTGCTTGGCCGGGATAACTGGTTTTAATAATTACCTGGACATCAGAGAGGTCTGGAATCGCATCAATCGGCGTATTTTTGACTGCGTAAGCGCCCCAACCAATTAAAATCACCGTCGTCAGCAGAACAAAAAAACGATTGTGTATCGACCAATAAATTATCCCTTTGATCATAGTTTACCCCCAGGGATACTTTCTGGGGCTTTAGGGCGTGGCAATATAAAATCCGTGAGCTGCAAGTCGCTCATATTGGCGCCGCGTAAACGGATTTGCACCGCGCCAGTATTACGTAAAGCCTCTAAATCCAAGGATTCATCAGCTTTAACCTGCATCAACATAGCATCCTGTTTCCACTCTCGAATCGCTTCATGTCTGATCGTTAAGAGGCGTGATTCTAGATCGATCTCTTCAACTGTTGCGCCGACCCAAATTTCATCAATCAGCCCCATAGCCGGTGGTGTCAGGCGTAAGAAATCAGAGCTGATACTGGACTCAGAATCGAGCATAAACTGAGCCGATGTAACGACTCTATCTTCTGGGAATAAGCCCTGAAGAATTGCAGTGCGTCCAGCCATACTCGGACCGGCTTTAACTTCAACTGATTTATATTTACCCTCACCTAAAGCCAGAACAATACGGTCTTGATCGCCGGTTTTGATGACTGCTGTATCCGACACATTCAGCAAAGGTTTGGTCGGTTCCGACTGGATAGCTATCTGAGCAAACATATCCGGTTTAAGCAGCAGATCAGGGTTATCGAAACGTAAGCGGACATTCAGTGTTCGCGTTTTTTGATTAACCGTCGGATAAACATAATCGACCTGCCCGCGCCAGATTTCCCCTGGCATAAACGCTAAGGTCATTTCGGCTACATCGCCCTTCTGTACGGCGCTGCCTTGGCGTTCAAATAGTTCTGCGGTCACCCAAACCTGATCTAAAGGCGCGATCGTCAATAAACGGCTATTAGGCTTAATATAGGTACCTCTACGCAACGAGATCTGGTCGATATAACCTGAGACAGGCGCATAAACAGGTAACTTCTGTAGAGGCTGACGCTGTTTATTTAAAGTTGATAACACAGCCTTAGATACGCCCAGCGCAACCAATTTACTTTCACTGGCATTACGTAAAAAACGATTACCGCTGCGTAAGGCTGCTAAATACTCTTCCTGAGCATTCACCAATTCAGGGGAATACACCTCATACAGTAGCGTACCCTTTTCAACATATTCACCTTTTACGCTGACCTTAACTTGCTCAACCCAACCAGAAATACGTGAATGGATATCGGTCACTCTCTCCTGATCAACCCCGACATAACCCACGGTTTTTAACTGCGCTTGCAACGGACTAAACAAAACTGCTTCTGTGCGTACAGAAAGATTGTTTTCAACTTCTGGGGAGATTGAAATTGTCCCCGGTGAATCACCACCCGCTAGATCCTCTTCATAAACAGGTACTAAATCCATCCCCATAGGAGAGAGCCCCGGTTTATCGCGTTTATAGTTTGGATCCATCGGTGCAACCCAATATAGGGGCTGATCATTTGCAGCGGTTGAGGAATCAGCGCTATCAATTTTTTGCTGCGACAGAAAGTAGCCGGCTGAAGCCCCAACTAACAAAGCTCCGAGTGTTAAAACAGCTTTATTCATTTTTCCATTCCTCCTTGAGCTAAATGAGCGTTGTTAATCACCGTTTGGTCTTCTCCTGCAAAGTAGAAATTCACCTTTGCAGTGGCCATCGCTACTTGATGTTGTAGAAGGATCTGTTGCTGTTGAGCTTCGAGCTCTTCCATAGCTGCGATAGATACAACTTTAAAACCTGACTCCGCTGATGCGTATGCACGCAATGCCGATTTTCGTTTGGCTGCTAACTGCTTTAAGTAGGCTTGGTTGTAGATGGCTAAGCGCTGTTCATAGCCTTGTAGATTAGCCTTAGCGATAGCTAATTCGGCTCTTAACTCACGCGCTTTAAGGAGGTAAATCGCTTTACTGGCTTCACGCTGCTGTACTGCAGCACGGCGATGCTGATCTTGGCGCTTCTCAGGGAACAACGGCAGATCCATAGTCACAGCGACACTGAAGAGATCCGCTCGATCACGACCATTATCATGGTCAGCTCGATAACCGTAATTTGCATCGAGTTTAAATGCAGGTTTATAAGCCTGATCCGCTAGATCAACCGCTTTATCCTCAATCGCAATGTTTTGTTTCAGAATCTGAATCTGGGGATGTTTTAAGATCGATCGATCTTGTTCCGCCTGCGTACTATTTCTTGATGCAAGTAACTCTAGATCAAAACCAGTAGCGATAGATTGATCAAAAGATTCAACCGTTAACCACTGCTGTAAGACTCCTTTTTGGACCTGAATCATCTGTTCTAACTGCAGCATACGGTCTTTCAGTTGCGTAAGTTTTACTTCAGCATCCAATACCTCATGACGTAAGGCTTTACCCGAGCGGTAATTCGCTCGACTCACTGCTAAAAGCTCGCTAAAAATATGTTGTTTAGCTTTGAAATGGGCCAACTGCGTTTTTGATTGATGCAGTTTTAGCCACGCCTGAGAGACATTAAGTTTCACACTAGCTGCACGAAGTTGGCGTTGTAGTGGACTTTTCGCCGCTTTTTGCTGCCACTGCTGTTGTGACAACTCCAAGCTTTTACCACGCGGAAATTGTTGCGAGACGCCTAACTGTAGCTGAGTCATGTTCTCTTGTTGGATATCAAAACTATCTGTTGGCAAATTTGCCAACCCAAGCCTTAATTTCGGATCAGGCAATTGAGCACTCGCGATCGCTTTAGCACGTAGTGCCTGCTCCTGATACACACTACTTTGATTCCAATGGTCAGAACTGAGAGCATTCTGAATAGCAGAATCCAAACTCAATTCTGCTTGAGTAATGCTGCTGAAAGTCAGCAGACTAATGATAAATAATGGGGATAAACGCATAGATCCTGTCCCGTTGATACATCAAAACACCACCGATAGAGGCGGTAACCGATATAAAAAGGGTTAGGAAATTAATTTAAGAAAACAGCCTGTTGCAGGTGCAGCCTCGGCACACCGGAGAAACGACATCGTTCCCTAACAAAGGAATAGCCGTAAGAAAGCTTATATGCTGTTACCAGCAAGATACTGAACAACACAACAACACCTGATAACAGGTATTGCAAGAAAAAGGTCATATCAGGAATGGCATCAGCAACCGGATCGACAACTGGATTGATACTCCAGTCACAACTTTTCGGCTGACCATCACAATGGGCTAAAGATGCATTTTTAGCAGGCTGATCAGACGACATACCCGTATGCATACTGTGATCTGAATGATTAGATCCGACTAAAGCTGCATTCGTCGATAAGCTGACAGAGGGTGTGCTATCCGATGAGGAACTAGCAAATAGATTGGTACAAACGCCAACGGAGCAATACAGCACAAAAAACAGCAAGCTAAACGCTGCTATCAATCTGCTCTTTTTGCTAATGGGGTAAGCCGTTTGCATTTAATATTCCAATCTCAATTTGGGGTCACTTTAACCTAAACAGGAGGACCATTCTATAGAGAACGATTTAACCAAAAAGTTCCTAACCAAAATACTTACTTTCAATGGAGTCTTTAAGGTAAGAGCTACGCAGACTCTTTGGTGGCTGCGGTCTTTCAATATAAAAACCTTGGAAAACATGGCAACCAACTTTATTCGCCATGATTAACTGCTCTTTGGTTTCTACACCTTCTGCAATAACGCGAAGATTATATGCTTTAGCAATATTGATCACAGCCTCTACAATACATTGGCTTTTGCTGTTGTCACCCAATTCCTGCACAAATGAGCGATCAATCTTCACTATATCTATAGGCAGATCCTTTAGATAACTCAATGACGAGTAACCTGTACCAAAATCATCTAGGGCGATTTTAATGCCTAAATCTCGAATCTTTTGTAAGCGGCTAACAGCAAACTCAATATTCTCTACCGCCACGGTCTCGGTGATCTCCAAACATATATTTTTAACATCCGCCCCTGCCTGCGTAATTGCCTCTTTCAGTGCCGGGATCATATCTGCTTGATAGAACTGCAACGGGCTTATATTGATCGACAAGTACCAGCCATCTCGCCAAAATCCGCTCTTCTTCCATTCCACTATCTGCCTTGAACATTCCCCGATCAGCCAATTACTCACAGGAACAATCATTCCACTGACTTCGAGACTCGGAATAAACTCTATCGGTGGCACTAACCCACGCTCAGGATGCTGCCAACGGATCAATGCCTCAAAACCAAATACTTCACCACTCACATCCACTAAGGGTTGATAGTGAACACGGAACTCCTCTCTCTCTAGCGCGCAATGCAGCTGATTTTCCATATTCTGTTGCTTTTCCACAGCCGTAGTCATGGTGTGATGATAAAAAGCATAACCATTTCGACCACTTTCTTTAGCATGATACATAGCGGTATCTGCAAAGCGCATCAGGTCATCAATCCCTTTATCGGCCAACGGATAGAGCACAATACCTATACTCGCGCCGATACGAAGCTGATGCTGTTTAACTTCTATCGGTTCAGCAAGCAGCTCTAACAGTTTTTCACAGACATGCTCGATGTCTTTAGTCACTTCTTCTTCATCGCCATCAAAGGACTGCAGAAGAATGACAAATTCATCGCCACCTAATCGCGCGACCGTATCGCTGGCACGAACTTGTTTAGTCAGAATATCCGCCACCTTCTTCAGAAGCTGATCCCCGACACTGTGCCCTAAAGAGTCATTAATCGTTTTAAAGTGATCTAAATCGATAAACAAGAGACCGTTACATTTACCATTTCGTTGACTGTTAGCTAGCGAGAGTTCTAAACGATCATTCAGCAAGGTACGGTTTGGTAAACCAGTTAGACTGTCGTGGTTTGCCATATGACTTATGTGGTCCTGAACCATCTTTTGTTCAGATATATCAGTAGCAGCAAACAACACCACAGGCTCAGAAAAATACTCAAACGGCGCAGCCTGCACAGTGTAATGCATGGTTTTTCCGCTTTTGTGAGTCCAGGTAAAGTCACTGATTTCCGCTTCGGTTTGATGCACTTCGACACATCGACGAATCGACTCAAGTTCGGCAACCTCTTCAATATAAGGATGCAGTTTCAGGAGTGCATGACCGGCAATTTCGGCAACAGGCATCTCATAAAACTCAGCGAATTGACGATTCGCAAACAGAATATCTCCATTTTTATTAATCGCCATGATCAACTGCGGCACCTGATTGATCAATTGGGCTAAACGCGCTTCACTCTTAGATAAAGCCTGATGACTATCCCTAAGCTCGTGCACTAAGTTATGAACGGTTGAGATAAACTCATTACCTGCATGATTTAACAAACCTAATTCCGTGTCTTTATGGACGTCAGGAACTTGCAGCTTTACCTCTTTGCTAGCATTGAGATCGACACTCGCAAACTGACTGGCAAGCCTTGCCAAAGGTTTAGTTAAAACAACGTGAAAAATAGCGATTAGGCAGATGGCGAGTAACACGTTACGCACTAAGCCAGCAACAAAGATGGTTAAAGCACGCTCAAAGAATGGCTGAAACGCTTGGTCTTTATTAACAACCACTTGTAACTTGCCAGGTGCAATATCGACAAAGCCAGGCGCTTGGAGGTCAAGGGTATAGGTTTTATGGGCACTAGAAATTTTTTCAGTAAGCCAAAGCGTAGAAGACTTCTTTACAGGATCAGGAACCACCTGCGATGCCAGTACCTCACCCAATTCATCCGAAATTCTCACCTCGGAAATAAAAGAATATTGCATCAAACCAAATACAACTTCTTGGGCGAGTGTATGGTCTAGAGTATGAACGGCACGGGTGGCAGGTGGCTTACTAGCATTGAGGATTTTATGGATAGTCTTATCAAACTGGCTATCTTGCACATGGAAGTCTTCCAACACTTGCGCAGTCGTTAAAACTAAGCCGATGACAAACGCCATCACGACCGAGTATTTAGCCAACCTAAAAGCTAATCGCTGTTTAACTTTGAAAACTTCTGACATCCAGATTCCACTGTCTTAACTCTTGCCAGTGAACAAACTCCCTTAATTAGCCATTATCAGCTTAAGAGCCCTCACTTCAGCATAGAATAGATATACTGCTTTAACGTCTTTTTTTATGTTTTTGACGCATTTCTAAACAAGACTGTATAAGGCTCGGATCACGCTCAAACATCCATGGATGCGTAAGACTTAGGAACAGACTTCAAATTTCAATGTTATGGTTTAGCAACTTCCTAGTTAAAGCTTCATCTAACCGTAGTAAATCTTCATCCTGAATTTCAATACAGGCACAATTATTTGTTTCTAGAAGCTCTTTTTTACGCATCTTAGCAGATAGCTCAGTCGCTGCTACCTGATCTCCCCAATATTCGACATAAAGATGATGCTGAGGCAGATAAAAATCGGCATAAAGCTTCTCAGAGAACGGCAGACGGCGCTTATAAGCATGTGCTAATCCAGACAAATATAACCAATTATCGATTAAACGCTCGGCTTCATTTGCGACTTGATGGCCATCACAACAACGAAGTTCTAAATCATTTAATCCCGTCTGAACCTCTTCAACCCAATCGGTCAACACTTCATGCTCAACCGTTGAATCAGACCATAAAACATAAGGCACGCCAGTGGATCTGTTTTCCCGTTGATGAGCACCATTTTTTTCACCTAACGGAGTCACTTGCCAACCTTTTTTATTAGCACGAATCCAAGCCATCTCTTGAAGAATCTGCTCCATGGCTGTACGACTCAGTGAAAAGTGCTTACTTAATTGGGAGAGACTAAGTAAACCAGCATCGGGACTGGATAACGCTTTATGCTCCGCAACCTCCCTTGGCCAAATAATATATCGACCAAATTTCTGACTTTCACGATACTTACCACCTTCAAACTCACCCTTAGTCGTTAGTTGCCACGCCTCATTTTGACGCTCAATCCACCCTAAGGATTCTAACTCAGCAAACATCTGCTTCGTTGTTTTCTTGAGCGCCTTAGCTAAAGCTGAAGTCGATAAAGTTTCAGGTATTTCAGACATTCGGTTTTCCCGACCAAGTTTAAAAAGCTAACATGAGTAATCATTATGACAGTAAAAGCTCTCTAAAATCGCTTTATAACTTATACTTTTCAATAGGCTAAAGGGATGTAACTCAAATTTAATCCCTGACTAAATTAAATTCTGTTCTAATCTAGATCAGCGTTTGCGATGAAATAATCAAAGGAAACTGATTATGGCTACCGATTCCCCTACCAAATTATTCCGTACCATAGCAATGTCATGCATTCTATTGGTAGCACCTACCGCTATGGCCCAAGAGTGGGTTTATTCAGTGGTAGAAGGGGACACTCTGTCAGAATTTAGCCAAAAACATCTCTACAAAACGTCCTATTGGAAGCAGCTCCAGAAAATTAACAATATTGCTGACCCTAAACGCATTCCCGAAAACACTAAAATTAGGGTGCCTCTTGCTTGGATTAAGTCTCAACCAGCCTCCGCCGTTGCTACGGCAATTGAAGGGGATGCCACAATAATCAAACACGCTGACAATAGCCAAGAAGTACTTACGCTCAAATCAAAGTTTAACTTAGGCGATCAGCTGCTTACGGGAAACCAAGCGAGTGTTATTGTCCGTTTCGCGGATGGTAGTGAGATGCTGGTGTTACAAAACTCACGAGTTAGCTTTAATCACCTACGCCAATACGGTGAAACAGGTATGGTCGATTCTCGAGTTCAACTGATCTCGGGGGAAATTGACACCGTAGCACAGCCACAAAGGGGGGATGGTGCTCGTTTAGAGATCCATACCCCTGCAGCCATTTCAGCCGTCAGAGGCACTGAGTTCCGTACCGCCTATTCAGCTGATAACAATACGGCACGTATCGAAGTGCTTGAGGGCGGAGTTGCTGTAAAAGGCGCTAAAAGAACACGTTTAGTCAGATCAGGCTTCGGAACAACCGTTGAAAAAAATAAAGCGCCAATGGTGCCGAAGAAGTTGCAACCAGCACCAACGCTGCTAGAGCTCCCCGAAGAAATACAGCAAATTGGTTATGAAGTTCGCTGGAATGAAAATTCAAAAGCAGCCAACTACCGTGCGCAGATTTCAAAATCTGACCAGATCACAACAATTTTATGGGATAGCCACAGTCCTCGTAACCGTATCAATCTGCCAGACCTCGCAGACAATACTTATTACCTGCAGGTTAGAGCCATCGATCATGATGGCATTGAAGGTTTCGCAACAAATCAAGCAATCATTCTGAATGCGCGCCCACAACCTCCATTCCCTATGGCGCCAGCGAATAAAGCAACGCTTAGAGGTCAAACACCTTTATTGGAATGGACCCGTTCCAGTGATGCCGAAAACTATGTAGTAGAGATAGCAACAGACGCTAACTTCCAAAATATGGTCACATCTGATTCAGGCCTAACCACACCCAACCTAAACCTGACAGGCTTAGCCGAATCACAAACCTATTTTTGGCGTTTGGCGAGTGTTGATAGTAAAGGCGAACAAGGCCCGTACAGCGATACTCGAATATTTGATGTTAAGCCTATACCGGCAACCCCTCAGCCAGAGCTAGAACAAGATGAACAAGAGGTAAAACTGTCATGGGCATCCAGCAAATATGAACAAACATATCAGGTGCAAATCGCCCGCGATCGTAAATTTGCAACTATCCTTACAGATACAACCGTGGCAGAACCAGAAATAGCTATTCCTCGGCCCGAAGGTTATCGCTACATCCGAGTAAGAGCATTAGCCGATGATGGCTATGCTGGTGCCTGGGGTGTAACTCAGGAGCTCACCCCTCCTCCGAGTGATAGTTGGGTTTATGTATTTGGATCATTTGTATTGACCATTTTGCTGTTATGATTAAACGCCGATTACAACAATTGATCATTCTGGGATTGCTCTTTCTCAGTATTGTGATCGGCTATAATAGCTCCCTACTCCAACGTGTTGACCTTATTGCTTACGACACCCTGATATCTCAGGAATCGGATAGTCCTCCTGAAAATATCGTAATCATTGCAATAGATGACGCAAGTTTATCTCAATTAGGACGCTGGCCTTGGAGTCGAAGTATCCACGCGGATATGCTTTCACAACTTACAGAAGCTAATACCTCAGCCGTTGCCTTTGATATTCTCTTTGCTGAAACAGACAGTCCAGAAGCCGATCAGGACTTTGCCCGAGCAATCGCCCAACATGGCCGCGTAACCTTGGCTATGGCGCCCGAAAAGACAGACAACCCTGAAGGGATCAAAGAGCTACTACCTATCCCGACTTTAGCCGCGCCAAGTGATGGCATTGGTCATGTAGACACCGAGATAGATTTGGATGGAATTAGCCGAAGAGTTTACCTTTATGCGGGGTTAGGCGACCCTCATTGGCCAACTTTGGGCCTAGCGCTCTACCAAAGTTCCCAAGAGGCACAAACCGATCTCCCCTTTAAGAAATCTGCGTCCCCGTCGGGTTCAGGCTGGCTTCGACAGATCCCCTTTTTGATTCCATTTTATGGCCCCCCTGGAACCATCCAACGCTACTCATACATCGATGTACTTAATGGCACGGTAGCACTAGATAAGCTATCTGGAAAAACCGTGTTAGTGGGCGCCACTGCATCCGGTATGGGGGATGCGATAAGCACACCTGTATCCGGCCAACATCAGCGTATGCCTGGTGTTGAATTAAATGCCAATATTGCTGCTTCATTAATGGATAAACGCTTTTTATTTGAGCTCACGCCAACCGTCCATCTAATCATCACTTTAGGGCTGGCCCTGACCGTTTTACCTTTTATGTATCTGTTACCACGTCGCTATTATCCGTTAAGCATCCTTTTTGCCATTGCAGTAACCGTTGCGTTAACAGTCACTTTATTTAATGAACTAAAACTATGGTTCTCACCAACAGATGCACTAGCACTACAAGCTCTCTTCTTTATGTTCTTAAGCTGGAAACGCTATAACGCCTCGCAGCGACAGATCACTAAGCTTAATAAAGAGGTTTATCAGCAACTAAATTTTGATCCGATTACTCACCTACCGAATCGCGAGATGATAAAATGCCAACTTGATACTGCGATCGGTGAAGCCCAAGAGGGTGAAATCATCGCCTTTCTGGTAATCCAATTGAGCGGTATTAAAGAGGTTAATAACCGTCTCAGTATCTCGGCAGGTGATAGCGCACTGAATATAGCGGCCCAGCAAATCAAAACGGCCGTGGGTTTCCAATACCCTGTTGCGCGACTAGGTGGGATTGAGTTTGCAGTGATGTTGCCTAAGCAGACTGATCACAGTAATGCAGAACAAATTGGCCGCCGATTACTGCAGCTACTTCGCCTGCCCTGCCAACTGGAAGACCAGCATTTCTTCTTTAAGCCGTCCATAGGCATCAGTCTGTATTCCCAGGACGGCAGCGAATGCGAACCGTTAATCAATAATGCCTATACGGCCATGCAGAAAGCCAAATCAAACCCTAAACGGGAACTGTGCTTTTATTCAACAAGCCTGAAACAACAAATCATCGATGAATCTTCGTTAGTTGCCGATCTCCATCAAGCCTTAAGCCAAGATCAATTCGAAGTTTACTACCAGCCTCAAGTGTTAAGCTTAACCGGACAAGTTATCGGCCTAGAAGCGCTATTGCGCTGGAAACACCCAACGCGCGGACCTATTTCCCCAGCAGTATTTATCCCAATCGCCGAGAAAAGCGGTTTGATCATCAACATTGGTGAATGGGTTATGGAGACAGCCTGTCGCCAAGCAGCCGCATGGAATTGGCAAAATGACAAACCGATACGCATCGCCGTCAACTTGTCAGCTGTGCAGTTCCGTGACGAACAACTTATCGACAAAATTGAGCGTATACTGCAACAAACTCAGTTATCCCCAGAATTGCTAGAAGTTGAGCTTACAGAATCAGCGTTAATGGATGATCATCAAGAAACCATAACGACTCTCACTCGTCTCAAAGAGATGGGGATACAAATCGCGATAGATGATTTTGGTACGGGCTATTCCTCCTTAAGTTATTTGAAACAGTTCCCGTTAGATCGCATCAAAATCGACCAAAGCTTTGTCCGCGATTTGGATGAAAGCGCTGAAAGTGCAGAGATAACTCAAGCGATTATCAGCATGGCACGCAGCCTTAAACTTCAGATCATTGCTGAAGGCGTAGAAACTCAGCAACAACGAGGTTTTCTACTTACTCAGACCTGTGAAGAGCTACAAGGGTTTTACTTTAGTAAACCGCTTCCTTCTCGCGAGATCTCCAAACTCATCAACCAATCTCTCTACCTTACTCCTGATGATAGAAGCCAAAAATCCGATTGAACCGCTTTTAATCTTCAACCGTTCAACGTATATATAACGGGTTAATTCTGGAGATTGGAAATGAGTCAAAACGTTCTACTCATCTACACAGGCGGCACCATCGGCATGCAAGCCTCTGATAAAGGCTATGTCCCTATGAGTGGGTTTGAGGATGTCATTCGTAGCAGGTTGGCACACTCTCACCATTCAGCCCTGCCTGATTTTGAGATGATTGAACTCAATCCGCTCATCGATAGCGCTAATCTTGAACCATCGCACTGGAATAAGATTGCCGATCTAATCATCCAAAACTACCAACAGTATGATGGGTTTATCGTTTTACATGGTACAGATACCATGGCTTACAGTGCATCTATGCTGTCATTTATGCTTCAAGGAATAAACAAGCCTGTGATATTTACAGGTTCGCAAATCCCTCTGTCTGAGTTACGTAACGATGCGCTAGATAATCTAATCACATCGATGATTTTGGCGGCGTTTCATCCAGTTAATGAAATTTCTATCTACTTTAGCGGAAGACTATTACGCGGAAATCGCGCAAGTAAAGTGAAAGCAACCGGACTAGATGCATTCGATAGCCCTAATTTTCCATGGCTCGGACAGATCGGTTTACATATTGAGTTACACAACAGACTCTTTATTCCTAGTGAGAAAGAGAATTTCATCTCTCCAACGTTTGACCCTAATGCGGTTTCTATCTTGCCGATCTATCCTGGCATCTGTGGACAACTAGCATCTAGCATTCTCGAAAGTGAAGGATTAAAAGCAATTATCCTTAGAAGCTACGGCGTTGGTAATCTACCCGATAACAACAAAGCGTTATTAAGTGCTTTACGTAAAGCTCACGAAAATGGGATTGTTATCATTAATATCAGCCAATGCTTACAAGCAGATATTCTCCAAGGACAATATGCCTGCAGTGAAGCTTTAAATGAGATCGGTGTTATTTCTGGGGGAGAGATGACCTTAGAAGCAGCCTTCTGCAAGCTTCATTACCTGTTAGCAAACAAGTTATCTGTGGACGATATTCGGAAACAATTTCCTAACAGCCTGTGTGGCGAAATAGATACTGATTAGCGATTAGGGAATATCAATTTCCTCTAACCATGTTTGTTCATCAGGCTCTAAATATACCTGCTCAAGCAGTTCAACCGCCCAACGTTCCTGCTGAGCAATGTTTTGCAGCATAGCAATCGCCATCACTTTTACCGCAGGCACAGGGCTCCAAATAGAACTATTAAGGCAGCGCCAGTGATTATTATCGCGTGTTTTAGGGCGCTCAATCTGTTGCGTACAAACATCACAAATCATAATGCAATGTTCAAAGTTCGGCTCCGTCACAATAGGCGGCACCTCAAATATGCCTAATTTAATGCCTTGCGCATTACATAATTCACAATGAGAACTACAACGGCGCACCAGATCTTTGCCAAATAACGATAAACCGTGATGTCTCTCCTGATATCGTGCGTGACCTCTGGACATAGTACATCTCCTTCTCCTTCCCTATTTAAGAAATAGCATAAACGCTGTTATATGAAAGAAATCTAAAGAAATAATGGCGAGAGTCTCTAAGCCTTAAATAACAAAGGGCGATACCATGAACGGTATCGCCCCTTTCTGCCGGATGGATACTCCGACTAATCGGCCTTCTCAGGCAAAAGGTCTATCTATGTCATGCAGCCTGTTGATGATCCCAGTGCAGGTGAATAATCTCGACTAACGCTTTAGGGCAATGCTGCCGTATCAACTTATGAGTTTCCGTCATTCGCTCTGCGGGAATATCCACCATGACTAGTACACCCCCTTGCTGTAAAGCATGCTTATACTTTGCCAACAAATGTACCGGAGTGTCTTCACCAACCAGCTTTCCGAGCCATCCTCCTAAACCTATTCCAAGGATGCTACTTATGACCACTGTGCCACCGCTGACTGCTGAGCCAATCGGACCTAGCACTGTGGTTGCCACAAGGCCAGCTGCGAGGCCAAAACTGCCTCCTGCAACCATGCCCCAATCTAGATCATTTTCACGTTCGGTTGTTTCTATGTCGGTCGCGGCGCGCGCTGATATTTTCTCGATTAGAGATGCGTCTTCAGCAATAAAGTGAATAGATTCGTCTTCGATCCCAACCGCCAGAAAGTCAGCCACAACAGAATTTACTTGTGACACCGTAGGGGCGAGAAACACTAGCCTTCTCATGACCCTTAACCCTAAAAACAACACTTTTAGAGTATAGTTTATACCCTTTTTTCTGCTGGTGATTAGCGCGATTTGCACCGTATAATGCTTGAAATTTTTTCACGCAGAGGATTGGACAATGCTGCATATAGGGACCCCTTTATCAAATTCAGCTACCCGTGTATTAATGTGTGGTGGTGGCGAACTAGGTAAAGAAGTAGTCATCGAATTACAGCGCTTGGGAGCGGAGGTTATCGTTGTTGATCGCTACCCAAATGCACCAGGAATGCAGGTAGCTCATCGTAGCCACGTTATCTCTATGTTAGATGGCGAAGCACTTCGCAAAGTGATCGAGGAAGAGAAGCCAGATCTTATCGTTCCAGAGATCGAAGCGATCGCGACAGATACATTGGTTGAGCTAGAAAACGAAGGCTTCAACGTAGTACCTACCGCTCGAGCTGCTCAATTGACAATGAACCGTGAAGGTATCCGTCGCCTAGCTGCTGAAGAGTTGGATATTCCAACGTCTCCTTACCAGTTTGCTGAAACTTACGAAGAGTACAAAGACGCAATTACAAACGTGGGAATCCCATGTGTTGTAAAACCGATCATGAGCTCTTCAGGTAAAGGCCAAAGCACAATCAAATCAGAAGACGAAGTAGAAGCAGCTTGGCAATATGCTCAAGAAGGCGGTCGAGCTGGTAAAGGTAAAGTGATTGTCGAAGGCTTTGTGGATTTCGATTATGAAATCACGCTTCTGACTGTTCGTCACGACAGCCAAACAAGCTTCTGTGAACCAATTGGTCACGTTCAAGTGGGTGGGGATTACCGCCAATCTTGGCAACCACAAGAGATGACCGACAAAGCACTGGAAGTATCTAAAGAGATCGCAGAGAAAGTAACAGCAGCGCTTGGCGGACACGGCATTTTTGGTGTTGAGTTGTTCATCAAAGGCGATCACGTCTACTTCAGCGAAGTATCACCTCGCCCACATGACACTGGCATGGTAACGATGATCTCTCAAGATCTATCCGAATTTGCGCTTCATGCACGTGCAATTCTAGGTTTGCCAATCCCGAATATTCATTTCCACGGTCCTTCTGCATCCAGTGTTATTTTGGTTGAAGGTGAATCCAAACAAGCACGTTTTGGTAACCTTCAGCAGGTACTTGCAGAACCTAACACTCAACTACGTTTGTTCGGCAAGCCAGAAGTAACGGGCCAACGCCGCATGGGTGTGGTACTAGCTCGTGACAACAGCGTGACGGAAGCCAAAGAGAAAGCGATTCGCGGTTCTACCGCGATGAATGTTGAGCTTTAATAGTTCAAATTTTCCGAATTCAGGCAGATCTTGGTATCTGTCTGAATTTTATGGAACCTTTAGAGTTTCTGGATAACTAAGTACCACCGTTCAAAACTATTAAGGATAAGCGAAATGGCTGAACCCAAATGTCCAGAATGTAAGGTAGAAGGCATTGAACACATAGTCTCTAAAGACAGTAACGAACAAGCCAAAGATAGCCATGCTTGGTTCCAAGTCGCTTATTGTGACAGCTGCGGACATATCTACGGCGTATTTGCTAAACACACCATTTCAGCTGGCAAGAAAGGTCCACAACTAGTCCTGAATCGCTAAAAACGTGAACCCGATTTAGAAAATAATCAGGTGCATGATCCCTCTGACCGTCATGCCAAACAAACCACCGTATACGGCATATCTAATAACTTGGCCAATACGTTTGCCGGCAGCTGCAAATATAGCAACACCGAGAATATCAAGTGGGTTGGTTGCAAAACCAGCCATACGGTTTAGCTCGTTGACGGTGATTAAGCCCTGATTGACTAAGTCGATCGTCACGCCCATAAAGGCCGTGCCACCTGCAATAAACTTGGTCACCAGTGGTAGTACAGTTGTCTCAGGTAAACCGATCAAACCTAGCGCAGGCGCCAGTACCGAGCTTAGTAAACCAATCGCTCCAGTTACCTTTAAAATATTGACGCAGCAGATCGCTAAAATCAGCATTGGCAGCATATCAAGAACAAGCTTCATCCCTTCTTTACCACCTTCACCCAGCAGTTGCATAACCGACTTTTTACTGCCAACTTCCGCTGTTATCTCTGTTTCTTGAGTATCTGGATCGGTCAGGTTTCGCGTTAAAAGGTAATAGGTAAAAGCTGCAGCGGCTAAGCCCCCCACAACAGAGGTCAGCAAGGTCACACCCAAATCCAAACCAACTGCGCTCAGCGGGAAAGTCGCATTGGCTTGCGACATAGCTAACACCATCGCTAATGTAGCGGCGATATAACGACGGGAAGTACCGTTTTTATCCATTAAGGTTAAGGTGGCTAAAGGCGCGATAAAGCTGACAAACAGTAGCTTTAACATCGCCAATACACCTAGGCCGGGAATACCAAATATACGGGAAACGGGGGCCAACATATTAGAGATCCAGCAAAGTACACCTTTCGCCTCTAAGAGCTTCATGAGTGATAACATCACAACCATGATAGGCAGTAGGATATACAGCCCCATATCTAAGCCAGAACGGCCAGATTCAAGAATTAGCTCAACAATTTGATCCACGGGGGCAAGGTCTCTGAAAAGTGGTTAGGCCGGGAATTTTACCTAGCCCTTCCCCCTTAAACCAGCCATTCCTAATATTTCTGTAAATTGGTATGACCAATATCAAAGATCGTAAGGTTCAATTTGAAAAGCTTCCATGATGTAACCGGAGGTAGCCATATCATTGCTGACGGTCTCTGTGTTGATACGCCCTGTTACCCAAACGGCATCATAGAGGTTTTCAACATGAGTGCCTGGCTCAAAATTGACGTGGATTATTTGGTTGGACGGTGGCGGTGGGACATGTATACAGGCTCCAAAATAAGGAACCAAAAAGAAGGTCGTTACGGTTTGGCCTTCCGATTCTAGAGGTACAACATAACCAGGAATCCTGATCATTTTGCCATCGACTTCAGGTACAACTGGAGCAGACTGCATTGCAGCCATCATTTGGTCCAATAACTCCTGCGCTTTTGGATCAAAATCATCGATCATGGCCATCTCATCAGTGATGCCCAAAAGCTCATCTAACGAGAAGTCCGCAGGCATTAACTGTTCCCACTCAACCTCTTCTACTTTCTCACCATTCAGCATATTTGCTGTGGCAACATTACTCAACGCCAAAAAAATTAGGCTAAATAGCCAAAAAGGGAATCGCCCACTGAGCATTACACTCTCCACTAAATTTTAACTGCTACACCATCCGCCAGGGATTGTTTGTACGCTCGATATCCAGGTACAGCACCAACCACTGTGCCAGATAGTAATAGCACAGCAATGAGCTGCCATTGCCATAAGGTAGGCCCAGTAATACTTAACCAAACACCAAATTCTGTCTGAAGCCAAGGTGCTAATAATAGCAAGTTTAAGTACAACAAGAGCATTCCCAATATAATACTGATCGCTGTAACGAGAAAAGATTCCAAAATTAGTAAAGATAATATTTGCCAGAGACGCGCCCCAACTGAACGAAGGATCGCTATCTCCCTACGTCGCTCATTAAGGCTGGCTAGCAACAAGGTCATCAAACCTAGCATGCTAGATATGATCACCAGGCCTGACACCACCAGCAAAGCTTGTTCTGCCAAAGAGAACATCTGCCACAAAGACTGTAAGGCCAACCCGGGAATAATCGCTTGTAATGGTTCTTTTGTGTATTGATTGATAGATCTTTGCAGGTGGAAAGTAGAAAAGCGCGATGTTAACCCAAGCATAAACGCTGTGATCTGTTTTGGCTGTAGCTTGCTTAGTTGCTCTTCCGTATAAACCCCACCAGATCCGGGTATTTGCACACCCGCTTTCCAATCGATATGAATCGCTTCAATAGCCGCTAAACTCACGTGCAGTGTTTGATCTACAGGGGTCCCAGTAGGCTCAAGAATACCAACGACTTTAAAAGGCTTATCATCATGCTCAACCAGAGAGGCGTTACCTCGACCATGAGCGATCACAACAGAATCGCCTAACTTGTATTGCAACTTTTCCGCTACATCAGAGCCAATCACAACATCAAACACACCTTCAAACGCTTTGCCTTGCTCCAAAGCTAAAGGTTGTTTTTTGCCGTATCGAAAGTACTTAAAGTAATCAGACGATGTCCCTAATACTGGATAACCACGATGAGAATCACCCAATGAAAAAGGAATGCTCCAAGCCACCTTTGAGTGACGGCTAATCGCCTGATAGCTACTCCACGAAAGATTGTTAGTAGCATCGCCTAAGCGGAACACCGAATAGAGCAATAAGTTGATGGAGCCACCTTTAGCCCCAACAATCAGATCGGTACCAGATACAGTGGAGGAGAAACTGCTTTTGGTCTGAGTTCTCAGCGTATCTACCGCCATAACCAACATGATACTTACACTTAGCGACAAGACAGTCAGTAAGATAGTACTCTTACGATTGAGTAAGCTCTGCCAAGTTAAACGAAATAAGATCACAACGTGAAGCCCCCATCAGTACTAGGAACTAATCGTTCAACCCTCGAGAAATACTGCTCTAAGTTTGGATCATGACTCACCATCATCAGAGCAGCCCCAACCGATTCACACTGTTTACATAAAAGCTGCATAAACATATCTCTATGTTCAGTATCTAAAGCCGAGGTTGGTTCATCCGCAATGATAAGCCTAGGCGAGCCAAGCATCGCCCTAGCCACAGCCACGCGTTGCTGCTGACCTGTGGAAAGCGCTAATACCTTGCGTCCTTTGGTAACACTATCCCCTAACCCTAATTCCTGTAGCAGATATTTAGCACCTTCGCTAACGCTGCCGTATTTTTCTTCGGCTCTCGTTTTACGAGAAGCGGAGAAATGGCAGGGCAACGCGACATTGTCGATCAGATCAAGATGGGGTAACAGATTAAACTGCTGAAATATAAAACCGATGTGGTCGGCACGAAAACGATCCATCTTACGAGAAGTAAAAGCGCCCACATCTTGCTCTAATATTTTGATAGAGCCGGAAGACGGGGCAATCATCCCCCCCAACAGATTGAGCAATGTACTCTTACCACTTCCCGAAGGGCCTTTAATAAAGACCCTTTCGGCCTGCTTCAACTCAAAAGAAGGAACCGTAATCCCGTGTGTATGTCGGTTCCATCTAAAGGTTAAGGCATCAATTTCAACAGCACTTGGCATTTTGATTCCTTGGTTAAAGCTCTAAGACCCTCTGCTTAGGCGTGAGTTCCACTGAGCGGATATCAGCACCATTTAGCACGTTTACTTTCACAGTTTCCATGTGAGGGAAATGGCTAAAGAAATCTAATGTTACTGCATTTATTTTCTCAGGGTTAACACATTGGAAGTGATAATGCGCTGTAATGTTGCGATGTGTTTCTTCACCATGATCATTATGCTTGTCATGGTCATGATGCCCTTCATGTTTATGATTATCGTGGTGATCAGAATGATCATGATGGTCGTCGTGCTTATGGTGGTCGTGATGATCTTCATGACCGTGGTGTTTATCATGATGAGCTGCATGGTCATGATGCGCGTGCTCATCTTTCTCAGCACCGATCGTCACTTTAGTGTCATCAACAATACATAGCGCATCATCTGGAAATTTAACACGCGCATAAGCATCTTTTAGCTGCTTAGTAGCACTTTTAATTTTTTGTTTGTCTTCAGCACTTACCGCTTCGTGCTCAAATCCAGCAATGTTCATTAGAGGGGAACGTAGTTCCATCTCCGCTACATTACCTTCAATAACAAAATTTAGCTCGGCAATACCATGAACATGTGCTTCATGTTGATGGCCTTCAGCCATTACAGGACCTGCCAACACAGCTGTAGATAAAGCCGCTAAACGAAAAACTTTATTTAAAATCATCTCGAAACCATCGATACAGTTAAAGTTGTTATAACATAACAATATACTATAGGTGCTTAGCTCAAATCCATGACCGTTTACTCTGTATTCTCGTCCGTTTGAGTCTCTTTGATTAAGCAAGCTAAACGGATCAAAGCGTCACGTCGAGCTTCATTCCAAGCATGGGCAAAACTTAACCGTAAACAATTACGATACTGATTTTGCGCTGTAAAGAGATGACCTGGGGTGATTAATATACCTTCACTTCGGGCTTTCAAATACACCGAAGTCAGATCATAACTGTCTTCCAATTCTACCCATAAGGTCAAACCACCTTGCGGTTGGCTCACTCTAATCACACCCAATTCGCCCCACTCTTGAGAAAGTAACTGAATGAGCTGATCCCTCTGCTGCTGCAAGAGCATCTTCTGCTTTTTCAGATGTTTCTCGTAGGCGCCCTCTTTGAGGAAATCGACCAACCCTTGCTGGGTAAATTTATTTAGGGCAAGTAGGTTCACCATCTTAAGGCGCATCAACTGCTTCTGTTCAGCCGCAATAATCCAACCTAAACGCAGCTCTCTTGAAACTGACTTGGAGTATGAACCGCACAGAATCACTCGACTTTCACGGTCCATACTTTTTAATGGTGGAACACGCTGACCAAACGCTAAGTCGCCGTATATGTCATCCTCAACCACAACAAAATCGTGCTTACTTGCCAAAGACAAAAGATGCTCACGAGCAGAGACCGGCATCAAAGCCCCACTGGGTGTCGCAAACGATGGCGTAACTATACAGGCTTTAATCTCCCACTCTTCTAACGCCTGTTCCAACGCCTCTGTCGACATCCCGGTATGGGCAGAGACGGGAATCTCCAGCACTTTTAACCCCATGCTTTCGATAAGTTGTAACACGCCATAAAACCCAGGTGACTCCACCGCTACTATATCCCCCGGCTTACAGCTTAATTGCAAAGCTAATGAGAGCCCATGTTGGCAGCCTGCGGTAATTGTGACGTCAGCGGCACTAAAGTGACAACCTGTTCGACGATAACGCTCTGAGAGATGCTCTCTCAACTCCAATAAGCCGGATGGTTCATCATAATATTGATGGTCATTACATTTCTGCCGACGTAACGCCCTGCCAATGCTACGATTCAGCTCAGTAATACCCACCGGCATATCCATATAGCCTTGCTCTTGGGGAAAGATATCGAAAGCAGCATTACGCTCCATAATGTCGCGAATGAGATCGCTCATATCGACAAGCTGAGGCGCAACAGAGAGTTCAGGCCGAGAGGGGGTAGGATGAGCCTTAGGCAAACTACAGACATAAAAACCTGATTTAAAACGAGACTCGATCAAACCAGCTGCTTCCAAGCGCTGATAAGCATGAATCACAGTTGCTTTAGATAAACCTTGTTGTTCACACTGAGCACGGATCGAAGGTAGTTTACTCCCCGCGGGTAGATCGCCATTTTTAATCGAATCGGCCAATGTCTGCTCTAAATTTTGGTACAGAAAATCCATAATCCCTCCACAATCTGTACCTATTATAATTATTTTTTTTAAACCTGCCCCTATAATTTGTATTCCTGTACAGTTGTTCACAATCACCGATGAGCAAAGTGAGCACAACATGCAACAACAAGGTAACAGTGAGATTCCTATCACTATGATTCAGGAAGCTCCCCCTCTTCCCGGCAACGGAAAATTTCATGTTCGTCTAGTCGAAGGCTTCTACCAAAACCTTAGGCGCTTCACCAGTTGGCCAATGCTGGCACTCTTCTTTGGACTTGTATGGGTTCGTATTAATGGTGATCCACTGGTTTTATTTGATTTTGAGAGCCACCGTATTTTCCTTTTTGGTGCCGAATTTTCTTGGTATGACCTACCGGTATTAGCGGGTTTATTGATTGCAGGGTCCAGCCTGCTGTTTTTTATGGCCGTCGGCTGGGGGCGTATTTGGTGTGGTTTCGCCTGCCCTCAATCAATCTGGACTTGGATCTTTATCCGCATTGAGGATTGGACCGAAGGACGCGCCGCGCTACGATCAAAGTCTGAAGATAAATCCCTGTCAGGCGTTCGACTGGTTCGACGTGTTCTGAAACATGCTCTTTGGCTTTTCGTTTCAGTCGCTACAGCGGTTACCTTTAGCGGCTATTTCGTCCCTATCGAGCAGCTACTACAATCGATCTTCAGCTTAGAAGCTTCACTCTTCGTATTCACATGGATTATCTCCATGGCACTGCTCACCTACTTCAATGCCGGCCTTGTCCGTGAGAAAGTATGTTTGCATATGTGCCCCTACTCCCGTTTCCAAGGAGTGATGTTTGACGAGGATACACGTACCGTCGCTTATAACCCGCTACGCGGAGAGCCGCGTACCCACCTACGCGGTACAGAGGAAAACCCTGGCGATTGCATCGATTGCGGTATTTGTGTGCAGGTTTGTCCGACAGGTATAGATATTCGCGATGGACTACAAGCAGCTTGTATCGATTGCGGTGCCTGTATTGATGCCTGTGATAACGTCATGACTAAGTTAGGCCGCCCAACTGGACTAATTGAGTTTTATTCTGAAAAACAGCTTCAAGCTATTGAGAGAAATACGCCAAAAGAAGCACCACCAAAACAGCCAATCTTGCGCCCAAGATTAATCGCTTATATGACAATTCTGATTATTACCGTATGGGGTGTTGTTTACGGTATGCATAACCGTACAGAGCTGTTAATTGAAGTGGCTAGAGAACGTGGTCAGCTTTACCAAGTGGTAGGTAATGAGGTCTGCAATAGTTACCAAATCGAACTGGAATCCTTCCTACCTGATTTGAAACAGCTTTCTGTCAGCGTTCAAGGTGTAGATAGCGATCAGCAGTTCAAACTTAAAGGCCCTGCAAAGATTGAATTAAACAAACAAAATGCGATCAAGATTTATCAAGTCTGTGCGGTACCGGGCAACTTAGATAAAAGCACGAAGATCCAGTTTAACTTCAGAAACGAGACCTTCTACACCTATAAAGCGAGTACTTTCCTAACTCCGTAATATAGGGCAACCTCTTCGATCATAATCAGGTGAATTTTAGGGTGCCTACCAACCCTACCCCAAAGCGGTTGGTAGGATCTACAGTTCGAGAGGGCCTGATTATGATTTTCCCCAATTGCCGGTAATCACTGCCGGCAATTTTTTTATTTTCTGTTGAAACTAACTTCCAACCAAATGCTCTTTTTTCTGTCGTGACAGGCGTTTGATTTCATACTCGCGCTTAGATGCACTGGAACGATCAAGATGTACCTCTTGCCAAAAAAGTGATACAGGCCTGCGCACTCTAGTGTACTTCGCACCACCCACAAGCTCACCATTATGCTGGCGAATACGACGCTCAAGATTGTTAGTTATTCCAGTATATAAGGTTCCATCAGCACACTTTAAAATATAAACACGCCAAGCACTTTCTACTATTTCCAACCACAGCTCCTAAGCAAGAGTAGCTACTTTTGCAGCAAGTTTTAATCTATACAGGAATGATTAAATTTATACACAAATTTTGTTCGTCTGCTTAATTAAATCGAACCATTATTTGTATATAACTCGAGCAACACACGCCCTTTTCAAACAGATCTAGTTACGTGAATTCGAATAATGTGAGGACACACATACCTTGTAAGTTCGATTAAATGGGAAGTATAAGAAATTACGTAACATCTATGTTAAACAAATATAATCCACACTTAAATTACGTCCTTATTCAATGTGGATAAATTTCAACCAGCTTGTAACCGATTAACCATCTCTAAATTAACTTGTTGAAAAGTAAAAGATTTATTACATGTTCAGAAATAGCACAACAAAGCTAAAGCCCTGTATTTACTAGCTTACAGCCATCTACCCAAAACTTATCAATATAGTTATCCACATATTCATGGGATAACTATTTCTACCCCCTAAGCGAATAAAAACTAGAATTCAGTCTTTTCTTTGTACTCGCATAGATCTTCAATAAGGCAGGAACCACATTTCGGCTTGCGAGCTACGCAGGTATATCGGCCATGTAAAATGAGCCAATGATGTGCATCGATTAAAAACTCTTTCGGAACAAAACGCATAAGTTTCTGCTCAACTTCATTGACGTTTTTGCCTGGTGCAATTTTAGTACGGTTTGAGACTCGGAATATATGGGTATCCACAGCCATTGCAGGTTGGCCAAAGGCGGTATTCAAAACGACATTGGCTGTCTTACGCCCTACACCAGGAAGCGCTTCTAAATCAGCACGATTATCTGGCACTTCTGACCCATGCTTGTCGACCAAAGCCTTACAGGTCTTAATAACATTCTCGGCTTTAGTGTTAAACAAACCGATGGTTTTAATATATTCCTTTAAACCATCTACACCCAATGCATAGATTGCCTCTGGAGTATTCGCAACGGGGTAAAGCTTTCGAGTTGCTTTGTTCACGCCTACATCAGTCGCCTGAGCAGAGAGTATAACGGCAATCAGGAGTTCAAAAGGAGAGCTATATTCTAGTTCAGTCGTAGGATGAGGATTATCGTCACGCCAACGGGTGAAGATTTCGTGTCTTTTTTGCTTGTTCATTACTAGATATCTTGAAGTGCTTTAGTTGTAATCGCCATAAAGACTAACCCAATTACGACCGCTCTGTTTAGATTTGTAGAGAGCTTGATCAGCTTCCTCTAGCCATTGCATAGGCGTTTGTTGCTCGTAATTTAGCTCAGAAACACCCAAGCTAATGGTAACTTTTAATTGATGTTCGCCATAAGGCACAACGAGGTTCTCTATACGGGAACGTAGACGCTCTGCGAAGATCATCGCATTTTCACCTTTTGTGCCAGTCAAAATCGCTCCAAACTCTTCGCCACCATAACGCCCGAGAAAGTCAGTTTTACGCGCTTGATCTGTTAGCGCTTGAGCCACAGCACGAATAATTTCATCCCCAGCTTGATGTCCATAGGTATCATTCACTCGTTTAAAGTGGTCGATATCAAACATCACTAAGCTGCTGACTTCCTGACTACGATTAAAACGCTCAAACTCTTGGTTAAGGCACTCTTCCCAATAGCCACGATTGTTCAAACCAGTTAATCGGTCTTCTCGACTCAAAGCCTTCAATTGATCATTGGCTTGTTGCAATTCGATCTGACCAATCGCTGTATCCGTTACGTCATAAATCAATATCCCTACATGATCAACTTCCCCTGTTGGTGAAGTTAGCGGGATCAAAGTGACATTTTGATACATAAATGGCGCACTGCCAGTAATCGGGCGGTTGCTCTTAAAATGGAAAAGATAAGGACGTTGTTCCCAGGAAATATATGCAGGATTTCTTAGCAGGAAGACCGATTCCAATTTTTGCTTTAACCAACGACAAGGTAGTTCTGGAAATTTAGCAAAAATAGAATGATCCGTTAGCTTCATACCGGATATTCCAGAATGATTTTCCATAAAACCATTCCACAACTTAATTATGCCCGCACGATCAACAACAACCAGACCTACCTCAAGGTTTTGAATCAACCCTAATGTCCAATGTAACTCATCGATCTCTTGGAAGTTCTGATTATTCATTCAAAATAACTCGCAATCTTCTGCAATGCGGGTAATGAATCGGGGGTAAATGCCAAAATAAGTTCACACTGAAAGTCATATTCCGGTAACTGATAATCAACGGAAATAGTCATGGTTTGACCTAAAGATCCCACTTGATCACAAACCCTATCAACATCATGCAAAATATTGGGGGTTGCTCGGCTAAACACAAGATCCATCTGCTGCGCAAAGCCAGAGATAAACGCGCCAATGAGAGCATTCGCTAGTGACATCAATAGATCTGATTCTGAATACTCTCCATTCTCAGTCATCCCCATTAATCTTGCCACTCGGTCTAAATTACCGGTTTGTAACAATAGCAATGCCTCACCCGCTACACCCGAGCCGATAAAGCCTTGACTAATGAGCTCATGCTGATTTTCTGATGCGATTTTAAGCTGATTCGCTAGCTCTGAAGCCGCAACCATTTTTACAACTGGAATAGGCAGATGAACAAATGTCTTTAACAAACTACCTAACATACTGCCCGCTTGGCCCATCGCAACATTTGCGATCTCTTGATAATACTCAGGCAAAGCAAGTGGAGTGTCGATCTGCTCTTCAACAATGACCGGATGTTCCAGCTCGCTTAACAAACCAAAACGTTGTAGGACTTCGGAGATAATTTCGGGAGATGTGGGCTTTTTGATAAAAGCCAGTGCACCTAACTCTTCTACTCTTGATTGCGCTTCCGGCTGAATATCACCCGAAACGACTATTACCATTGTAGGAAGATCGTCTTGGCGAATACGTTCAAGCGCCTGATAACCATCCATAATCGGCATGGTCAAATCAAGGAAAAGAATATCACCCTTGCCAGCCCTAATTGCTTCAAGACCTTCTAGACCATGTTCAGCAAACGTTACTTCGACATTCCATCCACGCAGGGCAGATGCCATTTGTTTACGTGCTAGACGGGAATCATCACAAATAACTACAGGAACAGGCTGGCTCACAATCCTTCCTAAAGAATAATAACCAAGGAAAACAGTAAGCTAACAGCCTAATGTATGCCTTAGCAGAAGGCAATTCTGCTAAGGCTAAAAGAGAGAAAAGATCAGGTAATCTTTGGCATAGTTAGCCAGTTATGCGAACACGTTCTGGCTTAGCGCCTTCATCTGGTGTTTGTTGAGCTAGACGCTCTTTCGCACGCGCATCAACAATGTTTTTAAGCGCAATTAATAAGCCCATACCCACAAAGGCACCAGGCGGTAAAACCGCAAATAAGAAACCAGTATAGTCATCAACAACTGTTATTTTCCAATCAGCTGCTATCGGGCCAAATAGAAGGTGCATATCGCTAAATAGCGTTCCTAGACCAAGCACTTCACGCATCGCACCTAAGATCACCAATACGGCGGTGAAGCCTAGTCCCATCATCAAGCCGTCTAACAATGACTCTTTAACAGGGTTTTTACATGCAAAAGCATCAGCACGCCCCATAATGGCACAGTTAGTAACAATCAAAGGGATAAAGATGCCTAAGATGAGGTATAGCTCGTAAGTGAATGCCTTCATTAACAGCTCAATTGCTGTAACAAATGAGGCAATAATCATTACAAAGATCGGCAGACGAACAGAATCAGGTACAAACTTACGGAACGCAGACACCGTGAGGTTAGAACCGAGCAATACCAGAATACTAGCAATACCCAAACCGATAGCATTAACCACAGTACCTGTTACTGCTAGCAACGGACATAGCCCAAGTAATTGAACTAACGCAGGGTTATTGTCCCACAAGCCGTCCATAGAAATTTTTTTATAATCAGCAGCCATTAGTTGGATACCTCCTGATTGTTATCTTGCTGTTCAGGCTTAACTTCTAGCAATGCAATACGGTTGGCTTCAAAGTAGTCTAGTGCTCGACCTACCGCGTTTACGATCGCACGAGGCGTAATCGTGGCACCGGTAAACTGATCAAACTGACCGCCATCTTTTTTTACTGCCCAAATACCGTTGCTTTCTGTCGCTTTAGCACGGCCGTTAAAACTGTAGATCCAATCAGACTTTTTAGTTTCTACTTTATCACCTAAGCCTGGCGTTTCTTTATGTACTAAAACACGCACGCCAGCAACAGTACTATCGGCATTAATACCAACAATAAAACTGATGTTTCCACTGTAACCATCTGGCGCAACAACCGGCAAAATAACGGCTTTAACTATGCCACCTTTACGCGCTCGATAAGCCGTTACAGGCGCTTTATGACCTAACTCAGCGACCTGAAGTTCAAACGTATCCTGCAGCAACTGATTATCGATCGTGTCGCGAGGAACAATCTCATATAAAGCTTTTGCTTTAAATTCACGTTCATTTTTAGCAATCGCATCTTGAGTCGATACTTGAGTGATTGCAATCACCGCAGCACACACCACGGCAAATAAACTGATCGCAACAGTACTGGATTTAATCGCACTAAATAACTGCATTATGAGCCCCCCTTCATGCCACGCTTCGATTTTGCATGGCCATAAGTTCGAGGCTGGGTATATTGATCGATAAAGGGAGCGGACAAATTCATCAACAATACGGCAAATGCAATCGCATCAGGGTAACCACCCCAACCACGAATAATATAAACCAATACACCAATTCCGATACCAAAATAGATCTTGCCACGATTGCTAGTTGCAGATGTTACTGGGTCCGTTGCAATAAAGAACGCCCCTAACATTGTTGCACCCGCCGTTAGGTGGAAAAACGGACCAGCAAACGAAGATGGATCAATAATATGAAATAGTGTTGATATAACCGCTAGCGAACCTAACACAGCCACAGGCGTGTGGATGGTGAACACTTTACGGTAGATTAAGAAGACACCGCCCATCAAATAAGCAGCACTCACCGCATGCCAAGCTCCAATGCCTTCTGATAAAACAGGAACCGAGCGCCAAACTTCTTCTGTTGTTAATCCACTGCGATGACGCATAGCATCAAGCGGTGTCGCACCCGTATATGCATCCATTAGCGCAGGATCTACCGACCCAAAAATCAAACCAAGTGTTTGCCCAAAGCCGAGGACACTCCAGCTACCTTCAGGACCATTAAGCACGAAAGGTTCTGCCCAACTCGTCATCTGTACAGGGAAAGAAACCAGCAACAGTGCATAAGCAACCATGGCAGGGTTGAAAGGATTTTGGCCAAGACCGCCATACAGGTGTTTAGCGATGACAATAGCGACGAATACACCGACCATTGTCACCCACCAAGGTGCAAATGGAGGTAACGCGAGACCTAATAACAAAGCCGTAACGATTGCACTGTAGTCTTTAAGATAAAAACCTAATGGGCGCTTACGTAGTTTAACAATGGCTGCTTCAAAACCTACCGCAAGCAAGCATGCCCAAATAACATTGATTAAGGTGCCCCAACCAAAAAAGAACGTCATCGCAGCCAAACCAGGTAAGGTTGCGAGTATCAATAAACGCATCACATCAGCCGTACTACTGGCCTTATGTAGATGGGGGGAGCTAGTGCGTATTAACGCCATCTGCTAACAAATCCTTAATCGCTAAAACGACTTAACGTCTGGTTTAATTTCTCTGCTTCTTGTTGAGCAGCTACTAGCTGCTCTTCCATGCTAGGCAGATCATCAACATTATCTTCTCGAGCTTTAGTCAACGCTCTTTCCGCTTTGGTAACGGCTGCACGGGCCATCGCAGCATCGATTTTTAACTTTTTAAGATCGATGCCCTCTTCTGCAGCTTTCTCTATAAGTTGAATTTCATAAGCATCAAAGGCTTCTTTAGCTTCATCGTGTAACTTAGTTAATCGCTGCACTTCTGCTTCCAACTCAACTTGATCCGATTCTTCAGCATCATCTAAAGCATTCTGCGCCTTCTTCAGCTTGGTACGCATAATAGAAACATTCTGCTTCAAAGCTTTAGGGTCAACTGGCTCTGGTTTCTCAAGCTCTTCTATTTCACCACCTGCTTGCAGATACTCTTGCTTGAGTTCGTCGTGCTTTCCACGAAGCTTTTCTACACCAGCTTTCATCTTTTCAGCCGCTGGGCTAGCAGATTGGATCGCCTTGTCTAATGCAAGTTGAGCCTTATCTACTTTGGCCTGCATTGCATCCATATCAGCTTTAAGCTCATCTAGATTGACTGCAGGAGCGATAGGAGCTACCCCAGAAGCTTGAACCGCTTGATCATATTCAGCCTTAGCTTCTTCGTATTTACCCTGAAGCTTTTCCACACCTGCTTTCATTTTTTCAGCTGCAGGGCTTCCAGATTCAACCGCTTTATCTAAGGCGACTTGAGCTTTTTCTACTTTGGCCTTGATAGCCTCCATATCGTCTTTAAGCTCATCTAGGTTGACTGCCGGGGTTACAAGCGTAGATGTTGGCGCTTGAGCCGCCTTATCATATTCAGCCTTAGCTTCTTCGTATTTACCTTGAAGCTTCTCCACACCGGCTTTCATTTTTTCAGCAGCCGGGCTTCCAGATTCAATCGCTTTATCTAAAGCAACTTGAGCTTTCTCAACTTTGGCCTTGATAGCCTCCATATCTTCTTTAAGCTCATCTAGATTGAATGCTGGGGCTACAGGTACAGAGGTTGGCGCTTGAGCCGCCTTATCATATTCAGCCTTAGCTTCTTCGTATTTACCTTGAAGCTTCTCGACACCAGCTTTCATTTTTTCTACAGCAGGGCTACCTGAAGCAATAGCTGCATCTAAAGCTTTTTGCGCTTTTTCCACCTTAGCCTGCATTGCATCCATATCAGCTTTGAGCTCATCTAGATTAACGGCTGGAGCTACAGGTACAGAGGCTGGCGCTTGAGCCGCTTTATCATATTCCGCTTTGGCTTCTTCGAATTTGCCTTGAAGCTTTTCTACACCCGCTTTCATTTTTTCTACAGCAGGGCTGCCTGAAGCAATAGCTGCATCCAAGGCTTTTTGTGCTTTATCTACTTTGCCCTGCGCTGCATCCATCGTCTCTTTTAGCTCAGCTAAATTAACCCCTGGTTGTACAGGCGCTGGAGCCCCGCCGGATTCAGCTTGATCATACGCAGCTTGAGCCGCTTCAGTTTTGGCTTTCTGCGCAGAAACCTTCGCTTTAAGCGCTTCGAGATCACCTTCACCAGATTCTTGGGCTTTGGCTAGCGCTTTTTCAGCTTGCTTCAACTTGGTTCGAGCAACAGCTGCATTGGTTTTGAGCTGTTTAATATCTACAACTGGTGCAGGAGCGTTCGCTGGATTTTGAGCCTGATCGTAGGCCTCTTGCGCAGCCTTAGCTTTCGCTTCTAGCTCAGTCACGGTTTGACGTAACTGTTCAATACCATCTAACCCTTTAGACTCAGCATTTTCTAGTGCTTTCTGTGCTTTCTTCAGCTTGGTACGCGAGACTGCAGCAACTGTTTTCAATGCTTTAATATCAGGCTCACCTGATGGCTTAGCAGCTTCAGCTGTTGTTCCAACTGCAGCCTTATCTTTCTTAACCGCTTGCGCTTTCGCTGCTTCTTCAGCACGTTGCTTACGACGTAGCTCTTTTTCTACTTTCTCTTGCTCCAAGCGAGCTTGACGAGCTTCGAATCGCTGACGAGCATGATCAGCTTTACGCTGTTCTGCTTCTTCTGCACGGATCTCAGACTTAGCAAAACGATAGTACTGCACCAAAGGAATATTACTTGGGCAGACATAAGAACAAGCACCACACTCTATACAATCAAATAAGTTATGGTGTTTAGCTTTTTCAAACTCTTTACCTTTCGCAAACCAATGCAATTGTTGCGGTAGTAACTCAGCAGGACATACCTGCTCACACATACCACAACGAATACAAGGGTTCGCTGCCGGTGCAGGCGGCATCTCGTCGTACGTAGCGGCAATAACACAGTTGGTGGTTTTGATCATCGGGATAGATTGACTATCCACGGTATAGCCCATCATTGGACCACCAATAACTAAACGATAAAGCTCAGACTGATGTACTTCAGCAGCTTCCAACAAGCTTTCTAGTGGAGTACCGATCAATGCACGCATATTATGCGGATGACCTAAAGCGTCGCCTGTGACCGTCACAACACGGGAGATAAGAGGTACGCCGTTATAGACAGCATCATAGATAGCAGAAGCTGTACCTATGTTTTGGCATACGATACCGACATCGGCAGGAATCTTTCCGCTTGGAACTTCGACACCTGTCAGCAGTTTTATCAGCTGCTTTTCACCACCCGATGGATAGACGGTTGGAACAACTACAATATCAATATCTTGCTTGGATTCTGCTACAGCAAGCTCAAGCGCACGGATTGCCTGAGGCTTATTGTCCTCAGTACCAATCATAATGTGATGTGGTTTTAACAGGTGCGCGATAACCTCAATACCTTTGACAATGTCATCTGCGCGTTCACGCATCAGCATATCGTCAGCAGTAATATAAGGCTCACACTCCATCGCATTGATGATCAGCGTATTAACAATATGATCATCACCCAGATGCAGTTTCACATCGGTTGGGAAACCGGCGCCACCCATACCACTGATACCGTGGTAGCGGATAAAATCGATCAGCTCTTGTTTATTAATCGACGTATAGTCTTCTAGGCCTTTATGATCGCACCACTCATCTAAACCATCGGTTTTAATCACCACGCAAGGGGCTGACATACCGGACATGTGCGGTATAGGGCGAGATTCAATAGCCTCAACTACACCTGAGCTTGGGGCATGGACGCTAACACTTATACGACCTGCAGCCTCAGCAATCACCTGACCTTTAAGTACTCGTTCACCAACGGATACAACAAGCTCTGAAGGCGCACCAATATGCTGCGATAACGGTACTACCAATTGTTCTGGGATTGGCGCAATCTGAATTTGGCCACCAGTAGACTGGTGTTTATTTTCAGGTGGGTGAACACCGCCATGGAAAGAATGCTTAGTACTCACGCTGCATCTCCTCCCACGACTTCACCACGCTGATCAGTCGCGATCAGTTGTACGCCTGGTTTAGGCATATCCCACTTCCACGTTTGTAGCGTGGTTTCAACTGGTAACATATCAATACAATCTACAGGGCAAGGCTCTACACAAAGGTCACAACCGGTACATTCAGATTCAATAACGGTATGCATCTGCTTTGCTGCACCTAAAATGGCATCAACCGGGCACGCCTGAATACATTTAGTACAACCTATACACTCATCTTCGCGGATGTAAGCTACTGCTTTAACTGGTTCTTCTTCTGCACCACCTTCTAGCGGAATCGCTTCTACATCTAACAGGTCAGCTAAAGTTTCGACTGTGCTTTGTCCACCAGGAGGGCATTTATTGATTGCATCACCTTCGGCAATCGCCTCTGCATATGGGCGGCAGCCAGGGTATCCACACTGACCACATTGGGTCTGCGGCAAAATACTGTCGATTTGATCAACTAGAGGATTACCTTCAACTTTGAAGCGTACTGAAGCAAAGCCCAATAGCAAACCAAAAGCTAAAGCTAAGCCCAATAGAGCTAATACGGCGATGATTATGATATCCACGGTCGGCTCCTAAATCTGTACCAGACCGGTGAAGCCCATAAATGCCAAGGACATTAAGCCAGCAGTCACCATACCGATCGCTGCCCCCTGAAATGGCATAGGGACATCTGCCACCGCAATACGCTCACGCATCGCTGAGAAAAGAATCAAAGCAAGAGAGAAGCCGATTGCAGCACCAAAACCATAAACAATAGAATCAATAAAGCCATTGAGCTTTTTGATATTAAGTAACGCAACCCCGAGTACTGCACAGTTAGTGGTAATCAACGGCAAGAAGATACCTAATACTTTGTACAATAGTGGGCTGGTTTTACGAACTACCATCTCAGTAAACTGCACAACAACCGCTATCACTAAGATAAATGTAATCGTTTGCAGATACTCTAACGCGAGAGGCTGCAGGAGATATGTGTACGCAAGATAACTACATACGGACGACAGAGTCAGTACAAACGTGGTCGCCAAGGACATACCCATCGCAGTTTCCAGCTTATTGGAAACCCCCATAAATGGACACAATCCAAGGAATTGAACCAGTACAAAGTTGTTTACCAGCACAGTGCTGATAACAATCAGAAGATATTCTGTCATAAGATCCGTATAGCTATCGAAACCTACCCCTAAAAGAAAATTAGCAAAATCTAATCTTACTATCTCTTATAAGGTTTCGGTATAGCGATATTCTGATTTAAAACAATAAACCGGGAGATCAAGCTCCCGGTTTTTCCATTCAAGAATGGTCTGTTATTTCAATAGTTCTAGTGCGCTCGCTAGTTTCTCAACGTCAGTAGACCCCTGAAGTTGATCAACGTTCAATGCAACTGCACCTTCTACTGCATCGTCAGTTTCAAGCAAAGAAATCAGACCTGCTTGATTTAGAACAGAAGACGCATTCTGAGCACCGCCCTGAAGCTGTTCAGCGTTAAGCGCTACAACTGCGCGACCTTGTTCGAACAATACTGATTCAAGGCTAAACAATAATGTTTGACGCTGTTCTTCACTGCCACCAGAGATAGTCGCTGTCGCAGCCTGCTGACCGAAACGAATGGTACGATCAGACGCTTTAACTGCAGAAGCATTAACCAGCTTCGATTCAAGATCAGTCTTCTCATCACCACCCTCGATGATCATACCCGCTGCAACAGTGGCATTGGTTAGACGATCAACAATGATGAAAGAACCTGTGCCATGGTGAGCACGGTAGTCATCAGCAACAACTGGGCGCTCTAGTGTAATCTCACAACGTGCGATTTCGTTTAGCTCCAGAGAATCAGCAGCAGTTTGCTCGAGCGTGTTTACGTCTACACGGTGACGAACGTTACTGATACCACCAGCAATACGCGTAGTGTTCAGTTTAACTTCGTACTGACGACCTTTCTGCAACGGTTCCTCAGACATCCATACGACCATGGAGTCAAAACGGTTTGTTGTTTCTGGAACATCATTGCTGTGAACAAGAATATCGCCACGAGAGATGTCGATCTCATCGTCCAAAGTTAGCGTTACTGCCATTGGCGGGAATGCTTCTTGAATTTCACCTTCGTAAGTAACAATCGACTTAACCTTGCTGGACTTACCAGAAGGAAGCACTGTTACTTCGTCACCCGGGCGAACGATGCCAGAAGTTAAAGTACCGCAGTAGCCACGGAAGTCTAGGTTAGGACGGTTAACGTACTGAACTGGGAAACGCAAGCTGTCGAAGTTCTGGTCATTAGCCAGCTCAACTGTTTCCAGTGTTTCCATCAATGGCTCGCCTTTAAACCAGCTCATTGGTTCAGAAGGCGTAACAACGTTATCGCCCTTCAATGCAGAGATCGGCACAAACTGAATATCAGGTAGATCTAGCTGCTTAGAGAACTCAAGGTAATCTGCTTTGATCTCTTCAAAACGCTCTTCGCTGAAATCAACTAGGTCCATTTTATTAATAGCAACAATCGTGTGCTTAATACCTAGTAGAGAAACGATAAAGCTGTGACGTTTAGTCTGGACCTGTACACCGTGACGCGCATCGATAAGGATGATCGCTAAATCACAGGTAGATGCACCTGTTGCCATGTTACGTGTGTATTGCTCATGGCCCGGAGTATCCGCAATGATGAATTTACGCTTAGATGTAGAGAAGTAACGGTATGCAACGTCGATAGTGATACCTTGCTCACGCTCTGCTGCAAGACCATCAACTAGAAGCGCAAGATCAAGTTCTTCACCAGCATTACCAACGCGCTCGTTATCCTTCTGGATAGCAGCAAGTTGATCTTCATAAATCATTTTAGAGTCATGTAATAGACGGCCAATCAATGTAGATTTACCGTCATCCACGCTACCACAAGTCAAAAAGCGTAATAGCTCTTTGTTCTCGTGCTGGTGCAGATACGCTTGGATATCAGATTCAATCAGTTCGCTTTGGTGACTCATTTTCTTCCCCTTAGGAAAGCGGCAAGCCATTCTTATTGAGATAGCTTGTCGCTGGATATTCTTTTCAATATGGATGTAAGGTGTGGCCTATCAATTCATACCGCCACGCATTTCTATCTAAAAATTTAGAAATAACCTTCCATCTTTTTCTTCTCCATCGAACCAGAACTATCATGGTCGATCGCACGGCCCTGACGTTCAGAAGTTGTGGTTAACAACATTTCCTGAATAATATCCGGCAAAGTTGCCGCGTCAGATTCCACTGCACCCGTTAGCGGGTAGCAACCAAGGGTCCGGAAACGCACGTTTTTCATTTCAGGCACTTCACCTTCTTTAAGAGGCAAGCGCTCGTCATCAACCATGATCAACATGCCATCACGTTCAACAACTGGACGTTTCGCAGCGTAATATAGAGGTACGATAGAGATATTTTCTAGATAGATGTACTGCCAGATATCTAGCTCAGTCCAGTTAGACAGAGGGAATACACGGATACTCTCACCTTTGTCTACGCGTGTATTGAACACGTTCCACAGCTCTGGACGCTGACTTTTAGGATCCCAACGGTGGTTTTCATCACGGAAAGAGAAAACACGCTCTTTAGCACGCGATTTTTCCTCATCACGACGAGCACCGCCAAATGCAGCATCAAACTGATACTTATCTAGCGCCTGCTTCAAACCCTGAGTTTTCATGATATCTGTATGTTTAGATGAACCATGAGTAAACGGACCCACGCCCATATCAACACCTTCTTGGTTGATGTGAACTAGAAGCTCCATACCTGCCTCTTTTGCCATTTTGTCACGGAATTCGATCATCTCTTTGAACTTCCATGTAGTATCAACATGCATCAAAGGGAAAGGAGGCTTACCTGGCGCAAACGCTTTACGTGCAAGATGAAGCATTACCGCAGAATCTTTACCTACAGAGTAAAGCATAACTGGGTTATCAAACTCAGCTGCCACTTCACGGATGATATGGATACTTTCAGCTTCAAGCTGCTTAAGGTGCGTTAAACGGTGTTCAGGCAAAGCACTCATTAGAAAATACTCTCTTTATGTAAACAAATTGGATAACAAGCATGACCGCCTTCTGTAGAAACCCACACAAAAGGTCGAATTAATATACCTAGCTATCCTATAATGCGGCGCATTATCGCAGCCCTCTCAATAAAACGCAAAAGAATATATAATTACTTTTTTATAGCGTTTAGCTATATAAGAGAACCTATCTATTACTTTTCAAAATGTTACCTTTCGTTATCACCAAAAGAAATAACAAGATTCCCAATTATTATTTTGAGTTATAACAAACCTCCTTTATTATGCCGCCAGTTTATTCTTGGACAGGTCTATCTATGGAACTTGCGTACAGTTTTGCAGGATTAGTTGTTGGCTTTATCGTCGGCCTCACCGGTATAGGTGGTGGTGCTTTGATGACGCCTATCCTGATTGTTGTATTCGGAATTCCGCCAGTTACAGCTGTAAGCACCGATTTACTCTATGCAGCGGTTACAAAATTCGGCGGTACTTTCTCTTATGCAAGAAAGAAACTTATCGAGTGGAAAGTCGTTCTTCTTTTATTGTTAGGCAGTATTCCTGGAAGCTTGTTAACCCTGAGCTACCTAAAAGGTCTAGATGGACTAGAGCAAATAGAACACATAATGAACATGACCCTAGGCGTATCATTAGTGTTAACGTCCATCGCCGTTTTCTTGCGTAATCAAATTCGCAATCAAGCCATGAAATGGCAGCACACATCAGCAGCAAGCCATGCAAAAAAATGGCGCCCCGCTATTACGGTGTTGATGGGTATTCTACTAGGAGGTCTGGTAACATTGTCGTCGGTTGGCGCAGGGGCCCTTGGTACAGCTATTTTAATTTTATTGTATCCACGTATGAGTATGCCAACCATCGTGGGTTCCGACCTAGTTCATGCGGTAGTGCTTACATCAGTTGCAGGCGCAGGTCATTATGGAATGGGCAATGTCGATCTTAGCCTTCTTCTATACCTATTAATCGGCTCTTTGCCGGGTGTTTTTGTGGGAAGCCATCTAGGCACACGATTATCACCAAAAATTATGCAGCCTATTATGGGCTCAATATTATTAGCCATCGGTCTGCGCTTCGTAATCGCAGGTTAAAACCCGAAAAGTGAGGTGTTGCACCCGATTAAGGGTCCAACAAGGGAAAAGTTATGTATCAGTATAACTCTGTCGACCAGAAACTGGTTGACGAACGTGTTGAGCAATTTAGAGATCAGACTCGTCGCTTCTTAGCTGGCGAACTGCCAGAAGATGACTTTCTAGCACTACGTCTGATGAATGGTCTGTATGTACAACGCCATGCACCTATGTTGCGTGTAGCGGGCCCATACAACATGTATAATTCAACTCAATTCCGTAAACTGGCTCATATCGCTCGTACTTATGACAAGGGCTATGCGCACTTTACTACGCGTACTAACCTACAGTTTAACTGGCCGAAACTAGAAGAAGTGCCTGATATTCTTGCAGAGCTTGCTGAAGTTCAGATGCACTCGATTCAGACGTCTGGTAACTGTATCCGTAATACAACGACGGATCAGTTCGCCGGTGTAATCCCGAATGAAATCGAAGATTCTCGTCCGTACTGTGAAATCATTCGCCAGTGGTCTTCACTTCACCCTGAATTTGCGTATCTACCTCGTAAGTTCAAGATTGCGATCTCTTCTTGCGCAAATGACCGTGCAGCAACACAAGTACATGACATCGGCCTTCATATCGTTAAAAACGAAGCTGGCGAAGTTGGTTTTGAAGTACTTGTAGGTGGTGGCCTTGGCCGTACTCCTATGATCGCTAAGCAGATCAATCCATTCCTAGCTAAGGAAGATCTACTTTCGTACCTAGAAGCTATCATCCGTGTTTACAACATGAATGGTCGCCGCGATAACAAATACAAAGCGCGTATCAAAATTTTGGTACAAGCTGTAGGTATCGATAAGTTCCGTGAGCAAGTTGAAGAAGAGTGGGCGCATATTCGCGATACCGATCTTAAACTGCCAATGGAAGAGATCGAGCGCGTAAAAGAATTCTTCAAACCATTTGATTACGATGCATCAGCTGCTGCGGATACTTCACTTGAAGCTAAACTTGCAGAGAATGAAGATTTCAACACTTGGTATGAGCGCAACACTGTAGAGCATAAAGTAGATGGTTACCGCATCGCTTATGTATCTCTAAAGCCATATCTAAAACCTGCTGGTGATATCACTGCGGATCAACTAGATCTAGTTGCAGATCTTGCTGATAAGTACAGCTTCGGCGAGATTCGTGCTACTCACAACCAAAACCTTGTATTGGCAGACGTTAAGAAAGCGGACCTATACGCTGTTTGGGAAGTGCTTGCCAATGCAGATCTAGCTCGTCCAAACATCGGCACGCTAACAGACATGACTGTTTGCCCGGGTGGTGACTTCTGTGCTCTAGCTAATGCACGTACTTTGGGTGTAGCAGATCAGATCAACAAGAAATTTGAAAACATGGACTTTGTTCATGACCTTGGCGATCTAAAACTGAACATGTCAGGCTGCATGAACGCTTGTTCTCACCACCACGTGGGTCACATCGGTATTTTGGGTGTGGATAAGAAAGGTGAAGAGTGGTACCAAATTACCCTAGGTGGTGATGATGGTTCTGATGCAGCGCTAGGTAAGGTTATTGGCCGTGCTGTCGCTTCTGAAGAAGTCGCTAACACCCTAGAAAAAGTGCTTGAAGTATACGTTCAACAGCGCTTTGAGAACGAACGTTTCATTGATACATACCGTCGTATCGGTATTGCACCATTTAAGGAGTACGTATATGCCCCTGCTAATTAATCGTGAAGTTGTCGCTGACAACTGGACACTGATCAACGAAGAATCACTTGATCAAACGGGTGACATCATCGTACCGCTAGCGCTTTACTTGGAAAACCAAGAAGCACTTACTAGCCGTGAAGGCCAAGTAGCTGTGAAAGTGAATGGTGATGACGATATCGACTTCCTAGTCGAGAACTTGGACAAGTTCCCTCTAGTAGCGATCGATTTCCCTGCTTTCCGTGACGGCCGTGGATTTAGTATTGCACGCCTTCTTGTTCGCGCAGAGTACAAAGGTGAAATCCGTGCAACAGGTGATATTGGCCAAGACCGTTTCGCTTATTTAGAGCGTTGTGGCTTTACAGCTATCGAAATTGCCGACGACGCATTTAAGCCAGAAATGCTTAAGTCTTTCGATGAGATGAGCAATTATTACCAAAGCGCTGCTGATAAGGTACGCGCAGTTTATCACCAGTAATTAATAGTGACGGTGAGGTCCTATTTATGAGTGAGCAAATTACTGCAGAGCTACAAGCAAAGGTTGAAGCCGTTGCTGCTCTACTAAATAAAGGCTATCAGGATCACGAGGGATCCCTAGTCTTTGCAAATAGCCTAGGTGCTGAAGACGTAGTTATTGCTGACCTTATCAGCAAATTCTGCCCAGAAATCAGCAACTTTGTCTTAGATACAGGCCGTCTGCCAGAAGAAACACTTAAACTTCTTGCTGACGTGCAAAAGCAATATTCAAATGTAACTTTTAACGTTTACTACCCAGAGGGAGCAGACGTTGAAGCATATGTTGCAGAAAACGGTGTCAATGCCTTTTACGAGTCACAAGAGCTACGTAAAGGTTGCTGCTTTGTTCGAAAGATAAAACCTCTAAAGCGCGCCCTGTCTGGACATAAAGCTTGGATTACAGGCCTTCGCCGCGAACAATCAGTGACTCGTGATGAGATCCAGTTCGAAGAGTGGGATGAAGGCAACAATATGCATAAACTTAATCCTCTGGCCGATTGGTCAGAGAAAGAGGTTTGGGCATATATCAAAGCGAATGATGTTCCTTACAATGAACTACATGATAAACACTACCCAAGCATTGGCTGTGCACCTTGTACACGCTCGATCTCAATGGGTGAAGATGTACGTTCTGGCCGTTGGTGGTGGGAAAATCCAGAAAACCGTGAATGCGGTTTACACCCAGCAACGCCGCTAAATTTTAAAAAGTAATACCTAGAGATAGCAGGACGCTTTCTCGTACAGGAGATCCGCCTGCACCATTCAGTAAACCTGTTTGGTGCAGGATCATCTTAATTCTAAGATGCACCATTTTTAAGCACCGAAAAAAAGCATGCCCCAACTCGGTGAATTAACTCCCTTTCTATACGCCCAAAACTTAAATCTACTGGTAAACTTAGATATATAACTACGGTTGGTTCGACACTATTTAACTGTGTATATGGTTTTTACCAGATAACAGTTCAACCAATCAGTCTTAGGCATATAGGTTGCATAACTTATTCATAAATAAAGACAACCGACCTCTCAGGTCGATACAACCTGAGTAATTTTCTGGAGAGATTTCGTGGATTACCTACCGCTATTTTTTAAGCTGACCAATCAGAAAGTCTTGCTTGTAGGTGGAGGAAACATAGCCTTACGTAAAGCTAAATTGCTGTGCAGAGCAGGTGCTCATGTCACCGTTATCTCTCATAAGGTATGTGACGATCTACAAGACCTTTTGGATAAAAACCAAGGTACAGCGATTGTTGGTGAGTATCATGCAGCACTTCTAGATGACAAAATCTTAGTCATCGCTGCGACGGATGATAACCCGCTCAACGAGCGCGTTCATTTCGATGCTGTCGAAAAAAACATCCCGGTAAATGTTGTCGATAGCCCTAAGCTTTGCACCTTTGTATTCCCTGCTATCGTTGATCGCTCCCCAGTTGTTATTGGTATATCTTCAGGCGGGAGCGCACCTGTTCTTGCTCGATTGCTACGCGCTCGGCTAGAAACATGGATTCCAAAATCCTACGGCAAGCTTGCGAGTATCGCGAACCATTTCCGCGATCAGGTGAAAGAGACGTTCAGCACAGTTAACCACCGACGCGTTTTTTGGGAAAACGTCCTTCAAGGCCAAATAGCAGAAAAAGTCTTTGCTGGCCGTGATGAAGAAGCGGCAAAAATGATTGCTGATAAACTCTCAAACGAAGACCCAGAACATCAGGTAGGCGAAGTTTACCTTGTCGGCGGCGGTCCAGGTGATCCGGAGCTATTAACATTTAAAGCACTACGTCTCATGCAACAAGCAGATGTCGTCCTCTACGATGCGCTTGTTTCCCCAGAAGTGTTAGATCTTTGCCGTCGCGATGCCGATCTAATTTTTGTCGGTAAGAAACGCGATAATCATGCAGTTCCACAAGAAGGTATCAACGAACTTCTGGTGAAACATGCCAAACTAGGACAGAGAGTTGTTCGCTTAAAAGGTGGTGATCCCTTTATCTTTGGCCGCGGTGGCGAAGAGCTACAAACCCTTAAAGAACACAATATTCCGTTCCAAGTGGTACCAGGCATCACTGCCGCGAGTGCCTGCTCAACCTTTGCTGGCATCCCACTGACTCACAGGAACTATGCACAGTCGGTTAAATTTGTAACCGGTCAGCTTAAAAACCGCACGACTGATCTGAATTTTAACGAGTTGATTCATCCCAACCAAACCGTTGTCTTTTATATGGGCCTACATACCCTGCCCCAGCTAGCCGCTAAGATGATTGAGCATGGTAAACCTGCATCTACACCTGCAGCGATCATCTCCCGTGGGACATCAGCAGATCAAAAAGTGCTGACAGGAACTTTAGAAACACTGCCTCAGCTACAAGAGGAAGCTAAACTGCCAGCACCGGCTTTGATCATCGTGGGGGAAGTTGTTGAACTACATGAAAACTTAAGTTGGTTTGGCGAAGAAGTATTAGCTCAAAACCTAACGCCAGTTAAAGCCGAACCTTAATTTCTCCACGGCAAAGACTAACAAACCAGTTACCCCCAAATTCTGGGGGTAACTCTATTCACAACCCGTGGATATCTTTGGTTTAGATCGCCATAGCCCTTGATATATCTAGCCTCAATGCAAATGCTGCTTTTCTAAACAATTTACAAACAACATCACTTTCTTAGCTATTATTCAATCAGATAAACAACATTGTGAGTAAATTACAAACGGAAATCTGCACTGATATTTATCAGAGAGACGGGGCTATCGCTGACTAAGGTTATCGAGGGGATAAAAATACATAGAAGGAAGAAAGTTTGATCGCAGGCAGAATAACCTGCTTTGAGATAAGCGGCAGATAAAAAGATAATCAACCGCTCTAATTGAGGTTAACCGCTTACTTTTGGCTATCCATCTGCTTTTTCTTGACCTTATCAAGCAACTCTTCGGTGATACGCTCTAGGCCTTGCTGACGAGCAGCCTTCTCTACCTTATGACGAATTAATTTACGCACAAAGAAAGGTGCCGCATCTACACGCTGTTTTGCAGCTTCGTCCCACTCTAGTTTGCCTGACATCAGTTTTTACCAGTTAAGAATTAAAGCGGCACATTATACGCACTCTGCTCTGAACAGAAAACAGACAGTTTCCTGTTGAGTTTTACTCATCAATTTATTTTTCCAAAGTTAGAAAAGAACTATGCTGTAAATGTATCAATAGATCCGTACAGAAATGTTTGTCGTACCTGTAACTAAGCTCAAACATAACTAGGAGCCTTACATGTATCGTCTCATCTATAAAAGCAAACCCGTTAGCACAATGGATTGGGAGCAAGTTAGGCATATTCTTCATCAAAGCGAGAAGAACAATGAGACTAACGAAATTACGGGTGTATTACTTGCTTCAGAGCACAGTTTTCTACAGGTCATAGAAGGACGCTATGAATCGGTTAATAAGCTATTTATGACGTTAGTTCACGATCCAAGGCACACTGATATTCAACTAGTCTCTTTTGAACTGATCGACAGCCGTCTATTTGCTGGCTGGGGAATGAAAGGGTTAGGGCTGCTCGACTTTAATACTGATCAAGTCGAACAACTGAAAGCAAAATATGGAGAAGATAATGGAGATGTGAAGTTCCCATTAGAAGGCTGGAAGGCGCTCGCTCTAATTAATGATCTTAAGATGATGCAAGCCCTCCCAGAATGGAAACAAAGCTGATTATTTCTTAAACAGACCCGGTCTAATAGCACGTTTGGATGTATCAGGCTGGTAAGCTTCTACTTGTTCACGCTTAACTTGCTTCTTGCCTTTTGCCGGCCGCTTTTTCATTGGACGATCTGCAAAATCGTCAATCTCGATGCGTTTACCATTCTCGATTCTAGGTACCGGTCTTAATCGAACTTTTTGCTTAATCAATTGCTCAATGCGCTTAAGAAACTCTCGTTCAGCCGGTGCAACTAGTGAGATCGCTTCACCACTCTCCCCCGCTCGACCTGTTCGCCCGATACGATGTACATAAGCTTCAGGAACATTCGGTAGGTCGTAATTCACAACGTAGGGTAGAGCCTCGATATCTAAGCCTCGTGCCGCCACATCAGTAGCAACTAGAACATGCAATTCGCCACTTAAAAACTCTTTGAACATGCGTTCGCGTTCGCGCTGAGTTTTGTCGCCATGAATTGCAGCGGCGTAGATACCCTCTTTATTCAGATACTGTACAAGCTCATCAACGCGCTTTTTAGTTCGAACAAATACTAGGGTTTGGCCCCACTTCTCTTCCTGAATCAAATAACTCAGAATCTCTGACTTATCGCTGTTATCCACGGCATAAGCTATCTGCTTCACTTGTTTCGCCGTCGAGTTACGAGGGGATACTTTGATCTTTTGAGGGTTATTGAGATAAAAGTCGGCCAGTACTTCGATGCTTTCATCAGCGGTAGCGGTAAATAAAAGCGTCTGGCGAGGTTCTGCAGCATAATCCATGATCTTTTGAATTGGATCGATAAAGCCCAAATCAAGCATACGATCCGCTTCATCCAATACCAAAAACTCTAGGTGATCGAGATTAATTACTTTTTGCTGCAATAGATCTAATAATCGCCCCGGTGTAGCTACCAAAATATCAGCACCGCGTTTAAGTTTACGTATCTGGTTATCCAAGCGAACACCGCCATAGATAGACATCACACGCATACCCAAAGCGCGGCCATATTCCAACGTATTCTCAGCCACCTGAATAGCCAACTCGCGCGTAGGCGCTAAAACCAGCGCTCTCACTTGACGGTAGTTTTGTTGCGGCGGCGTTTTACTTAACTTCTCGATAATAGGCAGAGCAAAGCTAGCAGTTTTACCTGTCCCCGTTTGCGCTTCCGCTAGTAAATCTTCACCTTTTAACACTAAAGGGATTGCTTTAGCTTGAATCGGTGTTGGCTGGGTATATCCGAGCTTTTCCAAACCAGATAACAGTTCAGGACATAAATTTAGATCAGAGAAAGCAGGGGTAGTCATCGCAACAAAGTACTCACAAGTTATAAGTTGTTCATTTTAACCTAACTTAGAGTGGCTCCGAACATTTTTGTAATGTTTAGCTATAAGCTGAACTCCTTGTCTAATCTGTTCTTCCGACTCAGCACAGTATCCAATCACTAAACCATTCAGTTTTGGCCCTTCTTGGGTATAGCCCGATAGTGCTCTTACGCCCAACCCATCTTGTTTTAAATTCTCAACAAGCCGTTTATCTTCCATCTCTTCCGGCAAACCCAGTACCAGATGCATTCCTCCTTCAGCACCCAAAATAGGCAAGCCAGACAAACAACTACCATCGACCTCTTTAGATAGAACGTTAAGCCGTTTCTGATACAACCCACTCATCTTTTTGATATGCCGTGCAAAATAGCCTTGCTCCATAAACTCAGCCATTGCAACTTGAGTAACGCCGGATAAACCACCATCCATATAGCGCCGTGCTCGATTAAATAAAGGTACTAAAAGTTCAGGTAGTACCACATAACCTAAGCGTATTGCAGGAAACATTGCTCGACTAAAAGTCCCGGTATAGATCACCCGTTGATAGTCACTAATCGCAAACAGTGAAGAGACCGGATGACCAAGGGCAAATTCTGAATCGTAATCATCCTCTAAAATCCAAGCTCCTTCTGCTTCAGCCCAACGAATAACCTCTAACCTTTCAGCAAGCGATATCGTATGCCCTAAAGGAAAGTTACGTGATGGAGTCAAACTCAATAACGCAGCCTTCTCTTTTAGGGGATTAATTAAAGGAAACTGTACCGTATTAATCGTGCACCCAGCAGCTTTGAAAGCACCAGATATACCAGGGAAACCTGGAGTTTCAACCACCACCCGATCACCAGAATTAGTGAGTAATTGAGCAACCATATAGATTGCTTGCTGAGAACCTGAGGTCACCAAAATTTGCTCTGATTTTGCCTCTATTCCACGGTGCCGCAATAAATACTTTGAGATCTGCTCCCGCAATCTTAAATCACCTGCGGGGGGCGATGATTCTAATAACTTAAACGCAGCCGCTCTAGCTAAACAGCGCTTCCATTGCTCTATCGGAAACAGGTCAACTGCGGGTATTCCCGGTTGCAGTAACTTGCGCGTATCAGGATTTAAAGGGGTAAAACCTAAGAATTGCTTTGCATATTCCGAAACCGATAGACCGGGGTCTTGCTTAGTTTTCGAAGGCTTATTTCTCAACACCGACTCAGGCAAGTGAGCGACATAACTCCCTGAACCAGTAACCGTTTCAACATATCCCTCGGCAACTAACATTTCATAAGCCGTTTTAACTGTATTACGGGCAACACCAAGCACACTCGATAACTCGCGAGTTGCAGGTAAACGAGTACCACCCACCAGCGCCCCCTGCAAAATAGCCAACTGCAGACGTTTAAAAATAACTTGATAACGAGCCCCTTCATTCACTTTTGCTGGGGACTTAAGAATGTCTAGCAGCTGTGCACTCAGCAAAATTGGGCCTACTAAATATATTAAAATTGGATCTTACATGAACCAATTATACCCATTACTCTTCCTCCAGCTAAACCAATCACCCGATAAATATGAGGAGGAAAAGCAGATGAGTAACTTTACCCCTACACCAAAAACACAGGTTAAACGTGGTTTGAAAAAAGCGACCTATGATCAAGAAACAATTTATCAGATCATGGATGAAGCACTCGTCTGCCATGTTTCATGTAATTGGCGCGATCAAACTATGATTCAACCAACACTGCATTGGCGTGAAGGCGATTACCTCTATATTCACGGTTCAAGTAAAAATGGTTTATTCCAAGCATTACTTGCCGGAGAGGAAGCAGCAATAGGGATTACCCTGCTGGATGGTTTAGTGTTTGCGCGTTCTGCTTTCCACCATTCAGTCAACTTTCGCAGCGTGATCATGTATGGCAAGGCCAAACTGATCGAAGAAGAACAGGAAAAGCGTCGACAATTAGACTTGATGCTAGAAAAGGTCAAAGCAGGAAGATCACAAGAAGCGAGACCGGCTAATGATGTCGAACTTAAAGCTACTGCGGTTTTGGAATTTAAAATCGAACAGGTTTCAGCGAAAGTTAGAACCGGAGCACCAGTGGACGAGCCAGAAGATATGGCATTAGATATTTGGGCGGGTGTTCAACCAATCCGCCAAGTATTCGATGAGATTATTTTCGAATAGGTAGATCTATATGAAAGGTTTTACAGCTATATGCTGTAAAACCTTTATTTACCTAGCTCGCCATTTGAATGGCTAAGATAACGCGGTCTTAATATTGATCTCGCCTTCCAAAGTCTTATGAACGGGGCATCGATCTGCAATATCAAGCAAACGTTGTCGATCTTCCTCAGATAAGTCACCGGTCAGGGTTATACGCCGAACAAACTGATCTACTTTACCTTCAGACTGTTCGCAGCTAGAACAATCCTCTGCATGGATTTTGTCATGGGTAACATCCACCTGCACATGCTCCAGAGGCAATTTTTTATGACGCGCGTACATACGAATCGTCATTGAGGTACAAGCTCCCAAACCAGCTGCAACTAATTGGTAAGGAGTAGAACCTAGATAATGACCACCATAACTCACCGGCTCATCTGCAATTATATGGTGACCTGCTGCACTGATATCCTGAGTAAAACTGTCCGGATCAGCTTCACTTACGCGAACAACACCTTCAGGGGCATTCATCTGTTTTGGTAACAGTTCAACGTCTATATAACGCTGCACCCAAGTTGAAATCACTTCAGCGGTATACTCTGCATCCTCGACACGCGTAAGCAGATGATCAGCATTATCTAGGGTGATAAAGCTCTTTGGGTGTTTAGCCATTTGGAATATCCGTGCAGCATTATCCAAACTCACGGTTTCATCCATTGGCGCATGCAGTACCAGTAGTGCTTTTTTCAGATGCTTAACCTTAGTCTCTAAAGATAGATCTGAAATATCGTCTATAAATTCACGACGAATTGTAAAAGCTCTGCCACCCAGTTCCACTTCCGCCGAACCTTGGTTACAGATTGTATTTACATGATCACCAAAATTATGAATAACATGCTGCGGCTCAGCTGGAGCACCAATCGAAACTACAGCTTTCGCCTCTTCTATTCTATCGGCCGCAGCTAAAACGGCAGCACCGCCTAGAGAGTGACCTATCAACAATTGCGGTGCCTGATAGTTTTCTCGTAAATAATCAGCCGCTAATGCTAGATCAGCAACATTAGAACTAAATCCGGTATTGGAAAATTCCCCACCCGAATGCCCCAACCCGGTAAAATCAAAGCGCAGAACAGCGATACCTAAGGATGCTAAACGTTGAGCTATTCGTCTAGCAGCAGGTATATCTTTGGAACAGGTAAAACAGTGCGCAAACAATGCATAAGCCGCAGGTTTGCCAACGGGTAGATCCAAACGCGCCGCAAGTAATGATCCGTCGTGACCCTTAAATTCTAAACGCTCTGTTTTCATGTTCATTCCTCACAAACTCAACCAATGAAGAACCAGTATTCATCAAGCACTAAACAAGCTCCATTTACTTCTCTCTATAGCTTGGATAGGTAAGATTTATGACCTAAGTTTTTAAAGATTGTTCAAGCACCTAACCTAGAGGCAAGGGATAATACTCTTGATTAAATCGTAGTAGCGAAATGGAAGGCTTTTAGATACCTGCCTATATTGAAAATATCACTCGTAAGCAGATGAGTCAGAGATGAAGCTATTTACAGGGATCTTACTTTATTGCTTTTGCATACCGGCATATTCTCTCGATGTATTTTTTGTTCATAGCTATCACCATGCTTATCCTTGGGTTCAGGAATACTACACCGCATTCAAAGATCGTTTAGGGACCGCAAGTTTAGAAGATTATCAAATGGATACTAAACGTATCCCACATCAAGATTTCCAAACGAAAGCAAACGAAGCAATCCAACTTATCCAACAGAAAAAGCCAAAAGTGGTAGTCGTATCAGATGACAATGCACTTCGTTTAGTTGGCAAACCTGCCCTGCAACAAGGTTATAAGGTTGTCTTCCTAGGGGTGAACGGCAATCCTAGACTTGTCCTTCCGATAACATCCAACCTTGCTGGCGTACTAGAGCGTCCCCTACTAAAACGTTCAGTAGCAGAACTAACACGCATAATACCTGACTTAAGAAGAATCCTCGTGTTGATGGATGATGGTCCTACAACTACAGCAATTATTAATACATCTTTCGATTCTAAAATGCGTCAAGAGATTGCAGGGGTTCAAGTTAATGTCAGACGCTTAAGACACCTACAGGAATGGCAAGCCGAGATTGGACAAAGCAAAGCTAAAGGCTACGACCTAATTATTATCGCCAATTACGCAAAATTATTAGATAACGAAGGAATAGCCGTGGAGCTGGATGTAACAAGTCGCTGGAGTAGCCAACACTCACAAATCCCCTTGTTCGGTTTCTGGGGATACTCGATCGGTAAAGGAAAAGCTGTCGGCGGCCTCGTTTTATCTGGGGCCGATCAAGGCAGATCCAGTGCAGATATAGTCAATCATTACCTTAAAGAAGAACGTTTCCCTAATCCCTCTATCGTTACCCCAAAGAAAGGACGCTATCTATTTTCAAAGTCCGAACTGCTGCGTTGGAAGTTGATACTCCCCGCCGATATCGAACATCAGGTTGAGTGGATGCAATAATTTAGAACGGCTATTTAAGACTTAACCAATCACGATTTGACCTTATTACCCTCAGCAAAATGTAAGGCCGAGGCTAGAAATAAAAGGCCACATGCGTTATCCGAAAATAGCCCTTATTAAGCTCGATATAGGCTTAAGCTACCGTCACTTTCTGCTCTGCGCCTTTGGCATTCAATGCAACTTTTTTACGTGTAACCATCCACCCCAAAACTGGTAGCAACATCAATGCTAATTGCGCACAGATTGATTCTAATGTTGGGAACAGACCCAGCCAACTGATGGTTGGTACTGCCTCAAGGTAAGTACTTCCTATCCATCCAGCTACTTGTAACTCGAGCGTAGCTTTACCCGCAAAGATCACTGAAAGGCTGTATAGAAGAGCAGCAGTTCCAGTGAAAAATTGCTTTAGGGGCAATTTAACAGAAAGTTGGAAGATCAAAACATACACAGCTAACAGTGCCACAACCGCACACCCAAAACCTGCCATGATGGCATCAAGCTCACCACCAGAATCGCTAATCAAAGCCTGATAGAACAAGATCGTTTCCGCGCCTTCTCGATACACGGCAAAGAATGCAACAGAGATAACTGTCCATAAACTTCCTTGGCCTATAGCTTGGCCCAAACGATCATTGATATACCCCTGCCACTGTTGCATCTCTCGTCGTGCAAATAACCAAGCACTCACATAACTCAACAGCACCGCAGCCACAAGCATAGTCACACCTTCTAAGGTTTCACGAGCAGCTCCACTATTTTGAATGAGTTTATTTAGAGCGAGGGCGGTTAGAACACTTGCACCCAAAGCAGCCAAAGCACCTAGCCAGATTAAATTCACCTTATCCCCAGCGCCTGCTTTTCTGAGGTAAGTCACAAGCGCCGCGACTACCAATAAAGCTTCGATACCTTCTCGTAAAAGGATCAAGAAAGACTGGATAAGTAGTTCAGTAAAACTAGCCGAACCACTATCGATCATAGGCGCGACTTCTAATAACGCTCTTAAGTCCAGCCATTGGTTTTGCACTTCGGTTACAGGCTTGCCTGTAACCGCACTGTTAATAAGTCGGCTAAAAGAAAGCTCTATCTGTAACATGGCGTCAGTATCCGCCTGTCCGACTGCAAATTCCAATCCTTGTCCTTCAAAATGTCCGAAATAGAGCTGCGAGAAGCGGTTACCAAAATCGATCGCCTGTTCAGGCTGATATTCTTCTGCAGCTTTATCTCCCGCACTTATCAGGTGCAACATAATGGCAGGATAATCACTAGCAGCCTGCGCCGCTGTACCTATAAAAGCGTAGAATAGAAGCACCCAAATTTTAAATATTCTCATCGTCATATCATCGCTACCAAACGTTTTACGTCTCGCACAAAAAGGGCCTTCCCTTCTGCTGTATTTTGTTGGCCATAACGTACCGCCAAGTACTGATTAACCACCTGTTCCAGAGCCGGGTATAGCTCTGGCTTTTCAATTTTGACCCGAGTTAACCACTGGCTTGGACATTCGCCGTCTAAACAAGCTAGACCCAACTTACTAAACCGTTCATTTAACTGGTCAAAAGCGCGAACAACAGGGTCAGTTTTCGCTTTCTTAACTTGTAAAAAGAGCGCATAAACAATAGCTAGAAGCACTAAGCCCAAAACGCTCAATGCGAGAAGGTTTTTCCAATCGACTTTGCGTAAGCCAGACTTTTTCAGGAGTTCAACTTGACGATCAGGGTTGTAATTTAAAACCCAAGTTTCCATCCCCGAGCTCAGTTTTTTCAACCAGTTCCAACTAGAAGTGGTTTGCTTATCAGAGCTTTTAGCAGCCTCAGGCTTTGCTTGGGACTGTTCAGTGACAGTAGCTGATGTAGGTTTCGCTGGCTTAGCGTCGGCCAACTGAGTTTGCTTCTTCGTCTCGATCTTAGGTTTCGGTACGGCGGTCCTCTCCGGAGGTACAACTAAATCTTTACTTTCAATTCGTTGCCAACCGATATCATCACTCCAAGCCTCCACCCAAACATGAGCATGTTCCTGCTTAACGACGACGAAATCAGTCAGTGCGATTAGGCTACCTCCGCGATAACCGCTAATAAGGCGAGTAGGTATACCCGCAGCACGCAAAATCATTGCCGTACTCGATGCTAAATGCTCAATCGTTCCAGTTTTTTCATCAAAGAAATATTGATCAAGACTGTGGTTACTTTCCCCAATATCTGAGGTCAATGACATTTGATAACCGTTCGAGGCTAGATGGGTGTACAGAACATCGATCTTTTCTTGATCGGTACCGTATTTAACTGCCAGCTCCTCCCCAAAAGCCTTCAGACGCGGGTTGGAGTTCTCTGGATAAGCTAAATACGCAGAAAATTCCTGTTCAGAAAGTTTGCGACCGCCAGTGTATTCAAGCCAAGCAAAGATATCGTATTTAAATTCCCAGCTAATTTTACGAATACCTAACAACTGCATATCTTTCGATATTAGCGCTTCAGGTGTTTGTCCTGTTGGTAGGTCTAATGCATATAACCAATGACCAGCATGAGGAGAAACCCGAGCTTCGTAATGCACTTTATCGCGCTTACTGGTTAGAACTTGCTCCACCGCTTTTTGGCCACGATAAGAACCCTTAAGCAGATTACTTCGCTTATCCCAATTATCCGGCAAACTCCAACTGACTCCATCATAGTCACTAAAGACCGGTCCGCGCCAATACATACGGCTCTTATAAGGTACATAACCACTAAATTCGGCAACTAATACTGGAGCATCGCTACGCTTTAAACGACTCACTTCACCTGCTTTGAGTGATCCCTTTAGCCCAATATCTTTAGCATCTTGATCGATTGCCAGCTCAATCGGTAAACCGATGGCTAAGCCTAAATCCCACAATGGTCCCTGTACCCGAGGCATAGTGATAAACAGCACTACCGTAATCGGTAATAGAGCTATGGAAATAAGACCACTTTTCTTCAACAACTGTCCCGCTGATAGACGTGATTCAGAATCATTTATGGCAATTAAACAGGTGATCATCAAAACACCCATCATCATTAAAAATGCTATTGCAGGTAAGCTAGGTAGGTAAAGGCTACTCAGAGCCGCTAACAAAGTACTCGCCAGAGTAACGACTCTATATTCGCGAAGCGTATTCGACTCACCCCATTTTAAAATTAACACTGCATATAGGACTGAAAGCACGGCTGTCGCATTGAACCAGCCTTTGCCATTTAGGTGAATGAGGGAAATACAGCCTAACAAGAAGGTGATAATAACTGCCCAGCGTATAACAGGCTTATGTTTAATTTTCTGATGGATCGCTATAACGACAACAGAACTCAGCAAGAGAACAAAGCTAATGTGCCCCCATGCTGGAAGAGCACTTAACAGTAATAAAATAAGACTCAATAATTGAGCGCGAGAGGAGAAAAAGCCGATCACAACACGACCTCCTCTGGCATCATGGCTAACTCACTTAAACACTGCTGAGCGTGCTGACCTGTTCGATTAGGATCGATTTCCTTGGCTGGTAATCGCAAACCAAACTCTCGACCCATTTGCTGACACTCCAATACCCAATGGCAAAGGCAGCTAATTCGGCTCTCATAATCCATCCCTTGTGTATTGTTCCAATCCAGCCACAAGCTAGGATCACCATCAGCACCATCAAAATGTTTAACCTGCAGTTGACCTCTGCGTGCCACTGCTCGCCAATCGATGCGTTTTAAGTTATCCCCAGCTTGGTATTCACGTAGTCCATCTAGCTCTTCTGCTTCTGATTGGCTATGCGCTGCACTTCCACTCGCAGGCTGATCTAATGCAGCAAGATCTTGCGCTTCGGGATAGATTAAAACTTCAGGTAACTGCGCTATTTTTCGTTTAAAGGTAAATAAACCTAAGGGCCAAATGCAGCTCATTTCTATTGACTGCGCTAAAGATAAGCCTCGCTTATCTGCATTGAGGTCTAAATTCCAAATTTGCGTCGTATCAGCAGGTAGGTGGAAATATCGATCACTGCCATTTAGCTCGATATAAAGGTGGTCAGAACCCACCAGATCTTTAACTGATATTTGATAATTAATTTTTTGGCCCAAATGAACAGGCTTAACCCGAACATTAACGACTTCTATGCCATTCATATTGCGGATAACAAACCAGACAGAAAGCAGGAATGCCGCCATAAGGAAAAAGCACAAAGTAAAAATCAGGTTATTACTGAAATTGATTGCTATCAACAACAGCGCAAACAGCATTAACACAAAACCAATGCCTAAACCTGTGGGAGCAATACGCCAGCCTTTCATCGTGGAACAGCAACCTGTTCTAAAATTAGCTGACCATTTTCCACTGGACTACAAGCACCGCTAATACGTTGTAAACGATGACCTGCAACATAGGGGAATACAGTTTGAATATGCACAGGTAGCAGATGCTTTGAACCTTCTAACCATGCCCAAGCTTTAGCTGCGTTTAACAATGCTAAACCTGCACGTGTAGATAAACCATTGGTGAAATGATTACTCTCACGGCTGAACTGCAGCAATTCGTACAGATAAGCCAACGCGGTTTCACTACATACAACTCTGTTTGCTTGCTTCTGATATTGCTCTAGCTGTTCAATATCGATCAGACTTTCAACCTGATTCAACAGATCACGTCGACTCTCCCCTGCCAAAATTTCTAACTCAGCAGCCTTCACTGGGTACCCCATCTGAATTCGCATCAAGAAACGATCCAGTTGTGATTCAGGCAAAGGTGCTGTTCCAATCTGTTCTGCAGGGTTTTGGGTAGCAATAACAAAGAAAGGTTGCGGCAACGGGCGTGTCTCACCTTCCAAGCTTACCTGCCGCTCCTCCATCGCTTCTAAAAGCGCACTTTGTGTTTTAGGCGTCGCACGATTGATCTCATCCGCTAAAAGAAACTGGGTAAAAACAGGCCCTTCAACAAAATGAAAAGACTGACTTTGCGCTTGGTAGATAGACGCACCTAATAAGTCAGCAGGCAAGAGATCATTGGTGAATTGAACACGGTTATAATCCAATCCAAGCACTTTCGCTAAGGAGTGAGAAAGTACAGTTTTACCCATCCCCGGAAGATCTTCTAAAAGAAGATGACCATTAGCCAATAGACAGGTAAGCGACAATTTAATTTGTAATTCTTTACCCAGAATCAACTGGTTTAACTGCTGATACACCGGCTGTAATTCACTTCGAACGGACTGCGTTTCTAAGTGCAAATTTAATGATGTCACTATCACTGCTCCAATTGTTGCTTATTTCAGGCAATAAAAAACCGCCTGCTAAAGAGCAGGCGGTGAATCTTTATAGAGATTTAAGGAATTTCACAATCGCTTCACGATCAGCTTGGGCAAGCTTAGTGAAGTCCTGTTTAGACTGTTCAGCTTCGCCACCATGCCAAAGAATCGCTTCTTCCAAGTTACGCGCGCGACCATCATGCATAAAGCGGGTATGACCGTTTACAGTCTCAACCATACCTATGCCCCACAATGGTGGTGTGCGCCACTCGTAACCATCCGCATCAAATGATGGACGATGATCAGCTAGATCCGGCCCCATATCATGAAGAAGGAAGTCCGAGTAAGGGTGAATTGTCTGATTATGTAAGCGGCGCTGACGTTGTTCAGTACCCGTTACAAAGGTCTCGCGATGACAGGATTCACAACCGGTATCTTTGAAGAGTTTTTCTCCACGAATTACATCTGGGTTATCAAGATAGTCACGCCCTGGAACACCTAGGAATTCAAGATAAGTAGTGACCGCATTCATTTGCTGTTCGGTCATTTCAACCGGTGCATCGGTTGTACCAGACAGAGCTTCTTTACAGGCTGTTTGTGTACTTGTGCAGGTTTCAACTGGGAACAATGGGTTAGTAACCCCCATATCATTAACAGCAGCATCCATACTCTGATGATTGAGTGTTGGTGTCTCTGCCTTCCAACCGTATTTACCAATCATGTGTTTGTTGAATTCAACACTCCACACGTTGTTCACCTTACCGGAAATACCATCACCGTCTTTATCTTCAGGATCCGCATACTCCAAAATTGATTGGTCTGTAATCGCATCAATCAAACCCATACCGATCATAAATGGAGCGATGCGCGGCGAGATCATCGCATCGTCGCCCAATGGGCCGTAATTCTGTTCTGGGAAGCTATAAATAGGCTTTTGCAAACGGTATTCAGAGCCATCGGCATACTGACCAATAATCTCTTCATAACTGATATTTATGCTGACCTCAGGTTTATGACCGGGGATAGCATTATCAGCAAGCTGACCACCATAGATAGCATGAGGCTTAGGCCCGCCATGGGCATCAGTACCAGGAATAGAAACACGGAATAACAAACCATCAGCAGGCGCAGAAAAGTCAGTTGGCGGAGCAGCACGACCGTCTTCGACATGACAACCTTCACAAGAGGTCGAGTTGAACAAAGGTCCTACTCCGTCGGCATCCGCTCTATAGCCACTCGTCACCGCAGGTGTAAAAGGTCGCTCAAAAACACCATCGCCATCATCGAAAGTCGCTTGCATTTGCCAAGGCAAGTTTTGCGCTTCGGTAATAAACGAGATATCACCGAAGAAGAAATGAGTTAGATCACCGCCTGAGAGCGCTTTAGGGTCTTTGTCTTTGAGGTAATCTAACGCAGCCCAATCATCTCCGTAACCGGAGAGAGGTTTGATCTTTGATTCATAGTAGGTGTAACCCAGAACACCAAGGCTAATAGCCAATGCGCCCAAACCAATTTTGAGGGTTAAACGTGAAGATCTTGGTGTTTTTTCAGACACGTCTGAAACAACGGAGGAAGTCATGAATGGCTCCAAATTATTATGTGTATTAGTTCTTTTCCAACGACCTGATTTCTCAGGCCTGCTTAATGAAGAAGCACCACTAACCACACTCGCCACGAGTGCTGATAAGCAAATACAACTTCAGGAAGTAGGAAAGCAACTAACACCACATCACCCATTGATGCTGGGCCAGAAACCATTCTTACTGTTCGAGCTTAAACGACTGTCAAAAGAGACAAAGATGCACTATTTAATGATGTGTATGAAATAGTGAATAAAGACAGATATAACAGCTCATAAATAAAGGCGCGAATTTTAATAAAATTTTATCTAATTTACAAATGAGAATCGTTTCTCCTTGTGCGTTTTTTGCTGTCTATACTGCTCTGCATCAATAAAAATAAGAGTTGGATTTATGACAGGGCTAAGCACGCTAAAAGCGCTTACACTCATTACCAAGCTATACACGGGATACGCATATAGCTTGGCGTTTATTTTTCAGAGTAGCTTAGTCTTGATTATGGCTGCAATTGCTACGTTGAGTTATGCACTACTAAAACAGCATAGTTATCAAAACCAGCACCTTAGACTAGATACAGAGAGACATACTCACCGTAGTCGCACCAGTAGATGCAGCCCCTTCACGGCAACTTAGTACGTTAACAGCACCTGAAGCCACAGATATTAAATAGTAAGAACCTGCAGGAGGTGACGTTAACAAAGTATATCCGTCACCTTCATCTCGTTCGAACTCATATTCAACACTACTAGAGTTAGAAACTTGACCCGCAGCACCATCGAGTCCATAGGTACTTAAAGCTACACTTGCCCCACTGTTTTGGTATTTCCATCCAAAATCAGCCTCAGGTGCGACACCCCTATTTCCCCATCCATCTCGATACATTGGAGAGCCTTCTTCAAAATCAACATCGAGAATATACGGGCCTGCCCAATTTTCATTACTGGTATTACCGCATTCTGTATTACCAACGGCATCGACCTTAGATTTCAGCACTAACCAATCTAAGTTAGTTGGGAATGAAGAGCAGTCATCATAATAATTCGACAATGCTGTCTGGATATTATCTCTGCGCTCTTTGGTTAGGTCATATCGCGCTTGATTACTTTCATGCACAACAAACTCAGTCGCTAAAGACGCAATCAAGCCCATTACAGCAACAACGACTACAAGTTCCAGCAGGGTAAAACCATGCTGTTTATTTACAACATTTTTCATTATGGGTTCACCCTTAGAATATGAACGATATCGTTGGTAACAGCATCAGTAAGGTCAGTATCTAATGCGCTATCAGTACCCGCACTTACCAATGCGATACAGCCATTGCCGGACTGCAAACAATCAGTAACCGCATCATTTTTGTAAGCAGTAAAGTAACGATACGCCTGACCGGTAAATTCTCGTCTAACCCAATTTCCGGAATAAGGAACGGCAGCACATGATTCCGCTCCCAATGTATTGCGCTCAAAGGCATCAGTTAAGCCAGCCGATTGCTTGCCATCGAAGCCGGTATCAAAATTTGCTTCACTTAGCCCGCAAACAGTCACGTTATTAACAACGTAATTCTGCGAAGAGGGTTCTAAATATGGTCCATTCCAACCTCTCGAACGGTTGACATCCCAAGCTAAACGCTCAAACGGAGCTGCATCACTACCATCAACTTTGTCATCATCATTGGTATCAAAAACCCTAGGAGATACAAAAAGCCACTCTAAGTTCTCTGTCTTGTTGTAATCAGTTTTTTCATCGCCTGAATCAGCACCAAACAGTGCATCACCACTGAAAATCCCGTCTCTAGGAAAATACCCCGTATCCTCTTTAAACCGATAGATCGCCGAAGCAATACGCTTCATTTCAGTTTGAACTAGCTGCTCTTGAGCATCCTGTTCGTAACCATCCATCGCCACAGCAGCTATCCCTGCCATAGCAGCTAATACAGAGACAACCACCAGCAGCTCGATAAGGGTAAAACCTTGTTGGCTTTTCTTATTTGGGAAATTATGTTGATTAGACATTACACAACCTCCTCTACTTGCTCAGATTGACTCTGAGTACGCTGCAATAGTTCTGGAATATTCAGTAGCTCAGTTTCAGCTTGTTCAACTAAACCAAGTACGCGCTCTACTTCATCTATATCCGTTAAACCTGCTTTGAGCTTTTCCAGTGCAGAACGACGAAGATCCGCAATACCATTGGCATCAGCATAAGCTTCAACATCTGCGTCAGTAGCCCCATCTGCGATTAAACGCGATAAGGTATGAGTCACAGGCAAAACCTCGAAGATGCCAATTCGGCCTTTATACCCTGTAGGGTTTCCTTCTCCGGTTTTAGCTCTATAAAGCTCTAGACCTTGAAGCTCATCCTCTTTGAAGCCAATCGCTAATAAACGATCCTTAGACACCTCAGCACGTTCACGAGTAGCTGGGTCTAACTTACGCAGTAAACGCTGGCTGATAATCAAGCTCACAGTCGAAGCTATGTTGTACGGGTCTACACCCATATTGCGCAAGCGCGATATCACTTTAGGCGCTGAGGTTGCGTGCAGGGTGGATAAAACAAGGTGACCGGTATGCGCAGCTTTAATCGCTGAATCGATCGTTTCGTGATCACGCATTTCACCCAGCATGATGACATCAGGATCTTGGCGCAGAATCGTACGAGCCACATTGGCAAAGGTTATACCCTGCTTCTGGCTGATATTGATCTGATTAACCCCTGGCAGGTTAATTTCGATTGGGTCTTCTATGGTGTAAATATTGCGCTGCTGACTGTTTAGCTGCTTTAACAAAGTATACAAGGATACGGTTTTACCGCTACCTGTAGGCCCGGTAATTAAAATCATCCCTTGCTGTTTTTTGGTTGCTTGCTGAGCCAATTGAATCTGACTTTGATCCATACCTAAATGATCTAAATTCAGCAGTTCTTCTGGCAGATAAAGCATACGCAAAACGATGGTTTCACCATAGAGTGTCGGCGTAACTGAACAACGGAAATCTAAACCAACTTTTTCTGTAATCATCATGCGGAAACGGCCACTTTGAGTGCCCCGGTGTTCCGCGATATCTAAACCAGAAATAACTTTCAAACGTATGGTCAGCAAGTTACCAAAACCACGAGGCATAGAGGTTAGTTCACGCATAACCCCATCTACACGTACCCGAATACGTAGCTTTTCTTCGTAAGGCTCGAAGTGAATATCCGAAGCCCCTTCTCGTACCGCATCCAGTAACAAACCATTTAGATAAGACGGTGCTGTTTGATCGTTATAAGTATCTGTACCTTGATCAAATCTATCCGCATCGGATTCATTAGCCGCAAAAATCAGGTTATCTGCGCTAACGTCGTACTTTGTTAAATCAAATTGCATAATTGCTCTCCCGACTTTAACCCGCAGAAACCTGCATCATCGCTGTAAAAAAGGCGTAATAAACACCACCGACTAGACCACCCACAACTAATGTCATTGCAGGTTCGATCATTGCGATCATCCGTTTAATTCGAGCTTCTGCCTGATCTTGGTAATAGCGCCCCAGCTCCAACATCACGTGTTCTAGCTCACCACTACGTTCACCAATCCCGGCCATGTGCTGAACCATCATAGGAATATTTCGTTGGTTAAGGCCTACAGCCAAACTTCGACCTGCCAGAATTTCATCACTGGCATGAGAGAAACAAAGCGATAAGCGGTCGTTACTTACAACCGAACTCACCACTCGAAGAGATTCAAGTACGGTTAAACCACTACTCAGCAGCATGGACATGGTCCAACCCATCTGCGCCATACCCGAAGTTTTAATCGAATTACCGATCAGAGGAAGATTGATCAAGACACGATCAATAACAGCCTTACCAACCTTCGTGGTGTAAGCCACTAAAATCGCGAAGATAATTACACCCACCGTCACACCAAGATAAAAGCCGTAATCAATTAACCAAGCAGAGACATCCATCATGACTTGAGTTGCTGCAGGTAACTGTTGCGATTTTCCCTCGAGCATCGTGGCAAACTTAGGCACTATGCTTAAAGCTAAGAACAACGTCACACCTATCGCCGCGGTCACAACCAGAACCGGATAGATCAAACTAGAAACAAATTGACGCTTTAGCGCGGCGCTTCGTTCTAGCGAGTCAGCCAAGCGCTCTAAAGTCATTTGTAACTCACCCGAGGCTTCACCGGAAGCGATCAACTTGGCCACGATCGGCGGGAATTTACTGCCCTGCTTTTCAATCGCATTAGCAAAGCTACTACCGCCCTGAATTGCCACTAGAATATTGATCAAGCTATTGCGAAGTTGAACCTTCTCGGTCATTTCCGAACAGAGCTCTAAGCCCTGCATTAAGGTATTACCCGAGCGCAGCATTAGAGATAGCTGACGGAAAAAGATCACCTGATCCGCAGCACTGGCGCTGGTATAGCGTTTAATTGAGATGTAACTAAAAATCTTTGCGATGAAGGCAATCAAGCTGAACGCTTGCCCACCCGCATCAAGTTTTAGGACATGTAAGGAGCGTGACCGTAATTGTGCGGTTGCGTCTGCAGCACTATTCGCTTCAACAGTGCCTTGACGCTCACGTCCCTGAGGGTCCAACGCTTTATAGCTGAACTTCATCAGATAGTTTCTCCTAATACAGATGCATTGCTTCTTGAAGGCTTGTTGTGCCTTCTAGCACTTTATCTCTGGCGTCTTGCCAGAGAGTACTGAGCAGACCTGCACCCGCAGCGGCTTCTGCTATCTGTTCATCTTCAGCACCCGAATGGATCAATAGTTCTATCTCTTTATCAATCCATAAGGTTTCATAAATCCCTACACGTCCCCGATAGCCACTACCGGTGCACTGAGGGCATCCATGGTTGCGATACAGAGTAATCTCTTCACTCTGAGACAACTGAAGAATCTCACGCTCTCTCTGATCAGGCTGATAAGCCTCCTTACAGTGAGAACATAAACGACGTAATAATCGCTGAGCTAATACCCCAGCGAGCGTTGAAGAAATAAGGTAGCGGGGGCAACCTATATCGATAAGGCGGTTTACCGTGGCGACGGCGCTGTTAGTGTGCAACGTAGACAGCACCATATGTCCTGTCATTGCTGCGCGAACCGCGGTCTCTGCCGTTTCGTTATCTCGAATTTCACCTACTAACATCACATCAGGGTCGTGACGCAGGAAAGATCGTAACGCTTTAGAAAAGCTAACTTTTTCGGATACCTGAACCTGTGTCGTACCTTCGACAACCTGTTCAATAGGGTCTTCAACTGTTAGGATATTAAGCTGCGAAGCATCCAGTTCACGCAGGGATGCATACAGCGTGGTACTTTTACCGCTACCCGTAGGACCGGTTACTAAGATAATTCCGTAGGGTTTGGCTAAAGCTTGTTTCATTGAGCTTAGGATATGATCCGGCATACCTAAATCAGAGAGAGTCTGACCTGCTGTACTCTGACCCAGAACCCTTAAAGTCGCTTTTTCACCCCAACGGCTAGGGATGGTTGCAACACGAAGTTCAACTTCATCAACCTCAAACCAATCTTGAATTTTGTAGCTAAAGCCACCATCCTGCGCCATATTTTGCTCAGCGATATCGAGGCCCGCAAGCACCTTAATACGCGACATCAACGACTCGGAAAGCTCTTTGCTGATCGGACGTTCATAACTTTGCATTTTGCCATCGACTCGCATACGCAACAGCATGCCAGTCTCGTGAGGCTCGAAGTGAAGATCCGTCGCCGAACGGATATACGCCTCTTTCATAATGTCATCAATAATCGTGACAGCATTGGCACTCATTTCATAAACATTAAAATGCTTACGAATAATGGATTCGATTAACGCAGGATCAGCTAACGCTGATGTCGCTCGTTTACCTATTATCCTCTGTACCGTATCCAAGCCCATGCGATCATCGGGGTCTGACAAAAGAACATATAACTCACCTTGATATTTAACTGGAGCAAACATCCGCCTAAGTAATGTTTCAGCATTAAATGGATTGAGTAAGTTAGTATCTATATCGATCGAATCACGATCTAGAAAAGGCAAAGAACGGCTATCAGCTAAAGCCTGATACAGCGCCGTTTTTGGATAACGGCCTGTTCTACACAACAGTTCGATCAGGTCAGTTCCTGATCGCCTAGCACTACTTTTAAGTTCAGGCAGCATTATTGGGTCGATTAAACCCGCCTGAGTACCGGCGTTGAGTAAACTATTTTCTTGTGCGGCCATTATTGACCACCCAGCATACGTTCAAACGAGCCAATATCTCTACACAAACTACGGCCTGACTCGAGGGTAATCTTCTTCGCCGTAACTAAGCGCGCAAGCGCCTGATCTAAAGTCTGCATCCCCTGCCGAGTACTACTCTCCATCACAGAATAAATCTGCTTTGATTTAGCGGATTCGATCAAGTTAGCGACAGCAGTATTCACCATCAAAATTTCAGCAACTACCGCCCGCCCTTTACCATTAGCAGTAGACACTAGATTTTGAGCAACTACCGCTTTTAAAGCTTGCGCTATACGTTGACGCGCTACGCCTTGCTCATTTCCGGGAAAGCTACCAATCAAACGCTCAACAACACCCACCGCATCATTGGTATGCAAGGTCGAAAATACTAGATGACCGGTTTCAGCCGCCGTAAGTGCGGTTCGCATGGTCTCTAGGTCTCGCATCTCGCCGACCATTATTACGTCAGGATCTTCACGCAAAGCTGCTTTTACGGCGCTAGCGAAATCGGGAACATCGGTATAAAGCTCGCGCTGATGGACGATGGACTGCTTATTCTGATGAACAAATTCCACCGGATCTTCTACCGTCAGAATATGTTTAGCTTGATTCTCATTGATACTGTTTAAGATGGCAGTCAGTGTCGTTGATTTGCCTGATCCTGTAGCACCGCAAACAAGCACCAAACCGCTTTTTAACTCAGCCAGATAATCCATTTGTGGGGGCAAGCCCAGCTCACGAGTCGTTTTTAATCCACCATCTAAAAAACGAATAGCCAAAGCGGTATTACCTTGTTCACGATAGGCATTGACCCTAAAACGATGTCCAGCCTCAGTGCTGCAACCCATATCTAAGGTTTGATCGTTGTGAAATTGCTCGCGTTGGGAATCGCTCATCAATGCATAAGCCATCTCATCCACCAATTCTGATGAATACGGCTCCTCATCATTACGCGTAATTCGCCCATGAATCCGATAGGTTGCAGGTAAGCCTACAGAGATATGAAGGTCGGATGCTTCAAGGCGGACACATTCATCCATTAACCGTTGAATTTGCTCAAGACTGCTCATAAAACGCCTTAAATCCTCAATTCCAGTTCAACTTTCAACAAACTGTTTTGATCATTGAGCAATTCAACATTTAGATCACTCACATAGACTTGATACTTCAATCGATTAAGCCCATCGACAAAACGCACTAAATTTAAAAACTGTCCACTTAAAACCAACTTGAATACAGGGCGTTCCTGCAAGTAATCTCGTAACTGCTCACCCGTCAATTGAGAAACATTTACGCTAGGTTTCAGCTCACTTGCTTTCATCCGGGCCACACGTAATTGATTGGCATATGCCAGTTGGGTAAGTTCTAATTTAAGCGCTTCACGCGCGGTTGCATCGCCAATAGGCATTAGTGTACTGGCATAGCCTTTTAGAGAATTTTCTTGTCCTTTTAACTGCTGCTCTAATTTAGATAACACCTGGACACTAATCCCATCTTCCAATTCCGGCGCTTTAAAATCCCCTATCCGCTTCTCTATACGGTCGGCTTTCCGATTCGCCATTTTTTCCGTATGAAACATCGCTTGCCAGGTTTGAGCCGCGTAAAACATATAGCCAGCTAGTAGAGTAAATATGACCAGAATAAGAACTTGTTTCCGCTCTTTACTGGATAGATTGAAGTACTTTTCCCTTACCCAGTTCATTTCTGATCCCCTACCACATAAGTACCGACCTTTTGACGAAGTGTTATATTCACTTGATAAGGAGAAAAATCGCTGCCATCTGTATTTTCAAGTTCCGAAACATCAGAGCTAAACACTTGATAATCAAGCGGTTCCATCACTTTATTTAACGCACTGACAAATTCCTGCCCTTGGGTATCCCCATGAGCTAAAGCAGCGATCATTAACATTTCTTCAGATTGAGTAATACTTTGAATACTCACCCCTTCCGGAGTCACTAACAAAAGGGACTTTAAAAGAATATTGATCAGATTTTTATCTCGAGGCAGATCTGTACCCAGAAGAATTAACAGGTCTGCATTCAAAGCCACTTCATCAGTAGCTTCTCGAATTTGTTGCTTTAGCTGCCCCTGTTCGGCAACAATGCCAGCAAACTGCTGTTTAAGTTTACTATCCGTTTCAAAACGAGAATCCAATTGATCCAAACGCTCTTGCTGCTGCCACATATTCCAGTGCATCCAACCGAGAAAGCCAGCCATCAATAGAGCTACAGCTACAACAGCTGAAATTTTAAGTACTTTCGGCGAAAGCAGTTTTTTAAAAAATGAGACTTCGGCATCTCTTGCAGGGATCCAGCTCAATCTCGCTTTAGCAACATGATTTAGAAAGTGCTCTGCTGCGCCAGCGATACCTAAGAGAGCCTCGTTGTAGAGATGCTCGGGCTTCGGAATATCCAAGCCTTCGAAATTTAATGTTTCTACATCCAGAGCGGTACTATTTGATAAAGCAAAAAGTATTTCATCTTTTTCCTTACCCTGAAAATTGACATAGAGCTTATGCAGATCAGCAGGTAAGACGCCTATTAACCGCTGAATCTCATCCTGACGCACCTCACCATATTGGCGCTCTTCAACACGAATTTCATTGACCGCGTTTGCCCCACCTAAAATAAACGCCAATTGCTCTTGGTGGATTTCAAGCAGCGCCTGTTGGGGATCAGTACAACGCTGAGTAAGCATTGCAAAACTGCTACCAACCGCAGGATAAAACGCCTGAAGCTTTATGTGGTTCAGATTAAAAGCACCAACCCAACGGCGACGAACGGATTTGCTCATCCCGCTCACCAACCATTTGTGAGCACTATCACCATCATCATCAGTACTTAAGAGTGCTTCATCGCTTAAACCTTGCGTTAGTTGTGGCTCTTCTGCTTGCCAGCCATAAGCCAGGTCATCATCAACAGCGATAAGCTTACCTTGCAGAACAAAACACTCTTCTAGTTGCTCGTGGGTAATGTAATTGAGCTGAACCGCCAGATCACCGAATCGTAATAGACCATCTTGTCCACCCTGACTCTGTCTAATCTGAAGTTCTTCAACTAATTCATCTCGCTGAGACGCGGTTAAATAACCACGTTCCACCAGCATTGACCCGATTAGCCAGTGCTTATTTTGCTGGGTTAAGGTCCCCTCCAACTCCCAACGAATAAGCTCGCGCATCTCATCATCAGAACGTGGACGCAATGGACTAACGGGGAGCTCAACAATAGAGGAGATAACACTCGGGGTAACTAAAATAGCTTGTTTGGGAAGGCGCTTATGATGCTGCTTAAGCTGATCAACAACCTCAGCTATTGCGCGGGTAAAATCAACATTATTAGATTCCGCTGCAGGGCCAAGTAATGCCCCATGACGAGCATTACGAATTAAAACACCACGCAATCCAAAACTACCAGCCTGAAAGGCTAAAAGATTGTAGCTTGCACCTGGAGTAGGTAAACGAATCCAACTTATGAGGGATTTAAATCGACTTTCCTTTTGCTCTGCAGCAATAAGTTCAGGATCTACAACTTCGCCATCATCATAAGCACGATCAAGCGTTATTAAATGAGATACATCAGCGCTTTCTTCCCGATTAATCACTTCAGGCTCAAAAGGATTGACTAACTCATGCTGATCTAAAGGCGGCTCGTCCAAAAGACCATCATTATCGTTAGGATGTTTTCGTTTTAAAAACTTTTGCAACACTGACATGACGCGTTCACCAACAAATGAATAAATTAGTCCTGAGGCTTTTCTTGGGCCGCGACGATCACTAATCTAGGGCCTTTGGAATAGTTGTATATGTGCATAGCATAGAACTGTGTAGGCACTTCCAAGTTTATCTGCCGCAACATTTTGGCTGCCTCATGAGTCACATAAACGCCCAACACAGGCCCCTCTTGCAAACCCACAAAAGCACTGTGATCTATAGTTGGCAATTCAGACTCACTCTGCCACAACTGCAGAGCATCATAGGCAAGAGAAAACTTTCCAGCCTTAGGCATAGACATTAGCTGTGCCTGAAACTGAATAGGCTCAGGCTGTATCATCAAACGCTGTTTTTTTTCTGCCATCTGGGTAGATAGTTGGTTTTTATTTACAAACTGAACAAGGTTAACTGATTTGTATATTCCTCGTTGATCCTGCAAGACATCAGCAAGAGAGGTAGAAATAGAAGAAAGCATACATAAAGATAACAATACAAAGCGCATCACACTGGCCTAATTCAATGCTAAAAAGCCGGTCAGAATCATCTGACCGGCTTACGGGTTATCTAACCGGTCAAACCGTATTAGATAGTGTTACGAGTACCGTCCCACTCACCCAGTTCTTCTTCTTTAGTATCACCAGCACCATCAACAATTGCTGTCAGAGAAACTTGATCGCCGGGAGTAACAGTACCTGTAGCAGTTAAAGTACCTACATTAAATAGTGCGATAAAGCGATTGTATTCTGTTTCAGAAACGTGACGATAAACAGGCACTGAAGTCATACCGCCAAGATCATTTGCATTAAACAATGTAGAAGATGGCCCCATGCCAACAGCTAGCAATGCAGCAGGATCAGGGGTATTAGCGTCAGCATCCAAAGTTACAGTCATAACTCCAGTTGTAGCATCAAATGCAGTCTGAGCATCCATATCTTGGCCCGCTTCACCCATTACTCGCTCATAGCCACCGCTCCACAACGCAACTTGCGCTGTATCACCCGCAGTACCACCTACAATTTCACCATCTTCATCAAAGCTCACAGTATAACCACAGCCATTAGCAGCTGGTGATAGGAAGATATTACCCGCAACCACCGCATTACCACGACTAGCGATAATTTCTTCTTGGCTAGGATTAGCTGCGTCCGTACCAGCACAGGTCAACGCCGTATCTGTTCCATCCGCATCCAAATGGGTACCGACATACTGTAAACTGTCTAGGCCGCCCGCTTGCATTACCCCTGCAGCAGCTACAGGTAATGCTACTAATGTAATATCTTCAATTGCCGCGACAGATAAAGGAGCTGCATCAGTAGCTGCATCACCTGCCGAAGTTTGTACCAGTGAATCAAAGCCTGTCGGCAGAGCATTTTTATTTAGTACTCGGAAAGTACGAACGCCCTTATTTAATTCATCCATCATAGCAACGTGAGCTGCAGCAGATGCACGCGCGTCTGTATCTTGTAGCGCGATAGTCGCGGTACCCGCGATAGCTGCAAGAATTGCTACAACAACCAAAAGCTCAAGCAGTGTAAAACCGCCCTGCTTAGCTTTCAAATTACGGAACTTAGAGCGAAGCTCGGCATCTTGAATCTGTGATTCTTCAACTTTTGCAAAACGAGCCATTAGCGCTTCGCGCTTTTCCATTAGAGATTTCAACATTTTTATAACTTCCAGTTTCTAAAACGATTTTGGGTTAAGACTGTTTGACGTAAGAGCTGACTCTCCCCTAGAGAGCTACGGCATCTCACCCAGTCCGATTTAGAACGCTTCCCTTGGCGCTGCTTCTACCGCGAAACTAAGGCCACCCGCCTTGCACCTTTTCAGAGCAATTCCTTTTACTCCTACTGCAGCATAACTGCGTACCTGATCTCTCAGGCAAAAATTAAAAAGAGAAATCTAAGAAAGAAGATCTCTTTTCAATAAAGCTTTGATTGGCGACTCATTCGCCAGAGCACTGTCGCAATCCAGTACGTAACGGTACTGTTTACCACAATGCAGAATGACTTCCTTTTGTCCACGACGGAGGATTTTTATCTCAACACTGATATCACCATAGCCGTCGTGACTGAATAGCTCAGTGTAGAGTTCAAATAGCTGACCCAGCACTTCTTTATGCTGCTCAAGCTTTGCCGATGGCTCAGCTTGATTGCTACCCGTTTGAGTTTGCACTTGATTCACAACACTACCTTTATATTTTTCACTCAATCTTAAAGTTGAGTTTATAAGTAAGCTTCCGTGCTTTGATTTCCAATCAATCTAAGTGCGAATCATTATCATTACTACCATCATATATGTCAAGTGCTTAATTTACATTTTTTACATTTAAGTAAATCAGTCTTGGTATTTAACGGTTGGAATATCCGATTTATCAGCCAAATCAAACTCAACAAAGTAGCCTGATTCAACATCACTACCTACAGAGGTACTTTGTGGATAGATATAAAGAGAAATTGAAGTCGCAGGCTTTACAGAACCACCCTCTTCAACAGCTTCATGAGGCTGAACAGACTGATTCAGAGCACAACCACTCAATACTAATAGAAAAGTAATTACCGCAGCTTTAAAGAGATTTGCCATTAGCGATCCACTCCATTATTCACAGCTGAAACCACCTGATTGAAGGGCTTATTGGACAAAAGATATAAATCGCCTTCATCACCGTTCCGACCAAATGCAGCCAAACGCTCTTGACCAGCAGCAGACGCCAACCAATTACCAGGCAACTCAGTCAGATCAACCACTCTGGACTTATCTAAATGATTGCGCGCTTTAAGCAAAGTGATATGCAAACCATTCTGCTGCCAACTACCCACAGGCCAAACACTTAAAGATGGATCAGAGAAAACCAAAGATAACGGTGACAAGGTAACCGGTACATCTACAAGCCCCTTTGGCTTATCAGCATCATTACCACGGCCAATCTGGGCGGCATAACGGGTTAAACGGATGAAATCGGTAACCGAATACTGCTTTGTATTTTGCGAAAAAGACTGCACATCAACTTCATATGCAAATTCTTTAACTTTGCGGCTTTGATCTTCCGACTCTTCTGGATTCATCAATACATGCGGTGTAATCAGCATTACGTACTGAGACTTTTCATCCCTTTCCTCTTTAGAGCGAAACATCTCGCCAATAATAGGAACTTGACCAAGCAGAGGAACAACCGTTTCATAATCCGATTGCTCACTCGTAATCATCCCTCCAAGCGCTATTGTCTTGCCATCTTTTGCAACAACAACAGTTTTCACATTTGATTCCTGAACCGCATCCAGCGGAATCGTTTCAATGCGATTGGTCTCAGAATTAAAAAAAGGAAAGTTCATACCATTTCTTTCAATACTGGAAGTATCTTGAAAGATATCAATCGTCACCGTTCGATCAGCATTGACACTAGGCAATAAAATCAGGGTATTACCGATTTTACGGCGCTCCGTTTCTAATGTTGTTGTAGTACTGGAGGTGCGATCGCCATTATTATTTGCTGCAGAAAACTCGGTATCAGTTTCCAAATTAACCGGTACAACCTGTTCAGAGCCAATAAACAAACGTGCTGGTCGATTATTAGAGGCCAGCATCACAGGCTTAGCCACAACTTCTGCTTGATTATTCTGTTCTAAAAAAGCCACTTTCGCAGTTACATAATTACTGAAGAACTCGTAAAAACCACCATCAACATCGTTAAATCCAAAGCCAGTACTTTTTTTACCTAATAACTGCGAAAAAGTATTTGTTAGCTCATTGATACCAACCCCACTCGTCTGATATTGAGCATTACTTAAATCCAAACTACTTGGACTTTGGCTTTCTAATGCCTGATAGTTACCAGTCACATTCAAGGCATCATTAAAACTAAGATCAAAATCCTGCTCATACCCCTCACCCACATCGATCTTAACAATCTTCATCTCAAGCAAAACTTGAGGCGTAGGCTTATCACTCTCTTTAATTAAGCGTGCAATTTCAGCCAAAGCATTTTCATCACTGGTACGTACATGAAGCAGATTATGAATTTTGTTGGTCGCTATATAAATCGGTGTTTTCGCACCTAATAACTTATTGGCAGAATCTTCAGAAACTTCCTCTGCACCACCCAACTGACGAAGCGCACCTTTTGAAAGTGATTTCTCGGCAACCTGATCCTCATCCGTTCGATCAAATTCTTCACGATCTAACTCTTGGATCTTAATTTCATCGGAATCATCCGAATCGTTATTTATCGTGGTGGCTTCATTGGTGTCCCCCACTTCTAAATCCAACCCCTGAAAATCGTCATTACCCTGCTGTAGAGAAAGACGGACTCGATCACCAAATAAGCTCTGAATAGTGACAGCGGTGGTACTTACATTTTGATGACGAAGCGTAAACGTCCGAATCACGTCATCCCTATACACCACAATATCGTCCTGATATTGTTTCTCAGTCATAATGATGTAACTGTTTCCCAGCTTACTATAGCGATACCAAAGACCAGCAACTCGCGACAGCATTTCTACTGCATGCTTAAGCTCTGTCTTTTGCAGCAAAAGAGTGACCTTTTCCGAACTAGCCTCTTTAGTTACCGCAATATTGGCGCCCGTCATTGAGGAAAGAATACGAGCAGCATCACGTATTTCTGCATCCTTAAACTCTACAAACTCGATTCGTGCTCCCGCCTGAGCACCGCCCACCAGCAAGGAAGTGACAATTAGGAAAACACTATAAAAACGTTTCACTGCACTACTACCTTTTCACCCAGACTTCCAAATTCAACAATCAGATTCAGAGCATTAATCTCTACAACTCGGATCACCATATCGCCACCTAACTGCTGCAAGCCGACCTTGTCCCCTTCATGCACAACAAAGGTTCCTTGCCCTTCAATCTCTAAAAGCCCAGCCTTTTCTTCGTCTGATTTAATAAACCCACGAAACTGCATAACAGGCAGTCCTCCTTGATCTTGCTCCCTTTTCCCTGCGAGGGTCTTATTTAAAATACTTGAAGCCCCTAGAGACTCTGCCGTTTTTTGGCGCGGAATAAATCTTGGTTTTGCAGCCTTTTGCTCTACCTTAAGCTCTTGATGCACCAACCTTTCAAATGGGTCTCGATGCCGATTCTTTACTTGCTTATTTAACTTCTGGTTAATCTGCGAGTAATAATCATCAAGCGTTTGCAAATTTTTACCTAGGTCTGTCGTATTGATAAGACGATCAACTACATCAGAGGCCTCTTCAGGCTCAGCGGCAAATACCGCTCCAGACAAACAGCCCAAAAACACCAGAAAAAAAGTCCTCACTCAGACACCCCAACATCAGGTTATATGCACACAGCGTGATATTTTAAACTAACCCTTGAAAAAAACAATGATGAGAATCATTATCTATTACCTTATCAATTAAGATTGGAGATCTTGATGCAAATGGATTTAGCCCTTCTGGGATTAAGACTTACGCTTGGCTCAATTTTTATTGTCCATGCTTGTGATAAATTTGGCTTGGAAAGCATCTGGTTTTTATGGGAATTCGATAACTGGACCGCCTACTTCACCCAGGCAATATTCCCGTTTGCTGAAATAGTTAATAGCTTGTTTCCTTTCTTGAACTCCGAACAAGCTTTTTGGCTTGCTCTAATTACAGCATCTATAGAACTTATAGCAGGATGGTTTCTTGTATTAGGTATCGCCAACAGAATCGCAGGCTTTTTACTCACATTAATGATGGGTGTCGCAATTTATTTCCATTTCCCTCAAGGCTTTTATGGAAGCGATGGTGGATATGAATGGGCGATGCTATGCCTAGGAGGCAGCCAAGTCATGATGTTACTAGGTGAGGGAAACTTTTCTTTATCAGCTCTCTTTAGAGCCGTAAGCACTGAGCAGACCAGATCGTTCTAAATTAAAGTCTTTAGCTAGCTCACAACAACCAAACATGGATTTGATCGTTTAGCTAAAGAAAATCTTAACCAACAAATGGAAGAAACATAAAACCTAGTGCAACAGCACCAACAAGCGCAATTACAGGAAATTCCAATACAGATTTGTTCGCTGGACTATTCATAACAACCCTCCTTATCAGTAATAGGAATCATTATTATATAACAGAACGGCAGATGCAAATAATTCTTATTACTAATTTATAAGCTCTACCCTGTAACCAGCTTTTATTTTCCTTTACATGTATAATTCCCCTCTAAAATTTACTCCAAAATCTAGGCCTTCTCGGTATTGAGGACTGTATGCTAGAGCTACCGAAACTTGATTTAAAAAACAAAGTATCACCAGAAGAATGGCAAACTCGTGTTGATTTAGCAGCCTGCTACAGGCTTGTAGAGGATATGGGATGGGGTGATCTTATCTACACTCATATCTCTGCAAAAGTCCCAGGTACAGATCATTACCTGGTTAACGCCTTTGGCCTGAGCTTTGACGAAGTGACAGCCTCTAATCTAGTGAAGGTCGATCTTGAAGGTAATATTTTAGACAACACCCCCTTCAAGATTAATCCAGCAGGTTTCACTATCCATAGCGCTGTACACGAAGTTCGAAGTGACGCACATTGTGTTTTACATCTACATACAAAAGAATCTATCGCTGTAGCCTCACTTAAAAACGGCCTTCAACCACTTAGCCAATATTCATGCTTTGCACTAGGCTCACTTGGTTATCATCAATATGAAGGCTTAGCAGTCAATCACGAAGAGAAAACTCGCCTTCAAGCCGATATGGGCGAATACAACTATCTATTATTATCTAACCATGGCGCATTAACCGTTGGGCCGACGGTAGGTGATGCATTTATGCGTATGTATGATTTGCAGCGCGCTTGCGAAGTGCAATTACTAATTCAATCCACAGGTCAAGAAGCTATTCCCGTAGTACCTGAAATTGTTGAAGGTATTTCGAATCAAGCGAATGTTGTTCATTCGGGTTCTACGGGTGGACAAAAATCATGGCCAGCGATGCTGCGTCGTGCATATCGACTCGATCCTAGTTTCGAATCTTAAAATCCAAACAAGCGGCACTAAAAGTTAAGGTTACATAATGAAAATAAATCGCGTAGAAATTTTTGATATCCACTGCCCGGAACGCCCTGTTTGGAATCCGGTATTTGTTCGTGTGCATACTGATGAAGGCATCAGCGGTGTAGGGGAAGCTGGCTTAGCTTACGACCTAGGGCATAGCGCTGCAGCTCATATGATTAAAGAATTTGCAGAAGAAATGCTAATAGGCCGCGACCCTTTCCAAACTGAAGATCTTTGGAACCTAATGCTACGTGGTAGTTTTTGGGGATTAGGTGGTGGCCCGATTATCTATTCCGCAATGAGTGCTATCGATACTGCGCTTTGGGATATTAAAGGCAAAGCTTTAGGACTACCTGTTTACCAGCTGCTGGGCGGCAAAGTTAACGATAAACTTCGCACCTATGCTAGCCAACTTCAATTTGACTGGGACTCTGAGTTTAAAGCGCTAACAGATCCAGAAGATTACGCAAAAGCTACTGAAAAAGCGCTTGCAGAAGGTTACGACGCGGTAAAAGTCGATCCGATCATGTACAACGAGAAAGGTGAAACCTTCTTCGATCGTACCAAGCTCTTTACTAACAAAGAGATGAAGATGTTCCGCGACCGCTTGATGGCTATCCGCGAAACCATGGGTGATGACGGTGATATAATTTTTGAATGTCACAGTTTGCCAGGCGCATCAACCGCAATCCAATTAGGTGAGCTGGTCGAAGAAGCTCGCTGCATGTACTTCGAAGAGCCAGTAAATTATCTAAACTCAGAGCTACATAAACGCGTAGCCGACAAAGTTAATGTACCCATTGCCGGTGGTGAACGCTTATATAACCGCTGGGGTGTACGCCCTTATTTAGAAGATCAAAGTCTGGATGTACTACAACCAGATATCGGTTTATGTGGTGGATTCACTGAAACTAAGAAAGTGTGTGATTACGCTGATGTTTACGACGTTCGCATTCAGGCTCACGTTTGTGGTGGTCCAGTAGCGACAGCTGCATCTCTACATCTGGAAACAGCAATTCCAAACTTCTTAATCCATGAACACCACACCTATGCGATTAAGCAATGGAACCGTGAACTTTGTATTCAAGATCCACAACCTGTAGATGGTTTCTTCCAAGTATCAGAAGAGCCCGGCATTGGTATCGAATTGAACGATGAAGTAGTAATGCGCTCTCCACGTATTGAAGTTAAGTAATTTTCCATTCAATACAAAAAGGGCGCTATATTTAGCGCCCTTTTTAATTTTGTAATCATATTAATCAATATCTAACTGATAGATACGCTTCGCATTTTCAAATATCAGCATATCCTTTTCAAACCCCTTCCACTTCATCTCTTTGAGATACCGTTGCCACACTTCAGCATAGGTGCAAGTCAATTCAGAAACAGGGAAATTACTCGCTAACATCACGCGCGTAAGCCCAAACTGCCTAATGGCAAAACTTATAATCGGTTTAGCTTGTTCCGCACTCCAATCACGATTAAACATCTCCCAGCCAGAACACTTGATAGAACACTCAGGATGATGGGCTAGCCGAGTAATAGAATGCATCCATTGCTCATTTAGTTGTAAAGGAGAGCCACAATGATTAATCACGACTTTCAGATTTGGCAACTGCTGCATTACATCAGCAAGTGCACAAGACGCACCTTGATCTGGTAAAGATAGTTGAGCTTCAAAAATCAGCTGATTATCCGACAGCATTTCAAGGCGTTTTATCACATTCGGATCGGACAACACAGCTTGAGCTGCATTATCTAAGATATATCTCACACCAACTAATGACGAAAATTCTTTAAGCTTTTCAAGATGTTCACCAAAACTATCGGAAGTCAGGTCTAGATAAGCTATGGACCGGAAAGGTAATTCACAGTGGCTCTCAAGCCACTCAAGTTCTCGCCATGGAGACGAATTATCAAAGCCCGCCTCTATATGAACAAAACCAACAATATCTGCTGAGCCGGATTGACTTAAATCGCTTTCATTAAAACTGCGTCTAATTTTATTTTTATCAGACCATTCAGGCGCGTGCCCTTCTTGCAACCAGCGATAATCTCCTTCTTCAAGATTAAATAGGTGCAGATGCGGGTCTATAACTCTACTCATATACCGCCTTTAGATCGCAAGTTTCACTTCTACAGTTGAATTACTGGGTTGTATACCCGCCATCAATTACCTGCAAACTACCGGTAATAAAACGAGCTTCATCACCAATCAACAATGCAACAAGCGCAGCAACCTCTTCAGGCTGACCAATTCGCCCTAATGGCTGCAAAGCTGCTTCTTCTTGATGTACAACACTTTTTTCACTTCCGCTCCGTTCACAATAGCGGTCAATCGCATTGTGGTAAAGCGGTGTTTCTATCGTTCCTGGGCAAACAGCATTAGCTCGAATACCAAAAGAGGCATAATCTAATGCCGTAGTCTTAGCCATTGAAGCTAAAGCAGCTTTACTCATGTTATAAGCAAAAGAGTTTCTTTTAGCTATCACTGACTGATCGGAGCCTAATAAAACGATTGAGCCTGCTCCCTGCTCTCGCATTTTAGGAAGTACTGACTGTAAAAGGAAATACGCACCTTTTACATTAATGGCCATCACTCGATCAAAGTCCGCTTCCGAGGTGTCCTCTAAGTTTGCAGAAAAATGCACTCCTGCATTGGATACAACACCATCAATCTTGCCAGATTCCTTGATGACCTGATCAATAGCTTGTGCAATCTGGGTAGAATCAGTCATATCACATTGAATAAATTCACCGATGTCGGATTCATTCAAATCTAAATTATAAACCTTGTAGCCACCATCTAATAATCGCTCAACGACCGCTCGACCTATACCAACAGAACCACCTGTAACTACACAAACCTTAGTCATAGAACTCTTTAACCCTCGGCAACAACAAAAGCAACGATGTAATCTTTCTCGTCACTGTAACTTAGATGCATACTTTTTATACCGATTGATTCAGCCCGCTTCAGCGCGCCATCCGATAAACTCACCTCAGGGCGACCATATTCATTTTTACAAATTTCAATATGCTGCCAACTCACCCCATGGCCAATCCCCGTACCTAATGCTTTTGTAACAGCTTCCTTTGCACTGAATCGCTTAGCCAAGAACAACGGCTTGTTCTTAGCAGATTGAAACTGCAAAAGTTCAACAGGAGATAAAATACGATTTGCCAATGAAGGAGTTCTTGATAAAGATTTATCTATTCGAGAAATTTCTAAAATATCGGTACCAATTCCAAGAATCATCGCGCTATTTTATCTCTTTGCGGCTGAATTCGAGCTTGAGCTTGAAGCATCTGTTGCTTTATTTCAGATACTGCTTCTTTTAAACCGACAAATAAAGCACGAGCAATAATACCGTGCCCAATATTTAGTTCGTTCATTTCAGGAATTTCAGCGATCTGCTCAACATTATGATAATGCAAACCATGACCGGCGTTTACAATCAGGCCTTTTTGATAAGCATAGGCAGCCGCTTCACGGATGCGCTTCAGCTCTTCAGTCTGTTCTACAGCAGATTCGGCTTCAGCATAAGCGCCTGTGTGCAATTCAATCACCGGAGCCCCACAACGAATAGTAGCGTCGATCTGTGCGGGCTCTGGATCAATAAATAGAGAGACTTCAATACCAGCTGCCGCTAAACGATCACAAGCTTCTTTTACCCGCTCTTCTTGGCCTGCGACATCCAAACCGCCTTCGGTTGTCAGCTCTTCTCGCTTTTCTGGAACTAAACAGCAATGAGCAGGCTTTACATCTTCTGCAATGGCAACCATCTCTTCAGTAACAGCCATCTCGAAGTTCATACGTGTCTGTAATGTCTCTTTAAGCAGATAAACATCACGATCTTGAATATGGCGGCGATCTTCTCGTAGATGAATTGTAATACCATCGGCGCCGGCTTCTTCAGCTAGCGCAGCAGCTTGAACGGTATCGGGGTAGCGTGTACCACGCGCTTGGCGAATCGTAGCTACATGGTCAATATTGACCCCTAATAACAAACGGGATGGTTCAATCACACCACTTTCCTCACATTTTTTGAAATAGCTCTCGGCTACGCAAGGGCTTATGCCCCAAAGCTCGATCAATTAAATTCCGCATCAACCGCTTAGCGGCTCTGCGAACTTGAATATCTGAATAGTCGTCAACAGCAATTGCTGACAACTGCCAACCATAAAAGCACGACGCCTTATTTTTATCTGTTACTGCGCCAACAGGAACAAAGCCTTGTTCAGAATTAAAACAATAAACTGAATCTGCACATTCTTGTTCAAGTCTCGGTAAAACTCCAAGTTCATCAAGCAAACGATGCTCAAAGGTGCGCAGTGCCCCCTCAATATCTTCTCCAGATACTAACTCATTTAAAACATACTGATAATAAACATAGAGCTTCGGGAGACTATCAAATGGCTGCAGCAAACGCTCTAACAACTCATTGACGTAAAGACCACAAAGAAGCGCATCGCCATTCAAAAACAGCATAGCAGCAACGGGCTCGGCTTGAGTTAAAGTTTTAAGGTCATTACGCCCACGCCAGGTAATTTGAATGGGAACAAAAGGCTGTACTGATGCGCGTAGTTTAGACTTGGGCCTACGCGCGCCCTGAACAACAGCTGAGACTTTACCATGTTCTAGTGTGAAGAAATCAACGATAAGACTGGTATCACGATAAGGGCGGCTATGGAGGACATAAGCCGCCTGCGGATCAGAATGACTCATACTCTATTAGGTATTGTCATAACCCAAACTGCGTAATGCTCTTTCATCATCCGCCCAACCACGACGAACTTTAACCCATAGGTTAAGCATTACTTTAGCATCAAACATACGTTCCATATCCATGCGAGCATCACGACCAACTGTTTTGATTCGTGAACCTTTATCACCGATAACAATTCGCTTCTGACCATCTCGCTCTACAAGGATCAGAGCACTAACATGGAGAACACCGTTTTTGGCGTATTTAAACTCTTCGATCTCTACTGTCGTACCGTAAGGGATCTCATCGCCTAAGTTACGCATCAGCTTTTCACGAACCATTTCCGCAGCCATAAAGCGAGAGCTTTTATCTGTTAACTGGTCTTCAGGGAAGTGGTGCATACCTTCAGGAATATGTTTTGCTATAAGCTCTTCAAGTTGCTCTACGTTATGTCCATCTTTGGCTGAAAGTGGAATCATTTCAGCAAAATTCATACGCTCAGAATGCGTCTGCATTTGAGGTAATAATGCAGTTTTGTCTTTAAGTTGATCGACTTTATTTACAGCTAAGATAACTGGACAACGAGCATGCTTAACCTTGTCCAGTACCATCTGGTCTTCTTCAGTCCAAGCGGTACGGTCAACAATAAAAACAACGACATCAACATCACGTAATGCATCGGATGCAGCTTTGTTCATATACCGGTTTAAAGCTTTTTTACCATCATCTTTATGTAAACCAGGAGTATCCACATAAACGATCTGTAGGTCATCTTCCGTTTTGATACCCATAATCTGATGACGAGTTGTCTGAGGCTTACGTGAAGTAATACTCAGCTTCTGTCCCAATATGTGGTTCATTAATGTGGATTTACCGACGTTTGGACGACCCACAATTGCTACAAAGCCACATTTTTGATCTGGATTTCGCGGCTCCAGCAGGTGCATTAAATCTTCAGCCATAACTATTTCTCCACCTGCAATTCTATGAGTGCATGTTTTGCTGCTTCTTGTTCAGCTTGACGACGACTACTACCAATGCCTTTTGCAGGCTTAGTTAAACCAGTCACTGTGCAATCAATATAAAAGGTTTGATCATGTGCTTCGCCTTCTACATTGATTAACTCATAAGTAGGCAAAGCTAAACGACGAGATTGCAAAAACTCCTGCAAGCGCGTTTTCGAGTCTTTCAGAGTCTCATTCAGGTCTAATTTTTCTAAACGTGCTTTAAACCAAGAAAGAATAAATCCACGGGCTGTTTCCATATCGGAATCAAGATAGATCGCACCGATAATAGCTTCAACAGCATCAGCTAGGATTGAATCTCTACGGAAACCACCACTCTTAAGTTCACCACTACCCAAGCGCAAGTAATCGCCCAAACCTAGCTCACGTGCCACTTCAGACAACGTAACACCTTTAACCATACGTGCACGCAAACGGCTTAACTCGCCTTCTTTTGCTTGCGGAAATCGCGCAAATAAATCATCTGCAATCACAAAGTTCAAAATAGAATCGCCTAGAAATTCTAGGCGTTCATTATTCTTCTTACCGCAACTACGATGCGTGAGTGCCAATTCAAATAATGATTCATCGGCAAATGGGTGCCCTATACGACGGGCTAAATCGGATACAGGTTTAATCAAGGGGCTTCTGCTTCATATTCTTTGACAAAAAACACAACCGCATCGACATTTTTAAACATAGGAACACGTACTTCATAATCAAGTGTTGCTGTGATTAATCCGTCTTTTTCAACGATTGTCAGACCATCCTTTGGAATTTTCACTTGGTTAATCACTAATTTTTTAGTAATACCAACACGTAAAACCCGCGGACCTTTTGCAAGCTCTTCAGGGTCATTCATGGCATCAGCCACTACGGAATCTATAGTTTTGTTATCCACATAAGCGGGGAACAATTTAAAAGCTATAGAAAAGAGGAAACCCACAACGATCAACACTATAAGTATCGAGAATATTGACGCACCTGCTTGTTGCTTAAGAGTAGATCTCATAAGAGCCTCCATTACTCAATCACACGAACATCACCAAACGACGGTATACTTAAAAAGGTAGGCCAATGCATCCAAACTGCAAATGCCTTACCGACAAGAAGGTCTTCAGATACAAAGCCCCAGCTGCGACTATCATTACTATTATCGCGGTTATCGCCAACCATAAAGTAATGACCTTCAGGCACAGTCCACTCCATATTCTGAGCGGGTCTGCGAACATCTCTATACATTTGATGTTCTACACCATCTAAATTTTCATTAATTAACAGGCGTTGTGGATTCTGCGGTGGTAACTGAGCCAATAACTGTTGGGGTTGCTCTTTACCGTTGATAAACAAATTCTTGTTTTGATAACGAATCACATCGCCCGGAAGCCCCACTACTCTCTTAATATAGTTAATAGATGGTTTTTCAGGGAATTTAAATACAACTACATCACCACGTTCAGGATCATTAATCTCAATAAATTTGGTATTCAGAACAGGTAAACGCAACCCATAATGAAATTTATTGACCAAGATAAAGTCACCTATTTTCAACGTCGGTAACATTGAGCCGGATGGGATTTGAAAAGGCTCTACCAAGAAAGACCTTAATATCAATACGATGAAAAGCACCGGAAACATAGACCGGCCAGTATCAACCCAACCCGATACTCGATTGATCTGTTCAATCGCTTCATCAGGAAGCTCTCCTCCTGCCTGAGCAGAAGCGGCTCTCAGCTTGTCATCCCTCTGTGGTTTCAAAGAGATTCGGTCGTAAAACCAAACGATGCCAGAGATGAAAGTTAACGCAACCAGTACTAATGCGAAATCAAAATCCATCTAACAATGCCCTTCCTGATGATTAGCTATCAACTTTAAGTACTGCAAGGAACGCATCCTGTGGGATCTCTACACTACCCACCTGTTTCATACGTTTCTTACCTTCTTTCTGCTTCTGTAGCAGTTTCTTCTTACGGCTTACGTCACCACCATAACATTTCGCTGTTACGTTCTTACGCAACGCTTTAACTGTTGTACGAGCAATGACCTTACCACCAAGAGCTGCCTGAATTGCCACATCAAACATCTGACGAGGAATAACCTCTTTCATCTTTTCACATAGCTGACGACCACGGAATTGAGCATTATCGCGATGCAAAATAACAGCTAGGGCATCGACCTTATCACCATTGATGAGAATATCCATACGCACCAATTTAGCCGGGTCAAAGCGTACGAAATTATATTCAAGAGAAGCATAACCACGACTTACAGACTTCAAACGATCAAAGAAATCTAGAACAACCTCTGCCATTGGCAATTCATAAGTAATCTGTACCTGATTACCTACATAGTTCATCTGTTTTTGAATACCACGTTTCTCAACACATAGCCCGATAACCTGTCCTAGGTAATCTTGTGGAACAAGGATATTAGCTTCAACAATTGGCTCACGCATTTCATTGATAGAGCCTGGATCAGGCAGTTTAGAAGGGCTATCGATCTGGATAACATCACCATTATTCATCTCCAACTCGTATATTACTGTTGGAGCTGTAGTGATTAAATCAAGATTGTATTCACGTTCAAGACGCTCTTGAATGATCTCCATGTGTAGCATGCCCAAGAAACCACAACGGAAGCCAAAACCAAGTGCATCTGATGTTTCTGGCTCGAAGAACAATGAAGCATCATTCAAAGTCAGTTTATCTAATGCTTCTCGGAAATCTTGATAATCATCAGAACTGGTAGGAAATAGACCAGAATAAACCTGAGGTTGTACTTTTTGGAAACCTGGAAGGCCTTCTACGTCTGGTGTCTTAACATGGGTCAGAGTATCACCCACAGGTGCACCATGAATGTCTTTAACACCGGCAACAATAAAGCCTACTTCACCTGCGTGCAAAACACCGGTCTCTTTCTGCTTAGGTGTAAAGATACCTACAGATTCAGCCTGATAGTTTTGCCCCGTAGACTTAACTAGAATTTTGTCTTTCTTACGCAGTGTACCTTGAGTCACACGTACCAAAGAGACAACGCCTAGGTAATTATCAAACCAAGAATCAATAATCAGGGCTTGTAGCGGAGCATCAACATCACCTTCAGGTGGCGGAATTTCTTTAACCAGTTGCTCAAGAACATCTTCAACGCCCATACCGCTTTTAGCAGAACACGCTACAGCATCGGTCGCATCAATACCGATAACTTCTTCAATCTCGACACGAACTCGCTCGGGTTCAGCCTGAGGCAAGTCCATTTTGTTTAAAATTGGGACAACTTCCAAACCTTGTTCGATCGCTGTATAGCAGTTGGCAACTGACTGAGCCTCTACTCCTTGCGCTGCATCAACGATCAGAAGCGCACCTTCACAAGCAGCTAGAGAACGAGACACCTCATAAGAGAAATCCACGTGGCCCGGTGTATCGATAAAGTTAAGCTGGTAAGTTTCACCATCTTGCGCTTCATAGTTCAGAGTAACACTCTGCGCTTTGATGGTAATACCGCGCTCACGTTCCAAATCCATGGAATCAAGAACCTGAGCTTCCATTTCACGGTCACTTAAGCCACCGCACATTTGGATAAAACGATCGGCCAAAGTCGACTTACCGTGGTCGATATGGGCAATAATAGAAAAATTTCGGATATTTTTAAGGTTGCTCACGTGTAGGCTACCGCTACTCTAATACTCGCTGGAAAGGCGCAAGTTTACAGCATTTGCTTAAACTGGGCTACGAAAAAGGGGGCCTTAGCCCCCTTAGAATTTTATACCACTTAATCCGTTACTCGTAATGGAATAAATAACGGGCTTCCCCGCCGAACAATCCGCATCGGAACAGACTTTCCAGAGGTTATACCTGTCGATACTCGATTAAAGTCAGAAACACTAGCAATCTGTTCGCCATTCAGCATGGTTATGACGTCGCCCACCATCAAACCAGCATCTGAACCCGGCCCTTGTAATACTTTACGAACGACAACGCCTTTATTAACTTGCCATTTTTCTTTGCGTTTTTGGTCAAGTTCTGACACCTGAATATTAAGGCGATTGCCTTTATCCGTTTTAGGCTTAAGAACATTAGTTTTAGCAAGTTCATTCTGTGTTGGTAATGCTTCAATTTCGATCTTAATCGTCATTTGACGACCGGCGCGCATAACTGAAACCTTAGCTTTCTTACCAGGTTTCACACGACCGACATGATGAGGAAGATCTGAAGATCGAATAATATCTGCGCCTTCAAATTTCAGAATAATATCGCCCTCTAAAAGACCGAATTTTTCTGCAGGACTATCAGGCAACACTTTTGCTACTAAAGCGCCTGCTGGTTTATCTAAGCCGAATGATTCAGCAAGATCGCGATTGACCTCTTGAATAATTACCCCAAGCCAACCGCGGGTCACATAACCATGCTTTTTCAATTGATCAGCAACATCCATTGCGACATCAATAGGAATAGCAAAGGACAGCCCCATAAAACCACCGGAACGGGTGTAAATTTGAGAGTTAATCCCGACAACTTCACCCTCCAGATTAAATAACGGACCTCCGGAATTACCTGGATTAATGGCTACATCAGTTTGAATAAAGGGTACATAAGTATCACCCGCTAATGCACGTTCTTTGGCACTGACAATGCCCGCGGTCACACTATGATCAAAACCAAATGGTGAGCCTATCGCAAGCACCCACTCACCAACATCAAGTGCTTTAGATTCTCCAAGCTCAACTGTCGGTAGATTTTCAGCGTCGATTTTCAATAAAGCAACATCAGAGCGCTCATCAGAACCGATAACTTCGGCCTCCAACTCCCTTCTGTCAGCTAGACGAACAATCACCTGATCAGCTTCAGCAATCACATGATGGTTTGTTAATAGGTAACCATCTTCAGAAATAATGAAACCAGAGCCTAAAGATTGAGGTGCTCTGCGACGAGGACGCTCACCCTGATCAAATTCAGGCATGCGGAAGAAATGACGAAAGATCTCTGGAATTTCTTCCCCATTAGGCCCTTGAAATGGGTGCGACTGGCCCTGACGCGGATTCTTTTGAACAGTACTTATATTAACTACAGCAGGTGATGCCTCTTTTACCAACGATTTAAAATCGGGCAAGCTGGCGGCATGGAGCGGCAGAGCAATAAGAAAAAAAATTGCGACAATGAATTTTGATATAGATTTCATAAAACAAACACCTATGTCTATCAAAAAACGGGGTTAGATAACTTTAATTAGCGTAGGTTGATATTGGCAGGAACTAAAGAAAGCGGAACTACTAAAGTGAACAAAAACAAACCCAGCGATCAGAGAAATAAAGGCAGATGCGATAACGACTAGCTCATCTCCCCAGATAAAATCTCCGATTACAGCTCCAAGGAACAGCGCTATCAATGGCAACAAATACATAAAGACTGTTGCTTTGATAAACGCTCCCTCTTCTATACCTAAAAGCACACTATCGTCAGCTTTGACATGAAGAGATGTCGGGTTATTAACGAGAAAAATAAAACGTTTCTCTTGTCCTGCCTGCACCAACAGCTTTTGCCCACAACCATTTCTAGCAGCACAACTAGCACAAGCGCTCTGGCGCATGGTTTCAACCCATACGCCTTGCTCATTGACCTCTACAACTTTCCCGCTTTCTTCAATCATTTACGTTCTACTGAAGCGGCAATACGTTCCGCAATCATTAGAGGAACATCTCCAACGACTGTTACAAATTGATCACCAATACGTTTACCGACAGTAACCATGCCGTCTGACTGAACAGCACCTTCAGGAACAGACTGACGACCATACTTCTCAACACAAACCGTAAATGAATGACGTCCATTGCTGAACATTTGTACTTCTGCATGCGCCATCACATCTCTACGTTTCCCCGAAAAGCCTTCTGGCAACCATGTAGCTTCCCAACCTGATTCTTGGTGTGAAAGCATATGTTTATGTTGAGACACATAACGTTCTACACCTTCAGATAAACGAATAATTTCAGGCTCTTGCCCCTGTGATGAAATCATCGAACGGTTACCAAATTGCGCTCTGACTAGATCATCGGAAACTGAATTTCCCGGTAGAACATAATTCGGGCGATTATCAACAATCGTATCATTCTCAGGCAGATTGTAGGTTTGGGCCCCCAAGATAACCATTGCCGTCACAGAAGCCGCAGCAGTCATGCTGGCAAGAGGTTTCCAAAAAGAACTACCTTTAGCGTCGGACTTAACTTCTGATGTAGCAGCCTCAACTTCCAAATCAGGCTCTTGTTCCAGAGCCTGCATAACCTGACCACTGATATCAAAGCTACTCAATTCAGCTTCTTCATGTTTCATAACTGAACGAACTAAATGATATCGCTGCCATTGCTCAGCCAATTCTGGCTCCTGCTCTATGCGATCAAGAGTACGTCGTAACTCAAAGTCTGCGACTTCGCCATCCATCAATGCCGAAACAGATTCTGTAGATAGATCATCCATAGAATTTACCTCAATTTACCTTTGCAGGATCAGCTCGCTAAAAGCGGCATAATTTCTTTATCAATTGCTTCACGTGCTCTAAAAATACGTGACCTCACAGTTCCTACAGGGCAATCCATAACCCCTGCTATCTCTTCATAACTCATGCCTTCAAACTCTCTGAGTGTTAATGCCACCCGTAAGTCTTCAGGCAGTTTATTCAGAGTTTTCCGAATCACTGATTCAAGCTCGTCCTTGTACAATTTGTTTTCCGGTGTCTCAATATCTTTCAAAGCATTATCACCTTCAAAGAATTGCGCATCATCAACATCTACATCAGCAGGGCGCCTGCCACGAGCAACAAGGTGATTTTTGGCTGTATTGATAGCAATTCTGTATAGCCATGTATAGAAAGCACTATCACCGCGAAATTTTGGTATCGCTCTATAAGCCTTAATGAAAGTTTCTTGCGCCACGTCCAATGCTTCATGTTGGTCGTAAACGTACCGACCAATCAACGCAACAATTTTATGTTGGTATTTTTTAACCAGAAGATCGAAAGCACGCTTATCGCCCGCTTTTACCCGTTCGACTAACTTTTGATCGACTGCTGTCTGACTTTCACTCGACACTCAATATTCCTTAAACTGTCCTTAATACCTATCTCTATAAATATAGAAGCTAAAGCAGCAATAACTTTCAACTAATACAACATATTACCTCATCAGAGTGCCGGAACACTTCTATGAGCATTCAAAACGGCTTAAGTTCCCTATGACCAAAAAAAAATGCTAAATTGTTATGCAATTCAAATGAAACACATCGAATAAGCTAGTTTTAACCTCGAACTTACCACTAAAATAAGCACTCAATTTTACAAGCCAAGAACCCTCTAGTTAAGAAGAGCACAGCATGACGCAACACTATCACTACGACGCTTTAATTATTGGCAGTGGCGCTGCTGGACTCAGCATGGCCCTCCACTTAGCTCAAAATGCGCGTGTTGCAGTTCTTAGTAAAAGAGAACTTAAGAGTGGTTCAACATGGCTAGCTCAAGGCGGTATTGCAGCTGTTCTCGATACTGAAGATAGCACACAAGCACATATCGAAGACACTATGTCTGCTGGCGGAAACCTAAGCCATAAAGACGCTGTAGAATTTACAGTAGAGCACGGCAAAGAAAGCATTGACTGGTTAATAGAACAAGGTGTTCCTTTCACTCAAGATAGTGACGACTACCATCTAACCAAAGAAGGCGGCCACTCTCATCGCCGCATCATCCATTCTGCAGACGCAACAGGAAAAGCGCTTCAGCAGACATTGATAGAGAAAGCCAAAGCCTCTGAAAATATAGATCTATTCGAACACCATATTGCTGTAGACCTTATTACGCGAAAGAAACTAGGATTAGCACATAACCGTTGCGTGGGCGCGTACATCCTTAATGATGAAACAGGGCACGTAGAGGTATTTCAAGCTCCCCATGTTGTGCTGGCTACAGGTGGTGCATCAAAGGCCTATCTATACACAAGCAATTCAGATGGCGCCACAGGTGACGGAATTGCCATGGCTTGGCGTGCAGGTTGCCGTGTAGGAAATATGGAATTTAATCAGTTCCATCCGACCTGCCTCTATCACCCGCAAGCAAAATCCTTTTTGATTACCGAAGCTGTTCGAGGCGAAGGTGGCAAGTTATTGCTTCCAGACGGTCAACCATTCATGCATAACTTCGATAAGCGAGGCGAATTAGCACCCCGAGATATCGTTGCTCGCGCAATCGATCATGAGATGAAAAGGCTAGGTAGCGACTGCTTATTTTTAGATATCAGCCACAAATCTAAAGAATTTATTAAATCTCATTTCCCAACCATCTATAAGCGCTGTAAAAGCTTAGGCATCGACATCACTAAAGAACCAATTCCAGTTGTACCTGCTGCCCACTACACATGTGGTGGAGTCGTGACAGACGAAAAAGGCCGCTCGGATATACCAGGGCTTTATGCCATTGGCGAAACCTCGTTTACGGGACTTCATGGCGCTAATCGATTAGCTAGCAACTCTCTTCTAGAATGCCTAGTGTATGCCAAATCCGCTTCAGACGATGTCGTTCAATCACTAACCGCACCTTTGGACGAATCAATTATTCCAGCGTGGGATGAATCCCAAGTAACTAACTCAGATGAAGATGTAATCATTTCCCACAACTGGGATGAGATACGTCGTTTTATGTGGGACTACGTAGGCATCGTTAGAACGACTAAGCGACTACAAAGAGCTAAGCATCGCATAGATCTTCTGCAGCAAGAGATCAGCGAATATTACAGTAACTACAAAATTAGTAACGACCTACTAGAGCTTCGTAACTTAGCTGTCGTTGCAGATTTGATTATTCGCTCCGCAATGTTAAGGCAGGAAAGTCGCGGACTTCATTACACACTCGACTTCCCAGAACAAGGTCCTGAAGCATTAGATACGATCTTAACCCCAATCAACTTCCACTGGAATTAAGGTTATTGAGTGGACTATATAGCAATAGAACCCGCAGCCTTCTAAATGCATTTTCATCGAAACTCTGACGCATAATAACAACAGGAATTGAATACAAGCGGCAGTCGGTTTTGCACAACATGACAATCACAAATGGAGTGATCACCTTTTGTTTTATGCGAGTCACATCAATCCGTTGCTTGTTTTTTTGTAGCAACGAAATTGCACCGTTTTCTCCATTCCAAGTGATGCCAATAATGGATAGAGGAAATGTCAAAAGCACTCTTTCATTTAAATAAAAAAGAAAACTACAAAGAAGTGCTATTGTAGCTAGACCTGCGATGTGTGATGGAATTGCAGCGTAAAAAAGTGCGAAGCATGCACAAAGATGCACCCCACAATAGATAACAAGTAGGGTACAAGAAGGGGAAATAGGCTCGTTACTTAGGCTGAACACGCTCCAGAATAATCCTTACAATCCTTTGCAAGTCAGGATCAGTTGGCACTTCGCGCTCCATAAGCCAAACAAATAGATCCTGATCTTCTTCATCTAATAACTTAACAAAGCGATCTTGATCTGCTTCATCTAAGTCTGCAAACGCCTCTTCTACAAACGGAACAAAAAGAACATCAAGTTCCAACATACCACGTCGACTCTGCCACTTAAGGCGACGAACATCATCTTCAGTATACATCTATCAATTTTTCCTTAGAGGTTTCGCATTGCGCGCTAAGCATACCAGAAATAAGGATCAAGGCACTAGCGACAAGAGTCTATAGCCAGCACTAGTTGCTAGTTGCTAGTTGCTAGTTGCTAGTTGCTAGTTGCTAGTTGCTAGTTGCTAGTTGCTAGTTGCTAGTTGGGGAGTGTGTTGTGTTTCGATGACCACATAAAGCAAAAACCCCTGACCGTTTCCGATCAGGGGTTCTTTAATTAAATGCTTGGCGATGACCTACAATAAGTTGAAAGCTACGCTTCCACTCGCTTCGCGACGCCTTTGGCGCTTCAACCTGGCACCTAACGGTGCATCGGTTGTTGTCATGCCCTCTGGGTACACATGCCCATGTTCGAGTAGGCATCCTAACAATCAAGCATAAAAAAAGGCCCATCCAATGGATGAGCCTTCTTTTAGAATTAAATGCTTGGCGATGACCTACTCTCACATGGGGAAGCCCCACACTACCATCGGCGATGTTGCGTTTCACGTCTGAGTTCGGGATGGATTCAGGTGGTTCCACAACTCTATGGTCGCCAAGCAAAACTGTTACAACTTAGATCTGATTCTTCTTTTATTTGATCTAGATAAGCTTTCGACTGTAGCTCTACTACGCGCTAATTCGTTACTCTCTATCGTCTTACATATCTTACAAGTCACTTGCCAAACGCCTTGGGCGTTATATGGTCAAGCCTCACGGGCAATTAGTATTGGTTAGCTCAACGCCTCACAGCGCTTCCACACCCAACCTATCAACGTCGTAGTCTTCAACGGCCCTTTAGGGGAATCAAGTTCCCAGTGAGATCTCATCTTGAAGGAGGCTTCCCGCTTAGATGCTTTCAGCGGTTATCCCGTCCGAACGTAGCTACCCGGCAATGCAATTGGCATCACAACCGGTACACCAGAGGTTCGTTCACTCCGGTCCTCTCGTACTAGGAGCAACTCTTCTCAAATCTCAAACGCCCACGGCAGATAGGGACCGAACTGTCTCACGACGTTCTAAACCCAGCTCGCGTACCACTTTAAATGGCGAACAGCCATACCCTTGGGACCGGCTTCAGCCCCAGGATGTGATGAGCCGACATCGAGGTGCCAAACACCGCCGTCGATGTGAACTCTTGGGCGGTATCAGCCTGTTATCCCCGGAGTACCTTTTATCCGTTGAGCGATGGCCCTTCCATACAGAACCACCGGATCACTAGAACCTACTTTCGTACCTGCTCGACGTGTCTGTCTCGCAGTCAAGCACCCTTCTACTCTTGCGCTCATTGCATGATTTCCGACCATGCTGAGGGTACCTTCGTGCTCCTCCGTTACTCTTTGGGAGGAGACCGCCCCAGTCAAACTACCCACCACACAATGTCCCCGATCCCGCTTAGGGAACTGGGTTAGAACCTCAACATTACCAGGCTGGTATTTCAAAGGTGGCTCCACTCTATCTGGCGACAGAGTTTCAAAGCCTCCCAGCTATTCTACACAAGTAATGTCAAAGTCCACTGTGAAGCTGTAGTAAAGGTTCACGGGGTCTTTCCGTCTAGCCGCGGGTAAACTGCATCTTAACAGCTATTTCAATTTCACTGAGTCTCGGGTGGAGACAGTGTGGCCATCGTTACGCCATTCGTGCAGGTCGGAACTTACCCGACAAGGAATTTCGCTACCTTAGGACCGTTATAGTTACGGCCGCCGTTTACCGGGGCTTCGATCAAGAGCTTCGCGCAAGCGCTAACCCCATCAATTAACCTTCCGGCACCGGGCAGGCGTCACACCCTATACGTCCTCTTTCGAGTTTGCAGAGTGCTATGTTTTTAATAAACAGTCGCAGCCACCTGGTATCTTCGACCGGCCTCAGCTTAGGGAGTAAATCCCATCACCAAAACCGGCGCACCTTCTCCCGAAGTTACGGTGCCATTTTGCCTAGTTCCTTCACCCGAGTTTTCTCATACGCCTTAGTATTCTCTACCTGACCACCTGTGTCGGTTTAGGGTACGGTTAGTCATAACCTGAAGCTTAGAGGATTTTCCTGGAAGCATGGCATCAACTACTTCAGTCCATAAAGGACCTCGTCATCGGTTCTCGGTCTTAGAAGAGTCCGGATTTACCTAAACTCTAAACCTACAACCTTAAACGCGGACAACCAACGCCGCGCTAGCCTAGCCTTCTCCGTCCCCCCATCGCAGTTATGAGCAGTACAGGAATATTAACCTGTTTCCCATCGGATACGCTCTTCAGCCTCTCCTTAGGGGCCGACTCACCCTACCTCGAATAGCGTTGGATAGGAACCCTTGGTCTTCCGGCGGGGAGGGTTTTCACCTCCCTTATCGTTACTCATGTCAGCATTCGCACTTCTGATACCTCCACGGTGCCTTACAGCTTCCGCTTCAACAGCTTACAGAACGCTCCTCTACCATGCACAAAGTGCATCCGTAGCTTCGGTGTTATGCTTAGCCCCGTTATATCTTCCGCGCGGGCCGACTCGACTAGTGAGCTATTACGCTTTCTTTAAAGGGTGGCTGCTTCTAAGCCAACCTCCTAGCTGTCTAAGCCTTCCCACATCGTTTCCCACTTAGCATAAACTTTGGGACCTTAGCTGACGGTCTGGGTTGTTTCCCTTTCCACGACGGACGTTAGCACCCGCCGTGTGTCTCCCGTGATTGAACTCATGGGTATTCGGAGTTTGCATCGGGTTGGTAAGTCGGGATGACCCCCTAGCCGAAACAGTGCTCTACCCCCCATGGTTAGACACGAGGCACTACCTAAATAGTTTTCGAGGAGAACCAGCTATCTCCGAGTTTGATTAGCCTTTCACTCCTATCCACAAGTCATCCGCTGGCTTTTCAACGACAGTCGGTTCGGTCCTCCAATGCATGTTACTGCATCTTCAACCTGCCCATGGATAGATCACTCGGTTTCGGGTCTACTCCTAGCGACTGGACGCCCTATTAAGACTCGGTTTCCCTACGGCTCCGCAAATGCTTAACCTTGCCACTAAAAGTAAGTCGCTGACCCATTATACAAAAGGTACGCAGTCACCGTCCTAAAACGGCTCCCACTGCTTGTACGTACACGGTTTCAGGGTCTATTTCACTCCCCTCACAGGGGTTCTTTTCGCCTTTCCCTCACGGTACTGGTTCACTATCGGTCAGTCAGGAGTATTTAGCCTTGGAGGATGGTCCCCCCATATTCAGACAGCGTTTCACGTGTGCCGTCCTACTCGATTTCACTTTAAAAGGTTTTTCACATACGGGGCTATCACCCACTATGGCCACACTTTCCAGAGTGTTCTGTTAAACCTAATAAAGCTTAAGGGCTAATCCCCGTTCGCTCGCCGCTACTTAGGGAATCTCGGTTGATTTCTTTTCCTCTGGGTACTTAGATGTTTCAGTTCCCCAGGTTCGCCTCTAATAACCTATGTATTCAGTTAAAAGATACCTATAAATAGGTGGGTTTCCCCATTCGGAAATGTCCGGATCAAAGCTTGTTTACCAGCTCCCCGAACCTTATCGCAGGTTACAACGTCCTTCATCGCCTCTGACTGCCAAGGCATCCACCGTGCACGCTTAGTCACTTGACCATATAACCCGAAGGCGTCTGGAATCACAGTAACTTGTATTGCTAGTAACGATAGATTTCGCCGAATTGGCGCATGCAGTAAAACTACATGTCTTAAATCTAAATCAAATGAATCAAATCCAAATTGTTAAAGAGCGTTTAAAGCAAAAAAGCTTTAAAAGATAATGTCTTACATGACAATATGTTTTAAAACTCTTCCTTTCTCATCCCAAGGATGATGGTGGAGCTATGCGGGATCGAACCGCAGACCTCCTGCGTGCAAAGCAGGCGCTCTCCCAGCTGAGCTATAGCCCCAAGAAAAACAGTAAGGCTATTGATTGGTAGGCCTGAGTGGACTTGAACCACCGACCTCACCCTTATCAGGGGTGCGCTCTAACCAGCTGAGCTACAAGCCTACACCGTTGCTCTTAACTTCTCTGATCAGATAATTCGTGTGAACGCTTGCCGAGAATCGGCTTTCGTTTAAGGAGGTGATCCAGCCCCAGGTTCCCCTAGGGCTACCTTGTTACGACTTCACCCCAGTCATGAACCACACCGTGGTAACCGCCCTCCCGAAGGTTAAGCTAGCTACTTCTGGTGCAATCCACTCCCATGGTGTGACGGGCGGTGTGTACAAGGCCCGGGAACGTATTCACCGTGGCATTCTGATCCACGATTACTAGCGATTCCGACTTCATGGAGTCGAGTTGCAGACTCCAATCCGGACTACGACCGGTTTTGTGAGATTAGCTTACCTTCGCAGGTTTGCAGCCCTCTGTACCGACCATTGTAGCACGTGTGTAGCCCAACTCGTAAGGGCCATGATGACTTGACGTCGTCCCCACCTTCCTCCGGTTTGTCACCGGCAGTCTCCTTAGAGTTCCCACCATTACGTGCTGGCAAATAAGGACAAGGGTTGCGCTCGTTACGGGACTTAACCCAACATTTCACAACACGAGCTGACGACAGCCATGCAGCACCTGTCTCTGCGTTCCCGAAGGCACCAAGCTATCTCTAGCAAGTTCGCAGGATGTCAAGAGTTGGTAAGGTTCTTCGCGTTGCGTCGAATTAAACCACATGCTCCACCGCTTGTGCGGGCCCCCGTCAATTCATTTGAGTTTTAACCTTGCGGCCGTACTCCCCAGGCGGTCTACTTATCGCGTTAGCTGCGCCACTAAAAGATCAAGTCTCCCAACGGCTAGTAGACATCGTTTACGGCGTGGACTACCAGGGTATCTAATCCTGTTTGCTCCCCACGCTTTCGCACCTCAGTGTCAATATCGGTCCAGGTAGTCGCCTTCGCCACTGGTGTTCCTTCCTATATCTACGCATTTCACCGCTACACAGGAAATTCCACTACCCTCTACCGTATTCTAGATTGGCAGTATCAGGTGCAGTTCCAAGGTTGAGCCCTGGGCTTTCACATCTGACTGACCAATCCACCTACGCGCGCTTTACGCCCAGTAATTCCGATTAACGCTCGCACCCTCCGTATTACCGCGGCTGCTGGCACGGAGTTAGCCGGTGCTTCTTCTGCAGTTAACGTCACAGCTGCACGGTATTAACGTACAACCTTTCCTCACTGCTGAAAGTGCTTTACAACCCTAGGGCCTTCTTCACACACGCGGCATGGCTGCATCAGGCTTGCGCCCATTGTGCAATATTCCCCACTGCTGCCTCCCGTAGGAGTCTGGACCGTGTCTCAGTTCCAGTGTGGCTGATCATCCTCTCAGACCAGCTAGAGATCGTTGCCTTGGTGAGCCATTACCTCACCAACAAGCTAATCTCACGCAGGCTCATCCAATAGTGCAAGGTCCGAAGATCCCCTGCTTTCCCCCTTAGGGCGTATGCGGTATTAGACCAAATTTCTCTGGCTTATCCCCCGCTACTGGGTAGATTCCTACGCGTTACTCACCCGTCCGCCACTCGTCATCAACTAGCAAGCTAGTCATGTTACCGTTCGACTTGCATGTGTTAGGCCTGCCGCCAGCGTTCAATCTGAGCCATGATCAAACTCTTCAGTTTAAATCATTGTTGTTACCAGGAATGTGGTAACGGGCTCTAGTACTAAACAACCGGATAACATTCTTAAGAACGTTAAACCTTTGTAAATCGCTTTAAATGAATTCACTTGGTTGCTTGTCTAGAAAAAGTTTGCTTCTTCTCAACAAGCGCCCACACGAATTATCTGATCAAATTGTTAAAGAGCGTTGCTTTCTTGACTCTCCGCTGATTCAGCGTTTCGTCTCAAGCGAGGCGCATATTCTACTGTGCGCTCATTCAAAGTCAACCGTTTATTTTGCAATTTTGTAAAAACTTATTACTCAGCAAACGAACTTTGAATACTGATTCGTAAGCAACCTAAAAAACAAACGTTTTCAATCACTTACTGAACACCTTGTTTGGCTCTGCAACCCCTTAAAAAGTGGCCTCCCCAAGCAAGGACGGCGAATTATAGAGACTTCCCGAACAACGTCAACAGCGCATGGTAAAAAAAGTGAAAAAAGTTGTAAAAAACTTACAAAACACCGTGAATCGATCAAGGACTGATCAACAGCGTATAAATGCTAGTTAATTGATACAAAAAAGGCGCTGAGTTTTCACCTCAACGCCTTTTGTTTTTAGCACAATTCTAGTTTTTTAGAACCAAGACCGAACACTTAGCCCTTTCGGTTACCTTTGCCGTTACAGAGCCCAACATCACTTTTTCAACTGCACCGTGTTTTTGCGCACTCATAATTATGAGGTCTGCATCAATCTCCGATGCGCGTTTAATGATCTCCTTATGTGCTTTGCCTTCGCGTACCTCAATATTAAAAGGAACATCTGCTAGTTTTTCAGTGGCAACATTTTCTAACTCTGACTTCATAGCAGCTAAAGCCTTTTCTATTGCCTCTTTAGGAAAGTAAGATGCAACCATTGGCATTTGAAAGCCTGGTAAGATCGACATCAAATGAAGTTCGACACCTTCATCGATGTATTTTGCCACAGCATTCAGCGTCGATATTGTTCCCTTACTATCTTGAAGGTCTACTGGAACTAGTATTTTCTTAAACATAACTAATGCGCTCCTTCAGATTCTCTTCGACGTTTTTGCATTGCTGCCATAGCAAATAGAAGTAGTAATACAGGTATCCATACCAATTGCTTTGGCGGTCGATCTGCTTCAACTTCGATTGTTTTAATTTCCCAATCAAAGTCTAATCCTACTTTTTGTGCATCACTATCGAATGTCACCATATCCACAATGACCTTACCTTCATCTTCTCTAAGCATCAGACCTGCTGCTTCGATTTTTTCAGCCCCTGTACCTTCTGAAACCAAAGGCAATTCCACTGTTTTATGCACAAAGTCACCGTCTATAGTTTCACCTGCAACTCGCATTCTTAGTGGTCGGTTATTAGGGCTACCCTCAGCAACTTGCTCAATCTTAGTAGGTGATACTTCGTCTATCGGCGGATATATCTCATCCCATACAGCACCTGGCCTAAACATCAAGAACGCGATTACCAATAATAATACAGTTTCGTACCAACGGCTTTTAACCAGCCAATAACCTTGTGTAGCTGCAGCAAACACTAACATTGCTACCAATGCCCCAAAGATAGTCATTAACAGATGAATTGGCCCTTCAATACCAATCAAGATCAACTCAGTATTGAAGATGAACATAAACGGTAATACTGCTGTTCGGATATCGTAGGTAAAACCTTGGATACCTGTACGAATTGGATCTGAGCGAGCAATTGCAGCAGCAGCAAATGCTGCTAAGCCAACAGGCGGCGTATCATCAGCTAGTATCCCAAAATAGAACACAAATAGATGAACAGCGATTAGCGGTACGATCAAGCCATGTTCAGCACCTAGCGTAACAATTACCGGGGCCATAAGGGTTGAAACCACAATGTAGTTAGCCGTTGTAGGTAAACCCATCCCCAAGATCAAACTTATTATCGCGGTGAACAACAACATTAAGAAAATACTGCCGCCGGAGATGAACTCTACAAACTCGGTCATGACCAGACCAATACCTGTCAGAGTTACAGTACCTACTACGATACCAGCAGCTGCAGTCGCGACACCAATACCAATCATGTTACGCGCACCACTTACAAGACCGTTGAGCAAGTCCTCAACACCATGCAGTAGATAGTCACTCCACGCTTCAGCCTGTCTAAACGCCGCCTTTAACGGCTTATGAGTCAATACGATAAAGACCATAAACAAGGTAGCCCAGAATGCGGAAAGCCCTGGTGAAAAACGCTCTACCGTTAAGCACCATACAAGCACAACAACCGGCAAAAGATAATATAGGCCCGATTTTACCGTTGACCCAGTTTCAGGAAGTACCACCACGTCAGAATTTGGATCATCCATATGGAGATCTGGATAACGCGCCGAATAACCGACTAACCAGATATAGGAGACCAGAATAACCAAACCTGCAATCAGGTAAGACCAGTTCCCCATGTACTCCTTTGTCCACCCCAAACCGTAATACACGGCCATTGATACAACACAAGTTCCCAGAATAATCATTGCCCATACAGACAATTTTTCTGCCAAGGTTGCCGTATTGCGCGTTGGCAATCCTTTCATCCCTGCCTTTAGGGCTTCTAGATGTACAATGTAGATAAGTGCAATGTAAGAAATCAGAGCTGGCAATATGGCATGCTGGATAACCTCTATGTAGGAAATACCTACATACTCAACCATCAAGAAAGCAGCTGCCCCCATAATCGGAGGCGTTAACTGCCCATTTGTAGAAGCTGCAACTTCCACCGCACCCGCTTTATATCCAGGAAAACCAACCCGTTTCATTAGCGGTATTGTAAAAGTACCTGTTGTCACTACATTGGCGATAGACGAACCAGATACCAAACCACTCAAACCAGAAGAAACAACTGCTGCTTTAGCCGGTCCACCACGCATATGCCCAAGCAATGAAAACGCTACTTGCGTGAAATAATTACCGGCTCCTGCTTTATCCAATAACGCCCCAAACAGCACAAATAGGAATACAAAACTTGTAGAAACACCAAGCGCTACACCAAACACACCTTCCGAGGTTAACCACTGGTGAGACATCGCTTTATTTAAGCTCGCCCCTTTGTGTGCAATGACCTCTGGCATATAGGGGCCAGCAAACGTGTACAGCAAGAAGACACCTGCGACGACCATAAGCGGTGGCCCTAATGCACGACGAGTTGCTTCAAGCAGCAAAACCATACCACTCACAGCAACCACAATATCCATTGTGATTGGCGCACCAGCCCTATCTGCCAATTCACTGTGGAAGATCACGAGGTAACTTGCAGCAAACGCAGCCACTAGCGCGAATAACCAATCGTGCCACGGAACAACAGTTCGCGAAGAACGCTTAAATGCTGGAAATGCGGTATACGCTAAAAATACTGCGAAGCTAAGATGAATAGCTCGAGCCTGAGTATCATTAAAGACCCCAAAGTCGAACATAAAAGGTAGCGGCGAAGCATACCAAAGCTGGAAAAGAGCCCAGCAAAGCGCTACACCCCACAACAATTTACCAGGAAGTCCTTCTGGAGCGCGCGCCCCAGAATCTGCCTGAGCCACCATTTCCTGTACTTCTTGGGAAATGCTAGCCGAAGAACTGTTCTGATTATCAGTCACACAACCACCGTTTTAAAACAGCTTGTAATAGTTATATTAAGCTAACCCTAAGTAAAAGCCGTAAAGCAAAACGGGGACCAAATGTCCCCGTTGCCTATCAAGCCTACTCTTATAGAAGACCTGCTTCTTTGTAGTATTTAACTGCACCCGGATGTAGTGGCGCAGATAAACCGTCTTTTACCATCTGCTCTTTCTTAAGATGCGCAAAAGCAGGGTGTAGCTTACGGAAGGTATCGAAGTTTTCGAATACAGCTTTCACCACTTCATAAACTACTTTTTCAGGCACTTTCGCTGAAGATACAAATGTTGCACCTACACCAAATGTTTGTGTATCAGCATCATTACCACGGTACATGCCGCCAGGAACTGTTGCTGTACGGTAGTAGCTGTTATCTGCAATAAGCTTCTGAACTGCATCACCATTAACATTTACTAGCTTGCTATCACAAGAAGTTGTTGCTTCTTTGATTGCACCACTTGGGTGACCAACAACGTAAACCATTGCATCGATTTTGTTATCACATAATGCACTTGCTTGTTCAGATGCTTTTAACTCAGATGCAAGAGCAAAATCCTTCTTAGTCCAGCCTTTAGCCTCCATCAATACTTCAATGGTGCCACGCTGACCAGAACCAGGGTTACCGATGTTTACTCGCTTACCTTTTAGATCATCAAAAGTTTTGATACCTGAATCAGCACGCGCAACTACAGTGAAAGGCTCTGGGTGAACAGAGAATACTGCGCGAAGATCTTTATTTGCGCCAGTATCTTTAAATTTACTGGTACCGTTATATGCATGGAACTGCCAATCAGACTGAGCCACACCCATATCCAATTCGCCTGCACGAATAGTATTCAGGTTGTAAACAGAACCACCTGTAGATTCCACTGAACAGCGAATACCGTGATCTTTACGGTTTTTATTAACCAAACGGCAGATTGCACCACCTGTAGGGTAATAAACTCCGGTCACACCGCCTGTACCGATAGTGATAAATTCTTGTGCTGATGCTGCAGTCGAACCACCCATGGCAGCTAAACCAACACCCATCGCTAACAAACTAGAGGTAACCGTCTTACGAAATACCATAACAAACTCCATCTATTATATTTTTATAATTCGAGCTTTACTTCGAGCTCTTTTTTAAACCCATCTCTCTTGATACTAGTATCACCACTCGCATGTTTCAAAAAAACCAGAGACGGTAAAACAATAAACCAAGTAAAGGCTGATGATAGATAACATGCCTAGGAACACTTCATCAATACGAACTAATACTTAGAGACAACTTCAACTGATTATTCTGTTAGAGCAATAGAAAAAGGTGAATATCCCTGCAATCACATAGATAGACCACCCATCATTGATAAAAAACCCACTAGTCTGCAACCAGATACAATCTGAGTTCTTAGGAATTACGCTAAACTTAAATGCGATAAAGCACTTAATAGGCTCGATACTATGTCCACAGTGTTAACTTCGCTTACTGATGAAAGCAAACCTTCAGCTATTGCTGTGCTTACCAGCGGAGGAGATTCACCTGGAATGAACCCAGCCATTCGAGGCGTGGTTCGTTCTGCTCTGCATAAAAATATTCAAGTATATGGCGTAAACAAAGGTTACAGCGGCTTAATATTCGGAGATTTATTTGAAATGAACTCCGCATCTGTAACCAATATTGTCCAACGAGGGGGGACATTACTCAAAAGCGATCGCTGCCACGCTTTTCTTGATCCAGCGGTTCGGTATCAGGCAGCCGAAGTATTACTCAAAAAAGGAATTGATAGCTTAGTCGTAATAGGCGGTGATGGCTCTTTAACCGGGGCTCACATGCTAGCCTCGGAAAGCTCGATTCGTGTGATTGGCCTCCCCGGCACTATCGATAACGATATCTACGGAACTGATGACACAATTGGTTTCGACACAGCTGTTAACACCGCACTCGATGCTATAGACAAAATCCGTGATACAGCGCTATCTCATGAGAGTTTGTTCTTAGTAGAAGTGATGGGGCGAAACTCCGGCTTTATCGCTACCCATGTAGGAATAGCCTGCGGTGCAGAATTGGTAGTTATCCCCGAGTATGAAGTTAAAGTAGATGCCATCTCATTTCAGCTTGCCAACAATCGTGTTCAAGGCAAAGGATCAAGCGGGATTATTGTTGTAGCCGAGGGCCCAACCCCGGGCCTTACTAACAATTTAGCAAAACAATTAGAGCAGCATGGTCAGCAGCCCAAAGTCTGTATTTTGGGCCACATACAACGAGGCGGTCGTCCAACAGGGCATGATCGAGTACTAGCTTCTTGCCTAGGAGCCGCGGCTGTAGATTACCTTTGCGGTGGTTATAACGATGTAATGATTGGCATAAAAAACGGAGCCATCACCGAGACTCCGTTACAACATATTATCGATAAAAAGAAACAACTAGACGCTCAATTATTTGAGCATGTGCAACTGCTGCACAAATAATTCTTTCAACTACTACCAATTATCGAACATACGGGTTGCTTTGCATCTCGCGACCAAAGGTTGAACCCGGTCCGTGCCCTGGAATAAATTCGATCGACTGACCCAGCGGGAATAGTTTTAATTTAATTGAATCGATCAATTCTTGGTGATTCCCTTGTGGAAAATCAGTACGACCAATAGAACCGTTAAAAAGAACATCCCCCACCAGTGCCATCTCATCTTCTACATGATGGAATACAACGTGTCCCGGCGTATGACCTGGGCAGTGAATAACGTTTAGTGTTGATTTACCTACTTGAACAGTATCGCCATCATCTAACCAGCGATCTGGAGTAAAGGTTTCACAAGGCGGGAAGTTAAACATATCACACTGTTGCGCCATGCCTTCAATCCAAAATAGATCGCCTTTATGAGGCCCTTCGATAGGTAATTTTTTGGATTCAGCTAACTCAGCTGTACCACCAGCATGATCAATATGCGCATGAGTCAAAAGGATTTTCTCTAGTTCAACACCCTCTTCCTCTACCGCAGCTAGAATTCGATCAAGGTCACCACCGGGGTCAACAACCGCTGCCTTCATGGTTTGTTCACACCAAATAAGGGAACAATTTTGCTGAAATGGAGTAACCGGAATAATTCTATATTTCATACGATCGCCAATGGAATTAAATGCTGAAAAGCCGAAAGTATATCAGGCCTGAGTTAAAGACAAAGCATTCCGCACCAAAGCACTAAAACCATCGCTTGTCTTTTTAGAAATTTAGATTCAAAGTTAAAAGATATTTACCTATAAGGACTTTAAGGAACAGGCTATGAAAAAACATAAGCATGAAGCAGAGCTGGTAAAAGAAGCCCTTAAGATTGGTGGCATCTATTTTGAAAAGCGCGGTGCAGGCCACTTTGAAGCAACAGACAGCGCTTCAAATAAAATCAAAGCGATCTATCGCTTACTGGTCAATGACGGTCTAATTCAAGCCTTGGCGAAGGATCAAGTGACAGAGCCAAACATGAAACACAAATTGGCTTTATGGGTAGAGAGGCAGTTACCGGAGAATCATCCATTGAAGAAATAAAAAATCTCTCTTTCGATAGCCCAGCCATCCACGAGGGATCTGTGACTTTGCGTCCCAGAATTGCTTCTGGTTTGCCTTTATCGAGAGAGGATCTATTCGCTGGAAACGGCTCAACTATCTGAGAAACCTATAAGATTAGTTCAGATATCATTAAGCCTAAGTGTAATAGTAGCAGCATTATTTGTTATTACTAAATACGCATTTGGAATTATGCGCAAACAAACGCTCATTAATGTGCTTTTTCTTTGCTATTACGGCAGATTCAGGCTTACTATTTAAGTTACGTATATTGATATCAAGGCTTACAATTCAATGAGTTCACAACAATCAGAGCTAAGTTCAAACAATAAAACGGATTTCCTAGATTGCTTGAGATTGATCGAACGGTTACACCGCAGAATACTTGATATTCTTAAATTTCGTCTTGAAGCGTTAGGCTATACCGATATCAATAGCGTTCAAGCTCTCCTACTGCACAACATTGCTGATCGAGAAATGACAGCCAGCGAGTTAAGAACGCGAGGCTATTACCTAGGCTCTAATGTTTCATATAACTTGAAGAAAATGGTCGGCAACGGTTATATCAACCAAGAACGCTCAGAGCACGACCTCCGCTCAGTCCGTATAAAACTCAGCCAAAAAGGCTTAGCTATCCACAACCTGATTGCAGAGTTGTTTGACCAACAATTAGAAGAGATCAGTGCAGAGCGCTTAATGGAAGAAAGCGACATGTCGACGTTAAGATCAAACCTCCGACAATTAGAACGCTTTTGGGATCAGCAGATGAACACATACTAAACCTCATTACAGGTTTAGCACGCTAAACGTTTTTCAGCGCTGGCAGTTTCAAATTCACCCACAGGCAACGGTTTACCAAAAAAGTAACCTTGGTAATCCGTACAGTTGTGTTCTGCTAGGAACATACACTGCGCCTCAGTTTCCACACCTTCCGCTATAACATTTAATCCAAGATTATGCCCCATTGCGATAATTGCTTGGACAATCTCCGCATCATCTTTGTCTTCAATCACATCACGAATAAAAGAACGATCAATTTTAATTTGATCTAACGGCAAGCGTTTCAAATGCAGCAGTGAAGAATACCCTGTACCAAAGTCATCTAAAGAGAAACGAATACCCAACTTACGCAGTTGATGCATCTTATCAACCGTATCTTCGATATCTTGCAAAACAAGGCTCTCGGTTAACTCCAACTTCAGAAGATCAGGTTGAATATCATAGCGGTGGATACAATCAGCAACTTCAGCAACAAAGTGTTCCTGCATAAACTGACGCGCACTGACATTTACAGCAAGGCTTAACGTCGGTAGATTTGGATCGGTTTGCCACTTTTTCAATTGCTGACAGGCTTGGGATAGAATCCAATCCCCAATAGGCACAATTAAGCCTGTATCTTCTGCAAGAGGAATAAATTCCACAGGTGAAACTAAACCACGTTCTGGGTGGTACCAACGCACCAATGCTTCAGCGCCAACCAATTCATCTTTTTGGTACTGTGCCTGATAATGCAGCTCTAACTGCTGTTCAGATAAAGCTTTACGTAGATCCGACTCCAGCGCGGCCATACTACAGAGCGTTTTTTCAGCTTCCGGATCATAAAATCTATAGGTATTTTTACCTGATTCTTTCGCCTGATACATCGCCATATCAGAACGCTTCATCACACTGTCTACCACATCGTCGCTATCAAACAGAGTTATGCCGACACTGCAAGCAGTGTGATATTGAATACCATCTAGAGAGACTTGTTGTTGCACCGCTAAAATCAACTTTTCCACAATCTCACTAACTTGAGTTAAAGCGACACTTTCTTCTACGCCCAAGTTTTCCAATACGATAATAAACTCATCACCGCCTAAACGAGCTACCATATCGGCATTACGAACACAGGCATTCAGCCTATGTGCAACCTCAACCAATAAAAGATCCCCTTGATCATGACCTTGAGTGTCATTCAGGTTTTTAAAGTTATCCAGATCAATAAATAAAACGGCTCCAAACTGCCCTGTTAAATGACAAGATTGAATCGCACAACTTAAACGCTCTTGTAGTGAACGGCGATTAGGTAAGCCAGTAAGGACATCATAAAAAGCAAGCTTGTGGATATTTGCCTCGTCCTTTTTGCGTTGAGTAATGTCAGTAAAGGCACCCACATAGTTAGTAATCTCACCACCATCACCTTGAACCGCGGTAATCGTCAGGTACTGTGGATAAATTTCACCAGACTTACGCTTATTCCAAACTTCACCTTGCCAATATTTCTCATCCTGTAGGCGTGCCATCATCTCTTTATAGAACGACTTACCATGCTGACCTGATTGTAGAATTGCAGGATTCTTACCGATCACTTCATCAGGTTCGTACCCCGTCACTCTCGTGAATGCACTATTCACTCGCAAAATAGCGTGATTCGAATCGGTAATTAACATCCCTTCTTGGGAATCAAAAGCCGTGGCCGCTATATGCAGCTCTTTTTCTGCATGTTTACGTTCAGTTACATCTCGAGAAAGAACAATAAAGTGAGGAAGAACATGATCACTCCCCTCTTTTAGTGAGACAGACAATTCAAATTCACGCTCTCCTTGCGCTAAAGGTAAACGTATTTGATAACCTCGGGATAGTCCTTGTTTTTCCGCAACACTCAACGCCTTCACCACGGTGTTTGCCGCTTCAAAAGGCATCACATCAAATACCGTTTTTCCGATCAATTCAGATTCGGGCACGATCAGCTCATCTTTCTTTGCACTATGGCAAGCGTAGTAGCGCCCCTGACTATCCATTTCAAATAACAGATCGGGAATCGCCGCAAAAATAGCTTCTAATTTTTGTCTGGAAAGATCACTTTCATATTCACTCTGTTTTAGCGCTAACTCAGCTTTACGACGTTCTATTTGATGCGTTAATAAAATCCCGAGTAATACAGTCACTATAGGGAACATCAGCATAATCGGTAAAGCTAACTCACTCAGTAACAGATCCACCGTCGAAAACGGAAGCACCAACAGTGAAAACAACATCATGATGTGGACAACGACGCCCAACAAATACAACTGCCACCAAGCAACCGCTCTACTCTCATTCAGGTTCACCCGCCAATAGTGGCACAACAATCCTAGGCCTGAAGAACTGACAATAATGAGAAATCCAGCAAAGATGCCTTGACCACCTTCGAACAATCGAAAAGTAACGGTAATCACTACAGCAATAACTGTGGGGACAAAGCCAAAAAACAAGCCGGTGACAGAGAGGAGAATGGAGCGCGCATCAATCAACACACCACTAACAATGGATAGCGGCATCGACATGATCGCGATCCCGATTACACCTATTAGAATTCCACTAATAACTTTCTTAAGAACAGATAACCGTTTGTGTTCAAAAGAAAAAATGTCATACAACGCACCCATCGCTAGCAACAGAGCAACGTTATTGATCAGTGGAATAAAAATACCGTCATTCATCAGTCAAAAGAACCGACCAGACAGTTTGAATTCTTTACCCCAAAATGCGCAAAACGATTAAACATAGAGCGAAATCACATTATTAATGGTAAACGGGATAAATGCTAACCACTAGAAAACGTATACGCTATAGGATAATTAGGGAGAACGGCCTGCAATTATTGATATACATCAAGGAAATCAGCATCAAAATTTTAGGCCATCCGATATAGGTCAAATTAGGCGTTACAAACGTGCGTAAAACCTAATTCGATGGGATTGGGCATCAATCTTATTTTTTAGTTTTTTTCTCTTCCTGCGCCTTTGCATACTCTTCGTCTAACTTACCATATTGTCGCTGATAAGCTTCTGGATCAGAACGCCATAATCGATACAGTTTACGATCATTAGCAGCCATGGGCGGTGGGTTTTCGCGGGAGCGGCGAATCGCATTTAAGGTGACAGGAATAAAAGCAAACAGTACTAATAATCCCACCAGCAGATATTTAAGTAGTTCATCACTCATCAGTGATTCCTCTAGATACGAAAAAAGCCGCGCGAGCGGCTTTTTTACAAACTCAGCGACTAGACCTTATGATAGATCTCTGCACCCGTTTCTTTAAACTCAGCTGATTTTTCCTGCATCCCTTGATCAGCTTTCGCATTAATTGCTGCTACTTCCTCATCATCCAACTCACGAACCTCTTGCGAGATTTTCATAGAGCAGAATTTCGGTCCACACATAGAGCAGAAATGCGCTACTTTCGCTGATTCTTTTGGCAGGGTTTCATCGTGGTAAGCCCGTGCTGTATCTGGATCCAAGCCAATATTGAACTGGTCTTCCCAACGGAATTCGAAGCGAGCTTTAGACATCGCATTATCACGAATCTGAGCGCCTGGATGGCCTTTCGCCAAATCGGCAGCATGAGCAGCAATCTTATATGTGATGATACCTTCTTTTACATCAGCCTTGTTTGGTAGACCCAGATGCTCTTTAGGCGTCACATAACATAGCATGGCACAGCCGTACCAACCGATCATCGCAGCACCAATACCCGATGTGATGTGGTCGTAACCAGGTGCTATATCAGTCGTCAATGGACCCAGCGTGTAGAAAGGCGCTTCGTGACACTCTTTCAACTGCTTATCCATGTTCTCTTTGATCATATGCATAGGTACGTGACCTGGGCCTTCGATCATTACCTGAACATCGTACTCCCATGCAACCTTAGTAAGCTCACCTAGGGTTTCTAGCTCGGCAAACTGCGCTTCATCGTTAGCATCATAAACCGAACCTGGACGCAGACCATCCCCCAAAGAGAAGGACACATCGTACGCCTGACAGATTTCACAGATCTCACGGAAGTGCGTGTACAGGAAGTTTTCTTCGTGATGCGCCAAGCACCACTTCGCCATAATAGAGCCGCCGCGAGATACGATACCAGTCATACGCTTAGCAGTCATAGGTACATAACGTAGTAGTACACCCGCATGGATCGTGAAGTAATCCACACCCTGCTCTGCTTGTTCAATAAGCGTATCTTTAAAAACTTCCCAATTTAGGTCTTCAGCTACGCCATTAACTTTTTCAAGCGCCTGATAGATTGGTACCGTACCAATTGGGACTGGCGAATTACGCATGATCCACTCACGTGTTTCATGAATATTCTTACCTGTGGACAGATCCATGATGGTATCTGCACCCCAGCGTGTGCCCCAGGTCATTTTCTCTACCTCTTCTTCAATAGAAGAAGTTACAGCAGAGTTACCAATGTTACCGTTGATTTTAACCAAGAAGTTACGACCGATAATCATCGGTTCAACTTCTGGGTGGTTAATATTGGCAGGAATAATCGCACGGCCTTCAGCTACTTCTTGACGTACAAATTCAGGCGTAATCTCTTCTGGAAGGTTGGCACCAAAATTAAAACCAGGGTGCTGTTCCGCTACCACATTACCTTCCGCTTTTGCTTTCGCTAACTTCATGTTTTCACGAATAGCAATGTATTCCATTTCAGGGGTAATAATGCCTTTACGAGCATAATGCAGTTGCGTCACATTTTTACCCGCTTGAGCGCGGCGCGGCTTACGCGTTAGTTCAAAACGTAACTCATCCAAACGCAGGTCAGCTTCACGAACACGACCATATTCAGAAGTCAGTTTGTCCAACTGCTCAGTATCTTCACGCTCTAGAATCCAAGCCTCACGAACAGGCTGTAAACCTTTACGTACATCGATAGATACTTCTGGATCAGTGTATGGACCAGATGTGTCGTAAACATAAAGCGGATCATTCTTTTCACCACCGAAGCCTGTTGGCGTGTCATCTAAGCTAATTTCGCGCATTGGAACACGAATATCAGGTCTAGAACCTTCAACATAGACTTTGCGTGATTTTGGAAACGGCTGTACAGAATCTGTATCCACCTTAGCCGTCTGGCTCAATGCCTGATTTTGCTCTGAATTATTATCTACCATCGTTCAACCTGTTCTTATATTGCTTTCATCAGCGTCGATACAACTACGACCAATACGCATGAAAATGATTAACTGGGCCATGACCTGCACCCACGTTCAGTTTGTCCGCCCCTCGCAAAGCAGATGTAATATAGTCTTTAGCCAATTTAACCGCCGTTGCAGGCGACTCCCCTTTAGCTAGGTAAGCGGTAATAGCCGCTGCCAATGTGCACCCTGTACCATGGGTGTTGTTCGTATTTATCCTTGGACTAAGGAACTCGATGAATTCCTGCCCATCATAGTAAATGTCCGGACACTCTTCACCCTGCAAATGACCGCCTTTCAACAACACCTGCTTAGCGCCTAATTCCAACAATTCAGCAGCCATATCAGCCATATCCGCGCGATCTTTAGGTTCGGTTTGCCCTAGCATTGCAGCAGCTTCGGGGAGATTAGGAGTGATAATGTCCGCTAGTGGAATCAAATCTTTTACTAAGCTATCAATGCCATCATCGCTCAGAAGTTTACTCCCACTAGTCGATACCATCACAGGATCAATCACCAGCGGAACATTTTTACTTTTCAAGAACGAAGCAACAGTCAAAACCATATAAGGATTACCCAACATACCTGTCTTGACCGCATTGATTTCAATATCATCAAATACCGCATCTAACTGCTGTAATAAAAATTCAGCCGAAACAGGATAAATACTTTTAACTGACTGAGTATTTTGTGCAGTTAAAACGGTAATAGCAGATGTGCCGTAAGCCCCTATAGCTGAGAACGTTTTTAAATCTGCCTGAATACCTGCACCACCACCGGAATCAGACCCAGCAATGGTAAGCACATTAGGGATAGTGGAAGAGATATTAGCCATCATAGCCCCTTACAACAGAAGCTAAATGAGCCAAATTTAAATTACATAAATCCATAGAAATGAGATCTCGATTTCCTACGCCGGAACAAACCGGATCAGGTTCAACGGGTTTACTCTCAGCCCCACAGGGCACCCCGACCAAGACAAAATCCAAGTTTAAAGATTCACCTGTATTCTGTCCAGAAAAGCACCTGAAACTCCTTCATCTAAACAAAAATCAGAGAAAAAAATCATCAATTAAGAAAAATTAGGAATTTTTCTTATTTTTTTTACCGTATATACGTCCATAATGAGTGACATGGATCTCCTGTTCATGGAAAGAATACAAGGAAGGCCTCGATAAGCGGAACGGATGGCATGAAGCCCTAGGACAAAGACCGCAAGGATTATGGAAGCCATAGAAAAGGGCGCCTCAGTGGAAGAGGCGCCCTTTTCGTATCTACTCTACACAAAGCAAGCATTTTCCCCGTCAAATACAACATTCTTAAAATTAAGAATTTTTCTTATTTCTTTTCCCTTATTTCCAGCCATACTTGATGACATGGATCTCCTGTTCACGGAAAGAATACAAGGAAGGCCTCGATTAGCGGAATGGATGGCATTGATGCCCTAGGACAAAGACCGCAAGGATTATGGAAGCCAAAGAAAAGGGCGCCTCAATGGATGAGGCGCCCTTTTTGTTTATAAACACTTTGCCCCCTTACTCTTCCCACACTCGGGAACTATTCCCTAAATATTCGGGATCGCAGAAATTAAGAATAATTCTTATTTTTTTTTACGTATATCCAGCCATAATTAGCTTCATGGATCTCCTGTTCACGGACTGAATATAAAGGACGGCCTCGATAAGCGGAAAGGATGGCATGATGCCCTAGGACAAAGACCGCAAGGATTATGGAGCCAAAGAAAAGGGCGCCTCATGGATGAGGCGCCCTTTTTGTTTATATATTGATCATTCCTGCGGGCATATTGCCCGAGTTAGATCTGACAAATGAAATTAAGAATTTTTCTTATTTCCTTTCCAGTGGCAGAAGGCATAATTAGAAATGTGGATCTCCTGTTCATGGAACGAATACAAAGGATGGCCTCGATAAGCGGAATGGATGGCATTGATGCCCTAGGACAAAGACCGCAAGGATTAAGGAAGCCAGCAAGGGGGTTGCTTCACGGAAGAGGCAGCCCCTTACTTTTCCCGACATTTTTCCCGCTCTATGCTCTAAAAACCCTATGCCGTTACGTAATCAGTCTGCGCCAACCACGTCTCTTCAATAAGGCTCTCAATAGATTCATTACAACCCGCTTTAATCCATTTAGCTAACGGGGTCGCAACATCAGGAATAAAGAACGCTTCTGGCTGTGACGATTCAAGCCAAGCACCTATCTTTTGACAGTCTAAAACAGACACAACTCTACCCAAATCAAGAATCTCTAATACCTCAGCATTAGATTCTTGCTCAGCCTGACCTTTTTGCGGCAAGGTCATTATCTTTTTTCCATACTGCAAAGCTTCACTTAACAAGCCAAAACCAGAGTTACAAATCACCCCTTCACAATCAGATAGGTCTTGCTGGAAACCCATTCGCGAAAAAGGCCTGATATGGCAGTTTCCTTGATCCAATGGCTGATCAACTGAAGAATAGATAAAGAAGTGAGCCTGATTGCATTGTTTAAATATCGGCACCATGACCTCAAGGTCATCATGAGGCAGGTAGACCACTACTTTATTCTCGGTAAGGCTTGGGCTAAACAAAGGTTTTTGAATTAATGGTGGGCAGATACCTTGATCGAAACGATCCCAATGCAACCCAATAGGAATGTCAGCCGGCGCAAATGATTTTACTTGAGTCTTGAGTAAAGGCCCTGATTTTCTATCAGGTAAATCATGCAAAAAAGCATATTGATGAGCAATACCAACACTCTTGAGGCCTTTTAACTTCGCCGCCCACGCAGTTACCGGTTCGAAATCAGTCACCACAAGGTCATACCCTGCAAGGTCAAGTGACTTAATATCTTTCAATAATTGAAAAGCATTATTTTTCGTAAATGTTTTCCAATGATCAACCTTACTTCCCTGCATATAAAACGTTAACCCCCTTCGGCATTGGTATTCACCAAAGGGCTCCATATTGAAAAGCTTCTCAGGTTCTCGGCCACTAAACAGATAATCAACCTCTACACCTTCTTTCTCTAATGCTGGAGCCATCACCCTTGCTCGAGTGATATGACCATTCCCTGTAGCTTGCACACCATAAAGAATACGCATCAGTTCAGACCAGCACAGATAAGAAAGGAATGAGCGTAATCGCAGTAGCTGCACAGCTTAAACCCAGCACAGCTCCCGCTAGAATATCGGTTGGATAGTGCACACCAAGAAGAACCCGAGACATACCTATAGCGACAGCTAAAACATATGATACAACCGAAAATTCAGGATAAAAGTGTGCGACCAGAGTAGCAAATACAAACGCTGCCGCAGAGTGACCAGATGGAAAGCTAAATTTATCAGACGGGACTATATAAGCTTCAAATGGCAACGAATCACAAGGCCGATCACGCTTTATAGTATTTTTAAGAATAAGGTAGAGTGGCAGTTCTATAGCATAAGCAAATAAACCCACCAGCAGAAACAAAAGCCCGAACTGCTGCTCAAAAAGAGCAAGAGCAAAACCAATGAATAGGTATAAAACACCATCACCTAATCGAGAAACTTGCCGACTTACTGAAGCAATTTGAGCCGCTTTAGGAAGGCCCAAACACCAATTAAAGGTGAGCAAATCAAACGCTGTTACTAACCGAATAGCACTCATTGTCAGTATCTCCCAATACTTTCATCATGCTTGTAGATGATGGAAGTACTAGGTGACAGCTCAATGAATACTTTTTGACAGTTCAATTACAAAACAGCAGCAGCCATCTCTTTAGAAAATTCTTGTTCAAACCATTGCGCGGCCATGGTCACAACTAAGTCAGGCTGCAGTAAAGGCACCATATGACCTTGACGCTTCATAACCAGCAACTCCATGGGCTGCTCACAATAATTCATCACTCGCTGAGAATAACTAACGGGTAATACCTCATCTTTATCTCCATGCAAAATAGCAGCAGAGAAACGATGTACCCTATTTACGATATTACAACGATGATTAAACAGACTAGATAAAGTTTTAAGAGGGTAATCAAAAACAATTAATGGATCATTATTAATTGCGGCACCTGCAGGGTGCCCCTTTAACAACTGCTCAAAATCAACGAACGATTTTAGTGGAACTTTATATCCTGGCAGCATTAATGAAGATGCCCATGTCCAGTTCCAGCCCATTCTATAGGTTAAATCAGGGGCTAAATCAGGCACCAACAACGTACCGCAAAGGACTGTAGATAGGCGTTCATCCTTTTCAGCTGCTGCAACAGCAAGCAAAGCACCTATTGAATATCCATAAACACCAAATGGACCCTTAAAACGCTGCTGTAGTACATCTAAAACGTCCGATACAGCATTACACATCTCATCTACAGTGTAATGACCTCGAGATCCGCCTGAATAACCATGCCCAAGAGGATCAACACCAATAACATTAAACCCTTGCTGGGATAGCTTACACAACAGTTCGGCATAGAGTTCACAGTAAGTACCGATTCCCGGCAAAAAGATAATTGTTGGTGCATCAGGCGCGTATTCATATAACTCACAATGAACAGCACTTTCACCGACACAAAAAGCTGTACGGTGTTTTAAAAACTGCTCTAAATTTAGCTTGTCACGCAGATCAACACGTAAGCTACAACCTTCTTGGGACAAAATAGGTGGCCTGATTTGAACACTCATAATCAACTCAACTTATCGCTGGCAGTGTTTACAAAACACTGTGGAGCGCTGCCCCAAGCGTACTTCTGTTAATGGAGCCATACACTGTACACAAGGCTCCCCTTTTCGCCCATAAACATTGAGCTTTTGTTTAAAGTAGCCCGGTTTACCATCACCACCCACAAAATCTTTCAGCGTTGTACCGCCTTGTTCAATCGCGGCGGCTAACACTTTTTTAATATTTTCAACTAAACACGCTAAGCGTTCATAAGAAATATTACCGGCTGCTCGCCTCGGATCTATACCTGATAGAAAGAGCGCTTCGGTTGCATAGATATTCCCAACCCCAACCACAACTTTACTATCCATAACCACTTGTTTGATAGCTGCTTTACGTCCAGAGCAGCTTGCATGCAGGTGCTTAGCATCAAATTGTTCACTAAGAGGTTCTGGGCCTAACTTATATAGCAGTTCATGGTGCTCATTAAGCGGCTGCCATAATACCGAGCCAAAGCGACGCGGATCCGTCAGCCTCAAAACTTTACCATTCCCAAAACAGAAATCTACATGATCATGTTTAAGTACGGGCTCATCTTGCTCAACAATTCTTAAACTGCCTGACATCCCCAGATGCACCATCACTTCACCGGTAGATATTTTGAGAAGAATATATTTTCCGCGGCGACCAACAGACTCAATCATCTGCCCTTCTATCTCGTCCGCTAAAAAATCAGGAACTGGCCAACGAAGATTAGGATTTCGAACCAGCAGGCGGGTTACTTTTTGCTGATTAATATGAGGGCTAATACCTCGACAGGTCGTTTCTACTTCTGGCAACTCAGGCATGAATTTCAACTGCAATTCAACATTGAAAGCTTAGACTAACATAAAATCAATGAATTAAGGGCTTATCTCAATGCCGACGTTAGTCAAGCTATGCTACATTCTAGGTCTAATTTAGTAAGGTGATTTGTACTCAATGGATTTTATCTGGATCTTATTTGCATTCGTCTGCGGTTACACACTGCGATTGATTGAGATGCCCCCTCTTATAGGGTACCTATTTGCAGGTTTCTTCCTGCATTTTATTGGTGTTGAACCTGTCGAAAGCTTAGATACCTTAGCTGATTTAGGTATTACACTGATGCTCTTCACCATCGGTCTAAAATTAAATGTAAAAGACCTCCTGAAAACAGAAGTCTGGGCCAGCACACTATCCCATATGACCCTCTGGACACTGTTAGGAGGCTCCGGCTTTTTACTACTCGCTCTGCTCTCAGTTCCATACTTTTCAGATCTCGACCTTCAATCTGCGGCATTGATCGCCTTCGCCCTTAGTTTCAGCAGTACCGTATGTATTGTTAAGCTTTTAGAAGAAAGCGGCGAAATGAAAACCCGACATGGTCAGCTCGCCATTGGCGTCTTGGTCATGCAAGATATTGTTGCCGTTCTTTTCCTAGTAGCGGCAACAGGGAAAATCCCATCGATATGGGCCCTCGGCCTGTTCGGTTTAGTCTTTATTCGCCCTCTACTAAATCATATGTTGATGCGAGCAGGTCACGGTGAGCTACTGCCTTTAGCAGGTTTTTTCCTAGCGCTAGGCGGCTATGAGCTCTTTAGCCTAGTAGGCGTAAAAGGTGATTTAGGAGCGCTTGTCTTCGGCATGTTGCTGAGTACCCACCCTAAAGCAAGCGAATTAACCAAGTCCCTCTTAAGTTTTAAAGACCTATTCCTGATTGGCTTCTTCCTATCTATAGGGTTCACCGCTTTACCTGACTGGTCAATGATAGGCATGGCTGCCATCCTCGCGGTTCTAATTCCATTGAAATACATCATGTTCTTTGGAATTTTCACCCGCTTGAACCTACGAGGCCGTACCTCTTATCTATGTGCCTTAGCATTGAGTAACTTTAGTGAGTTCGGACTTATCGTCGCTTACCTTTGTGTAGATAGCGGTTGGCTAAGTAAGGAATGGCTAGTCATTCTTGCCCTTGCTGTTTCTCTGTCATTCATCCTAACCAGTGTAGTTTATCGCTCTGCCCACTCTTTCTATTTACGTCATAAAGAGCAGATTAAAAGTTACGAATCAGACTCACCACTTCCAAGCGATATCTTTGTTCAACCGAAAGACTCTGAAATATTGGTGATTGGCCTAGGCCGTGTCGGCAAAGGCGCTTTCAATGCCCTACACAGCATTGTTGGGGACAAAGTCTGGGGGATGGATGCTGATCGAAGCCGAATCCAAAAATTCCAAGAAAAAGGGCTTCACGTCTTCTATGGTGATGGTGAGGATGCAGACCTTTGGTGCAACATGGATGTCAAAAACATCAAGTTGGTCTTATTGGCACTACCATCAATTGAAGACAGCCTGAACATCGCTGAACAGCTACATAGTGCAAACTATTCTGGAGAAATAGCTGCGATTGCTCGTTTCCCAGATGAACACAAGCAACTGGTAGATGGCGGTATAGATACTGTATTTAACTTCTATACAGAAGCAGGCTTCGGTTTCGCAGAAGAGAGTTTACAGTTAATTAATCACCCAAAAGCGGCCGCAGATTAATCTGCGGTTGCTAAACCGCAGACAATAAAAAACCCAGCCTAAGCTGGGTTTTTTAATAGAAAATAAGATCTTATTTGATCTTAGATTCTTTGTATTCAACGTGCTTACGAACTACTGGATCGTACTTTTTGAACACCATCTTTTCAGGAGTGTTACGCTTGTTCTTATCAGTAGTGTAGAAGTGACCTGTACCAGCAGAAGAAACTAGCTTGATCTTTTCGCGTGCGCCTTTAGCCATGATTCAGCTCCTTAAACTTTGATGCCGTTAGCACGAACTTCAGTTAGAACTGCGTCGATGCCTTTTTTGTCGATAATACGCATACCTTTAGAGGAAACACGTAGACGTACGAATTTGTTTTCGCTTTCTACCCAGAAACGGTGCCAGTGCAGGTTTGGAAGAAAACGACGGCGTGTTTTACGCTGTGAGTGGGAAACATTGTTTCCTGTAACTGGACGCTTACCAGTTACCATGCAAACTTTAGACATATTATAAAGCCTTCAAAATTAGGGTTACGAATCTATCCTTTATTCTCATTTTTTATTGAAACGGCTTAAGGGATTACCTCTGTACTCTCCAGAGTCCAAACCGTTTCTCAGGCGGAGCGTCCCGTAACTAGACAAGATACCGTACCGGAGTATGGATAGAAGGTCGCGGATTATACACAAGAGCACCAACATTCACCAGTAGAAAGATAACTTTTATAATAATCCCCGCTCAGCAAACGAAACGGTTTCCAGATCTCCTACTATCATATGATCTAAAACCCTGACTTCGATCATCTCCAATGCATTTTTAAGCCGTTCTGTTATGTGCTGATCGGCCAAGCTGGGTTCAGCAACACCTGATGGGTGATTATGGGCAAGGATAACCGCCGCTGCATTGTACTCCAACGCTTTTGCAACCACCTCTCGGGGATATACTGCCGCTGCGTTAATCGTGCCAAAGAAAAGCGGCTCATATTTAAGTACGCGGTGTTTGTTATCCAAAAAGAGGCAGGCAAAGACTTCCCGCTGATAATGGCGCAGTTGAGAGACAAGATAATTTTTCACCTGCTCCGGCCTCTCCATCGCATCTCCTTTTTCAATAGAGGCTTGTAGATGCCTACGACTCATTTCCAAAACAGCCTGCAATTGGACATATTTTGCAGGACCTAAGCCATGCGCGGCACAAAAAGCTTTTTGATCACTTTCGAGAAGCGCGCGCAAAGAACCAAATGTAATTAATAGATCCCGAGCCAGATCAACCGCACTTTTACCTTTTACGCCTGTACGTAAAAAGATAGCTAAGAGTTCGGCATCTGACAGCGCAGTCGCGCCTTGAAGCAAAAGCTTTTCTCGAGGTCGTTCGGCTTCCGGCCAATGCGAAATAGACATAAGAGGTCTCCATTTTATCTCTTCTCTATTTTGCCATTCACGGAGTAAAGGCTTTCAAACCTTGAGAAGAGTCATCTTCCTTGATGAATTACGTAAATATAGCGCCATACAATCTACGAAACTTTACGCGAAAATGGTATGGTATCGATCCTTTTTATTTCAGCGTCATTTATATTTACGACGCTACAAACGCAAAGATTACAGTAGTTAGCCAGTATGCAGAGACTTACTAACAAACAAATTATTCTTGGAATCACCGGCGGTATTGCAGCTTATAAAAGCGCAGAGTTAACTCGAATCCTAAAAGGAGCCGGTGCTGAAGTTCGCGTTGTAATGACAGCCTCTGCAACCGAGTTTATTACCCCCCTAACTTTACAAGCACTTTCAGGCAATCCCGTCCACCAGCACCTTCTGGATGCCGAAGCAGAAGCTGGAATGGGACATATTGAACTCGCAAAATGGGCTGATTTGATCTTGATTGCACCAGCAAGTGCTAACTTTATGGCTCGATTAGCATCAGGCCAAGGCGATGATCTGCTCACAACGATCTGCCTAGCGACAGATGCACCTATCTGCTTGGCTCCTGCGATGAATCAAGCGATGTGGCGTGACGAAGGCACACAAAAGAACGCAGCAACGCTGAAATCTCGTGGTATCAAACTATTTGGACCAGGTGTAGGCGAGCAAGCCTGTGGCGATACAGGCCCAGGCCGCATGCTAGAACCGGTAGAGATAGCAGAAATAACAGCGGCTCAATTTGACCGTGGTAGCCTGACGGGTAAAACCGTCTTTATTACCGCAGGTCCTACGCGTGAACCCTTAGACCCTGTGCGATATATATCCAACCATAGCTCAGGAAAAATGGGCTACGCCCTTGCAGAAGCAGCAATGGAAGCGGGCGCGAAAGTAAAACTAATCAGTGGTCCTGTAAATCTTCCAGCACCAGCTCGCATTAGCAGAACGTCAGTAGAGAGCGCAGAAGAGATGCTTAACGCCTCTTTGGAAGATATTTCACTCTGTGACATATTCATCGCGGCAGCAGCTGTAGCGGACTACCGCCCCACAGCTATAGCTGAGCACAAGATAAAGAAAGGTTCAGAAGAGATCATGGAACTTCATCTGGTTAAAAACCCAGATATAGTTGCCACTGTAGCGAATAGTTCACCAAAACCATTTACGGTGGGTTTTGCTGCAGAAACACGTGATGTCATCAATTACGCCAAAAGCAAGCTTGAGCGTAAAAACCTCGATCTCATCATCGCAAATGATGTTTCTCGTTCAGACATTGGTTTTAACAGCGACGAAAATGCGGTTACGGTTATTTCAGCAACAACAACTGAAATCTTACCCCAAGCGTCTAAGCGTCAGTTAGCCAGCAAGCTAATCGAAAAGATCGCAGCTCAGTATCATGGCAGTGCAGTAACAGAAAAAGAGATCGAAACTGCATAACTTATTTTGGATTTCAAACTTTGTGAATATTAAAGGATTAACATGCGTTACTCTCTAAACTCTCTAGACCACGCAATTTTCCGTGCTTACGATGTCCGAGGCATTGTCGGTTCCGCCTTAACAGATGACACGGTCTACCACCTAGGCAGAGCTTTTGCTGCCGAAGCTAAATCACAAGGTGTTGAAAACGTTAATGTTGCTGCTGATGGCCGCTTATCCAGCCCGCACCTTAAGCAACTCTTTAGTGAAGGTTTAATGGACGGTGGCTGCCAAGTCATAGATACCGGCTATGTGCCAACCCCTACCCTCTATTACGCAGCGCATCAAGATAATCAGTGCACTGGCGTAATGATTACTGGTAGCCATAACCCGGCTGATTACAATGGTTTTAAGATGATGATCGATGGCCACACATTGTCTGGCGATGAGATCCAAGCCCTTAAAACACGTATCATTGAGCAAAACTATTCAGAAGGTGAAGGTTCTAAACGCGATTTAGATATCCGTGAAAGCTACCTTGAGCGTATCCTTTCTGACATCAAACTAGATAAAAAACTAAAAGTCGTTGTCGACTGCGGTAACGGTATTCCAGCTGAGCTTGCGCCTAAGCTGATTGAACAATTAGGCTGCGATATTATCCCGCTTTACTGTGAAGTAGATGGCACTTTCCCTAACCACCACCCTGACCCAGGCAAACCGAAAAACCTGATCGATGCTATCGCGAAGGTAAAAGAAACAGGTGCTGACTTAGGCCTAGCATTTGACGGTGATGGCGATCGTGTAGGCGTCATTACTAACGAAGGTAATATCGTATATCCAGATCGTATCATGATGCTGTTCTCCGAAGAGATCCTTAAGCGCAATCCAGGATCTGAAATCATCTTCGACGTTAAATGCTCACGCTTACTTGCCAAAGTAATTACCGAAGCTGGCGGTAAAGCGACCATGTGGCGTACAGGCCATTCGCTGATCAAACAAAAAATCAAAGAAACCGGTGCACTGCTTGGCGGCGAAATGAGTGGTCACATCTTCTTTAAAGAGCGTTGGTACGGTTTTGACGATGCGCTATACAGTGCTGCACGTCTGCTTGAAATTTTAGCGAATACAGATCAAACCGTTGAAGAGCTATTCGCTCAATACCCTGAAGATGTAAGTACACCAGAGCTAAACATCACGGTTACCGATGAAAACAAATTCGATATCGTCGCAGCCCTTCAAGAAAAACACTTTGAAGGCGGCACAGCCAACCATATTGATGGTGTACGTGTCGACTACCCTGACGGCTGGGGTCTAGTTCGCGCATCCAATACTACACCTGTGCTTGTTCTTCGTTTTGAAGCAGAAACAAACGATGCGTTAATGCGAATCAGAAACGATTTCGAGCAAAAGCTACACGAAGTGGATAGCAGTCTCATTATCCCACACGAATAAAGCCCAAACGGCATGAGTGCACCGATTAAATCACGTGCACTCACATAATAATTTTAAGGAAATACTATGCCTCTAACACGTAAAGATGCCATGACTACCGCTCATGTATTGAGCGAGGCTATGCCATATATTCAGCGCTTTGTCGGCAAAACAATTGTCATCAAATATGGCGGTAACGCGATGATTGATGAAAAGCTGCAAAACAGCTTTGCCCGCGACATTGTAATGATGAAGCTGATTGGTATTAACCCAATCGTTGTGCACGGAGGCGGCCCTCAGATCGGACAACTTTTAGAAGATCTGAAAATCGAATCACACTTTATCAACGGCATGCGTGTAACCGATTCCAAAACAATGGATGTTGCCGAAATGGTATTGGGCGGTGCGGTCAACAAACAGATCGTTGGCCTGATCAACAATAACGGCGGTCAAGCTATCGGCTTAACAGGTAAAGATGGTCAACTTCTACGCGCCAAAAAACTACGTGTTGAACATAAAACACCAGAGATGGAAGCACCTGAAATTCTCGATATCGGTCACGTAGGCGAAGTAGAAAGCGTTAACGTTAAAGTGCTAGATATGTTAGTTAACTCAGACATCATTCCTGTAATTGCACCGATTGGTGTGGGTGCAGATGGCGCGTCTTACAACATCAATGCAGACTTAGTTGCTGGTAAAGTTGCTGAAGTACTGCAGGCTGAAAAGCTAATCCTATTGACCAACATTGAAGGTTTAATGGATAAAGACGGCAATATCCTAACGGGCCTAACAACCAAACAAGTAGATGATCTAATTGAAGACGGCACTATCTACGGTGGTATGCTGCCTAAAATCGGCTGCGCACTAAGTGCGGTTAAAAGCGGCGTAAACAGCGCTCATATCATTGACGGCCGTGTAGAACACTCCTGCATGCTAGAAATCTTTACCGATGAAGGTGTTGGTACTCTGATCACCAACCGCGGATAAGGACGAACCATGAGCGAAACAGTAAAAGTATCCCGCCGCGAACAAATTCTACAAAGCCTTGCTCGCATGCTGGAAAACCCAGGGCAAAAAATTACAACTGCAGCCCTAGCTAAAGAAGTGGGTGTATCTGAAGCAGCGCTTTATCGTCACTTCCCAAGTAAAGCACGCATGTTTGAAGGCCTTATCGGCTTTATCGAAGATACAGTCTTTAGTCGCGTTACTGCGATAACTCAAGTTGAACCAAGCGCAATCAAACAATGCGAGCAAGTACTTACTTTGTTGCTAGCATTTGTTGAACGCAATCCAGGCATGGCACGACTGCTTACAGGCGATGCTCTAACTGGCGAAACGGATCGCTTAAGACAGCGTATTAACCAGTTCTTCGAACGCCTAGAAACACAGATCAAACAGATCTTGCGCGAAGCAGAAGTCAAAGAAGGCTTACGTACTGAAACAACCGCTGGGGCAACTGCCAACTTGATGCTTGCGTGTTGCGAAGGCCGTATCCGTCAATTTGTACGAACAGAGTTTCGCAAAACGCCGACAGAGCAGTGGAGCGAGCAATGGCCGCGCATTGCTGCCGGCGCTTTCCGCCCAGCCTAATTGACGTTTGGCACAATGACTCTTTAAGGGGAAGCTAGCTTCCCCTTTTTTATTCCTACGGGGCCACCAGCACAACTATGGATCAACTTATTGAACACGGCGGATTATTTGTTCTCTCTTTTTTCGCCAATGCCTTATCAGCAATGGCCGGAGGCGGAGCAGGCTTACTGCAACTCCCCGTACTGCTATTCCTTGGCTTAAGTTTCAATACAGCACTAGCCACCCATAAAATCGCCAGCGTAGCACTAGGTATTGGTGCAACCATTAGACATCTGCGTGAAGGCAAACTGGACTATAAATTCTGTGGATTTATATTGCTATGCGGCCTGCCCGGCGTGGTTATCGGGGCTGATATCATCATCGATATCCCCGAAGGTTGGACCATACTCAGCCTAGGCCTGTTAACGACTGGACTGGGAATCTATTCGTTTCGCAAGAAGGCGCTTGGACTTACCGCAGAACCTCGTAACAGAGATCGGTTAGGACTACTTATTGGGGGTAGTGTACTGTTCGTTATTGGTGCCTTAAACGGCTCTTTGACTTCAGGCACTGGCTTATTTGTAACACTCTGGCTCGTTCGCTGGTTCGGTCTAGACTACAAAACAGCCGTCACCTATGTCTTGATTCTGGTAGGTTTGTTCTGGAATTCCACCGGCGCTATTACCGTAGCACTGCAAGTAGATCCTCGGTGGGAATGGTTACCCGCACTCCTGATCGGCGCCACTATCGGCTCTTACACAGGTGCACACTTAGCCATTACTCAAGGTAATCAGCTGATAAAAAGAGCATTCGAAACGCTCACAGTTCTAGTAGGAATAAAACTGACGGGGGATGGGATCGGAATATTAATGGCTATCTAAAGCCTTAATGTTTGACCGCTACTGGTAAAGCTTGGCAGTGCCCTTCGCTACGATCACAAGGCTCTACTTTCGGCTGAGCCATTAGCAACTGAGTACGAGATCGAATATTAAGCAACTCAGAGGCTGACACTAAGCGGATACCCAGCTGTTCGAGAATAGGCAGTGCTTCAGACAAATACTCAACAGTTGCTGGATAAGGATGGCCTATGACGACAGCATGCCCCTGAGTCACAGCTAAACTTAAAGCTTGTTTGAACTGATTGTGGATATAATTCCAATTCTGCTTATTATCTAAAAAAACATCCCTTACTAGGTAGGGGATCTGGTGTTCGTGGGCTACCTTCCAAGCCACACTTCGACCTGTTGTCACACTATCGATAAAGAAGATATTACGCTGTTTTGCCACAGCCATAATCTCTTTCATCTTTTGACGGTTTTCAGTCAGAAGACTTCCCATGTGGTTGTTCATTCCAACCACATGGGGGATCGAATCCAGACTATTATGCAGTACCTGCTGAATCTCTTGCCTAGACAACTGCTCAGTTAACGCGCCAGGCCCTAAACGAAGTCCCGCTTTATTTTGCATTGGCGCATGCAATATAACCTCTTTCCCCTGCTTGTATGCTATTTCTGCTAAATCATAGGAGTGTGGGGTATGGGGCAGAAATGCATAGGTAATCGAACCAGGAAGGTTGATCGCAGCCAAACCTTTTTTACGGTTATCACCAATATCATCAATAACAATTGCCATCACCGGCTGGTTATCTGTGAATACTGGGTCGGCATAACTCAGGCTAACTAAAGCACCAAGAGTAATGACCGCTGAGATAACCTTTCTAAAAAGTTGCATATCACTTACGCACGATAGCCAGAGCTTTTAGCAAGTTTAATGCTTCATATAGCTGATAATCTCTTGCTGCAAGATTATCTTTTTTCGCTTGTTCCGCAGCCTTTTTCTCACCATTTTCAAGATGACCACTTAGGTCTTTTTCTTTCAAATATTCAGGGCCGCCTTCACGTAGGGTTAACTCAGCATCATTAACCTCAATATCTGGCTTGATACCTTGCGCCTGAATAGAGCGACCATTAGGGGTGTAGTATCTTGCAGTAGTGATTTTCAACGCACGCTCTTTTGTCAGAGGCAGAACCGTTTGAACCGAGCCCTTACCAAAACTATCGACTCCCATAATAACCGCACGCTCTTGATCCTGAAGCGCGCCAGCAACGATTTCGGAAGCCGATGCAGAACCACCATTGATCAAGACAACAAGTGGAAGCTCTGGCAGTAAAGTATCGCTAGTCGCACTAAAGCGCTGTTCAGATTCAGCTAAACGACCTTTGGTATATACAATCAATCCATCAGTTAGAAAGGTATCACTAATATCCACAGCGGCCTGCAACACGCCACCCGGGTTATTACGCAAATCTAACACCACACCTTTCAGTTCATTTTTCATCAAGCGTTTAAGGTGTTTGTTAACCTCTTTGCCTGAATCCACTTGGAATTGGGATACACGCAGGTAACCGAAACCCTCATCCAACATGCGGCTCTTAACACTCGCTACTTGAATAATGTCTCGTATAACTTCAATTTCTAGCGGCTTTTCTTCGCCTTCACGCACAATCGTCAGAATGAGCTTACTGCCAGGCTTACCACGCATCAGCTCTACAGCCTCACTGAGAGGCATACCTTGTACTGGTGTATCATCCAGCTTGGTAATCAAGTCTCCCGCTTTAACCCCGGCACGCTGAGCGGGCGTATCATCAATTGGCGTGATTACACGAATAAAGCCATCTTCAGAGCCTACTTCGATTCCTAAACCACCAAATTCGCCACTGGTATTGGCTTGCAGACTCTCAAATTCATCGGGTTCTAAATACGCAGAATGAGGATCTAACCCTGCAATCATGCCTCGCAGAGCATCTTCAAGCAGACGCGCATCATCCACAGGCTCGACATAGGAGGATTTAATTCGTTGGAACACTTCGGTGAATAATCGAAGTTCATCTAGAGGTAATACTTTTTCGTCTGTAACAGCCGGTGTATCTGCAGGCTTCGGATCAGCTGCATGAAGTGGGAAAGAGATAAGTGAACTAACAACCATACCAAGCAAGGTACGCTTGAACCCGCCCGAACATAACACTGACTTCATAATTTCTTCCCTAATAATGTTAGCGCTTCAACCAGCTTTTTGGATTACTCGGCTTACCTTTATAACGAACCGCAAAATAAAGACCTGTTTGAGTACGGCCCCCACTCTGCCCTGCCGTTGCGATCGTATCACCCGCGGCTACCCAATCGCCTGTTTCTAATAACAAGCTTTGATTATAACCATACAAACTCAGATAACCGGAGCCATGATCAATAATCAATACTAAACCATAACCTCTAAGCCAATCTGAAAATACTACGCGCCCATGATGAACCGCTTGTACTGGCTGAGCTTCTGACGCCTGAATCCAGATTCCATCATAGCGGATATTATTTCTGACAGTACCATAATTCTGCTTTACCTTACCTTTTAACGGCCAAGGCAGCTTACCTTTTAATTGTTTAAAGGTTTTATCGTCTTTGACGAGCGTGGCGAAGTTTAAACTTTTCTCAATTTCAGTCAGCACTGCACGCAAACGCTTTTGGTCCAGTTTGAGCTGCTTAAGTTTCTTTTTGTCTGTGGAGAGGGCTTTTGTGAGTCGAGCCAGGGTATCTTTTCGCTTCGCCTGTGAAGCCCTCAGAGCAGTGACCTCTTTGCGCAACTCTTCACGCTTGAGAACCATCTTTTGCTCAGTATCGGTTAACTCCAATTCAGTTCCGGAAAGATCCGCTAATTTAGTTTTGAAAAGGATCAGGTCCTGGCGTAACTCTTCATTTACGAAGTCATAATAGCGAATAGCACGATCCAATGTTTCAGGGTCTCGCTGTGTGAGCAGTAGCTGCAGGCGCGCTTGGTTGCCCATTTTATACTGCTGGGCAATCTGCTTAGCGATTAAATCGGAACGTTTCTTCAGTTCTATTTTTAAGGTATCTCGCTTCTTTTCAAGGGAATCAGCGTGAGAACCAAGTCCACTCAATTGCTTATCCAGTGATTGGATCTGACGGGCTAACTTGCCAATTTTAACTTCACTATCACGGAGTTCTTTGCTTAAACCACGTGACTCACCCTCTTGCGAGCGCATGTTTGTTTGCAAGGACGCTATACGCGAATTGAGCTGCTTTATCTGCTTTTCAGTTAATGCTTGTTTATCCTCTGCCAGCACCACAGATGACGCAAGCAAGCTAAACAGTATGAAAATAAAGGCAGGTAAAGATCGCACCATAATTTTTCTGCACAAAATAAAAAGGGATAAACGAGTTATCCCTTTTTAAAGCCTCTTTAGAAGGATGCTAAAGATCTGCCTGTCATTTCAGCAGGCACTTCAATGTCCATCAAGGACAGCAGAGTTGGTGCTAAATCACAAAGTGCACCGTCATCTAGCTTGAGATTTTCTGCTCGAGGGCCATCGTAAATCAACGCCACAGGCCAGATGGTGTGAGATGTATGTGGCTGCCCTGTTTCTGGGTTAACCATCAACTCAACATTACCGTGATCAGCTGTAATCAATGCTTCACCACCAACTTCGCGTAACGCTTCTAGCACCTGTTTAACGCTATCATCAACAACTTCGCAAGCTTTCACAGCCGCATCAAATTTACCAGTATGACCAACCATATCACCGTTCGCATAGTTACAAACGATCAGGTCATACTTACCGCTCTTAATCGCCCCAACCAATTTTTCAGTCACTTCCGGCGCACTCATCTCAGGCTGCAAATCATAAGTCGCAACATCAGGGGAAGGAACCAATATACGATCTTCACCTTCGTAAACTTCTTCCTGACCACCATTAAAGAAGAAAGTCACATGAGCATACTTTTCAGTTTCAGCGATACGCAATTGGGTTTTACCCAAGCCAGATAAGTACTCACCTAGATCATTTCGAATAGCTTGCGGAGGATAAGCGCAGGCAGCATCGATATCAGATGCGTACTGAGTCATCATTACATAAGCAGCTAGCTCTGGTGCTTTTTCACGTGCAAACCCTTCAAAACTGCTACCTTCAGTAAATGCACGGGTAATTTCACGAGCGCGATCAGGTCTGAAGTTCGCGCAGATTAGCGCATCACCGTCAGCAACGAGGCCTTTGGCTTCGCCAGCGGCATCTAAGATTACGGTTGCTTGAACAAATTCATCATTCTCGTCACGTGCATAAGCATCATTCAGCGCTTGAATAGCAGATTCAGCTTTGCAAGGCGCTTGACCAATAGTCATTGCATCGTAACCGTTCTGCACGCGATCCCAACGGTTATCACGATCCATTGTAAAATAACGGCCCGCGACAGAAGCAATGGAACCTACACCGAGTTCGGCTAGCTTCTCTTCGGTACGTTGAATCGATGGCTCCGCAGAGCGTGGCGGCATATCACGACCATCAAGAATGGCATGAACATAAAGCTTTTTCGCACCACGTTTAACAGCCATCTCTAACAGCGCAAAGATATGCTCTTCATGGCTGTGAACGCCACCTGGAGACAACAAGCCCAAAATGTGAACCGCTTTGTCTTGCGCAATAGCAACATCCATCGCATTAACTAGCGTTTGGTTATCGAAGAAATCACCATCTTCAATCGCTTTGGATATACGCGTGAAGTTTTGATAAACCGTGCGCCCTGCGCCAATGTTCATATGGCCAACTTCTGAGTTACCCATCTGTCCATCCGGCAAGCCAACAGCCATACCTGAAGTTTCGATTCGAGCATTTGGATTATCAGCAAGTAGTGCATCCCATACTGGGGTATTAGCTGCCTGAATTGCTGAAGATTCTGAACTTTCTACACCGTAACCATCAAGGATGATCAAAGCTTTAGTCGCGCGCATTTGTGTCATATCTGTAGGATTCTGTTGCAACGGTTATAAAATTGTCGCCAATTTTACTTGGAAAGCCCCTTCAAGGCTAACGATTGAAGGCCCGAAGCAGAATAATTGCCACTAAATAATCATTTTCACCACGTCTTCCCCTTATACCGTCAAAAATCGCGAGGTATACTATTGCTCCTCAATCGTCGATCAACAGTTTTTAATGGTCTTCAGGTAAGACCTTATTTGGATTAGAAATGGATCAATTTATCGAATTTATCGGCAACCACCCATTCTTGGTTGGTGCTTGGCTTTTAACTCTAGTGATGTTCGTTCTTTATGAACGTAGTAAAGCAGGCAAAGCCGTTACTCCGGCGCAAGCAACAAACCTAATCAACAAAGAAGACGCAATCATCGTTGATATCCGCCCTAAAAAAGAGTGGGCAACAGGTCATATCACCAATGCAAAGCACATCCCTCTTTCTGATTTAGATCATCGTATGGACGAGCTAACTAAATACAAACAACGACCGATTATCGTTGTATGTAATTTAGGTCAGGCAGCGAGCGCTGCTACTCGCAAGCTTAAGGCCGAAGGCTTTGAAAATGCAGTTCGCCTATCTGGCGGCATGACCGAATGGAAAGGCCAAAGTCTTCCGATTGTTAAGTAATGACTGCAATGAAAGAAGTTACCATCTATACAACCGCGTGGTGTCCCTTCTGTATCCGAGCAAAAATGCTATTGGATCATAAGAGCGTTTCTTACACTGAGATTAAAGTCGATGGCGATGCAGAAAAACGTCGTGAAATGACTAAACTCAGCGGAGGCCACACAGTGCCGCAAATCTTTATCGGCGAAACACCTATTGGCGGTTGCGATGATATGTTTGCCCTTGAACGCCAAGGCAAACTCGACACCCTACTTAGTGCAAACTAATTTTTAAAAATAAGGATAAATCATGGCTGAGAACGATCAGAACACAGCGTCCCAAGAAGAACAGCAGGGACCTCAGTTTGCGGTACAACGCGTATACATTAAAGATTCATCTTTTGAGTCTCCAAACGCTCCTGAAATTTTCATGAGCCCATGGCAGCCAGAAGTTGGCCTAGAGATGAACACTCAAACTGCTCAGCTAGGCGACAACGCTTTTGAAGTAACTCTAACGCTAACAGTTACTGTTAAAAACGAAGACAAAACTGCATTCCTAGTTGAACTACAACAAGCAGGCATCTTCTCTATTGCTGGTCTAGGCGAGCAAGAGATGCACCACACACTAGGTGCATTCTGCCCGAGCATCCTATTCCCATATGCACGTGAAGCAATTGACGCAATGGTCGTTAAAGCTAGCTTCCCAGCGCTAATGCTTGCTCCAGTGAACTTTGACGCACTATACGCTCAGCAGATGGCTCAAGCTCAGCAAGAAGCTGCACAAGGCGAAGCTCAGCACTAAGCTAAACGCTATCGCATAAAAAAAACGGAGCTTTACGCTCCGTTTTTTTCTTTTGAATCTCTCTATTTGGATGATTCAGATGCAGCCAACTCACTGCGATTACGTTTCGATTTATACTTCAGCCAACCTACCAAGTCCGTCCACATTTTATCGATATCCTTTTTCGGCGGCATGATCCCGGCATAAGGAAGCTCAATGGTTACTACAGGTATATTCTTAACAAACCAACCATAGTTTCCTAAAGAACCCGGATATGTACCGAGCTGACGTAGGTGCAGCGGCCCGAGTTTACGCGGCGGTTGAATACCCCCATCAAAGTCCAGAATACCATGCGGTGCATGCACTGAGACAATCACAGTCGGCTTGTACTCATCAATTAAATTGTGGATAACACGACTTTCAGGTTCACTCAAAGGTGCGTGCCCAGGAAAATAGCGCAAACGCTTTTTCGCACTTTTCTGCCAATGGGCTAAAGGCTCTGGAAATTCAGGCGCAGGGGTGAAGTTCCGGTTCAAATCGACCTTGTTAGCATTAACTCGGCTCGACTTACGCTGGAGTAGACCGTCTGGATTAACAACAGGTAAGAAATACCAATCATAAGCACCACTATGATGTTTACGTAAAGTATTAAGCCACTTAAAGGTTACACTAACACTGGAATACTCATCACCATGGATACCACCAATAAATAGAACCCTTGGTGCGTCTTTATTCTCATCCGAAGCCTGAAAATGCGCCTCTAAGATTGCACGGCCTTGAACTGAATAAAAACGAGGAGGTAGATAAGGATTACTTAAACACTCATTAACCGAAACACTGGCTAGCTTTTTACCAACCTGCTTACAGACACTCGCCACCTCTTCTGAATGATTCGTTCCATGAGTCAAAGAAGAGATCAAAACTAAAAAACTCCCAAGAAAAAGGGAGCTATATTTTCTCCACATATGCTTTCCGAACAACACCATCAACTGTACATTTATTAATCAAAAGCGCATTCTAGCATGATTTTAAGGAAAGACTTTGCAGAATTTCATCAGCACGCCCTAATTCGAGGACCTGCTGCAATGAAGCTGCTGGCAAAGGCACAATACTCACAAGCGAGCTCGCAGGGATAATAAATTGACCTTCATTGCCAGATTCTAATTGATCAGATATCAGAACAACCGGAAGCTGTTGATTTTTAATAGTTTGAATATTTACTTGTTGATCCAGCCGACCTAATAACCATACTTCACGCTCCCTGTAATCGGTGACATGCAATTTAAAAACCTCGCCAGCTTGCTCGGTTAAGTAGGCTTCAATCTTTGTCACTATAAAAGCGTGCTGCATAGAGTTATTGACCGTCATGTAGTTCCTTTCAATATAGTCGCTATACCAACAATTAAGTATCTATATAGAGCCACTCTTACAACTAACTCTCAATAGCACCTTCAAATCCTAATTGACGCCAAGCCTCATATACAACAACAGCACTGGCATTAGAAAGATTCATACTGCGGCTCCCCTCCTTCATCGGCATTCTCAACCACTGCTCGCTAGGAAAACTTTCTCTTACCTCAACGGGTAGACCACGTGTTTCTGGTCCTAGAAGCAAAACATCGCCCGCTTGGTAATCAGCTCGGGTGTAACAAGTTTTACCTTTAGTCGTTAATGCCCACACCTTTCTAGGCTCTATCTCAGCTAAGCACGTTTCTAAATTTGGATGAATTTTAACCGCCGCAAACTCATGATAATCCAAGCCTGCACGACGCAAACGCTTATCATCAAAATCAAACCCCAAAGGCTCTACTAGATGCAGATGAAAACCTGTATTGGCACAAAGCCGAATGATATTGCCTGTGTTTGGCGGTATCTCAGGTTCGAACAAGACAACATGAAGCATAAAAAAATCCCCGCAGAATAAAAGCTGCAGGGATTATATATGAAATCAAAAAGCGAGGTTATGACTGACTGTAAAGGAATAACTTAGGCAACTTCCTGATCATCAGCTTTATCTTCATCCATACCCAACTCTTTGATTTTCCGCGTTAGGGTATTACGCCCCCAACCGAGAAGTTCTGCAGCATCGCGTCGACGGCCTGCTGTATGCTTGAGCGCTGTCTCAATCATAATTTTTTCAAAAGCAGGTACTGCAGTATCTAATAGATTGCGGTGACCAAGCCCCAACTGCTGATCAGCCCAATTACGCAAGGACAACTCCCAATCCCCCGCTACAGCTGTCTCTGACTCACTGCTCTGCATCAACTCTGGAGGCAAATCATCAATCAGCACTTCTCGACCAGTCGCCATGACCGTTAACCAGCGACAAGTATTTTCTAACTGCCTAACGTTACCCTGCCAAGTCAAATTACACATGTAACTCTCAGTGTCAGCAGCAAGTACTTTTGGCTCCACATCTAATTCTTCAGCCGCCATATTTAGGAAATGACGTGCTAAACGCGGAATATCTTCACGCCGCTCAGCTAACTTTGGCAGATGAACACGAATAACATTAAGACGATGGAATAAATCTTCACGGAAGCGACCTTCAGCAACTAACTTCTCTAAATCCTGATGGGTAGCCGCGATAATCCTAACATCGACCTTCACTGCAGTATGACCACCAACACGATAGAATTCACTATCAGCCAAAACTCTCAACAAACGTGTTTGAGCATCAGCAGGCATATCACCAATTTCATCTAGAAAAAGCGTACCGCCATCTGCTTGCTCAAATCGGCCACGTCGAGCCGCTGCCGCACCCGTAAATGCGCCTTTTTCATGACCAAACAACTCCGATTCAATCAGATCATGGGGAATAGCTGCCATATTTAGAGGAATGAAAGGCCTATCTCTACGTGGACTATGCTTATGCAGCGCATGCGCTACAAGCTCTTTACCCGTACCCGATTCACCGTTAATTAGAACCGTAATGTTGGATTGAGATAGGCGACCGATGGCACGGAAAACTTCCTGCATAGCAGGCGCTTCACCAATAATTTCGGTACCCTCTTCAGCAGCTTGCTCTGCTACCTGTTCTCGCTGTTCAATCGCATGCGCCAAAGCTCGCTTGGTGAGAGCAACCGCATCATCTACATCAAAAGGTTTAGGTAAATACTCAAATGCACCGCCCTGATAGGAAGCAACAGCCGAATCTAAATCGGAGTGCGCAGTCATAATAATGATCGGAACTTGTGGGTGAGTTTCCTGAATTTTCTCCAGCAACTGCAGCCCATCCGTTCCTGGCATTCGAATATCACTGATAATGGCATCAGGTACTTCACGCTCTAGCTGAGCCAATAAAGCATCTGCGCTATCAAAAACTTCGGTTTGAAGCCCTTCTACTGCCATCGCTTTTTCAAGCACCCAACGAATTGAACGATCATCATCGACAATCCAGATTTTACCTGACAGGTTCATGACTTATCTCCAAAGGTATGAATAGTTGAAATTTGGTTTCCCCTGGCTGAGTTTCACACTCAATCAACCCTTGATGTTGATTGATGATCGATTGCGCAATCGACAAGCCAAGACCGGTTCCTTCTGCACGCCCACTTACCATAGGGTAGAAAATTTTACTAAGTATCTCTTCTGGGATGCCTGGACCGTTATCTACAATTTCGACGCTACACACCAAACGGTGTTTTTCTGCGCCCAGTGTAATTTGACGGAAAGCCCGAGTTTTAATCTGAATCGTTGGCTCAACAGTTCCTGCAGCCTGCATCGCTTGCATGCTGTTGCGCAGGATATTTAATACCGCTTGAATAAGCTGCTCTGCATCACCAGTAAATTCAGGAATACTTGGATCGTAATCTCGTAACAAGGATACAGAACCCTTGGTTTCAGCCTCAATAAGCTGGCAAACCCGCTCAAGGATGGCGTGTATATTAACGTCTTCCAGTTTTGGCAGCTTACGCGGCCCTAATAGACGATCAACCAAGTTCCTTAAACGGTCAGCTTCTTCAATGATTACGCGGGTATAGTCATGTAACGCGGGATCAGGCAACTCCCTCTCCAACAGCTGAGCCGCACCACGAAGCCCACCCAGAGGGTTCTTAATTTCATGAGCCATGCCACGTACTAGAGATCTAGCTGTATCGTGCTGATTTAAAAGATCTTCCTCACGCTCAATCCTGATCAAACGGTCACGCGCTTCTATTTCAATCAGAAGCTGCCGACCACTCAACCCGAACAATGGATTAATTGAATAATCCACCGTTAGCACACTACCACTTTGAGTTACCAATTTAGCTTCACGGCGAGTGTACGGATGACCCGTATCAATACAATCACGTAGATCCTCAATGCCATGCTCCTCTGGTGAGAACCACTCCGCTACAGACACCTGAGACAAACGACGCAAACTCGCCTCTAACAGCATTTCAGCCGCAGGATTGGCATATTCGACATCGAGGTTGCCATCCAGCAAAACCACCGCTGTAGAAAGGTTTTCTATTATCTGTTTATGAAAATCTATTACTGGCATCGACCTACACTCTTTTACTTAAGTTTACTTCTGCAAAAAGCAAACCAAGTTTAACCACTGCCCCAAATTGCTCTCAGGCAGCACCATTACTGACTATTCTAATATTGAGTGTAGCTGCTAAAAAATGATGTCGCACCAATTTAGTGCATTAAATATTATTAAGATTTTAATCGTCACTAAATAAGTGCATAAGGGCAAGATTTGAAAACAAAAAAGCCTCCACGAGGGAGGCTTTTTTCAGAAGAGTTTAGACTTATACAGAGTAGTACAGGTCAAATTCAACTGGGTGAGTAGTCATGTTCACTTTCTCAACTTCTTCACGCTTAAGCTCAATGAAAGCGTCTAGCATGTCGTCAGTGAATACACCGCCAGCTGTTAGGAACTCACGGTCATTTTCTAGAGCATCTAGAGCTTCTTCTAGAGACGCAGCAACCTGTGGGATCTCAGCAGCTTCTTCAGCTGGTAGATCATAAAGGTCTTTATCTGCAGCATCGCCAGGGTGGATCTTGTTCTTGATACCATCAAGACCAGCCATCATTAGTGCAGAGAAACATAGGTAAGGGTTCGCAGACGGATCTGGGAAACGCGCTTCTACACGGCGTGCTTTAGGGTTAGTCACGTATGGGATACGGATTGAAGCAGAACGGTTACGTGCAGAGTAAGCAAGCATAACTGGCGCTTCGAAACCTGGTACAAGACGCTTGTAAGCGTTTGTAGAAGAGTTAGTTAGAGCGTTAAGCGCTTTAGCGTGCTTGATGATACCGCCAATGTAGTAAAGAGCAGTTTCAGACATGCCAGCATAAGCATCACCAGAGAACAGGTTTACACCGTCTTTAGATAGAGACATGTGAACGTGCATACCAGAACCGTTGTCACCAACTAGTGGCTTAGGCATAAATGTAGCAGTTTTGCCGTAAGCATGTGCAACATTGTGTACGCAGTACTTAAGAACCTGAACTTCGTCCGCTTTAGCAGTAAGCGTGTTAGGACCTACACCAATTTCACACTGACCAGCAGTTGCTACTTCGTGGTGATGTACTTCAATTTCTAGATCCATTGCTTCCATGGCGTCACACATAGCGCCACGTAGGTCATGCAGGGAATCAATTGGTGGCACTGGGAAGTAACCGCCCTTAACACGTGGACGGTGACCAGTGTTACCACCTTCAACATTGTGGCTAGAAGCCCAAGAAGCTTCTTCAGAAGCGATTGTGTAACCGCAACCAGAGATGTCTGCGTGCCATTTAACTTCGTCAAATACGAAGAACTCTGGCTCTGGACCAAACATAGCTGAGTCAGCAATACCTGTAGATTTCAAGTATTCTTCAGCACGTTTTGCAACAGAACGCGGATCACGCTCATAACCTTGACCAGTAGCCGGCTCAACGATGTTACAACGAACGATGATAGTCGTTGCTTCAGAGAATGGATCCAGTACAGTTGCACTGTCGTCCGGCATCAAGATCATGTCGGAATCGTTAATACCTTTCCAACCTGAGATGGATGAACCATCGAACATTTTACCTTCTTCAAAGAAGTCATCGCCCATATCAGATACAGGGATAGTTACATGCTGCTCTTTACCGTGAGAATCGGTGAAACGCAGGTCAACCCATTTAGCGTTGCTTTCTTTGATCAGATTCAGAGTCTTCTCTGACATTTGACTGTCTCCACTTAATAATTACCAGGCCGAACAGCGCCAGCCTCAAGAAATCAGAATTTATTATCGGCTTAGGACAAAGCAACAAGCGTGCCAGAATAAAAAAACCAGCATTCCTCCACAATTAGAGGCACTTGCAGCATAAATACACCAAAAGCACCGCACTAAAATCGAACACAAGCAATCTTAGCGCACCATAATAGTGCAAATCTTGTTAAATCAATTCTTACGCACCGTTATGGGTCTATAATATACTCCAACCTTATTAAAAACGCCCACCTATAATGAGCCTGTTTTTAACTTAATTCCTACCCAAATCAATTCAACCATTCTCTTCACAAAAAGAAAAAGCAAAACTCTGCATAATTGATTAAGAAATATGCAGTAATTTCTCTATAAACACGTATAATTCCGCATTCGCAAAAATATCTCACAGGTATACACACGTGATCGAAAAGCTAAGAAATATCGCTATCATCGCGCACGTTGACCACGGTAAAACAACCTTGGTTGATAAGCTGCTTGCACAATCCGGCACTTTAGGCCGTCGTGATGAAGGCACTGAGCGCATCATGGACTCCAATGACCAGGAGAAAGAGCGCGGCATTACCATTTTGGCAAAGAATACTGCCATTACATGGAACGACTACCGCATCAACATTGTTGACACTCCTGGGCACGCCGACTTCGGCGGTGAAGTAGAGCGCGTACTGTCTATGGTTGACTGTGTATGCCTACTGGTTGACGCTGTTGACGGCCCAATGCCACAAACGCGTTTCGTAACTCAGAAAGCATTTGACCAAGGCCTTCGCCCAATCGTTGTTATCAACAAGATTGATCGCCCTGGCGCACGCCCTGATTGGGTTATCGATCAAGTATTCGATCTTTTCGACAGCCTTGGTGCAACGGATGAACAGCTAGACTTCCCAATCGTTTACGCATCTGCACTAAACGGCATCGCGGGTCTAGAACCAGACGATATGTCTGACGATATGACGCCTCTTTTCGAAGCAATCGTCGAACATGTTGAACCACCAAAAGTAGATGTTGATGGCCCATTACAGATGCAAGTATCTGCTCTGGACTATAACAGCTACCTAGGCGTTATCGGTGTTGGTCGAGTTACTCGCGGTACGATCAAAACGAACACTCAGGTTAAAGTTATTGACCGCGAAGGCGCTATCCGTAGCGGTCGTATCCTCAAGATCATGGGTTATCATGGTCTAGAACGCGTTGAAGTTGATACAGCCACTGCTGGGGACATCATCTGCGTTACAGGTATCGATGCGTTAAACATTTCTGACACAATCTGCGACCCAGATAAAGTTGAAGCCTTACCTGCACTAAGCGTAGATGAGCCAACTGTATCCATGACGTTCCAGGTTAACGATTCTCCGTTTTCTGGTCAGGATGGAAAATTTGTAACTAGCCGTAACATCAAAGAGCGTCTAGACCGCGAACTTATCCACAACGTTGCCCTACGCGTTGAAGATGGCGACACACCAGAGAAATTCAAAGTGTCTGGTCGAGGTGAACTACACCTTTCCGTTCTTATCGAAACAATGCGTCGCGAAGGTTTCGAACTAGGTGTATCACGCCCTGAAGTAGTTCAAAAAGAGGTTGATGGTGAAATCCATGAACCTTACGAAGACGTAATGATCGACGTTGAAGATGAACACCAAGGCGCTATCATCGAAGAGCTTGGTAAGCGCAAAGGCGATATGACCAATATGGAAGTAGACGGCAAAGGCCGTTCACGCCTAAGCTTTATCATTCCTTCTCGCGGCCTAATCGGCTTCCGCTCTCTGTTCCTTACCATGACTTCTGGTACAGGCATCATGACTTCTGTGTTCGATCATTACGGACCAGTTAAAGAAGGCGAAGTAGAAAGCCGTAATAATGGTGTACTTGTATCCATGGTTACAGGTAAAGCACTAGGTTACTCGTTATGGAACCTACAGAGCCGCGGCCGCCTATGCATCGAACCAAATATCGATGTTTATGAAGGCATGCTACTAGGTATTCACAGCCGTAGTAATGACTTGGCAGTTAACCCAATCAAAGGTAAACAGCTAACAAACGTACGTGCGTCCGGCACTGATGAAAACATCCAACTAACTCCTCCAGTAAAATTCACTCTGGAACAAGCTTTGGATTTCATCGAAGATGACGAATTGGTAGAAGTAACACCTAACTTCATCCGCCTACGTAAAAAGCTTCTTAAAGAAAATGAACGTAAGCGCGCGAAGAACAAGTAAGAGAGTATCTCTATGACAAAAAGGCAGCCTTGAGCTGCCTTTTTTATTTTCTTATACCATAGCTCTGACACAACTAGCTCACTATACTTAAAAGTTAGGACGTCAATCTGTGCCGGAGGCTATATGCGCATTCCCTACCCTGAAATACATCCCTATAACGAATTTCAGCTAAAGGTTTCTGATACCCACAGCCTTTACGTAGAGGAAAGTGGCAACCCTCAAGGTATTCCAGCTTTATTTATTCACGGCGGACCAGGCGGCGGGACTGCCCCAGCTCATCGCAGCTTTTTTGATCCAGAAAAATATCGGATCATTTTGTTTGACCAACGAGGTTGCGGCAAATCCACGCCTCATTCAGATCTCACAAATAATACGACCATGGATCTAATAGCAGACATGGAAGCAATCCGAAAACACCTGAATGTAGATAAATGGTTACTATTCGGTGGTTCGTGGGGATCAACCCTAAGCCTTCTCTACGCACAAGCTCATCCAAATCGCGTTTCCGGCATGATTCTAAGAGGAATATTTCTCTGTCGAGATCAGGATATCCAGTGGTTTTATCAACGTGGTGCAAGCGCTATTTTCCCCGACTATTGGAAAGAGTACGAACAGGTCATTCCTAGCACTGAACGAGACGACATGCTCAAAGCCTACTACAAGCGCTTAACCTCAACTAATGAAATCGCTCGTATGTCTGCAGCAAAAGCATGGTCTATTTGGGAAGGTAGGTGCTCAACTCTAGATCCAAACAACGATATAGTTGATCATTTTGCAGATCCCCATATTGCGCTAGCTATGGCGAGAATTGAAGCACATTTCTTTATAAATAAAGCCTTTATAGAACCTAACCAAATCATTGATAATTGCGCACAGATTTCAGAAATCAAAACAGTGATCATACATGGCCGCTACGATATGGTTTGTCCGATAGAACAAGCTCAAGCCCTCTATGACGCTTTACCAGAATCAGAGTTTCATATCGTACGGGATGCAGGCCACTCAGCGTTTGAACCTGGCATTACTGACAACCTTATTCATGCAACAGATAACTTCGCCATCTCATTGGCATAAAACGTACGGACACAAGAAAAACAGGATATGAAAGCACTAATCCAACGAGTCAAATCGGCAAGCGTCGAAGTCAACGCTGAAACCGTAGGCAAAATTGAACAAGGTATTTTATTACTACTAGGTGTAGAGAAAGATGATACTGAAGCAGATGCCAACAAACTTCTAAAGAAAATACTTGGTTATCGCATCTTTGCTGACGCAGAAGGAAAAATGAATCTCAACCTACAACAAATCAATGGTGGACTACTCGTAGTCTCTCAATTCACGATTGTTGCAGACACAAAAAAAGGGTTACGCCCAAGCTTTTCTTCAGGCGCATCACCAGAGCATGGTGAAAAACTATATAACTACTTTGTAAAGCAGGCTGAGCAGAAACACACGGAAGTAGAGACAGGAATTTTTGCTGCTGACATGACCGTTTCGTTAGTCAATGATGGACCGGTTACATTTTGGCTGGAAAGTTAATACTGGACCTATCAAACCTGTAAAGCGAGCTGACAGGCCTTTAAGCGCCTCTTTTCTTCCGCCTCATCGTCAAGCGGTCGATTTAGTCTCGCTGCCCGATAATGGCTATTAAAAATAGCGAAATAATCTGACATTATTTCAGCCCCTTTTTGGTCACCAGCCAGCTTTAACATTTCGGCAGCTACTTCAGCAGTACACAATTGCCCAGCGACAGCCGCCTTACGCAACTTATACTGAGAGGTTGAGGTAATTTGGGGTTGGATAACAGGAAGGTGATCCAAATAACGGCTATGCCTAAACATACGCCTAGCTTGACGCCAAGTACCATCGAGAATGATAAAAACCGGCTTTTTCCCAGGCTTAAGCTCAAAATCAACCATTCTAGCCTGATAGTCATCACCTTCTGGAAAGACGATGTAAGGATCTATAGCGTCATGATTAATTGCTTTGAGCAGGTCTTTACCAGGCTCTGTCCTTGACCATTTGAATCGCTGCGTGCCAGCAATGCAGTCCTCAATAAGACGCCCAGTATTAGTTGGCTTGAATGTTTCATCATGATGCATAAGTAAGTAGAAACTCGCTAAAGCATCGTACTGAATCTTGTAATCACAAATACAAGCGCGAACAGACAAAAGACAAGACTGGCAACGCTGGGTTTTAGATCCACGCGCAACGAAAGGTTTAGGTTTATTCATTGTAGGGTTTGAGGCTGATTAAAAGATTGGAACAATTCTGCCGCAACACCCCAATCGAGGCCAACGGCACCACGATGTAAAAGATGGAAGATCTGATGAAGCTCTTGATAGCTAAGAACACTAGCAGCAACAGGCTCATCACCGCCAGAAAAGAATAAAAGCTTATATTGCCCTTCGTGATGACTAATATCCAAACGACTTAGTAGTAGCGCACTTTCAGCCGTAACTTGAGCGCTTTCACGCTGAACCTGAAGAGCTTGCTGAGCATCCTCATGATGAAACTGAGCCATATGCATCTTTTGTTGAACTGGTGCATCCGCTATTTCAGAAACAGTCTTTTCCAGTAAGCCTTGGACAGCGTCAAGCAAACGTAGAACCAGTTTTCGGGTGAGCCAAAAATCTATTCTCTGCTGGCCATTACTCAGATTACCTACCAGAAGAATTCGATCTTCCAGTTGATCATAATTAAAAGTAAAAGCAGCAATATTTAACATCTAATGCCTCATTTAACTGAAAAAAATAAATGTTACGACAAAGTATGCTAGCCAGATAATTAGTCTAAGCTAAGCTTTTGAATACAATTAAAAATTGTCAGCTATCATTGAATAAAGTAAGTTGTATTTTAACAACTATTTGAGAAAGACTGTATGCCTCATGTTTCTGAACAATCAACAAGCTATCTTATACCTGCTCGTCCAGAGGTACTAATCAGTATTACTGAGGCCCTAAGACAGTCAGACCCTGATATCAAAGGGATCTGTAATTTGATCAAACAGGATGTGGCTTTATATAGCTCAGTTATCGCAACAGTTAACTCATCGTATTTTGGAATTCGGACAGAGATAACTTCTGTTGAACGCGCAGTTGCACTTTTGGGTATCAAACGTGTGTTCAACATTGTACAACTAGCGGCATTGAAAAATAGCCTTTCCGCCGTAGGCCCCATGGAGAGATTTTGGGATACAGCAACAGAAGTGGCTCGTATTACCGCAGCTTTAGCAAATCAGTTTACCAACTTAGATCCCGACGAAACCTACACTCTGGGTATGCTACACGACAGCGGCATTCCTCTATTAATGCAGGCGAAACCAGAATTTAAAGATAAACTAAGAGAACTCAATGGAGCAAGTCTCACTGAGATAAATGAGCAAGAACTCGCCCTATATGGCGTTAGCCATTATCAATTAAGTTCCGAACTAGCCAGAAAATGGAATATTGGCGAATCAACAGCCGAAGCCATTGGCCGACAACCCTATTACGAGAAGACCTTCAAAGAACCCGCTGATGAAAAAGAGGCAATGCGTTTAAAGCTATGCATGCTTCTTCTAGCACGAGATATAAGCGATGCTTACCGACACTTTTGGCGTATACCTGATCCTAAAGAAGAAGCGATCAAGATTATGCCTGTCTTGAACTTCCTCGGAATTAGTGACTTCGACTACGCCGACCTTAAAGAAGACATTGTAAGTACACTTAGCCTACAACAATAAATACCTTCCATTACCAATTACTAGTTGCTAGTTGCTAGTTGCTAGTTGCTAGTTGCTAGTTGCTAGTTGCTAGTTGCTAGTTGGAGAGTGTATTGGTTTAGATAGCGCATAAAGCAAAAACCCCTGACCGTTTCCGATCAGGGGTTCTTTAATTAAATGCTTGGCGATGACCTACTCTCACATGGGGAAGCCCCACACTACCATCGGCGATGTTGCGTTTCACGTCTGAGTTCGGGATGGATTCAGGTGGTTCCACAACTCTATGGTCGCCAAGCAAAACTGTTACAACTTAGATCTGATTCTTCTTTTATTTGATCTAGATAAGCTTTCGACTGTAGCTCTACTACGCGCTAATTCGTTACTCTCTATCGTCTTACATATCTTACAAGTCACTTGCCAAACGCCTTGGGCGTTATATGGTCAAGCCTCACGGGCAATTAGTATTGGTTAGCTCAACGCCTCACAGCGCTTCCACACCCAACCTATCAACGTCGTAGTCTTCAACGGCCCTTTAGGGGAATCAAGTTCCCAGTGAGATCTCATCTTGAAGGAGGCTTCCCGCTTAGATGCTTTCAGCGGTTATCCCGTCCGAACGTAGCTACCCGGCAATGCAATTGGCATCACAACCGGTACACCAGAGGTTCGTTCACTCCGGTCCTCTCGTACTAGGAGCAACTCTTCTCAAATCTCAAACGCCCACGGCAGATAGGGACCGAACTGTCTCACGACGTTCTAAACCCAGCTCGCGTACCACTTTAAATGGCGAACAGCCATACCCTTGGGACCGGCTTCAGCCCCAGGATGTGATGAGCCGACATCGAGGTGCCAAACACCGCCGTCGATGTGAACTCTTGGGCGGTATCAGCCTGTTATCCCCGGAGTACCTTTTATCCGTTGAGCGATGGCCCTTCCATACAGAACCACCGGATCACTAGAACCTACTTTCGTACCTGCTCGACGTGTCTGTCTCGCAGTCAAGCACCCTTCTACTCTTGCGCTCATTGCATGATTTCCGACCATGCTGAGGGTACCTTCGTGCTCCTCCGTTACTCTTTGGGAGGAGACCGCCCCAGTCAAACTACCCACCACACAATGTCCCCGATCCCGCTTAGGGAACTGGGTTAGAACCTCAACATTACCAGGCTGGTATTTCAAAGGTGGCTCCACTCTATCTGGCGACAGAGTTTCAAAGCCTCCCAGCTATTCTACACAAGTAATGTCAAAGTCCACTGTGAAGCTGTAGTAAAGGTTCACGGGGTCTTTCCGTCTAGCCGCGGGTAAACTGCATCTTAACAGCTATTTCAATTTCACTGAGTCTCGGGTGGAGACAGTGTGGCCATCGTTACGCCATTCGTGCAGGTCGGAACTTACCCGACAAGGAATTTCGCTACCTTAGGACCGTTATAGTTACGGCCGCCGTTTACCGGGGCTTCGATCAAGAGCTTCGCGCAAGCGCTAACCCCATCAATTAACCTTCCGGCACCGGGCAGGCGTCACACCCTATACGTCCTCTTTCGAGTTTGCAGAGTGCTATGTTTTTAATAAACAGTCGCAGCCACCTGGTATCTTCGACCGGCCTCAGCTTAGGGAGTAAATCCCATCACCAAAACCGGCGCACCTTCTCCCGAAGTTACGGTGCCATTTTGCCTAGTTCCTTCACCCGAGTTTTCTCATACGCCTTAGTATTCTCTACCTGACCACCTGTGTCGGTTTAGGGTACGGTTAGTCATAACCTGAAGCTTAGAGGATTTTCCTGGAAGCATGGCATCAACTACTTCAGTCCATAAAGGACCTCGTCATCGGTTCTCGGTCTTAGAAGAGTCCGGATTTACCTAAACTCTAAACCTACAACCTTAAACGCGGACAACCAACGCCGCGCTAGCCTAGCCTTCTCCGTCCCCCCATCGCAGTTATGAGCAGTACAGGAATATTAACCTGTTTCCCATCGGATACGCTCTTCAGCCTCTCCTTAGGGGCCGACTCACCCTACCTCGAATAGCGTTGGATAGGAACCCTTGGTCTTCCGGCGGGGAGGGTTTTCACCTCCCTTATCGTTACTCATGTCAGCATTCGCACTTCTGATACCTCCACGGTGCCTTACAGCTTCCGCTTCAACAGCTTACAGAACGCTCCTCTACCATGCACAAAGTGCATCCGTAGCTTCGGTGTTATGCTTAGCCCCGTTATATCTTCCGCGCGGGCCGACTCGACTAGTGAGCTATTACGCTTTCTTTAAAGGGTGGCTGCTTCTAAGCCAACCTCCTAGCTGTCTAAGCCTTCCCACATCGTTTCCCACTTAGCATAAACTTTGGGACCTTAGCTGACGGTCTGGGTTGTTTCCCTTTCCACGACGGACGTTAGCACCCGCCGTGTGTCTCCCGTGATTGAACTCATGGGTATTCGGAGTTTGCATCGGGTTGGTAAGTCGGGATGACCCCCTAGCCGAAACAGTGCTCTACCCCCCATGGTTAGACACGAGGCACTACCTAAATAGTTTTCGAGGAGAACCAGCTATCTCCGAGTTTGATTAGCCTTTCACTCCTATCCACAAGTCATCCGCTGGCTTTTCAACGACAGTCGGTTCGGTCCTCCAATGCATGTTACTGCATCTTCAACCTGCCCATGGATAGATCACTCGGTTTCGGGTCTACTCCTAGCGACTGGACGCCCTATTAAGACTCGGTTTCCCTACGGCTCCGCAAATGCTTAACCTTGCCACTAAAAGTAAGTCGCTGACCCATTATACAAAAGGTACGCAGTCACCGTCCTAAAACGGCTCCCACTGCTTGTACGTACACGGTTTCAGGGTCTATTTCACTCCCCTCACAGGGGTTCTTTTCGCCTTTCCCTCACGGTACTGGTTCACTATCGGTCAGTCAGGAGTATTTAGCCTTGGAGGATGGTCCCCCCATATTCAGACAGCGTTTCACGTGTGCCGTCCTACTCGATTTCACTTTAAAAGGTTTTTCACATACGGGGCTATCACCCACTATGGCCACACTTTCCAGAGTGTTCTGTTAAACCTAATAAAGCTTAAGGGCTAATCCCCGTTCGCTCGCCGCTACTTAGGGAATCTCGGTTGATTTCTTTTCCTCTGGGTACTTAGATGTTTCAGTTCCCCAGGTTCGCCTCTAATAACCTATGTATTCAGTTAAAAGATACCTATAAATAGGTGGGTTTCCCCATTCGGAAATGTCCGGATCAAAGCTTGTTTACCAGCTCCCCGAACCTTATCGCAGGTTACAACGTCCTTCATCGCCTCTGACTGCCAAGGCATCCACCGTGCACGCTTAGTCACTTGACCATATAACCCGAAGGCGTCTGGAATCACAGTAACTTGTATTGCTAGTAACGATAGATTTCGCCGAATTGGCGCATGCAGTAAAACTACATGTCTTAAATCTAAATCAAATGAATCAAATCCAAATTGTTAAAGAGCGTTTAAAGCAAAAAAGCTTTAAAAGATAATGTCTTACATGACAATATGTTTTAAAACTCTTCCTTTCTCATCCCAAGGATGATGGTGGAGCTATGCGGGATCGAACCGCAGACCTCCTGCGTGCAAAGCAGGCGCTCTCCCAGCTGAGCTATAGCCCCAAGAAAAACAGTAAGGCTATTGATTGGTAGGCCTGAGTGGACTTGAACCACCGACCTCACCCTTATCAGGGGTGCGCTCTAACCAGCTGAGCTACAAGCCTACACCGTTGCTCTTAACTTCTCTGATCAGATAATTCGTGTGAACGCTTGCCGAGAATCGGCTTTCGTTTAAGGAGGTGATCCAGCCCCAGGTTCCCCTAGGGCTACCTTGTTACGACTTCACCCCAGTCATGAACCACACCGTGGTAACCGCCCTCCCGAAGGTTAAGCTAGCTACTTCTGGTGCAATCCACTCCCATGGTGTGACGGGCGGTGTGTACAAGGCCCGGGAACGTATTCACCGTGGCATTCTGATCCACGATTACTAGCGATTCCGACTTCATGGAGTCGAGTTGCAGACTCCAATCCGGACTACGACCGGTTTTGTGAGATTAGCTTACCTTCGCAGGTTTGCAGCCCTCTGTACCGACCATTGTAGCACGTGTGTAGCCCAACTCGTAAGGGCCATGATGACTTGACGTCGTCCCCACCTTCCTCCGGTTTGTCACCGGCAGTCTCCTTAGAGTTCCCACCATTACGTGCTGGCAAATAAGGACAAGGGTTGCGCTCGTTACGGGACTTAACCCAACATTTCACAACACGAGCTGACGACAGCCATGCAGCACCTGTCTCTGCGTTCCCGAAGGCACCAAGCTATCTCTAGCAAGTTCGCAGGATGTCAAGAGTTGGTAAGGTTCTTCGCGTTGCGTCGAATTAAACCACATGCTCCACCGCTTGTGCGGGCCCCCGTCAATTCATTTGAGTTTTAACCTTGCGGCCGTACTCCCCAGGCGGTCTACTTATCGCGTTAGCTGCGCCACTAAAAGATCAAGTCTCCCAACGGCTAGTAGACATCGTTTACGGCGTGGACTACCAGGGTATCTAATCCTGTTTGCTCCCCACGCTTTCGCACCTCAGTGTCAATATCGGTCCAGGTAGTCGCCTTCGCCACTGGTGTTCCTTCCTATATCTACGCATTTCACCGCTACACAGGAAATTCCACTACCCTCTACCGTATTCTAGATTGGCAGTATCAGGTGCAGTTCCAAGGTTGAGCCCTGGGCTTTCACATCTGACTGACCAATCCACCTACGCGCGCTTTACGCCCAGTAATTCCGATTAACGCTCGCACCCTCCGTATTACCGCGGCTGCTGGCACGGAGTTAGCCGGTGCTTCTTCTGCAGTTAACGTCACAGCTGCACGGTATTAACGTACAACCTTTCCTCACTGCTGAAAGTGCTTTACAACCCTAGGGCCTTCTTCACACACGCGGCATGGCTGCATCAGGCTTGCGCCCATTGTGCAATATTCCCCACTGCTGCCTCCCGTAGGAGTCTGGACCGTGTCTCAGTTCCAGTGTGGCTGATCATCCTCTCAGACCAGCTAGAGATCGTTGCCTTGGTGAGCCATTACCTCACCAACAAGCTAATCTCACGCAGGCTCATCCAATAGTGCAAGGTCCGAAGATCCCCTGCTTTCCCCCTTAGGGCGTATGCGGTATTAGACCAAATTTCTCTGGCTTATCCCCCGCTACTGGGTAGATTCCTACGCGTTACTCACCCGTCCGCCACTCGTCATCAACTAGCAAGCTAGTCATGTTACCGTTCGACTTGCATGTGTTAGGCCTGCCGCCAGCGTTCAATCTGAGCCATGATCAAACTCTTCAGTTTAAATCATTGTTGTTACCAGGAATGTGGTAACGGGCTCTAGTACTAAACAACCGGATAACATTCTTAAGAACGTTAAACCTTTGTAAATCGCTTTAAATGAATTCACTTGGTTGCTTGTCTAGAAAAAGCTTGCTTCTTCTCAACAAGCGCCCACACGAATTATCTGATCAAATTGTTAAAGAGCGTTGCTTTTTGACTCTCCGCTGACTCAGCGTTTCGTCTCAAGCGAGGCGCATATTCTACTGCGCGCTCATTCAAAGTCAACCGTTTATTTTGCAATTTTGTAAAAACTATTTACTCAGCAAACGAACTTTGAATCCTGATCCGTAAGCAACCTAAAAAACAAACGTTTTCAATCACTTACTGAACACCTTGTTTGGCTCTGTAACCCCTTAAAAAGTGGCCTCCCCAAGCAAGGACGGCGAATTATAGAGACTTCCCGAACAACGTCAACAGCGCATGGTAAAAAAAGTGAAAAAAGTTGTAAAAAACTTACAAAACACCACGAATCGATCAAGGACCGATCAGCAGCGTATAAATACTAGTCAATTGATACAAAAAAGGCGCTGAGTTTTACTTCAGCGCCTCTTATATAGTGCATTTTAGTCTGGTGTATTGAAATGCTGGATATCCACCAGTTGTATTTCACCAACATCAATACTCTCGGTAAAAAAGTTGGGCGCTACTCGAGCAAACCTTAAAGGATCGTCTGTAACGAGGAACTCAACTTCGCCCTTTTCTGTGGATATGTTAAGAGCCCCCAATTCAGCCAATGTTCTCTCAACGGCTTTTGCTGTAGTTTCAGCAGAATCCACCAAGCTAACATCTTCACCCATAACCGCAGCTATACTGGATTTTAAAGCAGGAAAATGTGTACAACCTAAAACAAGAGTATCAATTTTACCTAAGCCTCTATGCTTAAGTGGCTGAAGGCACTTATCTACAATCCGCTCCACTAATTCACCTTCATGCCAACCTTCTTCCGCCAAAGCTACAAATAAGGAGCAAGCTTCTGCTGAAACAGATGCTTCAGGATTTAGTTTGAGAATTGCGTTTTGATAGGCTTGGTTATTAACCGTACTCTCGGTTGCGATAATACCTATATTGTTATTACGCGTTACTTCACAACCTGCTTCAGCACCTGGACCTACTACACCCATAACAGCTAGCTGCGGAAAAATTGCTTGTAAAGGCTCAACAGCAACCGCTGAAGCAGTATTACAAGCAATTACCAAAAGCTTTATTTTACGCTCCACCAACGCAGTTGCTGCTTGCTCTGCATATCGGGTTACTGATGCAGCGCTTTTAGTTCCGTAAGGAACCCTAGCAGTATCACCTAGATACAGAAGGTTCTCTGAAGGTAAACGCTTCCTAAGCGCATTTAGTACAGTCAGTCCACCTACACCTGAATCAAATACGCCTATAGGAAGTCTAGAATTGTCGCTCATTTTTTGTACTTAGCTTTTTTCTTTTTATTCGCTTTTTTCAACTGCCTTACGTGATCACGGAAACGCTCTTTTTTAGCCAATTGACGACTACTAAGCAGATTTTGCTTTCCTTCAAAGGGGTTTTCACTCGATTTAAATTCAAATCGAATTGGCGTGCCTTTAATACCGAGCACCTGAATAAACTTATTTTCCAGATAACGCTTGTAAGAACCTGGTAGAGATTTTGTTTGATTACCGTGAATCACGATTACTGGTGGGTTAGAGCCACCTTGGTGTGCATAACGTAATTTAATGCGGCGACCTTTAACCATTGGAGGCTGGTGATCAGCGACCACATCTTCTAGTAATCGGGTTAACTTACTCGTTGACCACTTCGCCATTGCATATTCATATGCTTCATCGACTGAGTCGTACATATTGCCAACATTACTTCCGTGCAATGCTGAAATAAAATGCATTTCAGCAAAATCGGCAAATTCTAGCTTTCTTTCAATTTGCTCTTTTACTTTTGCTTTCTCATCACCTGTCATGCCATCCCACTTGTTTAGTGCGATGACCATCGAGCGACCGCTATCGATGACAAAGCTGAGCATGTGCATATCTTGCTCAGTAACACCTTCTCGAGCATCAATCACAAACACAACGACATGAGCATCATTAACTGCTTGAAGTGTCTTAACGATAGAGAACTTCTCTGCCGCCTCTGTAATATTCTTACGTCGACGCACACCCGCCGTATCAATTAAGGTGTAGTTTTTCTCATCCCTAATATATGGAATGTAAACACTATCACGTGTTGTTCCAGCCTTATCAAAGACAACAACACGATCCTCACCTAGCATACGGTTAACCAAAGTAGATTTACCTACATTTGGGCGTCCAACTACCGCGATTTTAATACTCTTATCGACTTCATCCATGGTTTCTTGTGTTTCTTCCTCAACTTCAGGAAGCTCCTCAAGAACCATTTCAATTAATTGAGTTACACCACGACCATGTGAAGCAGCTATAGGGAATGGCTGCCCGAAACCTAATTCGTAGAAATCAGCGACGACTACATCAGGGTTTAAACCATCAGTTTTATTAACAACAAGATAGAATGGCTTATTACTGCGACGAAGGTAATTCGCAATCATTTCATCTGCTGGGTTAATACCAGCCCGGCCATCTACGATAAATAGCACTACATCCGCTTCTTCCACTGCCTGAAGGGACTGCTTTGCCATTTCATAATCAATACCTTGTTCATCACCGGTAATACCCCCGGTATCAACAACAATGTAATCCTGTTCTTCATTTGCCAATCGACCTTCACCGTATTTTCTATCACGGGTCAAACCTGGCAAATCAGCAACCAAGGCATCTCGAGAACGAGTTAGACGATTAAACAAAGTAGATTTGCCGACATTTGGTCGACCAACTAGCGCAATTACCGGAAGCATTTTACTCACCCCTGCTTTAAGTGCAGGTAAAAACAAAAACGGCGGCTATCTGCTCAGCAAATAGCCGCCTGAAAATTTATAATCTAATTACTGCAAACTTAGGGCAGCTAATCGACCACCATTAGTTAGCACATATAGAACATCATCTTTTACGACCATATCACCATAGACACCTGATGAGTCTAGTTTATGACGCGCAATAAAGCGGCCATCAATCTGTGACAGGAAGTGGATGTATCCTTGACGATCAGCCACTGCAATTTCAGAACCTAAAGAAACAGGTGCAGTGATGCTTCGATATTGAAGTTTGGTTTGACGCCATACACTAGCGCTACTTCCTCTATCGAATGCTTGTACAGAATCATCAGCTTCACTTACGTAGATATTACCAAAGCCTTCAGCCATTGAACGGTAGCTTGATACATCCTGTGCCCATACAACCTGAGCTCTAAATGGGTTAATCGCCACTAAACGTCCCTGATAACTCGTAACGTATAACATGCCGTCAACAAGTAAAGGGCGACCATCGATATCGACCATACGCTCTAATTCAGAACGACCTTGCGGAAGCGCGACACGATTTTCCCAAATTGGAATACCTTTTTGGTTATCTAACGCAACCAACTTACCACTGGCCAAACCAGCAAAAGTCACATCGCTTGCTACGATTGGCGTACTTGTACCACGCAGAGTAAGTCTTGGAACTTGGCTATCGTAAACCCAACGCCTCTCACCCGTACTAGCTTCAAACGCAACGATTTTACCATTGATCAGCTGAATAACTGCTAATTCTGCATTAAACTGAGTCGCTGATGTTGCCTCCGAGCTAACTTTACCACGCCATAACTCATTACCATTATCTGCAGCAAGAACGATCACCTCGCCTTCATCGGTAGTAACAGCAACTTTGCCGAATTTGGCACCCACACCGCCAACAATCGACTGTTCTAGCTCAACCGCCCAGCGCTTCTTACCTGTTTCTAAATCAAAAGCTGTAACAGAACCGTCGGCATCCGCCGCAAAAATAGCGTCATGATCGATAGCTGGCTGAAACTGATGGAACTTCCCCTTCATACCCGAACCGGCTGAAGTTGACCAAAGAACCGATACTTTTTTCTCTGCATCAAATGATTCTAACGGTGTAGGCTCTATCTCTTCGCCATCATCACCCCAAAACCCGCAACCACTGACAACAGCAGCCAACAAACCAACAGCAGTTACACGAACAAGGCTCTTCATTTAACTATCCTCAGATGCCAAGTCATTAAGTTTCATTTCCAAAATAGGTCGAGAACCTTCTTGACCTGCCGCTGCAACCGCGACTTTGTAGGCTGAACGAGCTTTATCTGCATCACCCTTTTGTAAATACAGATCACCTTTTAGCTCTTCAATCGCAACTTTATAACCACCTACTGGCACAGTAGCAATAAGCGTCAGCGCTTTATCTACGTCACCTTGAGCAGCAAGAATGCGCGCTTTACGCAGATTAGCTAAGATAAACATAGATTCTGTTGGCTGATTTTTAAGCAACCACTCCAACTCTGCTAGCGCTTTTGGCAACTCATTATTATCTGCAGCAACACGCGCCATGATTAGCGCTGCATAATTAGCATATGCAGTACCTTCATAATCATCTTTTAGCTGCTGACTCAAATGAGTCGCAGTAGCCATTTGAGCTTCATCCTGTTGAGGTCCTACTGCACCTACAACTGCTTCTAGAAGGTTCTGATACAGGATAGAGGCATTTTCAGCTTGAGCAGTTTGTTGATCCTGCCAGCCTTTCCATCCCAATACAGCAGCCAATGCCACAGCAACACCTAAAATTAGAGATTTGCCGTTTTCATTCCACCAGCTTTTGAGTGCCTGGACCTGCTCTTCTTCGGTGCGTAATTCTGCCACCTTTAACTCCTGTATCTAATAAACTTTAACGTTCGTATTATTACTAATCAGACTTATCTTAGACTGCTGATCTTATCGACAATTTGCTCTTCATCAAGATCGAATGAAGGCTCTTTGTCGTACCAAATTGCGCCAGAAAGTTGCTGATTATCGTTTGCTTTAAGCAACAGAACAATAGGCGCACCCGTTTGCTGCGCTTTTTGGCTGATATTTTTTAAACCACCACAGTGAATACGGACCCTTAAACCGTGGAACTGATCACGTAGTTTATCCGCAAACAATACGATTCGCGATTGAATACCTTTCTCTTCAGCAGCCACATAAAGATCAAAGGGCTGCTTCACACTTTCAGGTATCAGATCTAATGTCTCCAACAATAGAATCAGGCGTTCAACACCCATTGCAAAACCTACGGCAGGTGTTGGACGTCCACCAAGCTGTTTAACCAAGCCATCATATCGTCCACCTGCACATACTGTACCTTGAGCACCTAATTTCTCGGTAACCCACTCAAAAACTGTTTTGCAGTAATAATCAAGACCACGTACTAGACGAGGATTAATCTCATAGGCGATACCGGCCTCATCTAACATTGCGGTTAATTCAGCAAAGTGCGTTTTCGACTCTTCATCCAGATAATCTGTCAGAACTGGGGCTGCATCAAGTAACGCCTGCGTATTTTGATCTTTACTATCCAGAATACGTAGCGGGTTGGAGTCAAGACGGCGCAAACTGTCTTCGTCCAACTGATCCTTTCTTTCTTCTAAGTATTCCACAAGTGCAGCTTTATAATCCGCTCTTGCCTCATTACTTCCTAGAGAATTTAATTGCAGCGTTACTGAATCGAGAAGCCCTAAACGTTTCCATAGACGAGCACTTAGCATGATAACTTCAGCGTCAATATCAGAAGACGCCATACCAAATGTCTCTACGCCAATTTGATGAAACTGACGATAACGGCCTTTCTGTGGGCGTTCATAACGGAACATAGGCCCTTGATACCAAAAACGCTGCATCTGATTGAACAGCAAACCATGCTCCTCTGCTGCTCGGACACAACTTGCGGTACCTTCTGGACGTAACGTTAAGCTTTCACCATTACGATCTTCAAAGGTATACATCTCTTTTTCTACGATATCAGTAACCTCACCGATAGATCGCTTAAAAAGATTTGTTTGTTCAACCACAGGCATACGAATTTCACTGTACCCGTATGCTGATAAAACATCTTCAACTGTTTTTTCTAGGTACTGCCATACTGGCGTTTGCTCAGGCAGGATATCATTCATCCCGCGAATGGCTTTAATCTTGGCCAAAACGAAAACCTTAATTTAAATTATTCTGCTACCGGAAGGGTCAAGCGGACAATATTCTTACGTGTGTGAGGATCTAGATTAAGAGCTTTACCATTATAGTTAACACTAGATACAGCATCTGCAGCCCCGATCAAAATATTCAACGGTGGCTTACCCGTCACATTAAGACTTTGCCCTTTACCTCTTAAATTATTAAACAGAGTCTTGCCATTAGCATCTTTGATTGACACCCAACACTCTGCAATAAAAGAGGCGCTAAAATTCACTTCACTTAGGTCAGCCACAGAAGATGCAGGAACAGGCGCAGGCACTGGCAGAGCTTCAGCTTCTTCTGAAGCTTGAGCTTCATTCTGCTCAATCGCTGTTTGCAACTTTTTAATTTCTGCTGCAGTTAAATATTCAGGTTCAGCTTCAGATTGCTCTTCTGCAAACACCTGCTCCTCTACTGAATCAGAAGCAAGCTGATCATCTAATTTTGGTAACACTAACTGCGCTGTGCCGCCGTCTAATGCTACAACCGCATCTTCGGCCTGGTCTGGCAATGGTTCTAATTGAGTTGAGCTTTCTTCTGTAGGGGTTATATCTTCTAAAGACCCACCATGTTGAGTCTGCCACCACCATAAAATTAAACCTATAAGAGCGATGACAATGAGCCAAGTTGAAATTTTCATCACCGGATGATTCATCTCGACTTGCTGACGGACACGACTTACTGGGCGGATTTGACCTTTCCCACCCTCACCATGAATCGCCTCAAATTCCGAAACCAGTTGATCATCATCCAAATGAAGCAGTTTAGAATAAGCGCGGATGTAGCCTTTAGCAAAAACAAGGCTTGGCAAGCCTTCTAAGCTACAAGCTTCCAGTTGACTGATATAGTGTGCAGGTAAATTAAGATCTGTCGCTACCTGCTCAATACTTAAGGATAGATTTTCACGTGCTGTGGTTAAACGCGCTCCCCACTCTTCTGCCAATACTTCGGGCAAACATTCCTGCTGTTCTGTGCTCAACGAGTGGACTCCTTATATTCCTGATACTCTTTTGATTCAGGAAATAAATTCTTCAATATCAAAGCGTATGTAGCTGCACGGGATGCATTACGTTCTTCTCTTGCTAGACGAATACCAACCCAAAGGCTTTTAGCGTAATGCTCAACCCTACGGCTTTCAACAAGCGCTAAGAATTTTTGAAACTGTTTATCTGCTTCAGGATAGTTTCCTTCAGCAAGCAATATTTCAGATAACTCAACCATAGACACCGGTCTATTAGCGGTAACCTGAAGCGCGCGCTGGAAAGCATGCTTGGCTGCATCTTCACGATTCAGGTAGCGATAGCAACGACCTAAATTTTCAAATGCTTGGGAACGACGATTATAAAAAGGATCCTCAGTCGCTCTTGCCAACGCTTGGCACGACTCTTCATAACGCCCTTTTGCAAACAAAAATGCGCCGAAATTATTGTGCATCATTGCTGATGAAGGCTCAAGTGCGGTTGCTCGGCGGAAATATTTTTCTGCCAAAGCATCATCGCCTTCAATCTGAAAGGCTAAAGCTATGCCGTTATGAGCTTCAGCATAACCCGAGTTTATCTCAATCGCCCTCTGAAATGAGGTTTTAGCGTTTGAAGTATCGCCTGATTGAAGATATTCAAACCCTAAGCGGGAATAAGCCTCGTGGGCCTGAGTTTTTTCGCTATTTTTGGAGGAGCCTTTAGTTGCACACCCTGCAACGACTAGCACCATTAATAAAGCGAGTACCAGTTTGATTCCTCTCACGCGCTATCCCTCTTATTGCGTATTTTGCGACACCTGCTGTTCTTCTTGGACAACAGGAATATATTTTTGGCTGCGTCGAGTTTTATCTGCTACTTGTCCCACTAACTGACCGCAGGCTGCATCAATCTCATCACCACGCGTACGTCGTACTGTAGTTACAATTCCACCATGAACGATTACTTCTTTAAATGCCAGAATTCTTTCTTCTGATGGACGTTCATAGCCCGAATTCGGGAATGGATTGAACGGTATTATGTTCAGCTTCGATGGCATCTTACGCAGAATTTTTAATAACTGCTTCGCGTGTTCAGGCTTATCATTCACGCCGTTAATCAACGTATATTCAACGGTAATAACACGCTTATCATTTAAATTTTCAAGGTAACGGTTACACGCAGCTACTAATTCTTTGATAGGATAACGGCGATTAATTGGAACCAAAATATCTCGCAGATCATCATTTGGCGCATGCAGGGATACAGCCAAAGACACATCCGTCACATCTTTTAACTTATCGATAGCCGGTACAACACCTGCTGTTGATAACGTTACTCGACGCTTAGAAAGACAGTATGCATTGTCTTCCATCATTAAAGTCATCGCATCGACAACATTTTCAAAATTCATTAAGGGCTCGCCCATACCCATCATTACAACATTGGATACCACGCGCTGCGAGGTCGTGTTGTAATCACCATAAGAGCGAATCGCAATCCGAAGCTGCCCGATAATTTCAGCCGCCGTTAGATTACTGTTAAAACCTTGCTTACCTGTAGAACAAAAACTGCAGTCAAGAGAACACCCCACCTGGGAAGAAACACAGAGGGTCTTCCTTTCACCATCAGGGATCAATACAGCTTCTACACTGGAGCCACCTTCCGTGCGAATAACCCACTTACGAGTTCCGTCCTTAGAAGTTTTTTCCATAAGCACTTCAGGCTCACGGATCTCAGCAACCTCCGCCAATTTTTGACGCAGCGCTTTGCTGATGTTTGTCATCTCTTCAAAATCAGAAGCACCAAGCTGATGAATCCATTTCAGCACTTGAGTCGCTCGGAATTTCTTTTCCCCAATTTCCTCAAAGAAAGCTTCCATCTTTGTTGGAGATAAACCGAGTAAATTTACTTTTTTAGTGGATTCAGTCATGGATGACAGGTACTCATAATTTGTAACAAAATCAGGCTGCCCATAAAAAGTCTAGATTACAGACAGCCCAAACGGTAATTACTTACCGAAGAAGTATGCGATTTCGCGCTCAGCAGAAGCTGGAGAGTCAGAACCGTGTACAGCATTTGCGTCGATAGACTGTGCAAAATCGCGACGGATAGTGCCTTCAGCCGCTTCTTGCGGGTTAGTTGCACCCATAAGTTCGCGGTTAAGAGCGATTGCGTTTTCACCTTCTAGAACCTGAACAACTACAGGGCCAGAAGTCATGAATTCAACTAGATCACCGAAGAAAGGACGCTCTTTGTGCTCAGCGTAGAAACCTTCAGCTTCTTCTTTAGAAAGCTGCTTTAGTTGCATTTCAACGATTTTAAGACCGTTAGACTCGAAACGAGAAACGATTTTACCGATAACATTTTTAGCAACAGCATCAGGCTTAATGATAGAGAACGTACGTTCTAGAGCCATTGTTTTAACTCCCAAAATTAAAATAAAAGAAATATCTAAAAACCAGCACAGCGATACCTACGCACAATTAAACAAAAATCACGCATAAACTTAGGCAGCTGAAAATAGGCTTTTAGATAGCCCCTCGAAATCAGCGCGCAATTATACGCCACTCTTCTAACAGAAGACAGTAGCTAATATTAGCGCCCATAACCAAACAAACCCGGCAAGCCGGGTTTGTTTCAAAGCACGAAATGGAATTAATCCATCTCCTCTATCCAAGCCATCTGAATCCCTTCCAGAATTTTTTCACCACAACGTTCTGGATCATCATCAAATTCTTCGAGATCCATTACTTTCTGGTAGAGATCAGGGAAGCTAATTACCATTGGGTCCTGATCTGGATATTTTTCAGATAACTCAATAGCGATATCTAGAACATCTGTCCATCTAAGACTCACAACCAGCTCCTCAGTGTCGCTCTGACACTTGGTTAATTGTGTATTTTGGAATTTCAACAACCAAATCTTCTTCAGCAACTACAGCCTGGCAACTTAAACGAGACTCAGGCTCTAAACCCCAAGCTTTATCAAGCATATCATCTTCAAGCTCATCCGACTCTTCCATAGAATCAAAGCCCTCACGCACAACCACGTGACAGGTAGTACACGCACAAGATTTTTCACACGCGTGTTCAATATGAATGCCATTCGCAAGCGCCGCATCGCAAACTGTTACGCCTGCTTCAGCTTCAATCACTTTACCCTCTGGGCATAAATCATCATGTGGCAGAAAAATAATCTGCGGCATTACTCACTCTCCCCAAGTTCATCAACACTATGCCCCTGCAGCGCCTGTTGAATATTATAATCCATACGGCGTGCAGCATATTCATCAGATGCTTTTGATAAAACAGAGATCCCCTGTTCAATCGCACTCACATCACTACCCTGGCGAATATTTACCAGAGTTTCTATTTCATTTTCTAACTGAGACTTTTCACCTTCACTCAGTAATTTATCACCATCCGCAGCTAGAGCATCTTTCAAAGATACGATCAATCGATCAGCTTCTACCTGCTGCTCCCTCAATGCACGCGCGTCTTTGTCTTCTGCAGCATTGAGATACGATGATTTCAGCATCTCGGCAATTTCACTATCACCCAAACCATAAGAGGGTTTTACCTGAATACTGCTTTCTACACCCGATGTCAGCTCTTTTGCCTCAACACCAAGCAAACCATCAGCATCAACCTGGAATGTTACGCGAATCTTAGCCGCGCCCGCCGCCATCGGAGGGATTCCTCGTAAGACAAAACGTGCAAGCGATCGACAATCCTGAACTAATTCACGCTCACCTTGGACAACATGAATCGCCATGGCCGTTTGACCATCTTGGTAAGTAGTAAATTCTTGTGCACGCGCAACCGGGATAGAAGTATTCCGATGAATAACCTTTTCAGTTAGACCACCCATCGTTTCAAGACCCAACGATAGAGGAATAACATCCAGCAACAACATATCGCTATCTGGCTTATTACCGGCTAGCACATCGGCCTGAATTGAAGCACCTATAGCAACAACACGATCCGGATCTATATTGATATGCGGTTCACGACCAAAGAACTTCTGAACCTGTTCGCGCACTAGTGGTACACGAGTCGAACCTCCCACCATGACGACTTCAAGTACTTCATCTGTTGATACGCCTGCATCTTTCAATGCACGGCGACAAGCACGAGTTGTACGTTTTACTAATGGCTCTATAAGAGAATCAAAACCTTCACGCGTTACCACTAGCTCATGACACTCAGATCCAAGTTCTAAAACAACGCTAACTTGAGACTTTTCTGTTAGAAGCTCTTTAGTTTCTTTAGCTTTCTCTGTCAGGTAACGAGAAGCATGACTATCGATTTGCTCAAGCTGAAGCTGTTCAGCAAACCATTGCGCCAGCACAAGATCAAGATCATCGCCCCCTAAAGCACTGTCACCGCCAGTAGACAATACTTCAAAAACACCTTTATTTAAGCGCAATATCGAGATATCAAAAGTACCACCGCCAAGATCATAAACAGCAATAACACCTTCTTTACCTTCATCCAAACCATAAGCAACTGCGGCTGCAGTCGGCTCATTAAGTAGACGGAGCACTTTGATATTGGCAATTTTAGCAGCGTCTTTTGTCGCTTGACGTTGAGCATCATCAAAGTACGCCGGCACAGTAATAACCGCACCAACCAACTCACCACCAAGCGCTTCTTCAGCACGTTCTACTAAGCTGCTTAGGATATCTGCCGAAACCTGAACAGGACTCTTATTACCTGCAGCCGTGCGAATGTATGGCATACCGCCATCTTCAGACACAAAGTGATATGGAGCTTCATCACCCAGCGCTTTAACATCAGCAACACCACGCCCCATAAGACGTTTAGCAGAAATGATTGTATTGTATGGATCTTCGGACGCGTGTGCGCGAGCTTCGCTACCTACTTGGGAGTTACCACAAGGAAGATAACGCACAACGGAAGGCAATAAGTGTTCGCCCTCAAGATCAGGTAAAGTAACCGCTTCACCACTCTTTACCGATGCCACTAGAGAGTTGGTCGTACCTAAATCAATACCTACTGCCAACTTATGCTGATGTGGAGCTTCACTCTGCCCCGGTTCTGCTATCTGTAATAGCGCCATATATTTGCGTCAGCCATCCAACCGATCTTCAAGACGCTCAATCTCGACTATCAGTTTTTCTAAAAATTGCATTTTGCGCACAATGACAGCAGCATCTTCTAACCGTTCTGACTGATAACACTGTGCAAACTGTTCCCGTAACTGCCCTAACGATTCAGCCACATCGTTCTGCATTGATTCAAGCTCTTCAAATGGATCATCTTGATCAGGAATTTCTTCCAATTGCTCACGCAGTTCCATCTGCTGCATTAAAAACATCGGATCAATAGCAGTAGAAGACTCACTAATCGTATCAATACCCTGCAATGACAGCAGATATTGAGCACGTAGCAATGGTGAGCGCAATGTAGCAATGGCTTCATTCAGATGCGCCATATACTGAACAGCTAAGCGCTGTTCACGCTCAGATTTATGCGCATAGCGATCTGGGTGAAGTGTTTTTTGCAGTTCACGGGATAGATCAGACAAGACTGCCTGATCTACATGAAATGATATCGGCAGGCCGATAAAATCAAAATAATTCTTATTGATATCCATCGTTCTGCCAAGAAGAATTAGACGTTAAAGCTTTCGCCGCAACCACATTCGCTAGAGACATTAGGGTTATTAAATTTAAACCCTTCATTAAGTCCCTCTTTAACAAAATCCAGCTCAGTACCATCAAGATACAATAGACTCTTTGGATCTATCACAATCTTAACGTCTTGCGGGCCCTTGAAAATTTCATCTTCAGAATTCACTTCATCAACGAACTCAAGAACATAAGCCATACCGGAACAACCTGAAGTACGCACACCCAAGCGAACACCTTCGCCGTGACCGCGTTTCTCTAGATAGCGCGCAACATGATCTGCTGCAGCATCAGTCATGGTAATTGCCATAAACGTCTAGCTCTCCCAACAAATAAGTCGAGTCTTATTTGTCTTGTTTTTCTTTATAGTCTGCAACAGCAGCTTTAATTGCATCTTCAGCCAATACTGAACAGTGAATTTTCACTGGTGGTAGCGCTAGCTCTTCAGCGATAGCTGTATTTTTAAGCTCAGCGGCCTCTTCAAGAGACATACCTTTAACCCACTCAGTAACTAGTGAGCTCGATGCAATTGCAGAACCGCAACCGTAAGTTTTGAATTTAGCATCTTCGATAATGCCCTCATCACTTACTTTAATCTGCAGACGCATAACATCACCACAAGCAGGCGCTCCAACCATACCTGTACCAACGTTACCATCGTTATCATTCATTTTGCCGACATTACGAGGGTTCTCGTAATGATCAATTACTTTCTCACTATAAGCCATGACGACCTCCAAATAGTCTTAGTGCCAGATCAGTGATGTACCCACTCAACCTTGCTCAGATCGACACCGTCTTTAAACATATCCCACAGAGGTGAGAGCTCACGCAATTTGCTAACTGCATCTTGAATTTGAGCAGCTGCATAATCCACTTCTTCTTCAGTAGTGAAACGACCAAAGGAGAAACGAATAGAACTGTGTGCTAGTTCATCATTCAAACCTAATGCACGTAGTACATAAGAAGGCTCTAAGCTAGCAGATGTACAAGCTGAACCAGATGATACCGCGAGATCTTTCAGCGACATCAACAAAGACTCACCTTCTACAAAAGCAAAACTAATATTTAGGTTACCTGGAACACGCTGCTCTTTAGAGCCATTTAGGTAAACCTCCTCCATTTCACCCATACCTGCCAAGAAGCGATCACGCAATGCGATGATAAGCGCTGTATCTTTTGCAAGATCTTCTTTACAAATACGAGCAGCCTCACCCATACCTACAATTTGGTGAGTTGGTAACGTACCAGAACGCATACCACGCTCATGACCACCACCATGAATTTGAGCTTCTAGACGTACACGAGGCTTGCGGCGAACAAATAACGCACCAATACCTTTTGGGCCGTACATCTTGTGGGCAGAGATAGATAGTAAATCAACCTTAGCTTTACCTAGATCGATCTCAATTTTGCCCGCACTTTGAGCAGCATCAACGTGGAAGATAATACCTTTCGAACGAGTCAGTTCACCAATCGCTTCGATATCAGTGATCGTGCCTACTTCGTTGTTAACATGCATAAGAGAGATGACGATCGTGTCTTCACGAATCGCTTCAGCTACCGCTTGCGGCTCAATCAAACCATCAGAGTTTGGCGTTAGGTAAGTAATTTCGAAACCTTCACGTTCCAACTGACGGCAAGTATCCAAAACGGCTTTATGCTCGATTTTAGACGTAATAATGTGCTTGCCTTTCTTCTGATAGAAATGAGCCGCACCTTTAATAGCTAAGTTGTTAGACTCGGTCGCACCTGAAGTCCAAACAATCTCACGCGGGTCAGCATTAATAAGATCAGCAACCTGACGGCGAGCAGATTCAACTGCTTCTTCCGCTTTCCAGCCGAAGAGATGTGAGCGTGAAGCTGGATTACCAAAGTTGCCATCCATTGTTAGGCACTCAGTCATCTTTTCAGCAACTCTAGGATCAACCGGGGTAGTTGCAGAATAATCCAGATAAATCGGTGTTTTCATTCATTCTCTCCAAGCGAGTTTAAACGATCGCTTTTTCACTGCAGTTCAAATTTTCTGCGCCAATCAAAACCTGATCCATCTGGATTCGGTCCTGACGCTCAGAGGTCACCTGAACATCTTTTCTTACAACCAGATCAGCTAACGTAATCCCACTTAAGAAAGCGTGAATCTGGTCGCTTAAATCACACCAAAGGTGGTGGGTAAGACACTTTTCTCCACCCTGACAGTCACCTTGGCGATTACATCCAGTTGCATCTACTGATTCATTCACAGCATCAATTACTTGAGCTACATTGATGCCTGCTTGCTCACGATTTAGTTGATAACCACCACCTGGACCACGAACACTACGAACAAGTTCGTTACGGCGCAACTTAGCAAAAAGCTGCTCCAGGTATGACAATGAAATGCCCTGTCTTTCAGAGATATCAGCCAGACTAATCGGCCCCTTACCTTCATGAAGAGCCAAATCCAGCATCGCTGTAACGGCATAACGCCCTTTAGTTGTTAATCGCATAATTTCCGCCTTCACGCGCAATAGCATTTGCGCGGCATTATGCAATACCCGACTAAAAAGGTCAACTAAATACCCTACTATTATTGTAGGTCTTTATATTCTTTATCGCGCGAATTCTAACACGAAATATTCGCAACCGAACGCCTAAGGTTCAATCTTTAGCATTAGAATTCTTTTGCGTAGCCGTCAAAATCCCTCTCAACACGTTAACTTCTACTTTATCCAGCATAGCCCGTAGATACAGTCTCCGTAGTCTTGGCATTAATTGACGAGGATTTTCAGGGTCTAAGAAATCGATATCAACAAGCGTCTCTTCAAGGTGCTTGAACAAACGCTCAAGATCACCACTATCAGCAAGCTCGATATCCCAGTCCGTACCCCATTGCGGCTTGTGCTGCTCATTCTCTTGCGCATAAATGGAAGCCATGCGTAATTCATAGGTAATCACCTGCACTGCTGCCGCAAGATTCAACGAACTAAAATCCGGATTTGAAGGTATATGCACGTGATACTGGCAGAGGTGTAGCTCTTCATTGGTCAAACCACGATCTTCACGACCAAAAACAATCGCAATTTTCTTATCTGCTGCAATTGGCTGAACAATCGCCGCCAACTCGCGCGGATCAACAACCGGCCAAGGGATATGACGACCTCTAGCACTAGTCCCAACTACGATCTGGCAATCCGCAATCGCTTCTTCAAGCGTGCCATGAATGACAGCACCCTCAAGCAAATCAGTGGCTCCTGCCGCTCTTGAATCCGCATTCACATGAGGAAACTTTTTAGGCGCTACCAGATGCAACTCTCCCAAAGCCATATTTTTCATAGCCCTCGCTACTCCACCAATATTACCTGGATGAGTTGTATTAACGAGAACAATGCGAATATTTGCAGACATAGACCTTGCCACCACAGTAAATGAAGGCGCGTATTCTAACAGAGCTGCAAACAATTGAGCCACTTATTCACAGCATCCCCTATCCTCAGGTATAATACTTTTTTAATTTTCCCGAATATTCTTCAGGTTCCTAACAAATGCAACCCATGGTTAATATTGCACTGCGCGCAGCACGCGTTGCAGGCGAGCAGATCGTCCGCGCTGTAGAGCGTCTGGATTTGGTTAAATCCGAACAATCTGATGTAGCTAAGCTTCTAAGCGACACATGCGAAAAAGCAGAGCTAAGCATTGTTCACACCATTCAAAAAGCCTATCCAAATCACAAAATCGTGGGTGAATACACAGGCGAACACGCACCTCTGAGCGAAGGACCTGAATTCTGCTGGACGATTAACCCTATCGACAGCATTTCTAACTTCACCAATGGTTTGCCGGTTTTTGCAATTAGCATGGCTGGTCAACAAAATGGTCGTACAGAGCACGCCCTAATCCTGAATCCAATTACAGGTGAAGAGTTCACCGCTAGCCGCGGTGATGGTGCGCAGCTAAACGGCAAACGCCTACGTGTTAGCAATCATAAAACTGTTGAAGGATCTTTGATCGGCACAGGTTTCTTTAATCGCCCAAGCGATAAAGCACACCTAGAAGCCTACCTAAACATTTTCCGCGACATGACGCTAACTGGCGGCACTATCTATAACGGCGGCTCTCCAGCGTTAAATCTTGCTTATACAGCAGCTGGTCGCATTGATGGCTTTTACCAAATTGGCCTCAACCCTTGGGAAATGGAAGCCGGCCTCTTACTCGTACAAGAAGCAGGCGGTCTTGTAGGTGACTTTATGGGTGGTAACGCTTTCCGCCAGAGCGGCAGCTTAATTGCTGGCAACCCTAAGATGTTTAAAGCTATCTTAAAGGGCCTGCAGTCTTCTTTAACTGAAGATCTTAAATAAGCTTTTTGTAAGCAATAAAAAAAACCGGCCACTTGCCGGTTTTTTTTCGTTTCATATATCACTACATTGGCGGCAATCCAGCCCAAACTTCGGAATCACCTCTCCTTACGGCCCTACCGATTACCCTAGCTCGCTCTACATAAGGGCTATCCAATCCACTAAATTGACCCATCTCAGTCCATAAGAACTATTCAATTGACAAAAACCCATACTAAAGGATAAGTTGGTATTCTATCTATCTATATTGGTATTACCAATTTACCAAAATAGACCTTGAGCACAAAACGCCCAACCCACGATAAAAATAAAAAAGAGAAGATAGAACAATGCTCCAACTAACCTTTAAACAGAAACTGATAGCAGTGGTTGCCATCACCTTGGCGGGCATTAGCTATTTAGGCTTCACTGCTTTTTCCAGCTTATCTAAACTAAATAATTCAGCACAAAAAGTATCAAGCCTCACAGCAACTAGCGACCTTCTCTCCAGCTTGCAACTAGAACTACTAACCCGAGAGAATCAAATATCCCAACTGAGTGAGCAAAATTTAATACAATTTCAGCAAGGGCTTGATGGTCTGATCAAAGATTATGAAACCGAATTGACTCAGGCCCTAGAAACGACAACAGACCCCCAACTGCAAAATGAGCTTAAGAAAATTTCTCAACTGTTCACCTCCTACGGCCAAAACCTTTCGTCTCAAGTAAGTTCTCTCGCGAAACTCGGGATGAACAATGATACAGGTCTACTCAAACCACTTACTGAATCTGCCGCAGAGCTGGAAAACCAACTATCCACATTCAGCATGCTGTTACAGCCTTTTATTATTGCCCGTCAGTTGGAAAAAGAATTCTTGATCAAGCCAAGCAACCAGGGAGCTGAAAAGCTAAACCAACAGATAAACAAGGTAGCTCTCGAGGTTAAAGATGCAGAATTCTATGACACCTTCGGACCGCACATTGAAACATATCAAAAGAATATGCGAGCAGTTGTCGCTGCAGCAGTTAACCTGAATCAAAATACACAGCTACTTAATAGCTCCAGGGAAACATTCAAGCAACAAAGCAAATCCACACAGCACTACCTAAAATCTGACCTACTATCGAAAGCCCAGACTGATGCAGTCAACGCCACAGACAGCACTCAGTGGACCCTAATCTCAGTAAGTGCATTTATTGCCATTGGCATTTCTATCATACTGGCTACAACCGGATTAAATGCCACTCGATCGCTCAAGCGTATCATTACGCAATTAAATTCCATTGCTTCAGGTAATCTTCGCCAACTCCTAGGCACAGGAACAAACAGTGACGATGAGTTTAATCAGGTTGCCTCTGCGGTAAACACTATGACCAAAGATCTACGCCAAGTGATTGGTCAGGTGATTAAAGATCAGGGCGAACTATGTACCCAGGCACAGGAACTCTCTCAATCGGTTCAAACCATTGCGAGCAATAACCGCAAGGTATCCGATCAATCCAACACTCTCGCCAGTGCCACCGAACAGATAAGTACTACTACGGAGCAAGTTGCTAACCGTGTCCAAAACTTACAGCAAGACAGTAAAAGCGCCCATAGCTCTGCAATAAATGGCGGAAAAATTATCAGTGACGCTATGCAGGCTTTGAGCAATACCGCAGAAGTAGTTGAAGACTCTTCCCAACAACTTATCCAACTAGAAAGACATTCACAGGAAATTGATAAAGTTCTGATCATTATCAACGACCTTGCCGACCAAACTAACTTACTCGCATTAAACGCAGCTATTGAAGCGGCACGCGCTGGCGAAGCAGGTCGCGGTTTCTCGGTTGTTGCCGATGAAGTTAGAACTTTGGCGGAAAGCACCGTTAAAGCAACGGGTGATATTACTGAAACAGTTAGAGCTATACAGCAACAAACTCGATCTGTTATTGACGTGATGGGAAAAAGCCAAGCCTGTATTGAATCAGTAAAAATTCAAGGTGATCAAGCCCAGCTTGCTGTAGAACAAATTGAGCAACAAACCCAACAAGCATTTGTTATAAGCGCTGAGATTACCTCTGCTATAGACGAAGTAGCGCATACTACCCGCGAAATGGCTTCTAGCATGGACCAAATCGCTCACGGCGTAGAGCAGAACAGCTCCGCTTCACAATCGATCGTTTCATCTATAGATCATCTTAAGAAGAGAGCTGAACAGATGACCACTATGACTGAGAAATTCCAGCACTAGCTCGTAAACACAAAAAAGCCCTGCTCTTGCAGGGCTTTTTTGTGATTTAGAAAATATTTCTAAACAAGCAGTTTCTCTACTTTCGTAAAGATCAAGCTTCGTACGGGTTACGCAGTACGATAGTCTCGATACGGTCTGGACCAGTAGAAATAATATCCACAGGCGCTTCAACCAACTCTTCTAAACGCTTGATGTACGCTACTGCTTCAGCAGGTAGCTCATCCATCGACTTAGCACCAACAGTAGAGCCAGCCCAACCAGACATAGTCTCGTATACTGGCGTTACTGCTTCGTAGTCTTCGCTACCGCTTAGAGAAGCAACAACATTGCCTGCAGAGTCTTTATAACCTACACAGATACGGATCTCTTCCATACCATCAAGTACGTCTAGCTTAGTTAGGCACAAGCCTGAGATTGAGTTGATCTGGATAGCATGCTTAACTGCAACAGCGTCAAACCAACCACAACGACGCGCGCGACCTGTAGTCGAACCGAACTCATGACCACGCTCAGCCAAACCTTCGCCCACTTCACAATGAAGTTCTGTCGGGAAAGGACCACCACCTACACGTGTTGTATACGCTTTAGTGATACCCAGAATGTAATCTAGGTACAGAGGACCAAAACCACTACCCGTAGATGTACCACCGGCAGTTGTGTTTGAAGACGTTACGTAAGGGTAAGTACCGTGGTCGATATCTAGCAATGAACCCTGAGCACCCTCAAACATGATGTTCTTGCCCTGCTTACGCAGGTCATGAAGCATAGACGTCACATCAGCAACCATTGGCGCAAGTTCTTCACCCATAGCCAATGCTTCGTCTAGAACTGTTTGGTAATCAACAGCGTCAACCTTGTAATACTCAACCAACTGGAAGTTATAGTATTCGATAACTTCTTTCAGTTTTTCTGCAAAGCGCTCTTTATCTAGAAGATCAGCCAAACGAAGACCGCGGCGAGCCACTTTATCTTCATAAGCAGGACCGATACCACGTCCTGTAGTACCAATCTTAGCTTTACCACGCGCAACTTCACGCGCTTGGTCCATAGCAATATGGTATGGCAAGATAAGTGGGCAAGAAGGGCTCAAGCGCAAACGCTCGCGAACAGGTACATCCGCTTCTTCCAAACCTTTAATCTCTTTCAGCAATGCTTCAGGAGAAAGCACTACACCGTTACCAATCATGCACACGACATTTTCGCGTAAAATACCTGAAGGAATCAGGTGCAAAACTGTTTTTTCGCCATCAATAACCAGCGTGTGACCCGCATTGTGACCGCCTTGAAAGCGCGCCACTGCAGAAGCCTGATCCGTAAGCAGATCTACGATCTTGCCTTTACCTTCATCACCCCACTGGGTACCCAGAACAACTACGTTTTTGCCCATTGTTGCCTACTTGAGATTACTTAAGAATAAAATTTTTTACTGATCACAGGCCGCTAACGACCCATTCTCCATCACGTTGTACTAGCACAGTAGTACACTCTTTTGCCGGTTCAGCGCCCGGTAACGCATAGATAACTTTTACACCTTCAGAACGCAGCTGACTTACCTTAGCCAATAGTTCTGCATTCTCTTCCGCTGGCGCTAGTACAATCTGCTTTTCATCAAGAACAACAGAAGAAAGCTCAACCAACGTTTTTAGATCAGCACTAAAGCCTGTAGCTGGACGCGCGCGACCGAAATCTCGACCGATCTCATCGTAACGACCACCCTTTGCAATAGCCTGCCCAAATTCAGGCGTATAAGCAGCAAATACCACGCCTGTGTGGTAGTTGTATCCACGTAATTCACTCAGATCAAAATACTGATCCAACTGTGGGAAACGCAAAGCAATACGCTCTGCCAACTGCTGCAAATAATCGATAGCTTCAAGCACTTGCGCTGGCGCAGTCGAGAACAGCTCACGCGCTCGAGCTAAGACATCGCTACCACCATTAAGTGACGGCAACGCTGCCAAGAAAGATTTACTTGTATCATCTAGATCTAGCTGCTCAACGAACAACTGAAGTTCCGGTAGCGCTTTACGCTGCAGAATATCCAGATACTGCTCTTTGTCATCTGCAGACAGCTCGATCATCTCCATCAAACCAGAGAACACGCCAACATGACCTAGATCGATACTAAGATCACGATCTACTCCCGCTGCATGCATGGTTTCAACCATCAGAGAGATCACTTCTACATCACTCTCAATACCTGAATGACCATAGAGCTCGGCACCCAACTGCAAAGGGTTACGAGAAGCTAGAGGCTGAGTTGGCAATGCATGCACAACTGAACCACAGTAACAAAGACGAGTAGCACCAGATTCACGTAGACGATGCGCGTCAATACGTGCAACCTGAGGCGTTATATCAGCTCGGAAGCCTAGCGTGTGACCACTAATTTGATCAGTTACCTTTACAGTGTTCAGATCAAGATCATGACCCACACCTGTAAGCAGAGATTCTAAATGCTCCATCACTGGAGGCATAACCTGCTCATAGCCCCAATGCTCATACAGATCCAATAAACGTCTGCGTAAAACCTCAACGCGACGAGCCTGCGGTGGAAGTAATTCTTGTACACCTTCCGGTAGCAGCCAACGATCTGCCAATGCCATGTGGTACTCCGTATCTTATAAAACAACACGCCGATCTATAACGACTCGGCTTTAATTCACTATATAAAGTGCAACCAGACCCAACAGCATACTCACCAAGCCTATAAGGCGCAGTGACCGATCACTGATCAACGAAAGCTGCTGAACCAAATTACGCCAGCGCTGTGGATAAAGAAAAGGAATAACCCCTTCCAAAATCAGCATCAAGCAAAAACCAACAGCAAGTGAATGCAGTAGTTCGGATGACATGCTTACTTCAGCCTATACAATCCAATTGCCACAAAAAAACCGGGCTTTAACCCGGTTTTGCTATTCTACCACGGAATCAGGGGAATGCCTTCCCCTGATCCGTTTTTTTGTACATTTTTACGCCAGCCATTGTTACTTGGCTTTTGGTGCTCCCAAATATTTAAAGAAGTCACTATCTGGCTTAAGCACTAGAACGTCACCACTCTGACCGAAAGACTCACGATATGCCTGCAAGCTGCGGTAGAAAGAGTAAAATTCTGGATTTTCAGAGTATGCTTCAGCGTAGTTTTTAGCCGCTACGGCATCACCTTCACCACGAATCTCTTCTGATTCACGGTAAGCTTCTGCTTCAATAACCGTCTTCTGACGATCAGCATCAGCTCGGATACCTTCTGCTAGCTCTTTACCACGCGAACGTAGCTCACGTGCTTCACGCTCACGCTCGGTACGCATACGATCATATACTGACTCAGATACTTCTTGAGGAAGATCGATTCGTTTTACACGAACATCAACAACCTCAACACCCAACTTATCGATAACTACTGGGCTGATTTCGCTGATTAGCTTGCGCATAAGCTCTTCACGCTCACCAGATACCACTTCCGTTACCGTACGCGCACCAAACTGGTTACGCAGTGCAGCATCAACACGCTGTGACAGAAGATTTGCGGCGTTAAACTCATCACCCGAAGTCGCTGTGTAGTACTTTTGCACATCTTTAACACGCCATTTCACAAAAGAGTCTACGATCAAACGTTTCTTCTCAAGTGTAAGATAAGCCTGAGGGCGCGCATCCAACGTCAAAATACGCGAATCGAACTTACGCACTTTGTTTACAATTGGAATTTTAAAGTGAAGACCTGGACCTACATCGGCATCAGACACCTCACCAAACTTAAGTAATACTGCACGTTCAGTTTCTTTTACGATGTAAAGAGAGCTCTGACCAACCAGCACTAATACAGCAAAAATGATTACGAAAAATAGTGATTTAGACTGCATTATCGACCCTCCCGACGACTACCTTGGCGCTGACGTAGCTGATCAACCACTTGATCAGTCACCTCACGAAGGCTCTGACTATCTAGTCGCATTGAGCGATTACTATCACCTGTTACTGGACGATTTTGCATAATCTTATCCAGCGGCAGGTACATCATGTTATTTCCACCCTCTACATCAACTAGCACTTTAGGGTTCTGAGAAAGAACTTCCTGCATAGTGTCTAGGTATAGACGCTCACGCGTTACTTCAGGTGCTTTTTCATACTCTGTTAACAAAGCAGTGAAACGTTTAGCATCACCCTCGGAGCGAGCAACAACTTGCTCTTGGTAAGCGCTTGCCTCTTCAAGCATACGCTGCGCTAGACCACGTGCTTCAGGAATAATACCGTTGGCGTAAGATTCCGCTTCGTTCTTAACACGAACCTCATCTTCTCGCGCCTTGATCACATCATCGAATGCATCTTGCACTTGGTTAGGTGCTTTCGCTTCTTTGATGTTCACTTTAGAAATCTGAAGACCTGTACCGTACTCATTCATGTAGTTCTGGATACGATCCTGAACTTGAACCGACAAAGTTTCACGACCTTGCGTCAAGAGAGAGTGCATATCAGTAGAACCAACCACATGACGAAGAGCCGATTCAGCCGCATGTGACAGACTTGATTCAGGGTCACGTACAGTCAGCACAAAACCTTTAGCATCAGAGATCAGATACTGAACCGTCATTTCGATATCGACGATATTCTCATCTTTAGTCAGCATTAGGGCACGATGATCACGAGTACGCAGACGAGTTGTATTAACAATCTCAACCACATCGATCATAGGTGGATTCCACTGTAGACCTGGACCTACGGTTTCGCTGAACTTACCAAGTCTTAGTACTACACCACGCTCTTGTTGGTCAACGGTATAAAAACCCATAGCAGCCCAACCTAGAGCAGCAATCAGAAGTACGGCAAAGAAGAAGCCAGAACCAGAGGAGGAGGAAGAGCCGCCACCATCACCGCCATAGCCACTGGATTTTTGACCGCCACCGAAGATGCCGTTCAATTTATCCTGTAGCTTACGTAGCGCTTCATCTAGATCAGGAGGTCCCTGATCACCACCACCTTTATTACCCCCGCGGTTATTGTTATTACCGCCACCCCAAGGGTCCTTATTATCACCGTTACCACCAGGCTCATTCCAAGCCATACGTCACTCCGTATAAAAACAACATGTTAGGTAGATTAAAACATATATCAGCGAAAAATATTATTCGCCAGATATTACCCCCCAATTAACTAAAATCGAGGTTTTGAAACTTTTTACTCGACAGGCTGAGTCCTTACCAAGGATTTACTTCGACAGGAAAACAACGATCACGTTCCATTCCCAACCGACTCAACAACTGCAGCATGTCTTTTTTCTGTATACGCACTTCCAAAATAATAGATCCTTTTTCATCTACTTGTTCAGAAAGTACGGCACCGCTCTCATATAATTTAGCTCTAAACTGACCTTCTTGCGGCTGCAGGCACACGTTATCATGAAATACATCATCTGCAAGTAGCTCGTTGACCGCCTGAAAGAGTAGATCATGCCCTTCTCCCGTGACTGCGGACAACCATACACGACTAGGCTTACCATCTTCATCACGGTCGATACGAGGCTTACGCCCTTCAATCAGATCAATTTTGTTATACACCTCCAAAACTGGCACTTCATCCGCACCAATTTCAGCCAGCACATTTTCCACCTCAGCAACATGGTCATGACGGTCGTCGTCATGAGCATCGATCACATGAAGCAACAAGGTCGCCTCTATGGTTTCTTGCAGGGTCGCACGAAATGCTTCCACCAGCTTATGTGGAAGATGACGAATAAAACCTACAGTATCTGCCAGAATAGCCTGACCAATATCTTCGACTTCAATCCGACGCAAAGTTGGATCTAGTGTTGCAAATAACTGGTCTGCTGCATAAACCTCAGAAGTCGTCAGCGAGTTGAACAGCGTTGATTTACCTGCGTTGGTATAACCCACCAGCGATAAAGTTGGTACTTCAGCGCGTTTACGCGAACGCCTACCCTGCTCTCGCTGCTTGCGAACCTTCTCTAAGCGTTTGTGGATAGATTTTATCCGAGCACGAAGTAATCGTCGGTCCGTTTCTAGCTGAGTTTCACCCGGACCACGTAGACCGATACCACCTTTCTGACGCTCAAGGTGAGTCCAACCACGTACAAGGCGGGTCGACATATGATCAAGCTGGGCTAGCTCAACCTGAAGTTTACCTTCATGGGTTCGCGCACGCTGAGCAAAGATATCCAAAATAAGGCCTGTACGATCAAGTACCCTACTTTGAATCTCTCGTTCGATATTACGCTCTTGAGCGGGACTTAAAGCATGGTTAAAGATCACTAATTGCGCATTATGCAGATTAACTAGCTCGCGCAATTCGTCTAGCTTTCCCTGACCAATAAAAAACTTCGGATTAGGATGAGAAAGAGACCCAGTCAAAAATTCGACTGGGTCTGCACCTGCAGATAGGGCTAGTTCTTCGAGCTCTTTAGGACTTTCTTGGTCGGCCTCAGCAGCCAGATTCATATGAATCAAAATGGCGCGTTCGCCACTTTTAGGACGTTCAAAGAACAATGATTATTAGTCCTCTGCTTTTGCTTCGTCTGCTGCAGGCAGTTTAACTGGGCGCGCAGGAACAACAGTTGAGATGGCATGCTTATAAACCATCTGACTAACAGTATTTTTAAGCAGGATAACAAACTGATCGAAAGACTCGATCTGACCCTGAAGTTTAATACCATTAACTAAGAAAATAGACACTGGAATACGCTCTTTACGTAGCGCATTCAAATAAGGGTCTTGTAATGATTGCCCTTTTGACATTTGCAAACTCCTTCCCGAGGAAAATTTTATAATTTTTTCGTTATAGTATGGCTGACGGCTCTTAAATTTACTGCTTTCGCCGCTTATACGCCTTATTTTACAGCTTTTTACTGTCTAGCCTGACATTATATAATGCTACCTTCAATGAATTTCAAGGCATTCTGCAATAGATTTGTGTCGTGAGTGTCAATCCAGTTGAGGTTTTCCCAACTTCTTAGCCACGTAACCTGCCTTTTTGCCAACTGCCTGGTGGCAACAACACCTTTAAATTTCATCGTGTCATAATCCCAAGTTCCGGCAAAGTATTCCCATACTTGGCGATAACCAACACAGCGCACAGATGGCATCTGCAGGTTCAAGTCACCTCGATCCCAAAGCGTCCTTACTTCATCTACAAAACCTTGCTCAAGCATGATATCAAAACGACGAGCTATACGATCATGTAGTTCAGAACGCTCTTGCGGCATCACCGCCAGAGAAACAATGGGAAAATCGGGCTTTTGCTTTTCCTGTTCAGCCCACAGATCCGTCATAGAACGCCCAGTAATTTCATATACCTCTAGGGCACGCTGAAGTCTCTGAGCATCATTAGGGTTTAGTCGTTTAGCTGATTCAGGATCCACTTCAGCCAATCGAGCATGCATAGCAGCCCAACCTTCAGCTTCAGCCTCCTGCAGCAGCCTTTCACGAACGGCTGCATCGGCCTCCGGCAGATTAGCCAAGCCATTTTTCAACGCATGGAAATACAACATAGTTCCACCCGTCAAAATAGGCACTTTACCCGCGGATCGAATTTCCTCAATCTGCTTGAGCGCATCCATACGAAATTCTGCAGCCGAATACGCTTCTGAAGGATCACAAATATCAATTAGGCGATGCGGATATTTAGCCAGCGTTTCTTGATCAGGCTTCGCTGTCCCTATATCCATGCCTTTATAGATCATCGCTGAATCGACACTGACGATCTCACAAGGCATGTGATCGTAAAGTTTCATCGCAAGATCGGTTTTACCTGACGCAGTAGGCCCCATTAAAAAAACGACGGGTAGATTACTCACTAACTTGCTCCTACTGGCCACGCATAAATAATTTATCAAGATCAGCCATAGTCATCTGGCTCCAAGTTGGTCGACCATGGTTACACTGACCACTTCGCTCGGTTTGCTCCATATCCCTTAACAAGGCATTCATCTCTGGCAAGGTTAATTGGCGATTTGCTCTGACCGCACCATGGCACGCCATGGTTCCCAACAGTTCATTGATATGTTGTTCAATGCGCTTACTTTCGCCATACACCAACATATCGGAAAGCACATCACGGATCAGTTGCTCGATATTGCCTTTAGCCAAAGAAACCGGCACTTGTCGGACAACAATCGTTTCTTCCCCCATGCGCGCTAACTCAAAGCCTAAGCGCTTAAACGTATTGGACTGCTCATCTGCACAATCTGCTTCCCGCTGGCTTACCGCAAGGCTCATCGGCACCAAGAGCGGTTGAGAACGTACAACATCCTGCTCAAAAGACTGCTTCATGCGCTCATAAACGATACGTTCATGGGCCGCATGCATATCTACCACAATCAAGCCTTGGTCATTTTGAGCAAGAATGTACACCCCATGTAACTGTGCTATGGCATAACCCATTGGCGGGCATTGCTCATGCTCTACCTCGGATTCAGCAGACACACCAGAATCGACTGTTGCTGCAGGCTGAGGGTGAAGCGCAGCATAGCCACTGATCTGCTCTTGGATCTGAGGTCCAGAGGGCGTTGAAGTTGGCTGATAAGCAAGTGCCGAGTAACCGTTTCCACCTGAACTATTAACGCCAGATCTAAACGCCATGCGATTTTGTTCGAAATTCTGTTGTACTGGCTGTTGTTGAGTCTGTAACTCAGCAACTGCAGGCACGGAGCCTTCCGGTATTTGATCTTGCGGGCGCATATCCGCAATCAGACGGTGCAGAGTCCGGAATAAGAAGTCATGAACTAAACGGCTCTCGCGGAAGCGAACCTCATGCTTAGTCGGATGCACGTTAACATCAACCAATGCTGGATCAAGCTCAAGATACAGCACATAAGCTGGATGGCGACCGTGGTAAAGCACATCTGCATAAGCCTGCCTGACTGCGTGTGTAACCACTTTATCTCGAATCATTCGGCCATTTACAAAGAAATACTGCAGATCCGCCTGACTACGCGAGAAAGTAGGGAGTCCTACCCATCCCCACAAACGCAGACCCGAAGCTTCGGCTACCACATCTGCTTTCAATGCGTTATCAATAAATGCTGAGCCACAGATACTGGCAACGCGACGTTCTTGCTCTAATTCACTCTCTGCCTGTCGAAGCTGATGTATAACCTTACCGTTATGACGCAACTGAAAGGCAACATCAAAGCGGCTCAATGCAAGACGCTTTACCACTTCATCAAGATGACGAAATTCAGTTTTTTCCGTTTTTAAAAATTTACGACGCGCTGGGGTATTAAAAAACAGATCTTTTACTTCAACCGTTGTACCTTGTGGATGAGCAGCCGGCTCAAGTTGAGCCTCCATATCTCGCCCTTCCGTTTGCACCTGCCAAGCGTTATTTTGCTCAGCCTGTCTAGAGGTCAAGGTTAAACGTGAAACCGAGCTGATACTGGCTAGCGCCTCACCACGGAAGCCAAGACTACCAACAGCCTCTAAGTCTTCTAGCACTTTAATTTTTGAAGTGGCATGTCGGCTAAGTGCCAAAGAAAGGTCATCTTTCTCAATACCAAAACCGTTATCACGAATTCGCATAAGCTTAACGCCGCCCTGTTCAATATCGACGTCTATTTTATCTGCTCCTGCATCCAAACTATTTTCAAGAATCTCTTTGATAACAGAAGCTGGGCGCTCAACTACTTCACCCGCCGCAATTTGGTTGGCCAAACGCGGCGATAAAAGCTGTATACGTGACATTAATCTACCTTTGGATTTTGCTGAGGCTAGCTGGTTGGAATACGTAAGACCTGACCAATTTTAATTCGATCATTTTTCAAGTTGTTCTCTTTGCGCAATGACGACAGAGATACACCGTTGCGAGAAGCAATCACCGATAGCGTATCACCACGAACAACTTTGTATGTACGATTATCTTTTTCTCTTCGCTGCGCAATGTATGTTAGCGCAGGTGGCTTACGCTCAAAGTGCTGAGTAATCCCTTTAAAGACAGCACCTGCCATCTTCTTCTGATAACTTTTGGTCTTTAACTTCGCTGCTTCGCCAGGATTAGAGATAAACCCTGTTTCAACTAAAATCGATGGAATATCAGGCGATTTCAAGACGACAAAACCAGCCTGTTCTACATGGGGTTTATGCATTTTGGCGAAGCGCTTTATATTGCCGTGGATCTGCTTGGCGATAGAACGGCTGTCTTCACGACTTGCAGTCATCGACATATCTAACAACACACTCGCCAACACATTATCTTTATCATCCAAGCTAACGCTACCTACACCGCCGATCAAATCGGTACTATTTTCTTTACGCGCTAACCAACGACCCATTTCACTACTTGCACCACGGGACGATAAAACCCAAACCGAAGCGCCTCGAGCACGTGCATCTTTAAAGGCATCCGCATGTATAGAGACAAAAAGATCAGCATTATGCTTACGGGCCGCTTTCGTTCGACCGCGTAAACTTACATAGTAATCACTCGTACGTGTTAGCTTACCTTTGTAACCAGGGGTGGCGTCTAAACGTCGTTTTAGTTCTTTAGCGATCGCAAGTACAACATCTTTTTCTCGAACCCCGCCTGGCCCAATTGCCCCGGGGTCATCACCACCATGACCTGCGTCGATAGCGATCACAATATCACGCCCAGCGACCGCTTTAGGCTTGGCCGTTTTCTTAACTGTTTTAAGCGAAGACTTTTCGTAAAGATCTAAGACGAGTCGGTGACCGTATTTTTGATTTGGTTTTAATTCAAAGCTCTTGGGGCGAACCGCCCTTTTGAGATCCAATACTAGACGGAGGGTTTGACCGTTTTTACCGGAACGAATTTTTTTAACCGGGCTTTTATCTAAACCAAGCTTATCCAGCCCAGCTTTTAACGATGCCTTTTCGATATCAAGCACTATTCGATCAGGCTTATCGAGCGTAAATACTTTATGTGATGCCGGACCGCTCATATCAAATACAAGACGAGCATGATCCGGTGCTAACCAGATACGCACATTTTTAACATCCGCAGCATGAGTAATCGCGCTACAGATAAAAATCAAACAACCTAATAATCCAGCAAAAACATGCCGGAAACCGCTCATTCGCATAGTGCTTAAGCTTAGCCCCTTCTTACTTCTCTTCAGTCGCTTACAATAACTTATCGGCCATCTGCTGGCCTAATTCAGACTGTGGTGTCCAAGTTAATTGTCGTCCGCGACCATCAAGCTCAATCTGCAACAACAAATCAGCCTCAGGCAAAATACCTTGCCCTCTTTCTGGCCATTCAACTAAACATAATGCCTTATCTTCAAAATAATCACGAATACCTAGAAATTCCAATTCTTCAGGGTCCGACAAACGATATAAATCAAAGTGATAAATCTGCTGTTCGCCTACTTCATAAGGCTCCACCAGCGTATAGGTCGGACTCTTAACCGAACCTTGATGACCACAACCACGAAGAATACCTCGGCTTAGGGTTGTTTTACCCATACCTAAGTCACCTAACAGGAAAATAACACCTCTACCCGCTGCTGCATTCGCAATTTTATGGCCGAATGCGATCATCGCCTCTTCATCGGATAGTTTTACTTGATACTGATTACTCATACTTACTATTTATTACTCTTGGAATTGCATCAAACAGATCTGATGCGATTAAACCTATTTCACCCTGTTGTTTCACAACGTAGTCGGCGGCTTTAGCATGAATCAACACCGCTAAACGAGCGGCATTTTCAGGTGATAAACCTTGAGCTAGAAGCGCTCCACAAATACCCGACAATACATCTCCCATCCCAGCAACCGCCATACCTGGATTACCGGCGTCACAAAGATAAATCACTTCACCAGCGCTGACCAATGAACCAGCACCTTTTAAAACAACGCTACCACCACAAATTTTCTGTAAACGCTCAACGGATGCGAAACGATCAGCTTCTAACTCAGCTACAGACTTATCCATGATTCTGGATGCTTCACCCGGATGAGGGGTACAGATCCATTTTTTCTGATTCAGCTGGGTAAACAACGCCTTCTCAACAATTAAATTCAGCGCATCAGCATCTAAAACCAAAGGCTTTTCGGTTGCTAGCGCAGCACGTAACATCTGATCGGACCACGCATTTTGCCCAAGACCCGGCCCTATGACAATCACATCCGCACGATCCAACAAAGGTAATAAGTGTCCCGTTGAATCAACAGCATGCACCATGACTTCAGGGGAACGTGTTAACGAGGCGGTCACATGCTCTGAACGGGTCGCCAAAGACACTAATCCAGACCCACTTCGCATCGCTGCCTGAGAAGCTAAAAGGGCCGCCCCACCCATGCCGGAATTACCGCCAATCACCAACAGATGACCAAACTTACCTTTATGGGCATTACGCTCCCTTGCTGGCAGAAGCTCAGCTAAATCACTCTCCGTGGTTCGAAAAACATCTACCGTAACTAGGTCATAAACCTCATCAGGCACTTTTAAGTCATCAAATAGAATCTGGCCACGATAATTCACCCCTTCGGAGGTAAACAAACCACGCTTAAGCCCTATAAAGCTCAATGTAATATCTGCTCGAACAGCTACACCTAAAACAGCACCGGTATCAGCACAAATACCTGAGGGTATATCAACGGCGAATATTGGTTTATTACTGCGATTGATCTGCCTGATCATGCCTACAAAGGGTTCTCTAACTTCACCCGTCAGCCCTGTACCCAACAGTGCATCAACAATAAGATCGCCCCATAGTTCTGCACCTGCAGATGTCACCTCTATTCTTCCAATAACGGACTGCAGTTTTTCCCATGCTTCTAGCGCCTCACCACCAAGCTGAGTGGGGAATTCGGCTTTTCCTACGCAGACCAACTGCACCTGTAAACCTTTATTGATAGCTAGGGCTGCTACCACAAAGCCATCACCGCCATTGTTGCCTGCGCCGCAAACAATACTTAATGACTCAATGTTCGGGAAACGATCGAGTATTTCAGCAAACACAGCATGTCCTGCTCGCTGCATTAAGCGAATACCCGGAATACCAAACTGAGTAATTGCGGTATTATCCAACACCCGAGTTTGTTCGGCAGTGTATAATGGTGCAGGTAAGACAGCTCTGTTTATGGACATCTGCTCTGCGAACTCCTGTGATTTTCTGCCATTATAGAGGAACCTGTGCCTATTTAGGCAAGCAGACACCATGACAGATATGCCAACTAAATCTCTGGAAGCGTTAGCCCAACAGATCAAAACTTGGGCAAAGGAACTTGGCTTTCAGCAATGTGGAATCACCGACTGCGATTTAAGCCAAGAACAAGCGCATTACGAACAATGGCTTAGCAACGGTTTCCATGGAGAGATGGCATACCTAGAGAACCATCTAGATAAACGTTTCTCTGCTAATAGTTTAGTACCCGAGGCGCAACGTATCATCTGTGTTCGCATGGATTATCTACCTCCCGAAACCAAGATCACAAAAATCCTCGACGATAACAATAAAGCCTATGTATCGCGCTACACTTTGGGCCGAGATTATCACAAACTGATTAGGAAACGATTGACTCAGCTCGGCAAACGAATTGAGCAGGAAGTCGGCGAATCGGTCTACCGAGCGTTCGTGGATAGCGCTCCCATTTTGGAAAGACCTTTAGCTAAAAAAGCGGGTATTGGTTGGCGTGGCAAACATACTCTAATTTTAAACCGTGAAGCTGGGTCATTATTCTTTCTTGGAGAGCTATTAATCGACCTACCATTACCAATAGATGAACCCGTAACAGAAGACCATTGCGGTAAATGTACAGCTTGTTTGGACGTATGCCCAACCAAGGCGTTTCCACAACCTCATGTTTTAGACGCACGTCGCTGTATATCTTATCTCACCATTGAGCTGAGCGGCTCGATTCCTGAAGAGTTACGCCCTCTGATGGGCAACAGAATCTTTGGCTGCGATGATTGCCAGTTAATCTGCCCTTGGAATCGTTTTTCGGATTTCACCCAAGAAAGCGACTTTCACCCTCGACAAAAATTAGATGATATCGAATTAGTAAATCTTTTTACTTGGTCAGAAGAAGAGTTTTTGAAAAAAACCGAAGGCTCGGCAATCAGAAGAACAGGGCATATCGGCTGGCTAAGAAACATTGCTGTAGCACTAGGAAACAGTAACGGTGGCCAATATGTGATTGAAGCTTTAGAAAGCAAGCGTACTCACGAATCTGATATTGTTCGCGAGCACGTTGAGTGGGCCCTAAAGCAACTAGAAAGTAGAACTGCTGCGCAGATCCTTCCTATTCAGACCCACCCTCGCCGTAAGAAGATTCAGTTTTAATCCAGCTTAATAAAGTGCTCGCGATAGTATTTAAGCTCTTCAATTGAGTCTTTAATATCGTCTAGCGCCAGATGAGACCCTTTTTTCACAACGCCTTTGGCGACTTCTGGCTTCCAACGTTTCGCCAGCTCTTTTAAAGAGCTCACATCAAGATTTCGGTAATGGAAGAATGCCTCTAGCTCAGGCATATATTTATTCAGGAAACGTCGATCCTGACCAATGCTATTTCCGCACATTGGCGAAGCACCTGCTTCCAGATACTGTTTTAAAAATTCAACTGTCTGCGCTTCCGCCTGCGCTTCCGTCACCTGACTATCTTTAACACGCTGAGTCAGCCCTGACTTCCCATGCTGATTGGTACACCACTCATCCATGCCGTCCAAGATTTCATCAGTTTGATGAATTGCTAACATTGGCCCTTCCGCTAAGATGTTCAGGTCAGAATCAGTGACAATGGTTGCAATCTCGATAATGACATCTGTTTTTGGCTCCAACCCGGTCATCTCTAGATCAATCCAGATCAGATTTTCCTTACTTACCACCTTATTACCTCCAAAAATGACGTTTTCACCTACCTATGTCACTGAATAGCGGACTTAATTCGCAGGTTCTTTGACTTTCCCTTAGAATACCCTACCTTCTAACATCTTGCTTCGATATTAACGGAGACTATTAGCACTCGCGCTTTAAAACGCAGCTAACTCATTATGGCAAAACGTAAATTAACTCGCCGCCAAAGCTGGCGTATCCAGAAAATCCAAGACGAACGTGCCGCTCGCGCATCTAAAAAAGATGCCGCGATCGAACAGCAATTGGATAGCAGCGACCTTGGCCCCGAGCAACACGGTCTAATCATCTCTCATTTTGGTCGCACCGTAGATGTCGAAGCGACCGAAGGTGACAACCAAGGTGAGATCATTCGGTGTCATATGCGTACCAATTTAGGTCAGTTGGTCACCGGCGATAGGGTTATCTGGCGCGAAGGCAAAGATACTGGCGTAGTCGTAGCTAAGCTAGAGCGTAAAAGTGAGCTACTGCGCCCCAACCCATACGGCGACATGAAACCTGTAGCCGCAAATATCGATTTTATTGTTATCACTGTAGCGGTTGAACCAACACCTTACGCCAATCTTATTGATCGCTACTTAGTGGCAGCAGAATTAAGCGGTATAGAGCCGGTTATTTTATTAAACAAAACCGACCTACTAAACGACGTCAATCGCGCCGAGATTGACGCAATGCTGCAACGTTATAGAGATATCGGTTATACCGTTCTACTTGCATCGAGTTCTAGTGAAGAAGGCTTAGCTGATCTAAAGGGTTATCTCGACAATCGTATCAGTGTGTTTGTTGGGCAATCAGGTGTAGGTAAATCATCTTTAATAAATGTGTTACTGCCTGGCGTTGATTTAAAAGTAGGCTCACTCTCAACTCAAACAAAGAAAGGCCGACACACTACTACAACAGCACGATTATTCCACTTCCCAGATGGCGGTGACTTAATCGATTCTCCAGGGATTAGGGAGTTTGGCTTGTGGCATATTGAACCTGATGATGTTATCAATGGTTTCAAAGAGTTACAGCCTTTAGCTGGGTTGTGCCGTTTTCGCGATTGTAAGCATGAAAAAGAACCCGGCTGTGCACTAAAGTCGGCCGTAGAAGATGGTACTATCAGCGAATATCGCTGGAAGAGCTACAAACATATTCTTTGTTCTATTGAAGAGCAAAATAGTTAATTTTGGTCCATAGTATCAATATTGGAATCAGGCGGAGAACAGATGTCAGAGTCCCCATACGGAGTGGAGAATTGGGTTGAGTACCTAAAAGACCGCCCATTACCTGTCAGAAACAGTGTTCTTCGTCGTCTGCAAAAACAGTTACGAGATACAAACGTAACCATTCAAACTCTGAACCGGATCATTAAATCAGACCCGGTCTTATGCTTACATATGGTTAGAAAGGCGTCCGAACTGCATAATAAAGTCGATTCCAAAGTAACCAGTATTGATCACGCCATAAACTCTCTTGGCTTAGATAATATTGAAGCGGTTTTAAAAAGCACAAAATCACTCAAGCTAAACCCATCTAGCGTTGCTCAGAAGATGTACTTTCGTTACATCGCCGTAAGCCACCATGCAGCAACACAAGCCTCCAACTGGTTAGAAGTGCGTCGAGCGCCTTTTGTTGAAGAAACTCATCTTGCAGCCCTGTTTTACGGTGTAGGCCATTGGATGCTTTGGCAGCATGCGGCTCTGCATATGAGTGAGATCCAAGTAAAACTCAGAGAAGAGCGCACCGATGTTGTTCTAGCGGAAACGGATGTATTAGGCTGTACAATTCAAGAGATTTCTCATGGTTTGATCGAACACTGGGGCATTTCTGAATTAGCATCGATCAGCTTGGAACATGAAACATCGCCTAACAAAAAAACCTTAGCGCAGCTTCACCAGCGCGCATTAGGAGATCCTCGCCTAAGCGATGAAGACCTTCGTGAAATCAATCATTTGGTACAAGAAAAGTTCTTCCCTGTAAAACTCGCAAACTGGATCGCTTTAACAGCCAACCTCGGCTGGCAACAGACCAAAACCATGAAGATAATCGATATCATTAACGATTATCTTAAAGGCGAGATCGCTGACACCATTAACATGCTGCATAAGAACTGCGCTCACGCATCCTCTATGTACCATGTAGCAGGCACTCTGGCTCCTGCAGCCGAGATGATCATGCTCCCGTCGGAAAAACAGATTAATTACCGCCTATCCGAAAAAGAGAGCCAAATACTGTCGGCAAGTTTACCGGAAGTAACAAAACCTCAAATAGAAGTTCCGCAACCGACGCCTGAGCCTGAAGAGATCGTTGAGACCGAAATAAGCCTGCCTGCTAAGCCCGATTTTCAGGATCAAAACATTTACGATCAAATCGCTGAAAGGTTCTTAAAAGGTTACGATCTTTATACGCAGCCTAAACATATCCTTCAGGGGTTAATTCAAGGTACTAACCGTGGCTTAGGCTTTGAACGGGTATGCATGTTTCTCGTCAATCCAAAGACAAACAGCATGAAAACAGCGTTTGCCGTTGGGTTTGAAGACAAACATCCGATGTCGACATTCCAATACGATTTGGAAATACCAAGCCTATTTAAAAAGCTGAGAGAAAAACCTGGATGCATTTGGGTGAAGCCTGAAAACATCGACAAAATGAATCAGATGTTGCCAGAGGTCTATCGTAGCTGGGGTAACCCAAATGGTTTCCTGTTGATGTCTTTATTCTTTGGCAAGAAGCCAATTGCGATCATTCATGCCGATTACGGTAGTCACGGCCCTGAAATCAGTGATTTCCACCATGAGCGATTCCGCTATCTCTGCTCAGCCGCCACTTTAAGCCTCAAAAAGATGCTTAAATAAGACCGGTATATCAGCACGCTTGAATAAGTGGCAACAATCCCAATATTATCTTTGACCAGCCCTTTCTTTTGGAGTGACTGAATGAATTTACCTTTAAGCGTTGAGGCGCACACTTTACACCAGCATCTCGACGATCCACAGGTACTGGTAATTGATCTTTCCAGCGAAGAGAACTATCTAGCTGGCCATATTCCAGGCGCCATTCACTTAGCGTCAAGTCGCCTGTTAAATGGTGAAAAACCTGTTCCAAATACGGTTCCAAGCAAAGAAAAACTCGCTACGCTTTATAATGAGTTGGGTATCACACCTGATACATGGGTTGTAGTGTACGATGATCAAAAAGGCCCTTGGGCTGGCCGCTTCATGTGGACCTTAAACATATTAGGCCACCTAAACTGTTCTGTATTAAATGGCCAATTCGACGCCTGGAAACAAGCAGGATTAGCAATTGAACAGCAAAAGAACCTACCGTCACCAAGCAACCACGAGATCAACTACGACGACTCTTTGCTTGCTGATGCGGATTATATTCTTACGCACTTAGATGATGCTAACTGCACTATCTGGGATGCACGCAGCGCTGCAGAATACAGCGGTGAAAAGGTCATCAATGCTCAAAAAGGTGGCCATATTCCAGGCGCTAAACATTTCGAATGGACTGACTGCTTAATAAGCGATTCCGATCTCCGCCTAAAACCCAAAGAGGAATTGTTATCCTTACTGGTAGATGCAGGGATTAATCCTGAAAACACTATTATCACCCACTGCCAAACTCACCGCCGCTCAGGCCTAACTTACTGGGTTGCTAAACACCTCGGATTTAAAAACATTCGCTGCTACGATGGCTCGTGGTTCGAATGGGGTAATCTTCCAAACACTCCTGTGGAGAAATAATGAAAAGCTTTACTGACCGTCTGTTTATTTTATTTCAACATATCGTGCCTCAGCATTTGTTATCACGCTTGGTAGGCAAGATTGCAGACTGCCAAACGCCTTGGGTAAAAAACACATTTATTAAATGGTTCGCCAAGAAGTATCAAATCAACATGACGGAAGCTCGTGAAGAGATTCCAACTAATTACCCTAGTTTCAATGCTTTCTTCACCCGTGAATTAAAAGACGGTGCACGTACCATCGATAGGGATGCAGCTAATATCGCTAGCCCAGCAGATGGCGCAATTAGCCAGCTAGGCAAGATTGAACATGGTCGTATCTTTCAAGCAAAAGGCCGTGGGTATGGTTTAGCAACGCTATTAGGTGGCGATCAAGAAAGAGCAAAAGATTTTATTGATGGCGAATTTGCGACCATCTATCTCTCCCCTAGGGATTATCACCGAGTGCACATGCCTGTTAAGGGTACGCTAACTCATACCACCTATGTTCCTGGAGATCTGTTTTCCGTAAACCAGACAACAGCTGAAGGCGTAGATCAATTGTTTGCACGTAATGAACGCCTAGTTGCTTACTTCGACACTGAATATGGCCCTATGGCCATGGTGTTAGTCGGTGCAATGATTGTGGCTGGCATCGAAACAGTTTGGTCAGGGCAGGAAGCTCCTGCGCTAAGACGCCCTGTTCACGCAAGTTTCAGCCCAACCTCACCTGAGCCAATTATTTTGGAGAAAGGCGAAGAGATGGGACGCTTTAAACTCGGCTCAACAGTTGTTCTGCTATTTGGCAAAGAGCAGATCTCTTGGGCAGAAGAACTAGCAGCAGAAAGCCCAGTAGAACTCGGAAAAATGATAGCGAAGAAAGTCGACGCTTAAATATATCCTGTTGTATTTGTGTACCTTGTTTCCTCAATTCAACTGACCAAGGTGCACTTCAAAGGTTAGCCAGAGATGTCGATTTTATTCTGAATAACCATAAACTTTGTCTGCTGTCCTCAGTTTGTATTTAGCATACACTAGGAGTGTAGAGTCGCAGTCTAGGTATTAATGTACGATGAGCAATCTGATTGAATTATTAAAAGATAAAGATATTCAACTCAATACTGACAACACAGCTGTACTCAGTACAACACCCAAAACGACACAAATTATTCCGCTGCTACATCAACGCGTTCTATCAATAGCAGGCCCGGATACTGAAAAATTCCTTCAAGGCCAACTGACCTGTGATGTTTCAGAAGTTTTCGCACGCGGCAGTGCTCTAGGCGCGCACTGCAATATTAAGGGCCATATGCTTAGCCTTTTCCGTATGCTTAAACGAGGCGAAGATCACGTTTGGTTGCGCATGAGCCATGATATTTTTGAAAGCGCTACTAATAACCTGAAAAAGTACATGATCTTTTCCAAAGCGGAAGCAGAAGATGTCAGCGCACAAGTAAGTGGTATTGGTCTAACTGGCCCTGGCGCACAAGCACTGATTGAGCAGCTATTCGAACAATCGCCGACCGAAGACGATAGCATTATCAGCCTAAGTAACGGCGTTGTTGTTCGTGTACCCGGCAACCGTTACGAAATTTGGATGGAAGATAATGGCCTAGTAGAACTAATCCAAAACCTTCCCGACGAAGTGGGTATCGGTTCAACCGATGACTGGATACTGAGCGAAATCGACGCAGCAATTCCTGACCTTCGCGCAGAAACACAGGAAGCATTCATCCCTCAAATGACTAATTTCCAAGCATTGGGCGGCGTTAGCTTCCGTAAGGGCTGCTATACAGGCCAAGAAATCATTACCCGTCTTCAACATCGCGGACAGCTTAAAAAACCTATGTACATTGCTGAAGTAACAACGAATCAGCAACCACTACCAGGCCAACAAGTAAGCAGCCCAGACAAGCCTAATGCTGGCCAAATAGTACTTGCAGCACCTTGTGGCGAAAACCGTCACCGCATATTGGCCGTATTGGTAAAAACACTAGCTGAGAAAGGTGATCTTAAAGTTGGAGACGCAGCTCTGGAATTATCCACACTGCCTTACGAGCTAGATCCAAAGCTATTTGAGCCCAAATAAGGTGCACAAATAGAACACAACTGTTGACCCAGAAAGCAATAAACGAGACACTCCCATACAACTTTCGTAAAAGGCCTAGGGAGAGGCTCAGGGATGACAACTTCGGCACCAACCAGTCCGAGAGTACCGTTATTGCTTACTGGTGCAACGGCCACACTGTGCCTACTTCTTCTCCTCTATATTCACCTTAGTGCTCAAAGCACTCTGCAAAAATACATTCCTTGGCTCGATGCCTCTATGGAGATCAAACTAGAAGTAGCGCAAGCCCATCTTTGGTTTGAAGAGATCTCCGCGGGTGACCCTTCTGTATCGGTAGGCACCGTCTACACACACTTAGATCAGGCAACATGGTACGCCAACGCCATTTTGGATGGCGGAACCCTCAAACAGAATATTTACCAACCACTAGAGTACAAAGAGCTTAGACTTCAAGCCAATCGGCTAGTTTACAGGCTACAGCAACTCCGTAAGTCAATCGATCAAAGATATATCAACCTAGAAGGGACGCACGCAGGAACAGTAGAAGAACAGCGCCAAGATAAGATTTTTCTAGAGATAATGCAGAAAGCGAATGCGCTAGAAAGCTCGCTCAAAATGCGTATCAGCTATGAGGACACAGCTCAAAACTCCCTCCTCGCTTTACTGCTCTTAGCTATCGTCGCCATGACGTTAATATCGGGGTATTCAGTACGCCGCTTTACCGATAACCGAACTCGCTATATGCAAAAGCTAGCTTTAGCCAACACCCAAATATCCGAGCAAAATAGACGCCTACAAGAGCTAGCCCATACTGATCAGCTAACTGGCCTACCCAATCGTAAAATGCTTGAGGCCATTACCAAACAAGCGATCAGTCGAGCACAAAGAAAACAGAGTGCCTTATCCCTTACCTTTATCGATCTAGATTTCTTCAAACCTATTAATGACGAGTATGGTCATAACGTTGGGGACAAAGTTCTCACAAACTTCACTACCGCTATTAATCAAATCCTTCGTGAAGATGATATTTTAGCCCGTCTTGCCGGCGACGAGTTTATTTTACTGATTCAAGCCGACAGCATTTTTGAAGCACAGGAAGCTTTGGACCATATTATGGAACGTATCCATGAACGTCTGGATCACCCAATTGTCGATACCCCTGCAGCACTACATATACGCTGTAGCGCAGGTACTGCTTTTGCTCCGAAAGACGCTACAGACTTTGAAGGCTTATTACATTGGGCCGATGTAGCAATGTATGAAAGCAAAAAGCGCGGGCGAGGTCAGCATTGCTACTTTACCCCAAGCCCAGTGACGCAGTCTGAATTGCCGCTATCGGTAGAACCTAGAGAGATGGAAGCCGCCAATCGATAGGCACTTTACCGTGCTGCTGCAGATACTGATTGGTTTGGCTAAAATGCTGACAGCCTAAGAACCCTCGATGAGCAGATAAAGGTGATGGGTGAGGCGCTTTTAAAACAAGGTGTCTAGCCTGATCAATACAGGCCCCTTTCTTCTGTGCGTAACTCCCCCAAAGTAGAAACACGACATTGTCGCAATGTTGGTTTACAGCTTGGATAATTTGATCGGTAAACGTTTCCCAGCCTTTACTTTGATGAGCCCCCGCATTGCTCTGTTCAACCGTGAGCACACTATTGAGTAGCAAAACCCCTTGATGAGCCCAAGATTCCAAATAACCATGATCCGGTCGAGGAAGCCCTAAATCACTCTCTAGCTCTTTATAGATATTCACAAGAGAGGGAGGCACTTTGACCCCAGGCATCACCGAAAAGCACAACCCATGAGCTTGACCGGGTTGATGGTAAGGGTCCTGCCCCAAAATCACGACTTTAACGTCATCCAATGGCGTTGTTTCTAAAGCATGAAACCAATTATCTGAATGAGGGTAGATAATTTTACGCTGAGTTTTTTGCTCTTTAAGGAACTCGTCAAGGGCTAGCATATAAGGCATCTGAAATTGCTCAGCCAAAACAGCTTGCCAGCTTGGTGCGTTTTCAAGTGCCATATGTATCAACCACCACAATTTTTTACTTCATTAGAACTTAACTCAACGGGCTCTGTAACAACTCTACGATGCCAAATGGAATAGTACCGTAACTTTCCAGGAGCATGAGATACAATGCCAGAGATGATAATTGCTAGAAAATAGATATAAGCATTTGGCTGTTCAAACCACCAAAATACGGTGGATAAAAGCAGCAACTTAATACCGATAGCAGTACCTCTGAGCTGAATCAACCAAATACCATCACCATACACTTCCATAGCGGCCATTAGAAAACCACTAACAAGAGTCATAAGCAGATAAGGGTACCAACTACTCTCCGGCTGCTGAAAAAGATAGGCTCCAGCCAAACCCGCAATACCAACGAGATGAATTGTTCGCAAACTTATACCCAACCAGCGCTTAGCCGGTATAGAGCGTTTTTCTGTTGGGAATAACCAGTTTATCGCCACAGTATCTCTTCCTTTTTTACCTAACGATATAGAACAACCATAGGTTTAGCTATATACAAAAAAGCCCTCAAATGAGGGCTTTTAGTATGAAAATAGTTCTGAACTTAACCGCGCGGGCGCATCGCTGGGAACAGGATCACGTCACGGATAGATGGAGAGTCAGTAAATAGCATCACCAAACGGTCGATACCAATACCTTCACCAGCCGTTGGTGGTAAGCCGTACTCCAACGCGTTGATATAGTCACCATCGTAGTGCATCGCTTCATCATCACCCGCATCTTTTTCAGCTACTTGCGCACGGAAACGCTCAGCTTGGTCTTCAGAGTCATTCAACTCCGAGAAGCCGTTAGCAAGCTCACGACCACCTACGAAGAACTCGAAACGATCAGTAATGAAAGGATTTGCATCATTACGACGTGCAAGCGGAGACACTTCAGCTGGGTATTCAGTGATGAATGTAGGCTGATCCAAACGGTGCTCTACAGTCTTTTCGAAGATCTCAATCTGAACCTTACCTAAGCCCCAGCTATCTTTAACATCGATGTCCATGCGCTCTGCAATCTGACGTGCAGCAGTTTCATCTGCTAATGCTTCAGCAGTGATGTCATCGTTGTAGTGAAGAATAGAGTCGAACACGCTTATACGACGGAATGGTTTTTCCAAATCATATTCAAATGTTTCCAGCACTTCACCTTCATCATTACGTACTGTATTGATGATTGTTGTTGTACCCAAAACATCCTGCGCAACAGTACGCAGCATATCTTCTGTTAGATCCATCAGATCGTTGTAATCCGCATACGCCTGATAGAATTCGATCATTGTGAATTCTGGGTTGTGACGCGTAGAAAGGCCTTCGTTACGGAAGTTACGGTTGATCTCGAATACACGCTCAAAACCGCCGACTACCAAACGTTTCAGATATAGCTCAGGCGCAATACGCAGATACATATCGCGATCTAGCGCGTTGTGATGCGTGATAAACGGACGTGCTGTCGCACCACCTGGAATCACCTGCAACATAGGCGTTTCTGCTTCGATAAAGCGACGCTCAGTCAGGTAGTTACGGATACCAGACACAATCTTAGAGCGTGTCTCAAATACCTTACGAGAATCTTCGTTCGTAATCAGATCAACATAACGCTGACGGTAACGGATCTCAGTGTCCTGCAGACCTTTGTGCTTATCAGGCAAAGGACGCAAGTTTTTCGTTAGCAACTGGTATTCGCCCATATCTACATATAGATCGCCTTTACCAGATTTATGCAGTTCACCTGTGATACCTACGATATCACCAAGATCCAAGCTTTTAGCAAACTTACGTGCTTCTTTGTTTACATAAAACTGGATACGACCAGTCATATCCTGAATAACACCAAAAGCACCACGGTTTAGCATTACACGACCCGCAATGCTTACCTTGATGCCTGCTTCAGCCAACTCTTCCTTCGATTTATCGCCGTACTGAGCCTGAAGGTCTTCAGCATAGCTATCGCGACGGAAGTTATTTGGGAATGCATTACCTTCATCACGTAGCGCGTTTAGCTTTTCACGGCGCTCCGCAATCAGGCGGTTTTCATCTTGCTTCTGAGTGTTATCAGACATCGGTGTGGTAAACCTTTAAGTTAATAAATTCTTTACAGGCCAGCTTTAAGGCTAGCTTCGATAAATAGATCCAGATCGCCGTCCAGTACTTTGTCACAGTTCGAGCTCTGAACGTTTGTACGCAGATCTTTAATGCGCTGATCATCCAACACATAAGAACGAATCTGACTGCCCCAGCCAATATCCGCTTTATTGTCTTCTTGCTCCTGCGCCGCTTCTGAACGCTTAAGCATCTCAACTTCATATAGCTTAGCGCGAAGCTGTTTCATACAGGTGTCTTTGTTCTGGTGCTGAGAACGCTGCGCCTGGCTTTGTACTACGATGCCGGAAGGTTCGTGCGTAATACGTACCGCAGATTCCGTACGGTTGACGTGCTGACCACCAGCACCCGATGCACGGTAAACATCGACTCGTAGGTCTGCTGGGTTGATCTCAATTTCAACGTTGTCATCAATCTCTGGAGATACAAATACAGAAGAGAAAGATGTATGACGACGACCACCGGAATCGAATGGTGATTTACGTACTAGACGGTGAACACCAGTTTCGGTGCGCAACCAACCAAAAGCGTACTCCCCTTGGAAACTAATCGTCGCAGACTTGATACCTGCAACATCGCCCGCAGAGCATTCCAATAGCTCAGTTTTGAAGCCTTTATCTTCGCCCCAACGCAGGTACATACGTAGCATCATTTCAGCCCAATCTTGGGCCTCAGTACCACCAGAACCCGCTTGGATATCTAGGAAGGCGTTGTTTGGATCGGCTTCACCAGAGAACATACGACGGAATTCAAGCGTCTGCAGTTTATCCAGCATGCTATTAACATCACTTTCGACTTCTGCGACTGTATCTTCGTCATCTTCTTCAACAGCCATATCTAACAGATCACGTGTATCATCAACACCCGCTGTCAGTTCGTCGATTGTGTTTACCACAGCCTCAAGCGTAGAACGCTCTTTACCCAATTGCTGCGCATTTTCTGGATTATCCCAAACTGCAGGGTCTTCCAGTTCACGAGTGACCTCTTCCAGGCGCTCTTTTTTGCCTTCGTAATCAAGAAAGCCACGAAGTGCTTCAGTACGCACTGTAATATCTTTGAGGTTGTTAAGAATCGGGTTAATTTCCATGGTATAGAATCTATAGCCGGCAGTTTAAAAAAGGGCGGTATTTTACCGAAAATCAGCGCATAACACTACTTGTTTAGCCTGATTAGTTAGCGCGGATTTGATAACAACGATAAGACTACAGGTCGAACTCTTTTCGGATTTGCTGACACCAAGTAGTAACACGCTCTTCAGTTTCTGAACGCTGACAATCTTCATCAATCGCAAGGCCGACAAACTGCTGATGATCTGGCGTTAGCGCTTTAGACGCTTCAAAGTTATAGCCCTCAACAGGCCAATAACCAACCATCTGGGCACCTTTACTCTGCAACCTTTCGTGCAATAGACCCATCGCATCTAAGAACCATTCGCTGTAACCAATCTGGTCACCTAAACCAAACAGGGCACAGCTTTTACCTGCAACCGCTACGGCATCCAACTGCTCCCATAGGTCAGCCCAATCTTCCTGCAACTCACCAAAGTCCCAAGTAGAGATTCCAAGAATGAGATGTTCATATTCAGAAACGCTCTCGATACCGTCAGCAGCAATATCGATACGATGGACTTTATCTTGACCAAGATGTTCAGTAATTAGCTCTGCTACACTTTCAGTATTTCCCGTAGTGGAGCCATAAAACAAACCGATTGAAGCACTCATTTTTCTTTCCAGATAAAACAAAAAAAGCAGCCCTAGGCTGCTTTTTAGGTAGTTTAAAATTACTTATTAAAAGCGTCGAATGTATGCTGAGCTACATCTTCAATTTCAGTGCGAGCCTCTTGTAACGCTTTCATATTCTGTTCGCTTGCCGCCTTGAGCGTATCTTCAAGTTCTTTCGCGTAGCTACGCTGCAGCTCCATCAAATCACTTGGTGACTGACACTTTTGCATCTCTTTTGTCTGCTGAATGGTCGCCTCAATACAAGACTTTGTGCACTCCATTTGCTGGCGAGTAAGCTCTTCAAGCATCTTGGTTTGAATATTAACCAACTCTTTGAACGGACCCATCGAATCCGAGATCTTTTTATTCATATCTTGAAACATAAACACCTTCCCTATCTCGCCAGAGAAACAACCATACGCACACAATATCCAGAACAGAACGTAGGACTTCTGTTATATCTATCCTTATAATAAAGCACTGTAAAGATATAATGGCAAAACTTATATCTCCCATCATACCAAAGATAAATAAAAAGGATGCTGAATTATGCGCCTTTTACACACCATGCTTCGAGTCACTGATTTGCAGCAATCTATTGAGTTTTATACACAGCTAATGGGTATGAAACTGTTACGCAGCAAAGACTACCCTGATGGCCGATTTACCTTAGCTTTTTTAGGTTATGGCGATGAATCTGAGCATACTGCACTCGAACTCACCCATAACTGGGATACTGATCAATACGAGCTCGGTAATGCGTTTGGCCACTTAGCCATTGAAGTTGAAGATGTTTATGCCGCGTGCGATGCAATAACAGCCAAAGGCGGTGAAGTGGTTCGCCCAGCTGGGCCTATGAAACACGGTTCAACGATCTTAGCCTTTGTAAAAGACCCTGATGGTTATATGATCGAACTTTTAGGGACGAAGAGAACCGACTAAACCAGTGTCAAACTCACAAGCCAACATACTGATTGTCGAAGACGAACCCAGCATTGCTGATAACGTTAAGTTTGCTCTGCAGCTCGATGGTTTTGATTGCCAACATTTCCTATTAGCTGAAGAGGGATTAAATCAGCTAAAGGAAGGTAGTTTTGACCTCGCGATTATTGATGTTGGCTTACCCGACTACAATGGTTTTGAACTGTGTAAAAAGATTCGGCAGTTCTCCAATATTCCCATTATATTCCTGACCGCTAGATCCGATGAGATAGATCGTATTCTTGGGCTAGAGCTAGGTGCCGATGATTATGTCACTAAACCTTTTAGCCCTAGAGAACTCAGCACGCGAGTCAAAACAATATTACGTCGGGTATCCACATCGGTTACACAAACGACTATTCCTTCTAAGCCACAAACTGCATCACTGCAACTCGATACAAAACGCGCCTGCATCTTTTATCATCAAGAACAACTCGTTTTAACCCGCATCGAATTTCTACTTCTTAGCACTCTTATGCAAAGCCCTGAGCGGGTTTTCAGTCGTGAACAGTTAATGACGGCGGCATGGGAAAATCCAGAACACAGTCTTGATCGTGCGGTTGATACCCATATCAAAACTTTGCGCGCAAAGCTAAAACAGGTTCACCCTGATCAGTTGATTTATACCCACCGCGGCCTTGGTTACAGCTTAAGGTTCGGACAATGAAATTTGGCCTTAAACTCTTTCTTGCCTACGCCGGCATCCTGGGATTGGGTATCTACTTTTTCCTCAATTCCATGTTACTGGAAGTAAAACCTGGACTTAGACAATCCCTAGAAACCGCCCTGATCGATACATCCAACCTCCTAGCGGAAGTTGTAGGCCCGTCAGCGATCAACGAACCCATTCAAATTCAGCTACTAAAACCCGCCATAGAGAAAACGCTTAAACGCCCGATCAACGCTACGATCTGGTCTCATAAACAAGCAAAGACTGATCTACGGGTTTACGTCACCAACCGCCAAGGCATTGTCATTTATGACTCTAGCAATCAAGACATAGGTGCTGATTACTCTCAATGGAACGATGTCTACCTCACTCTACGAGGCAGATACGGCGCACGCAGCACCCAAGAAAATCCACAAGATAATTTCAGTTCGGTGATGTATATCGGCGCCCCCATATACGCACCGACTGAAAAAGGTGAACAGCAAATTGCTGGCGTAATCTCTGTCGGCAAACCTAACGTCAGCGTCAAACCATTTTGGCAAGCCGCACGCGATAACATTCGCTCCAAAGGGATGTGGCTGTTGATTGCTGCAGCATTGGCAGGCGCGCTACTCGCTACTTGGCTGAGTCTAAGCATTCATCGATTAGTAGATTATGCGCAGAAGGTCAGCAAAGGCGAACAAAGCCAGACACCCAAATTGAGCGATCCCGATTTAGCTCAACTTGCAGACGCTATGGAGCAGATGCGAACAGCACTAGATGGTAAACAATATATAGAGGAATATACGCTCAGCCTCACCCATGAGATGAAAAGCCCCCTTACCACACTACAGGGAGCAGCTGAGTTAATTGCTGTTGCCGATAATAAAGAGATGCAGCAACAACTAGCTCAAAATATAGAGGCGCAAACTGAGCGTCTAAAAGCGCTTGTGGATAAAGTCTTATCTCTGGCACGTTTAGAAAATCGTGCTGCGCTCGAAAGCCCTGAGCAAGTTAATTTAACTCGGCTTATTCAAAATGAATGCGAACAGATCTCTCTCGCCCTAAAGCAACAGCGCGACATCAACATAGCCTTAGAACTGGATGAAAACATTCAGGTAGCCGGTGATCACCTATTACTCGCACAAGCGATCAGAGGACTTCTGGATAATGCGATAGACTTCAGCCCTGATAAAACTCAGATTGAGATCCATTTAAGCACTTTAGACACCGGCATCGAACTTATCATTAGCGATCACGGTAGCGGCATTCCTGAATATGCCTTAGATCAGATCTGGAACCGTTTCTACTCATTGCCGCGGCCTAATACAGGCCAGAAAAGTACAGGCTTAGGCTTAAGCTTCGTACAGCAAATTGCGCAACTGCATGGTGCGACTATTTCTTTAAGCAACAGAGATAAAACAGGCGTAGAGGCGAAGCTTCGCTTTCCCAAATAAGCCCAAAAAATAGACCAACAAGCAATAAAAAAGCTGCCCAAAAGCAGCTTTTTCACCCTGCCATTGAGTGTTATCTGCACTCAGACGGCATATGCTTATTAGGTACGTATTCAGCTTCACAGTACCAACTCAAATTTGAACCATTAATCTCTGGATGCAGTTCAAACAAACCACCTTCGTAATTGCTTTCACTGACGTGCAGATAAACAATGCCAGAATCAGGCTCAATTTCGATATCATCTAATGTGTAACCCCAAGTCAAACCTTCATACAACCCGGTTAGCTCTACTTCATTAGGGAATCGACCATTATCTAAATAAAAACGTTCTAGTTTACCTCGAACGCTCGCACTGTCCGCGTAGATTCCAGCGATTACAGCACGTTGCGTGTAATCTTCATAAGCAGGGATTGCCACCGCAGCCATAATACCTACTGCCGCAATTGTCGCAGCACCTTCACTCGCTAGAACAATATCTGCTGGCGAAGACTCAAAGGTGAATTCCATTGCCAATTTTTTATCAGACGAATCTAACTGCACACCAAAGGTCCCTTGCTTCGCCAACTGCAACTGACCAGCTGACGGCAGACCTAATAAGTCCTGATTCGCATTCGTCAGATCACCCAAAGCTTGCAGACCGTTTAGGTAGTAGTAATAAATACGGCGTGGCGCATTGCGGATATTGCCTGAGAAAGCAAAAGTACTAGCAGAGATATCCTGACGCTGCTCTTCGACCAACCACTGCTCCAAGGTCTGATCCGACAGCATTGTTTGGCGATCAAACAGTACTTGAGGAAGGTCCGCCATAATCAAAAACTCACCCTCTTGTTGCCAATAAAGATGGGTGCCAATTTTAGTGATTAGATCAGCAAGCAGAGGTGAGAAATTCTTATCTGCCGCCATCTCCTCTTCAGCAGAAGAATACATAGAAGGCAATTTTAAGTGATGGATCTCTTGGCCATTAATGTTGCGGCTTTCATAACGCGCAGAAGGCCAAGCCTTGGTCGCCGTCATGATCTTGTTGAACTCTTCCGGGTTACGCAGACGAACAGCCAAATACTCCCCCGCTTGATCGGATATCAAAACAACCTCAGGACCAATCGCTTTAAACCAATTATCAACTGGGTAACCCAACACCTCGGAGGCCTTTGCTTTGCTCTCTTGGTACTTATTGTTATTCAGTCCACCAGCCATCATTTCCAAACGCTTAAAATCGGCATAAGCCGGTAGACTCAAAGAAAGCGCAAGTCCGGGCTTTCCAGCTGTTTTGATTGGATAACTGTTCTTATTCGCAGGAATAAACTGGCGCACCATACTTTCGCTTGGCGCATCCAATTGGACTTTCAAACGACCTTTGCCGTTACTAACTCCCCAGCTTGCCGCAACTGTTTCAATCTGATGTGCACCCATAGCTGCCATAGGCATTGCCGCGTCAGGTGGTAGAAGCGGCTGATATACAGGAGATGCCAACTGATTGCTAAACCATAGATACAGGCCTTTATGGCTATCATCCATCACCTGCTCATTGCTAAACATAGGACTAGCAGGGTTTGGTTTTAAAGCAGAAAAAGCGCTATCAAGGCTGGTAGAGTCTGCTCCCTGAAGGTTTAACATCAGATTCAAACGGCCTAGATTTTTATCCCATTTATAAGCAAGAGGCGCAGCTTTGGTCATCAAGACACCCGCACCATTTTGCATAGGTTCAAGCTCATCAATAATCACGCGTTTGCTGATCAGCAATTCGATAATCGCTTTTAGCTCTTCTTCCTGAGTAAAACGAACATGAGAACTGAACAGCAACTGCGGTTGATTGTCTTGCCCATAAGCAACAACTTCAACCGGGCCATCCATTTGACTACCAAGCAGGGTTAGCAATGTTTCAATATCAGCCTCCCCTTTTTTAAACCATTCAGCACTCGCCTCTTGGATCTTTTTGATCTCTTTTAAATAAGCTTGGTTACCATGGGCAAATTTGAAACTGTCGTCTTTATAAGAAGCTAGATCCCAAAGCGAAGGAATTCGCGCGTAGAAGAAAGCAGTTTCGGGAAGTTGCTCGCGTAGCCACGCTGACCGCGTTAACGCTGTAGCAGTGTAAGTTGGTGCTTTTACTTGCTGCGCTTGCACCTCCTTATTTTCAGCTTCTGAAATTAGCGCTGTTTCAGACTCGGAAGTCTTACTATCACAACCGACCAAAGCTACGAACGCCCCACCAAGAATCACTTGGGCTATTTTTTTCTTCTTAAAAATTCCATTCATGTAGATTTACCCATCCTTAAACATTGGATTAACGCGCTAAAGAAGAAGGAGGGAACAGGGAAGGCAGTTGGATAAAGAGAAAAGACAAATCCATTTGCACTTATATTTAATCGTTCTTCCTGAAGCAATCACAAAACTCCTAGCATTCTGCTACAGCCTTTACTCAAAGTGAAGTAAGAGCGCTTTCCACACACAAAACACACATTTCTCACATCAGCTCCCCATACGCCCTTTTTAAACTTTGCACTATAAATCAGTTATGGAGAGAGATGATGTCTAAGAAAATCACCTTAAAGCTCATCGTCATTGGCTTTTTAGGCCTACTTTTGTGGATCCCTTTGTTATTGGAGCAAGGGGTGATCTACGAACGTATGAGTTATCGAGATCAAGTTACACATGATATCGCAAGCAAATGGACAGGGAATCAAACCATCACAGGCCCTGTGATGATCCTCCCTTGGCAGCTTGAGTACACTGAAAAGCAATGGAACGATACAACAAAAAGCTATTTATTAGTCCACAAGAAGAAACAAGGGCAATACCTGCTATTACCGAACCAATTCGATAGCCAAGTAAATATAAACAACTCCACCCGTAATCGCGGTATTTATCAGATACCTGTGTATAACGGTACCGTTGAAATGTCAGGCTCATTTCAGCGCACTAAACTACATAAATACCAACAAGATTTAGAGGCAAAATACAAAGGCAGCCTTTCTTGGGGCGATGCAAAGCTGAGTATTTTGGTTTCAGATATGCGCGGTATTGTTTCTGAACCGACGTCAGATTGGAATGGAAACAGTCTAAGCTTTGCCGCAGGCAGCGGTTTAAAATCATCGACTCAGGGGATTCATGCTGAACTAGGTTCTTGGGCTGATGAAAGTGAAACGACGCATTTTTTCTTTAATTTACAAATTAAAGGAATGGAACGTCTGATGATCACCCCGGCGGGAGATAATAGTTCAATAAGCATGAGTTCTGATTGGCCACACCCGAGTTTTAATGGTCGGCATCTACCGACTGATTACACCGTTGAAGATACTGGCTTCCAAGCGAACTGGAAAACCTCACCTTTTGCGGGTGACTTAGCGTCGGTGTTAAAAGAGTGCCAAAACAGCAACTACTGTGATTTCACGAGCCACGCTGTAGGTACTGACTTTATCGATCCTATCGATATGTACTCTCAAGCGGAACGATCTATAAAGTACGGTTTACTCTTTATCGCTGTCACTTTTATGCTGTTCTTCCTATTTGAAGTACTAAAGAATCTTCAAATTCACGTCATCCAATACGGCATGGTGGGCCTAGCACTAGCGCTGTTCTACTTACTTCTGGTTTCTTTGAGCGAACATATCGCCTTCATCTGGGCTTATGTTATTGCCACAATTGCTTGCTGTTTATTGCTAGGTTTATATCTCAGTGCAGTATTACAAAGCAAAGCCCGAGGCTATTGGTTTGCTACAGGTATCGCAGGGCTCTATGGTTTGCTTTATATGATCATTTCATCGGAGGGTTTTGCCTTACTGATGGGCTCGATACTGATCTTTACAACACTAGCAGTTTCGATGCTGACAACTCGAAATGTCGATTGGTATCAGTTGAGTCGTTCGACTCCTCAGAATTCGCCGGAGGGCGAAGAAAGTGATCTTGAAGGAAAAACAATTCAGGCCTAGATAACTAGGCCTGATTGAAAGAAAAAAATGCGAGATGGATGCGAATTAACCCGCATCCATCATCATTTGATCAACATCGGAAAGCTTCGGTTCTGCCTTTTTAGGCTCAACTTTCTGTATCTGGTCAGACGTTTGATTTACAGGCTTCTTAATAAAACGATTTTCTGCAGGCGCTGGATCAGGGAATCCATCATTATACTGCTGATAGAATCGATTATTACCTTGTTGCAACTGCTGACTCTGGGAAGGCGAGTTGAGAATTCGCGGTGTAATAAGCAGTACCAATTCGGTTTGCTCATCACCTTCAATAGTTGACTTAAAGATATTTCCCACCACAGGCACTTCACCTAGTAGCGGAACTTTACGTTCATTTCGAGTGCGAGTAGTTCGAATTAAGCCACCAACCGCAACAGTAAGGCCATTTTTAGCGGCAACAATACCTTTAAGGCGTGACGTATTGACGGTATCTATAGCCAAATTAACCACATTACCCACCCCATCATAAATAGGAATAGTACCGCCACCTGGATTTAGAGTTGAACTTTCTTGTTGAAGCTCAAGTAAGACCGTACCATCCGCATTAATTCTCGGAGTGATTTTCAAAGAAATACCGATCTCTTCTAATTCCGTTTCTGTCTCTATATAAGACGGAGAAATAACTACACCGCTATCTATCTGAGCAGGATTATAAGTAAATCCACGTGTTAGTACGCTTTCTTCCCCAATAAACAGATCTGCTTCACGGTGGTTAGAAGCAAGTACCATCGGGTTAGACAACACCTTTAAGCGTTTATTTTCATCCAAAAATTCAATATTCGCCTTTAACTTATCGTTGAGGAATTCATAGAGAAAACTACCACTATTAAACAGAGCGTTATTACCCAGTTTGATAGGCACTGTAGATTGGTTTCCACCCTGCGGAGTTAACTCAAAATTAAAGATCGAGTTGAAATCATCGCCCAAAGTAATGCTCAAAATTTTCATTTCTAGCATTACCTGAGGTACAGGAATATCCATCTTATCCACCAACTGTTTGATGGAGTTAATAATCTTACTGTCATCAGTACGCACAATAATCATATTATGCTCATTATTTACTGTGACATAGATAGGCTGTGCTTTTAAGGTCACTGCTTGCATAGCAGCAGGATCAATTGCTAGTCCGTTTGATCTGCCTTGTAATAGCTGCTCTAACTGCCCTAGAGAAAGCTTCTTTGCAGCCTCAGTCGCAGCTGATTCCTGCAATGTTGAGTTGGAACCCCGATTCGAAGAAGAATTGGAATTGGAAGAGGACTTTGAATTCCGCTGACTTGAACTCTTTTGCCCTGGCTCTTCCCCTAACGAAAGCTCAACCCGATCACCGTAAAGATCCTCGATTGCCTGTGCAACGATTCGCACATTGGCATTAAGTAAGCGAAACACTTCAATGCGTTGACTCTCGCGTACGACCAAATCTTTTGCATACTCTTCACGAGTCATAATGCGATAGGTATTAGTATCTTGATCGTAGCGATACCAAAGGTCGCTGATGCGACTAATCGATTTAATGGCATCAATATCTGAAACGTTTTTAAGATGTATAGTAATTCGCTTATCAATAGCACTTGGGGTAGCAATGATATTACTCTGCGACAACTCTGATAAAGTTCGAATCACATCTCTTAACTGAGTATCGGCAAATTCTAATTCTGATATTTTTGCTGCGGAAACAGCCATTGGATTTAAGAGCGCCAATGCTAGGGCAAGTTTTCCTAAAGCTTTCATCGTAATACCTTCATCTGCCCTAAAGTGCCTGTCTCTACAGTAATACTTAAACGGGATATTTTTGTAATTCTAATCGCCTGTCGAGGGTTAGTAGGATCGACATTAATCTCATCTCCCTCTTTCACTAAATGTACTCGGCTACCAGCAATCTGAAGCAATGCCATAGGCGAATCATCACCGCGGTCGATATAACCTTTAAACAGCAAATTAGGTACATTTACCTCGCCCGGTGTACGACGGAAGCCCTGTCCAAATCGGTCAACAATCCCCCCCAATATGCCCTGCTTTTCATTCTGCTGAACGCTTTGGGGCTCACTAAACGGATCTCGCATAACGATAACACCTGAGCCAGCACCAACATTTGTCGAAGCATAACCAGCTGACGGTGCCTCAGCTAAAACCGTTGTAGGTAATGTAGTCATACATAAAGCGATTAAAATTATCTTTTTCATCATCTATTAACCTGACACCGCAAACATCGATTTAAAGAACCCGTAGTACACATAACCGACAATACCGCCAATCAAAAGAATGGCTACTGGCTCCATAGCTGTAGCTATCGCCTTAGTAATCATGCGTACACGCTCTTCATAAAACGTACCAGCGTCTTTCATCACCGATACCATGCTACCTGTTCTTTCGCCAACTAAAGTCATCTCTTGAATCAGCCCTTCGATATGCGCTTTACGGAAACTTTTGCCCATATCCGCCCCCTGAAGAATCTCTTCAGATGCATCCGCGATATCTTTTGCAATCACTTTGTTATTAATCAATTTACTGATGATCTCTAGTGACTGAACGACTGAAATACCGCTCTGCAACATACTGGATAGCCCCCAAGTAATCTGCGACATCGAACTTGCGGAGATCATCGTGCCAACTAAAGGAACTTTTAGGAGCATGTAATCAATCAGGAAACGCCCTTTTTTACGAGAATAGGTCAAAATTATTCCTATCAGAATCAATAGAATTCCGACCAAAACATGCGCCCAATACTGGTGGATGAAGTTGGAAATCCCCATCATCTGAATCATTTCAGGGGGTGGCGTTCGACCCGTTTTTTCAAAGAAAGCAGCAAACTTAGGAATAACCGTAGACATCAAAAAGATGAATACCCCTACCGTCATAAACAGCACGACAACAGGATAAGTCATGGTTGAGATCAATTGCGTTTTTATATCGGCCTGACGCTCCATAAAGTCAGCAATACGCACTAACGCCGGTTCTAATTCACCACTGGCTTCAGCACTGCGCAACATATGAATCGCAAGAGGTGAGAAAATAGATTCATATTTTTCCATTGATTGAGAAAACGACTGGCCTGCACTAATTTGATCATTTAGATCAATAATGATCTCGCGCATTCTTCCACGCTGAATACCGCCCAAGATGTTCAGCGCCTCAGTCACAGATAAGCCAGAACGGAACATCAATGCCAATTGACGGAAAAAGAATATTTTTTGGTTGGTCTTAACCGGCAATAGACAGAGCAACTGCTCAAAAGCATCTTGTTTCGGTTTATCTGCAGAACCAATCCCAGCATTCTCCTGAATACTGCTGATATAAATTCCTTTTTTTTGCAGCTTAGCGATCGCCGCATCATGATCAACAGCGGAGATGCTACCTTCGCAGGTTTCACCTGCTGTATTCATCCCTTGATAGACGAACTTCATCCGTCAGCCTCCCCATCAAACTGGTTAAGAAGACCTAAGCGGCGGAGTTCTTCCATCGAGGTTAAGCCCTGAAGTACCTTCTCTCTCCCATCATGAGCAAGACTTATATAATGCTGAGCATGTTTACGTAACTGCTGCTCGTCAGCTTCTTGAGTAATTAACTCCCGCAAGACCTCATCCATCCACAAGGTTTCGAACAGAGCAATCCGCCCTTTAAAGCCTGTTCCATTACATACTGAACACCCTTGAGGGTGAGATAACATTACTAGATCATCAGATGGCAAACCCAACTGTTTCAATTCTGAAAAATCCGCCGGCATCTCTAACTTACAGCTTTGGCAGAGTTTACGCGCCAAACGCTGCGCCACAATTCCTTGCAGACTGGAAGCGATCATAAATGGCTCTAACCCGATATTCTTCAGTCGCGTGACACTGGCAATCGCAGAATTGGTATGTAAGGTAGATAAAACCATATGGCCCGTGGTAGCAGCTTTTAGAGCAATTTCACCGGTTTCAGAATCTCGAATCTCACCGACCATAATGATATCGGGATCATGGCGCAGGAAACTTCGAAGGGCAGAAGCAAAATTCACCTTCGCATTCATCTGTACCTGAGAAACACCCTCTACCACCATCTCGACAGGATCTTCCGCAGTCAGAATATTGGTGCTTTCTGATTTTAACTCTTCAAGTGCGGCATAAAGGGTAGTGGACTTACCGCTACCTGTAGGGCCCGTAATAAGAACGATGCCATGAGGCTGAGCAATTACTCGACTAAACTGACGAAGGGTTGCATCAGACATCCCCAACTGTTTAAGCGTGAATAATTGATTGTCTGTACCGAGTAAACGTAAGGTTACTCGCTCACCATGCTTAGTTGGCGCTGTCGCCACACGCATTTCAAACTCGACGTTATAAGGCGTTGTATAATCAGCACCGCCATCCTGAGGCATTCGAGTTTCGGCAATATCTAGGTTAGACATAACTTTAATACGACTAACTAAAGAGATCCCTTCCGAAAGGGTAAAACGCTTCCCATATTGCTGTAACTGCCCATCTACCCGCAACCTTACAATGTAGTAGTCAGTTAAGGGCTCTATATGAATATCGGATGCTCGATGCATATAAGCTTGATTCAATAACTCAGAAAACTCTGCAACCGCATCAAAGCCTAATTCTGCATTGCTTAACTCCACATCTAAACGCAAACTGCATTCAAATGCTTCTGGCTCAGCTAAGCAGAGTTTCACATCTGTTTTGAATAATCGCTGTAACTGTTTTTCGAGTGTAGGGTTCTCTGGTGAATCCGTAACGACATAGATTTTATCGCTATCAACATCACCTACATCGACAGGGAGAATACGGAACTGACGAATAAAGCTTTGCGGTATATTACTCAGGCGACTTTTATCTACTTGGATCTGCGACGGTCGAATATACTGCATGCCATGCTCACTAGCATAAGCATGATAGAAGCTACTTGGCGCTATACGCTGTTCATAACATAGCACCATTTTCTCATCCATTTTTAAACGGCGCGCATGTAAACTCGCTTCAGTATGCTGATGCTCAGTAATCAGCCCCTGGCTTAATGCGGCTTCAATTAACCATTTATCCCTAATCGCCATCGCCGGTTACCTGCCTAACACTCGAAGCGAGTTCTCAAACTGCTCTTTACGGCTAGTTAACTGTAGCGCTTGCTCTTTGGTTAAGAACTTTTCATATACACGTTTAGCCAATGCAAATTCAAAAGTCTGATTGCCTTGCGCACGACCCGTTTCCATAACGGAGCGAATCTGGGTCGAGTTATTCTCACGAATTAGATTTGAAACAGCACCATTAACCATCAAAATTTCATTTACAGGAATACGCCCATGACCATCAGGAGAGCGGACCAATGTCTGTGTTACCACGGCACGCAAACACATGGATAATTGTTGACGTACAGTGTTTTGCAGATCGCCAGGGAACATACCAATTAAACGATCAATAACACCCACCGCGTCATTGGTATGTAGTGTTGCAAAAACGAGATGCCCTGTTTCTGCCGCGGTAATTGCAGCATGCATAGTTTCTAGGTCACGCATCTCACCCAGCAACATTACATCTGGGTCTTCACGCATGGCACTACGAATTGCATCTGCAAAAGAGAGCACATCATCACCCACTTCGCGTTGATGCACTACAGAGCGAATATTACTGTGTACAAACTCGATAGGGTCTTCAATAGTCAGAATATGGCAAGCACGGCTCTCATTTATCTTATTGATAATACTGGCTAAGGTCGTTGATTTACCGCTACCCGTAGCACCAGTGACCAGCACCAAACCATCTTTAAAGCCCACCACATCTTCCAGTTGCGGCGGTAAACGTAGCTCTTCAAATGTACAAAAGGTCCCATCCAAAGCACGAATAGCAAAAGCTAAACTACCGCGTTCAAAATAAAAGTTAAGACGAAAACGCACGCCTAGTTTATTGGAGTAACCTAAATCACAACTACGCTTATTAATAAGATGATCAAACTGCTCAGCAGATAAAATCGCCTCGGCTATTCCCATTAACTGATCTTTCGTAAATGGATCAAAATCTTCGCGCTCTGCAAGCTCACCATGAATACGCATTACAGGCGCAACATTCGCGGAACAATGTAGATCAGATGCTCCCGCTTCTAGCATCAATGCCAGTAACTGCTCAAATTGGTCTTTATAGTTATTATTTTCCATCACAATGCCAACGTCATCTCAATATCTAGCACTCGCCCACCACCAAGAGCTGTACGATCGGTACGACTGATCTGGAATTTGATTGGAATCACCGAGTACTCCAACTGGGACAACTGCTTAATAAATCCATAAAGGGCGCTATATCCACCCTGTAAACGTAATTCATACAACGGGCGGTTTAGATCACCTTTACCTTGTTTAGAAGGTTTAGCTGCAACCATCTCAGCTAGGTTTCCTTCACTCTGCACTTTAGAAAGCAGTTGTAAACGGTTAGCTTGCGCATGCAGAGTAATCTGGCTTAGCAATTTTGCAAATTTGGCCTTATCCCTAACATCGATAAAGCTATATCCAAAACCAGAGAGCTTAGACTTCTCTGACTCTATAGCTTTAGTTAATTTCCGAACATCGTTGGCACTAATTTTCTTACCATCCAGTTCAGGTAATGCGCCGGCGCTTTTTCTCTCTCTTTTAGCCGCCTTCTTGACCTTTTTTTCAACAGATTCAATTCTATCTTCCAATACAAGAACTTGTTTATTAAGGTCCGCACCACGGAAAAATAGGTAGCCACCCGCTATCAAAGCAGCACCAAGCACGGCCACTAGAATCCTTTCTCGTAAATTCATTTCAGAGAACGCATTCATTATTGAGTCCCCTTCTGCTTCAAAACAAATTCAAATACATAGATACCATTTTGCATCAAAGCTGAATCCCCTTTGAAATTACTTGGGCTTTTATCTATATACATATTCAGAGGTTCAAGACTGATAGATAGCACCTGATTAAAGTCATCGATACTCGCCTGATCTACGGCTTTACCCGTAATAGAGAACTCATACCAAGCATTCTCTTTCATCGATTCAAGTACTACACCCTCATTAATGCTCTCCGAAAGGACAGGCAGAAGACGCTCAACAAACGATTGACGCTTAATGATTACCTGTTCTACCAGTTGTTTTTCCGATTGTAAGGCGCTAAGCAAAACGTTGTGGCTCAGGTAAGCATCGATATTTTTGCGAGCCTCAGCACTCTCCTTACGTTGTCGATCCCTCTTCTCTTGCATTACTTCCAATTGCCTCTCAGAGGATGACAGCTCCTGTTGCAATTGTTCTAACTTCCAATAAAAGAAACCTTCATAAGCAGCAATTAACAGCGGTAAAACACACGCAGCCATTGCAATTTTGAAAGCATTACTACGGTAAATTGGGTCCGGGGGCGGCATGCCAATTAAAGGCGCGACAGAAAGCGGCGAACTGCCTAGAAAATGTCGAGCTGCACCGAGTTCAGCTAACAGCTCATTTCTGCCAGAAGGTATTTTCTCCGCAGCAGCCTGTGCTAAAGGTTCTGCATCGAGCTGTAGCAAGGATTCTAGCTGAGAAATTTGGTCGCTAAATGCACTATCTCCATCAGCAACAAGCCAGCGGTTTGCTTGCGCAAAGGAACCTGTCGTTAAGACCTCTGCAACCGCCCCTGCATCTAGCAAATGGCTGGAGCATTTCACCATCGCCACATCGCGGATCTGGTTATCCTGCAATACAGCACAGAAAACATAAGCCTTATGGAATTCGGTTAATAGTACAGTGTCAGAACTCTCTAACAACGGCACAGTGGAACCCGCAAAAGGGTATACTTGACGTAGGTTCAGCTTAGGAAAACCAGAGCTACCACCCACTTTCTTAACAGCATCCAGCCATTGTTGATGCTGAGCAGTTGGCATAGCACTACACAGAAACTTTTGCGCATCGCCTAAGTCATCATCGCTATAAGGTGATTCCTCTTTAGGTTGTGGTCGCCATTGAGTTAAAAGACGCTGGTCGGCCAACTGCAGCTTCTGCTGAATATGCAAACATTCCGCAATCTGTTCCTTCGAAACCATCTGTTCGCGGATAGCGACTTCACCCAAGCGCATCGGGCTTCGACCGCCATGTTGCGCTGACAACTGCTTCTCTTCTGTTACTAGATGTACCAGTTCCTCACGTTGTTCTGGTGTGATATAGCCACGCCCCATCAACAACCAACCGAGATCCCAGTTTGGTGATTGCATAGCAACCACACCTTCCATCTCCCAACGCAGCATCTCCAATAAATTTTCTGCTTCAGGGGAATCAAAGCTTTCGGTAATCTGCACCAGATCGGGAATCGCACTAATATGCAGTAGCAGTGCATTACTCGGTACATTTTTACCCAGTACATTCTTTAACTGCTCCAACACATCAGTCAGCGCGGCAATAGGATCAACCTGTTGAGACGACACTGACACTGTTACTTTTAGTGCATCACGATTGCCATTAATAACGGTTGCTCGCAGGCCAAACCCATCCGTTTTTAGGACCAGCAGACCTTTACCCGCTGCTTTTTTATTCAGAAACGACAGCATTAATTAACCTCAAATTGCAGTACTGGCTGCGTAGCATTTGGAATTACCAGCAAGCGATCATATTTTTCTACAACCGACCCAGCGCTATCCATAACAAAAACAGCATGCTGACCTACGGGAATCTGTTTAGTACTGGCATCAGAAATAGATGCACCATTCTCATGCCATTCATTAGTAGCCAATGAAAGGGAATTCGTTGCGGTCGATGCAGCTGCATCGAAGTGATAGGTAACCCAGCGATCTTCGTCATCAGAAACAGCAGCATTTTTAAACACGACCAATGCCAATTTATGACTGTCAGTATCACTATTGTTTTGAACTTGAATATCTATTTGGTTCAACGGCACCTGCCAGTCTGTGCTCTCAATAGCACCTGACACAACCACGTTGTAACTCGCAGGATGATCACCATCGTCGCCCTTATAATTGAACTGATACTGATCAGAAGCATTACTGACTTCGAAACCAATACCCCAACCATCTCTGAATTCACGATTACTATCTAAGCCAGAATTCAAATAATTAGCGCGATAACCTTTTAACTGTGGATAAGCGGATATTTGCGTAGGCGTTCCGCCAAAGTTAACGTAAGGATCCAGCATAGCGAGATCAATCCACTGATCAGAACCACTTACCTCCCAACTTCCGTCTTTGTTGATCAAAGGCTGCAGTTCTGCGGAATCCTGAGACAAAGTGGCACTCGCTGGGGGTAAAACACCGTTATCGATAATAAAACCAGATAGAACAGGCTGATTACGGTAGCTGTTTTGCATCAATATGCTTTTTCTAAGCAGCTCCATCTTATCTAAGGTTTCATCATAACGAAGCTGGTTATCCTGATTATCGATAAATACCAACGGCGTACTGGCCACTAATCCGATAATTAGCATCACTAACACCAGCTCTAGTAATGTAAAGCCAGATTGCTTTTGGGTAGGACAAATATTGGGGATTAACGTAGACATAAGACGATATCGTCCCCACTGCTGTTACAAAGAAGGTCCGCGTCACAGAAATCAGCATCAACTGGATCAGTCTCGGTATAATCACAACTGTTTGGTTCGTAGATACCATTCGAACCCAAGCTAACTAATCGAGGCACCCCTGGCACGATAGTGCTATCCGCCATAACCTCAAGGTCTATCGCCAAATAAGGCCGTCCAAAACGATTGATTAGGGTTGAATCATCACCCGAAATCTTACGCCATTCCAATAGACAGTCTGTCGTATTACAACCACTAACACTGCGACTCTGTCTATCATCCACAGGGTAATGATCATAAGGGTCTGCAATGCCGATGACCGACTCTATTTCTGCTGTGTCGATTATGAAAGGCTCACCGGGATCATCTGTAGCACCAAGACTAGAACCATCAGATGTCAGATCGTCACCAATATCCAGATAAAGATATTTATGACCATTAAGGTACGGGCCTCGCCAGCCACGTCGATAATCAGTATTCCAATAACTATCAGGGTCAGCAGGCGTCGGGTTTTCAAAAAGGAAACTTAAATCAGCAGGAGTTTCACGACTAGGAAAAGAACCATTATCTTTGTAGTAGGCCTCTATCGCTTCACCTAACTGCTGCATCTGATAGCGCGCTGCCTGATCTGCAGCATCTGAGCCAACATCACGAAAAGAGGTTACAACACCACCCGCCACAACCAAAAGAATGGCTGCAACCACCAGCATTTCCAAAAGAGTAAACCCCTTCTGAGACGACAAAACCGCTTTGCTAAAAGCGTCGTTATGGACACGTTTAGGAAAGCGGTCTTTGTTTGTCTTAAGGTCTTGCTTATTTCGCCACTGCATATAAAGCCATTGTATTTATTATTGTTATTAGCCTGTCCTTAGCTATCTATTTTCATCCAAGTAAAACCTGTGCCACTAAGCCCCCTTCACCACATTCAAACGGCTTAAGGGCAATATTCATAAACCTTACTGACAAAAAAAGCAGGAGCTTAGCTCCTGCCTTTCTCAGAAAGAAGACTTACTCTTCTTCGTTACCTTTAGCTTCAGCGATCTCGTCGTCGTATGCGTCACCGCCAGCGTCAAGAACAGCTATAACCTCAAGCTCTTCACCAACTTCTTCCCAGTTTGCTACTAGGCAATCTGTTGTATTTGCTGGATCAAGTAAGTCACCTACGTCACCAGTATCACATTCTGCAATTTTCACTACGATAGAGTAGTTAGAATATTTATCTGCAGCCGCATTGCCATCTTGAGGCGCACGAGCAATAACCGCATCTAGTTCAGCACTTGGCCCAACACCAAACACAGCCAATACTGCATCATCTTCTTCACCAAGCTCTTCTGGCTCATTGAAAAGTGCCACAGGAATAGTCTCAGTAGTAATAGTTCCTGTAAGGTCTACGGCAGCACCTGCGCCAAATTCCCAATCATCATCTTCAACAAGCGGCGTGTTAAATACCATTGACGGTTTAGTTACTTCAACCAATGGAATTTCGTCAACATCTTCGTCAAAACCGGCTGCTTGAGTGAAGAGGTCGTTGCCTGTTGAGCCATTACATAATTCGTTATTCACATAACGAAGGCTAGTCATACCATTATTAGCCAACGCAGTAACAGCTTCAGCTCCGATGTTAGCAATACCTAACTTGCCGAACATATCACCTGATAAACCACCGTCGACACGTGGTACATTTGAAGTATTTCCGTTGTTACTTAGCAATACGCTTGCTGCACCATCAATTTGAGCAACAGTTGCAGTGTAATCAGCTTGTACACCTGCAGAACAAATCAAAGAATCAAGACCAGCAGGTAGTAAACGCTTTTCAGTCACATTAAAAACATTCATGCTGTTTTCTAACGTAGCCATAGTGTGTACAGCTGTAGCTTGCGCAGCACTTTCTTCATTGCCGTCCATATTAGAAATAACGGCACCAGCAATTACCGCAAGAATCGCAACTACAACAAGCAATTCAAGCAATGTAAAACCAGCTTGTTTTGCTTGTAGTTTTTCACCCTTAGCGCGTAACTCTGCGTCTTTAACCTGAGTCAGGTCAGCATTTTTGAACTTGCGAATCGTTTCTTTGATCTGTTGAGCGTTCATTATTTTTCTCTTTATTATTTTTACCGCATCTGTCTCACACAGATTTTTGGATTTTTAGTTATAAAAATCTTTAAGATGCAAACCCACATTGCACTCTTTTAAATAGGGACGAACTCTTCGCTAGCTTAAACATCCACCACAAAACGATACTGTCTACCGTAATGGAGAATGACCTCTTTTTGCTGGCGTTTTAGAATTTTGGTTTCGACTCGGATCTCACCATAACCATCATGAGCAAGCACATCTTCAAACAGCTCCAACAGTTTCTGTTTAGCTGGATCCGCTGCTGGTTTATCAGTGCTCATAATTTTTTGCCCTTGGCTATGGCTTAATCGAACTTCCTTGAAATGTTGGGAACTAATCCTTAGCCCCCAGTGTCTGAAAAACGTGATAGAAAAGGTAACTGTTTCAAAAAAGTTACCAAACTGGTCATTAGAGCCACATTTTCTAGTACTTTAGAGTAAACCTCATCCCGAATCCCGCATGACAGACTCCCAAAAACCTGACAAAAAATGCCGGAATTTATCCCGAAGGCCTATGATTTTTAATAGAAAATTATTGGAGACAGCGTTCGGGAGCACTCAGTCTAAATAAGTAAACAGAAGATAAAATTTGGGGGAAGAAAATATTAATTCAAACAAAGGCAAGCAGATAAAAAAGGAAGAATAAGACATGGACTTTACGCCATGAAAGAAACTAAAAAGCAAAGTTTCAGATAAATTATTTTGATCTCAATACACAATCTGGAAGATCAGATTCCTCAACCGGAATTTGCAATAATCCCCCCTAAAGGCGTTACACCAGCGGTTCCAACCACGCAATTTCGACCACTTTTTTTCGCTTCATATAGAGCATCATCAGCCCGCTTAATCAAAGTATCTAGATTTAAATCTGTCGGCTCTGCAACAGCAAAACCGATACTAACGGACATAGAAATTTTATACCCTAAAAGCTCATACCCTGATTGAGAAACTAATCGCTGTAGCCGTTCTGCCACCTGTTCAGCACTCTCGTATGAAATATCAGGGATAAGCGCGATAAATTCCTCCCCACCATATCGACCAATCGCTGAATATGAGCGTAACTCGCCCATCAATCGATGCGCTACTAGCTGCAGAAGCTTATCCCCTACTAGATGACCGTAGTTATCATTCACTTTCTTAAAGTGATCAAGATCTAACATCAGTAAGGCAAAACTGCTCTGTTTTGATGAACAGCGCTTATACCGCTGCCACTCAGCTTCCATTCTTCTGGTGATTTCAGCCCTGTTATAAAGGCCCGTTATCGCATCAACCGTTGCCAACTCTTCCAACATCTCTTGCTGATAGGCCATTTTCTTAACAGCTTTGCGCATAAATACATAGGCCGTACTAAACACGCTCAACAAAATGATCGCCAACACACCCACAAACAGCAGGATCCCTTGTTGGATTTCACCTCTAAAGCCCGAGGTATCTTGGTAGATTTCGAAGACGCCGATTAGCTCCCCGTTATGAGCCTGCATGGCGACATAGCTCTCAACCACATCGACATCAAATCGGGTTTCATGGGCTAAGTCCGTAATCTGATCCTTTCTTTGAATATTCGAACTCGCGCCATGTATAAAAGCCTGTTTAAGCATTTCGTTCGCACTGGCATCTTTACCAATAATACTCAGATCAGTGCTGTAAATGATGATCCCTTCTGGTGAAAACAGCTTTGTTTTTACAATGCCGTAGGGCTGGATAAAGTCTCTTAAGGTTTTATTGAGCTCTAATAACTGGGGAGGCAGTAGAGGAGCGGAATCCAATGCAGAATTGAGTTCGGCACGATAGGTAGTAAAAATAGCTTCGGTCAGATTAACTGCATTAGATTCAGCTAAACGAACTACATAACGCTCATATAGCTTACTAGCGGCATAGCCACTAAGTAGTAACAAAACAATCGATGCAAGAATGGCAACAAAGCAGAATCGTTTTAAGAAATGACTAAACGATGATGATAGTGCTTTAGGGTTCAACAACTAAAACCTCAATACAGCAGGTACTGTTTTCTCTTTCTCTAAATTAGATTAGCAGAAACTTAACCGACCGTTCACGCTCCTTTGTTGCAAAAGAGGCCATTTTTAGCCCAAAGACTAATGAGATTGCGGCTTCACCAGCATTTTTTCGAACTGAAGATAAGGAACAGGCCGACTACTGAGGTAGCCTTGATAGTAATGACACGCCTTACTCTGCAAGAAGCTTAACTGCTCCTCCGTCTCTACGCCTTCAGCTAATACTTTAAAGCCCAAGCTATGCCCCATTGCAACGATAGTCGCTGCAATCACCATATCGTCTTTATCTTGAGGTATATCTTCTACAAAGGATTTATCAATTTTAAGGACATCTATCGGGAATTTTTTTAGGTAAGCCAATGAAGAATACCCTGTACCAAAGTCATCAATCGCGACTTTAACGCCCAGTTCTCGAAGCTGGTGAAGAAGATCGATAAACTCCTGCTCTCTTTCCATCAGCGCACTTTCGGTAATTTCCAGTTCAAGATATTGAGCAGGCAGTCCTGTTTGATTTAGAACATTGGTCACCAACTGACAGATATCAGTATGGCGCAATTGCACAGCCGATAGGTTCACAGCTATAGAGATCGGCTTATATCCCTTATCCAGCCATAATTTCAGCTGTTTACAACTTTGCTGAAGAACAAATCGACCTATAGGATTGATCAAACCAGTTTGCTCCGCCAAAGGAATAAAATCAGCAGGACCGATTAAGCCTTTCTCCGGGTCTTGCCAACGGACCAACGCTTCTGCTCCGATTAACGTACCCGTTGCAATATCTATTTGCGGCTGATAAAAAACCTCAAGTTCCTGATTATCAATTGCACGAGATAACCTAGCCTCTAGCTCTAGTCTGCTACGGGCATCATGAGTGAGTTCTTCTGTAAAATAATGAAAACAACCACGCCCTTCACTTTTAGCGCGGTACAACGCAGCGTCTGCATGCTGCAGAAGCGCCTCAGCATCTTCACTTTGCGTCGGGTAGATACTGATGCCAACAGAGCCACCGATAGCAACATCGCGTCCATTACTTAATGTCCAACGCTTACTAATGGCCTCGATCATTTCATTTGCGACAAGGCCAGCATCTTCTGGGTGCTGAATATCGTCCAACAATAGAGCAAATTCATCTCCGCCCATACGGCATACCAGATCAACTTGTCGTAACCGTTCTTTAAGAAGCGCAGCCACCTGCTGTAGTAACTCATCCCCAGCCGCATGACCGAAGCTATCATTTACATCTTTAAAGCGATCTAGATCCAGCAACAGCAATGCCAGCTGCCTACCGTTGCGTTTTGCGACCGCTAATGATTGCTCCAGTCGCGATTGCAACATCAGCCGATTGGGCAGATGCGTTAACATGTCATGATGAGCTAAGTAATTCAGTTTCTGCTCTGATTCCTTGAGTTTAGAAATATCAGAGAACACACCTACATAGTGAGTGACCTTTTGATGATCATTGGTAACCTGACTAATACTCAACAACTCGGGATAAACCGCACCATCCTTACGACGATTCCATATCTCTCCCTGCCAACTGCCTTTTTCCCTCAAGCTCTCCCACATCACCGCGTAAAACTGCTCGTCATGGCGACCTGATTGCAAAATTTTAGCCGGCTGACCAATCGCTTCTTCACGGTCATACCCAGTTAAACGGCAAAAGGCTTTATTAACACGTTGTATAACACCCGCAGCAGAAGTGATCATCACACCTTCTGTTGTATTACCAAATACAGCAGCCGCCTGTCGCAAACTATCTTCTTGGCTCTTACGTTCGGTTACGTCTTCCAAGATGGCTAAAAAGCCACATTCAGTCGTGATACCCGAAGCATGAATCAGTTTCTGTTGGCCGCCCAAACATGTAATTTTATATTCGCTTAATGGAATTTTATGATCTGTAATACGTGCGCGTTCTATGTAACCAAACCAACGTTCTCGCGCTTCGTTACGATACTGCAAGTCAGGATGAGCTAAGGAAAACCAGGTATCTAAATCGGGTAGGTGCTTTGCTGTGTATCCTAGTGTTGCAGTAAAGGCTTTATTAAGACTTATCAGTTTTCCATCAAAACCGACATAAGCCATAGGCAAAGGCGACTGTTCAAACAATACTCTGAATCGTTGTTCACTATCACGAATTGAATCTATGGCCTGAAACCGCTCAGTCAGATCACGGGCAATGGCGACAACATAATCTTTATGCCCAAAGCGAACTAAGCGCGACTTAATTTCGACTGGAAATATAGAGCCATCTAATCTCCGGTGCTCGGTCGTGATTAACTGTTCCTCTTTTTTTCTCAGTTCAGAGATATGCGTCTCTAACCAATCATTCAAAGAATCATTAGCTGTGGTCAAATCAACAACTCGTAAACTCAGTAAGTCATTATGCGACATAGCTAGGCTTTTAGAGGCACGCTCGTTAGCATCTAAGATTCGGCCATCATCAGCATCGATAATGTAGATAGCATCACTAACCTGCTCGACCAAGCTCTGATAAAAGTCGCGCTGTTCTATATCCCGTAAACGCGCTTCTGTGTTAACGAGATCACGGCTTTTACGTTGCAGGGTTTCTTGAAGATACTCGATATATGAACCTTGAAGAGATTTTGCGATGTCATGCCGCGTAAGAATACCCTTTAATGAACCATCATGTTCGACTACCACAAGGCGACGTATATGGTTGCTCTCCATCATACGGCTGGCGATTTGCAAAGGCAGATCAGGCAAAACAGTCAACAAAGGCGAAGCCATTACTTCGCTAGCTTTTACCTTTTCTATATCTAGGTGTTCAGTTGCTAAACGCACCATATCCCGTTCGGTCAAGATACCAACCGGACAACCCTTCTCTACAACAACCACACAACTAATTCGCTCCAGAGTCATAACTGAGAGGACTGAAGCTAAAGATGCTTCTGGCTTTACCCCTGTAACCCGACAGCTCATGGAGTTAGAGACAGTTTTTAGCTCAACTAAATACTCCATCCCCATGTGGTGAAGAAAGTCGCCTTCACTAACAAGCCCTAACAACTTGTCGTCACCATCGACGACAACAAGATGCCTAACACTATTTTCAGCCATCGTTTGATACGCCTTGGCATAGCCAAGATTGGAGGAAACAGTGATGACTGGCTGACTCATCACCTCAGCCATACTTAAAGATGGGATAGCCTGATCATCAAGCATTAAGCGAATAGCATCTTTCTCGGTAAAGATACCTACAGGTTTAGCGTCATCGTCTATAGCGACGATGCTACTGATCGAATGCTTCTGCATAAGCGCGAGCACAGTTTTTAAAGGCGCATTCGGTGCGACAGTAATAACACTCGGCGTAAGAATCGCCTTTAAGGGAGCCGCCTCTATTTCAATAGCATTCAAATTCATACATCAACCAATTCGAATAAAATCAAGCAATCAAGAGATGCTACCTAGATCAATGGGCAAAAACATTGATATCAGTACTTATATAAGTCGATCCAAATACAACAAACAATAATGTATTTTAAAGATATCTTTTATATAATCATCCTTTCCAATCTAGTGTAGGTACAAAAATTAGTATCTGACTAATAGAAAGCACTTCTTTTTTCAGAAAAAACAACATATTAGAGAATGCTTAATAAAACTTTATATGCTGACTATTGTCATTTATAAAGTGCTGGTGAGGTTAATACGGTTTGGAGTAAACAAAATTTTTCCAATATAGGTATAATCGTCGGCCTCTCTCGAACCCAAACTAATTTATGCGGGCAACACTCGATGAAGAAACAGATTCTTTTAGCTACAAGTCTAATGCTGAGCATTGGTACAACAAACCTAATGGCGGCCGATCTAGGCAAAGGCTCTTTAGCCTTTGACAAGCAAGACTACGCAACAGCACTTGAAGAGCTGAAGCCACTGGCAAAAGAAGGCGACCCTGATGCACTCAACATGCTTGGACAGATGTATGAGAATGGCTTGGGCGTAGAGAAAGACGAAGCTAAAGCACGCCGTTACTACAAACGCGGTGCTTCTCAAGGCCATATGGCTAACGTAAATAGCCTACGTGCTCTAAAAGACAAAGAATACAAGGTTGAACTAAAAACCGTTCAACCTGCCGCTGAATCTGGTGATGCTCAAGCACAAAACCGTTTGGGTGAGATGGCTGAATTCGGCTACGGCATGTCACGTAACGCAGATATGGCAATCGAGTGGTACCTAAAATCTGCGGATCAAGGCTACGTCGCTGCACAACACAATATTGGCCGCTGCTACAACTTCGGCACAGGTGTTGAACAGAACTTTGAAGAAGCAGAACGCTGGTACCGCAAAGCGGCTAACCAAGGTCACACTGACGCAATGTTCTTCTTGGGTACACTGTACTCAAACAATCACGGTTCGCAAAAAGATCAGGATACAAACATCCTAGCTTACGCTTGGATGCACAATGCTGCTGAGCTGGGTAACAAAACCGCAAAAGCGATCGAAAAGCGTTTGGTAATGAAACTAAACCCAAGCGAGCTTGAAGAAGCTAAAGCATTAGCTGCTGAATACCGAAAAACTTACATTGCAGAATAAGCATACCCAGTTTAAAAAAAGGCGATCGCATGATCGCCTTTTTTATTGCTTGCTTGCCCGTGGGTGGCGCAGCATGGCTATTTCCATGTAAAATCTGCGCCTAGATAGATCACTTTTAGCGGGCATTTTTCGCGATCCAGCAAGTTACGCCCAGTATTAAACTCGACCCTACACGTGTATTGATAAAATGAGCCGAGCCTTTAAAGAAACGTATGCCGATATCAAAATCGCCAGCCCACTAAAACGCCTAGGCGCTTTTGTTTACGACTTGATGTTAGTCGCAGCCCTATTAATGGTCTCTACCGGTGTACTTATGACCATCAACGGCGGCGAAGCCCTAGATACCAGCCCTTACTTTGCTGTGTATCAGTCCGCTTTGTTTATTATCGTTTACCTGTTCTTGTCCTTCTTCTGGATGCGCAATGGCCAAACCCTTGGCATGCTCGCTTGGCGTTTACGCGTGCAAACATCAGAAGGCTATCGCCTAAACTTCATGCAATGTCTGATTCGCTACATCGTAGGCATTATCTCCCTATCAGCCTGCTTCGTAGGTTTTCTTTGGATGTTTGTTAACAAACAGAAGATGACATGGCACGACCTAGCGTCAGGAACATATGTGGTAGAACTACCGAAGAATGCGAAGATTTTAGAATGAAGGCAGGACGCCACTGCGTGGCTAGAGTAAAAGAAGGACGCTGGCGCTAGAGGACGGCTTCGCCTAGAGGACGCTGCTTCGCAGCTAGAGAAAAGGCTTAAAACATAAACAACACGGAGGTTGTTATGAGTTATGAAAACTTAGATGTTTGGAAACGCGCTTGTAGATTAAGCACCGATCTATACTTAGTTCTTACCAACTGTAAGGATTATGGCTTCAAAGACCAAATTACGCGCAGCGGTCTATCCATTCCCAGCAATATTGCCGAAGGTTATGAACGTAGTTCTGTTAAAGAAAAAAGGCAATTTCTTTACTATGCAAAAGGCTCTTCTGCAGAGCTGAGAACTCAAATACTAATTGGTCAAAAAGTAGGCTTTATACCGAAGCTGAAAGCCCAAAGTTGGGCAGAAGAAATTTTGGAGATTAGAAAAATACTCAACACGTTAATAAAACAGTGTTGAGATCTTTTTCTCTAGGCAAAGCCGTCCTCTAGTCACGAAGTGACGTCCTAAAAGCGAAGCGACCTCTAGCCACGAAGTGGCGTCCTAAAAGCAAAGCGTCCTACTTAGCCCTATTAAGCAACCAGAAACCAAAGCCTGCACAAATCAGAATCGGAATAATCACCGCAACAAACGGTGCGAATCCAAAGACGGCACTGGTTGGGCCGAGGATGTCTTGGGTGAGTTTAAAGGCAAGGCCGACTATGATGCCGGTAATCAAGCGCTGCCCGAGGGTTACGCTTCGAAGTGGGCCAAAGATGAAAGAAACAGCGACCAATACTAAAGCGAATACAGCGAGCGGTAGTAGCAGTTTGCTCCAAAAAGCCACCCGGTATTGGGAGGACGCTAAGCCCTGCTCTTTGAGGTATTCACTGTAAGAAAGCAAACCACTCATCGAGAGGTTGGCTGGTTGAACCATCACCACTTTTAATAGTTCAGGCGTCAAACCGCTTTCCCAGACTTCGGATTCTAAGGTTGCCGTAGTCACAGAAGATGTCGCTGGTGTCGCTCTATTTTCTGCCGATGGAAAACGGGTTTCACGAACATTCGTAAGTACCCACTTACCCTCTTCGTAACGCCCTACTTTGGCATAACTAGAACGAGCAAGTGTAAGGTCTTCATTGAACTCGTACCGACTTACGCCACGAACAGAACCATCAGGAATAACAGCATTGATATGTAGAAATGTACGCTCATCCCGGTGCCATACACGGCTGGCATCATTAATCGCTCTGCTGCCGGTTTGCGCTACTTGGCGATGACTCTGCGCCTGCTGCTCAGTGTGGGGAACAACAAATTCACCCAGACCCAATGCAAACACAATAATCAGCAATACCGGTTTCATAACAGATAGGATAATACCCATCGTCGATATACCTGCTGCACGCATAACCGTAAGCTCAGAACTCGATGCAAGGATACCCAAACCTAACAAGCAGCCGATTAGACTAGATAGGGGGATAAACTCGTAGATACGACGCGGCAAGGTTAGCAGAGAATACTCAACCGCAGCAGCGAAGGTATAACTGCCTTCAACATCTTTAAGCTCTTCAACTAGTGCAAACAGCATATCTAGCCCTGCGACCACCAGCAGAACCACCAAGAAGCCGCCTAAAACATGGCGTGCGATATACAGATCTAATAGCTTCATGATGTTTTCTTACTCCATGGCATACGTAAAGTCGGCATAGGAATTTGGTTAAAGACCCGACTCCAGAAGCGGCCAAAAGCAATCATATTAAGCGCAAACAAAGCAAAAACGAGATGCACCATCCAGATCGCAATCGGTGCAGCTTCATCGTCGCTTACTTTACTGGTCATATTGCTCAGAATGGTAAGGTATAGAAGATAGATAATGATCGACGGAACTAGACGTGCAAAGCGTCCCTGGCGTGGATTAACACGACTTAAAGGCACCGCCAATAAGGTAACTACAATCGCCAAAACAGGTAGAGATAAGCGCCAATTTAACTGCGCACGATGCTTAGGTTCATCCGATTCCCAAAGCACAGAGGTTGGAAGCGCCTCTACTTTGTCGTAACGAATCTCTTGGTTTTTACGCTCAACTTCAGAGCCATAACGTTTAAAGCCAAGTTCAGTGTAATCAGCCTTACCCGGCACACCTTCGTAGCGGAAACCGTCTTCTAGTACTAAAAATCGCTGATCACGCTCGGTATCCGTTAGCATACTTCCGGATTCAGCTAAGGTAATTTGTAGGCGATTAGTGCTCTTATTTCGGTCTGCCATAAAGACCAAACCCAGTTCACCATTTTCACTTACTGAATCGGTATAAGTAACTCGAGCACTGTTCTGATTTTTCTGAAAGCGCCCCGGAACAAGGCTTTCTAGTTCACTGCGACTTTCTTGCTCATCAAAGATTTTATTTGTTTCAGAAGCACCATAAGGAGAAACAAAAACGGATAAAACGCCGACAACAACAGCCACCAGCAAAGCGGGCCCCATGGAATAAGCCACTAATCGCTTCTGGCTCATCCCGCAGGCTTCGAGCACTGTCATCTCACTCTCAAGATAGAGTCGACCATATCCCAGTAAGAAACCTAGAAATAAACCTAAGGGCAGAATCAGCTCAAGGAATCCCGGTAATCGATACCCCATAATGGCAAACAACACACTTGGATCTAATTCACCTGCTGCGGCCTTGGAAAGGTATCTAACAAAACGTCCACTCATGATGATGACGAGTAAAACCGAACTCACCGCCAACATGCTGAGCAGCACTTCTCGAGATAAATAACGAAAAACGATCACTCTATGTCCCTACGAAACTGTTACCGACACAAAAATGGTTTATATTATGGGCCTTTACAGCGGAAATTATCTGTCAAAGCCTAGGTACTGAGTTTTAAAGTATCGGCATTATCCTTTAATCCGCACCTAATGTCTTGTTTAGACGGCTGCTGGCCGTGAGTTTGGAGCTAACATGGATTTTGAAATTGTAAATGGTGATATTCAGTCACTAGAAACAGAATGTCTAGTCATCGCAATTGAAGCTGATGGCAACCTATCCCCTGCAGCGAAAGCAGTCGACAGCGCCAGCTCTGGATACATCAGCGACATCATCAACCAAGGTGATATCAGCGGCAAAACAGCACAAACATTACTACTTCACAAAGTACCGGGCGTAACTGCTAAGCGCGTATTGCTGGTTGGCTTTGGTAAAGAAGCAGACCGTAACAACCGTAACCTACGCAAAGCCGTAACCGCGGTTATGAGCATCGTTAAAGGCACAGGCGTAAGTAGCGTAACTTTTGCGCTAGATTGCAAACTCAGCGACGACGCTGATCAATACCGCCAACTTCGCCATGTTGTTGAATGGGCAGGCGCTGACCTATACGTATACGACGAAACTAAGAGCAAAAAAGCGGACCCTCTAAAACTGGAGCAGATTGCTCTAGTTGTAAACGACGGTGATGCTGAAGTGGCGGAAACAGCGCTTTTAGACGGTACAGCTATCGTCAACGGCATGAGTATTGCGCGCGACTTAGGTAACCTACCGGGCAACATCTGTACGCCGACTTATCTAGCCGAGCAAGCACTAGAACTAGACGACGAATTTGAAAGCCTAACAGCAACCATCGTTGATGAAGACGAGATGGCTGAACTGGGCATGCACTGCCTACTTTCTGTGGGTAATGGTTCTGAACAGCCTTCCAAACTTATTGTTATGGAATACAAAGGCGGCGAAGAAGGCGACAAGCCACACGTACTTGTAGGTAAAGGCATTACGTTCGATACAGGCGGCATCTCATTGAAGCCAGGCGCTGGCATGGACGAAATGAAGTACGACATGTGTGGTGCAGCAAGCGTATTCGGTGCAATGACTGCGCTATGTGAAATGGAGCTACCAATCAACGTTGTTGGTATCGTTGCTGCAGCTGAAAACATGCCTAGCGGCCATGCAACTAAGCCAGGCGATATCGTAACAACTATGTCTGGTCAAACTGTTGAGATCCTAAACACTGACGCTGAAGGCCGTTTGGTTCTTTGTGACGCACTAACTTACGCAGGTAAATTTGAGCCTGCATCAGTTGTAGATATCGCAACGCTAACTGGCGCGTGCATCATCGCACTTGGCCACCACGCAACTGGCATACTGTCTAACAACGACGATCTAGCTCAGGAACTTATGCAAGCAGGTAACCAAGCGGCTGATAAAGCTTGGCAGCTACCGCTATGGGATGAGTTCCAAGAGCAGCTAGATTCTAACTTTGCTGATATCGCAAACATCGGTGGTCGTCCAGGCGGCACAATCACAGCAGCGTGTTTCCTATCTCGCTTCACTAAAGAGTACCGTTGGGCTCACCTAGATATCGCAGGTGTTGCATGGCATAGCGGTGGTAAAAACAAAGGCGCAACAGGCCGCTGTGTACCACTACTAACTCAGTACCTACTGAACCAATCAGCAGACGAGGAATAAGCCTCAGGCTTAGCAACCGATGACCAGTAAAGCTGATTTCTATGTACTACCTTCTAGCGACCCGGATGCCCGTGGTCGCTTCCTTTGCCGTTTAGTCGAAAAGATCCGTGCACTAGGGCACGAACTTTACATTCAAACCGCAAACGAAAGTGAAGCCAAACATATTGATCAGCTTCTCTGGGAATACCGCCCCGAAGCGTTTATCCCACACCAACTGGTAGGCGAAGACCTCCAGGCCGGCGTACAAATCGGCTGGGATCAACAACGCCCGCTACATAAAGACGTGTTCGTTAATCTAAACTTAGATATTCCAGAAGACGCACTAGGATTCGACCGAATCTTAGAAGTCGTCGTGCAAACAGAAGACGTCCTTACCTCAACTCGTAAGAACTACAAGCTTTATCAATCTAATGGCATATCCATCGATATGCATGATATGCGCCCTAAGCCGAAGGCTTAGAGGACGGCTTCGCCTAGAGGTCGCTTCGCTTGTAGGACGCAGCAAAGCTGCTAGAGGACGCAACTTCGTTGCTAGAGAAACACCTTTTTAGGAGCTAAGGGATAAGTTTTTAATATTTCTGAGTAATACGCTCCTCAATGACCATACCCTCGAATCATTTCGAATCTTCACAATACTTATATTTTTTTAATCTTTTTCTCTAGCTGCGTAGCAGCATCCTTCTTTTCCTCTAGTGGCAAAGCCACGTCCTCTAGCCATGAAATGGCGTCCTAAAAGGCGAAGCCGTCCTCTAGCAGCTTTGCTGCGTCCTGCCCTTCAAGCCACAACAGTCCCCTTCCCACCAGACTTTTTATGCCCGCGGGTTTCTTCAATCAGGAACTTAAGCCAGCGCATGTAGGGTGTACCGCCTGTGCCTTGCTGATCATTACAGCGGCGTGCGATGTATTTAATTGCCCAGTGATAATGCACTTCTCGGAAACAGGCCATTAGCTCTAACACTGCATCAAACTTATCGGAGTTTGCCACGGTTTTAACATCAGGCATGGCACGCACTTGCTCTAACATGACTCGATGATCAACAGGCATATATTGGCGCATATCATACAAATGGCGGGTTAGGCGATTATCTTGGTGAGGGATTTTCATAAACTCTGTCAGTAACGGCATGATTGAGCTTTGCGCGCCGGTTTCACCGCGATAGCTGATCGGATCTATATTCACACCTTCGTACACCACCTCTTGGAACTGGCCGATGTAGGGGCGGAATTTAGAGAAATACAGCTCATCCGACATACGCTCAGGTATCCGTTGTAATACCTGAATAATAGAGGTCATCGCCATCGCAATCTTATCTAATGCGACATCCACATCTCTTGGCTGAACCTCACCTTGGAGACTTAAAACTGCATCCAAAATATCAGCTGCCAAAGCCTCTATCTCAATATGGACCAAGATAAACCAATGCTCATCATAGAGATGAACAAAGTTCTGGATCGTATCGATATTACCAAGCTGAACAGGTTTACGAATATCAAACCGTCGCCAATTAAACAGCGCATAACCGTCGTAACTTAGGATGGGTGGTCGCTGCATCAGGTCAGCAATTTTGCATAAAGGTCGAGCAAGGTTAGCAGGTAAAGAATGACAACTTGGTTGCCCTATTTGGTTGATATAACCCGACGCGATAAAACCCAACCTGACATAGTAAAGGCACGCTTGCGGCCATAAATCATCCGGGATATTGACGTAAGGCCAATCGGGCACAAACACTCGACGCAGATAGTTTCGAGCATCTTTTTCTAATAACAAACTCGGTAACGAATTACCTACCGTATCCAGCACCGCATAAGGCTCCCCCAAAACCAACTCAGTCGCCGGATCCTGACAAGGTAAAAAACCGCGTGTGGCATAACATTGTTTCATGTTCGTACCTCCGCAATAACTTTGATACTTATAAGTATAGAAGTATCAAAACAGGACGCAGCAAAGCTGCTAGAGAACGCTTCGCGCTTAGGACGCTAACGCTAGAGGACGGCTTCGCCTAGAGAAAACAAACATAACCCTCAATGCCCCCTCTCAATACAGCTCGCTTTTTTTGTTTTAACGATTTTTCTCTAGCTGCATAGCAGCGCTCTCTAGTGGCGTAGCCACGTCCTCTAGCCATGAAATGGCGTCCTCTAGGCGCAGCTGTCCTTCTTTCTTACCTTAATAGCAAAGCCGCGCCCTATCGTCTTCCTCGCCCTAGCTACTACTCACCAATATCCTGTATAATGTTGGACTTTATGCGTGCTGCCCACGGCAACTCTCGGGCAGCCTAATTCGACAGATTTTCAGAAGACTCAGAGCGCAATGGATACGACTTACCAGCCGCACGAAATCGAGAAATCCTGGTACAAAACCTGGGAAGACAACAACTACTTCGCACCTCAAGGCGAAGGTGATTCTTACTGCATCATGATTCCGCCACCGAACGTCACCGGTAGCTTGCACATGGGTCACGCTTTCCAGCACACCATCATGGATGCTCTAACTCGTTACAAGCGTATGCAGGGTAAAAACACGCTGTGGCAGGTAGGTACAGACCACGCAGGTATCGCTACTCAGATGGTTGTTGAGCGTAAGCTTGCAGCTGAAGAGCAAAAGTCTCGTCACGATCTAGGTCGCGATGCTTTTATCGAAAAGATCTGGGAATGGAAAGAAGAGTCCGGCGGTACAATTACTCGCCAGATGCGTCGCCTAGGTAACTCTGTAGATTGGGCGAACGAGCGCTTCACAATGGACTCTGGTTTCTACCACGCAGTTCAGGAAGTCTTTATCCGTCTTTATGACGAAGGCTTAGTTTACCGTGGCAAGCGCCTAGTAAACTGGGACCCTAAACTTCACACAGCGATCTCTGACCTAGAAGTTGAGAACAAAGAAACCAAAGGCAAGATGTGGTACCTACGTTACCCACTGGCTGATGGCGTAAAAACAGCGGCTGGTGAAGACCACATCGTTGTGGGTACAACCCGTCCAGAAACTATGCTGGGTGATACCGGTGTTGCAGTAAACCCAGAAGATGATCGTTACAAAGACCTGATCGGTAAAGAGATCGTTCTTCCGTTTGTTGGCCGTCGTATTCCAATTGTTGGCGACGAACACGCTGATATGGAAAAAGGTACAGGTTGCGTAAAAATCACACCTGCTCACGACTTCAACGATAACGAAGTAGGTAAGCGTTGCAACCTACCGATGATCAACGTCCTAACCTACAACGCTGATATCCGCGAAGAAGGTGAAGGCTTTAACACTGACGGTACGCCAAACAACGATATCGATACTAACATCCCGGAAAAATACCGCGGTATGGAACGTTTCGCGGCACGCCGCCAAATCGTTGCCGATTTCGAAGAAGCAGGCCTGCTAGTTAAGATCGAAGAAAACGATATGACGGTTCCTTACGGCGACCGTGGTGGCGTAGTTATCGAGCCAATGCTAACTGACCAGTGGTTTGCAGATGCTAAAACACTAGCAAAACCAGCGGTTGAAGCAGTAGAAAAAGGCGATATCAAATTTGTACCGCAACAGTACGAGAACATGTACAACGCTTGGATGCGCGACATTCAAGACTGGTGTATCTCTCGTCAGCTTTGGTGGGGTCACCGTATTCCAGCCTTCTACGATAACGAAGGCAACGTATACGTAGCGAACGATAAAGAAGCTGCACGCGAAAAATACGGTCTAGATCCAGAAGTTGAACTACGTCAGGACGATGACGTTCTTGATACATGGTTCAGCTCGGCACTATGGACATTCGGAACACTGGGCTGGCCTGAAAACACTCAGCGCCTGCAAACGTTCCACCCGACTGATGTGCTTGTAACCGGTTTCGACATCATCTTCTTCTGGGTAGCCCGCATGATCATGATGACCATGCACTTCATGAAAGATGAAGACGGCAAGCCACAAGTACCGTTCAAAACTGTTTACGTTACTGGCCTAATCCGTGACGAAAACGGCGACAAGATGTCCAAGTCTAAAGGTAACGTTCTAGACCCATTAGACATGATCGACGGCATCGAGCTAGATTCTCTTCTCGAAAAACGTACCGGCAATATGATGCAGCCACAACAGGCCGCTAAAATTGGCAAACGTACGGAGAAAGAGTTCCCTGAAGGTATTCAGGCACACGGTACTGACGCACTTCGTTTCACCCTTGCAGCACTGGCCTCAACTGGCCGTGACATCAACTGGGATATGAAGCGTTTAGAAGGTTACCGTAACTTCTGTAACAAGATCTGGAACGCTGCACGTTACGTGCTGATGAACACCGAAGGTGAAGACTGTGGTCAGGATGCTAATGCTGACGTTGAGCTATCTCTAGCCGATCGCTGGATCGCTAGCCGCCTACAAGCGGTAGAAGCTGAAGTGGTTAAACACTTCGACGAGTACCGTTTCGACATGGCATCTAAGTCTCTATACGACTTCATCTGGAACGACTACTGCGCATGGTACCTAGAGCTTTCTAAGCCAGTACTGTGGGACGAAGACGCTTCGGAAGCGGCTAAGCGCGGCACACGCCGCACACTAGTTCGTGTACTGGAATCTATCCTACGCCTTTCTCACCCAATCATGCCGTACATCACCGAAGAGATCTGGCAGCAGGTTAAAGGCCTAGCCGGTGTTGAAGGCGACACTATCATGACTCAGGCTTACCCAGTACCAAGCACTGACAAGATCGATAGCGATGCAGAAGCAGAGATCGAATGGCTACAAGGCGTAATCACAGGTGTACGTAACATCCGTGGTGAGATGGGTATCTCCCCTGCTAAAGAGCTAGACGTACTATTCCAGAACGGTGGTGATCTAGACAAACAACGTCTAGAAGCTAACCGTACCTTCCTATCTAAACTAGCATCGCTAAGTAGCATCACATGGCTAAATGCCGGTGACGAAGCGCCAATGGCAGCAACTCAGCTAGTGGGCGATATGGAAGTATTGGTACCAATGGCTGGCCTAATCAACAAAGACGCTGAACTTGCTCGTCTACAGAAAGAGCTAGACAAGCTACAGAAAGAGATCAGCCGTGTTGAAGGTAAGCTAGGTAACGAGAAGTTCGTATCTAATGCACCAGAAGCGGTTATCGCGAAAGAGCGTGAGAAACTTGCAGGCTCACAAGCAGCATTCGATAAGCTGAAAGAGCAGTACGGTAAGATCGAGGCGCTGTAAAAGCAGATCGCTACGCTTCTAGCACGCTTCGCGCTTAGGACGCGGCTGCGCCGCTAGAGTTGTTAGAAAAAGCGTTAAAGACAATAAAGCCCGAGCAGTTAGTTCTGTTTGGGCTTTATTATTTTGTCATTCCAGCGAAGGCTGGAAACCAGTATTTACCGCGGCTAGAAAAGCTTAAAACAAAATTCCTAACGGGCAAAAAGCCCGACCTCCAAATGGACTCGAGGGATTAATAGTCAGCCGACTTCTATTAGATTAACCTACTATACACTCCTAACTAACGGACTGACTCTTCTCAGATAAAGGACTATAACCTCATGTTTAAAAATTACCGGTATGGCGGTATCTGTTCGATTTTATCGGCCTTAATTGGTCTCCCAAGCATCGTCATTTTTGCTATATCCCAATTCTCTATAAATCAGAATTATGCACTTTATGCCCAAATATTAATCATAGGTCACACCATTATATCTGCGGTTATCTTTCTGTTTTTATTGGAATTCATAAAAGAAAAGCTAGAGATACCATATGCTAGTAAATACATTTACAGCATGATTGTGCTAGGAATTATCATCACCATCCCGGAATTGTATTTTGACTTTCGAGATGGAGAGCTTTACGTATGGTATTTCTATGTATCACTTGGTTTATCTGTCATCTACGGTGTGATCTCAATAATGCTAGGCCAAAAGATGATGAAAAGCCCGCAAGGCGGCACTAAGTACGCAGACTCTGTGGGTATGTGGCTAGCAATTTCAGGCTTCCTAATGGCAACAATTATTTTGGCAGCATTCAATGTACTCACATACATCGCACTGGATATATATCTCGCCATGATGTTCTTTTCACATACAAAAATATCTCTAGAAAACAACAACGAAAGCTCACCTGAAACGGCATAACTGATAGATTACTAGAACAATACAACCTATTCGTTTCAGCAAAAGCCCAGACTTCGGTCTGGGCTTTTTTATATATTTCTTTTACTCTGAATCTAGCTCTTTATGAGCAGCCAATAAAAAATATAAAGTGAGGCACGACAATGAAACAAATTTTCGCAATCGCGGGTATCGCAGTCATGAGTCTGTCGAGTTCAGTAATGGCTGGCGATATCGCTGCAGGCAAAGCTAAAGCGGTGATGTGTGCTGCTTGTCACGGTGAAAACGGTATAAGTGCACTTCCTATGTATCCTAATCTAGCAGGACAAAAAGCTGCTTATCTTGCCAAGCAGCTGCGTGACTTTAAAAGCGGCGCACGTAAAGATCCGGTTATGGCACCTATGTCATCAACGCTTTCAGACGCTGACATCGACAACCTTTCTGCGTACTACAGCAGCCTGAAGTAACGACAACAAAGCAGCCAAATAGCTTCAAGACAACACGATTATCTAAAGCCTGAGCATTGCTCAGGCTTTTTAATAATGGACTTATCTTTGAAGTAAACAGATGAAAAAGGGGAGATCTAAAAGGTTATTCTCCTATCGCCCTTCAATCAGAATTCTTCGTCTAAGCGTGCCTTCAGGTGCTAATTCAGACACTGCATTTAAGAAGCGCTGCCTTTTATCGGTAGAAAGGTAGTTCTTACCTCCTGCCAACCAAACTTCTTCATTATCCACCACCTTCCCAATAATGATGGGGTGCTCAGCATTAAAAGGCCCAAAGAGTGACAGCCCCTCATTACAAGGGGTATACCAAGCAACATTATCTCGCCTTGAAAGCACGCGTTTAACCAAACGGGGATCGTCGAAGTGAATTAAATTAGCAAAGCCAAGCTCTACCAACTTCTGTTGATGGGAGGAACCACGCCAAACCATAATCCCTTCGGCACGCCTTGCCTCCTCAAAGGAATTCATAGGCTGAGTCGAAGAGATAAAACAGATCGGTACTTCCCACAGTTTCGCCAGCCAACTAAATCTCTCTTCCCGCTCCGAAGTACGAGTCAGCGGGAATAGAAGATACTCCTTGGACTTTTCCGTCTCTAAAACAGCGCGTGACCAAGGAACGATGCGGTAATGTAATGTCACATCAGCTTTACTCGCCGCTTGTGCAAAGAAATCTGGATAGATCCCTTCCACCCCATTCTCAGTCTTTTCCAAAAGGCCAGACATGAGTTCCGTAGAGACGAGCGTCACCCCTGAATGCTCATCCGCCCACGCAAGGGTATTTACATTCAGTAGCAAGAACAGAGAGAGACATAGGGTTCTTAACTTCACTAGGACTCCGTGGGCAGATTTTAAAAGGCTCTATGTAGTCTAGCAATGAAATGAGGGGCACGCTTTGGATCAGAGCTCTTCGCTATAGATCAGACCGCTACGTTTCTAGAACGCTTCGCGCTTAGGGCACGGCTGCGCCGCTAGAGTTGCTAGAGTTGCTAGAGTTGCTAGAGTTGCTAGAAAAGACCCTAAAAGCAAAAAACCAGACAAGAAGCTGTCTGGTGTTTTTATTGTATGAATTAAAGGGCTTTGCCCCCGTCAATTAAAATTTTCTGGACCAAGAACTGGCTTGGGGCTAACACGCAGTAACCGTTAGCCTAGATCCTGCTGGGTGACTAGTGCGTTTCAATGAAATAGCACCCACCGTTGAAAAGACAGGTGCGATTAATATAATCTCTCAACACTAACGGTGTGATGTTTTAATAACATAAGGGGATCACTCGTGCACTTGACCGGAAACGATTAATGGGCAATCCCCTTAATGCTTTCTATTCAGTATTCTTATCTACTTGACTCTTATAGTAAGCAATAATTATATCTTTATCTTGCTCAGAGAAAGCTTGCAAAGGGATTTTCTTTGTAATTGTTTTTTCTTCGTTATTGATTTTAAGTATCAGTTTTTTAGCATCTAAATCTGCACTCATAATATTTGAATTTAAAATCATGAAACGGGAGTGTATAGCTCCAAATTTAACTTCAGAATAATTTTGGTAAAATCTAATAATTTCAAGTTCACTATTTATAAAATATGAAATAATTAATATGGCACCTAGGCCGATCATATGAGGAATGATAAATAATCCAGCTATCACAATAAGAACCCCTACAATAAGCTGAGGTTTTAATTTTGAACTTGGTATTTTGATTATAGTTTGCGGCTCTTCTAGTGCGATATCACTCATTGTTAAACTTCCTTATAAATTCACTTTTAATAATTTTATCCATTTCATTTCGAATGGCTAAAATCCCTAAAATCCCTATGGGTAATAAAAAAACAAATCCCGTTATGGCTATGTAGCCAAATATATTCTTTTTAGTAAGCTGGTATATTATCCCAAATAAAGTCAAGGTAAAGGCGGGTATGGTTATGTAACTCAAACCGTTATAAGTGCCATCTACAGCAATTAATATAATTAGTATTAGGTTTATGAATAGTGATAACACATAGAGCTTCACAATAACTTCCTTTTATAGTGCTCAAAAAAATTCTATATAAATCATCTTTAATTTTCAATAGGGTGTTTTTGTAGAGTCTGATACTTTATCCAAAGTTAATATATTCTATCTTTAATAGACGGTTTATTTTACTATAACCGAACGTATTATCTGAAGAGAAACTGCTCTACGCAGCCATACCCTTTAAAAAGATCAGTGCGACAAACATCAACACTACAAAAATCAAAATTCCTTCCATCGTCTTTCCTTTTGACGAAGTGTATCCACGGCCTACTTGGCCTTGTTTCAAACAAGAAAGACCGAGACAGGGAAGATCGATAAAAACAACTAAATCTGTATGCAGGTGCTCTTTACCGATTAAATACATAAATTCGAGACTCACTTCTATCTAAAACTGAGCTCGCTCCAACCGCCCTCTAAAGCTGTAAGCTATGGCTCTTTTGCAGGTTAAAGATATCTTAGCGCCTGGGCTTGTGACTAACTTCTTCCCTGTTTTACGAATTAGTTTTAGTGTCCACTTAATACTCGGCCTTGCACCAACAGGAGCAACAGGTCTAGGCACTAATTCTATAAGTTCGGTACAGCTGTGTGCTTTTTCCAACATCTGTCCAATAAGCTCGAGTATTTTGGCATTAATAACCATTCGATCAGCTATTGAGCGACCATAGAATGCTTCTAAAATAGCCTTGGCATATCGCTTATCTTCCGCGCTTATTATCATTTATCTCTCCATAGAATATTTTGCGGGAATCCTTTCCCTCAGTTTCTAAAATGTAATACGTAAATGATTGCTCATTTTTATCAGTAAAGAAGATACGCTCTCGCCCATCTTGCTCTTTCTGGTATATCGCAAAATAGCTTTCGTGTTCTAAGTAGTCAGTTGAAACAACACTTTCCGACAATACTGACTTTGCTTGTCCAATATCCTGATTTTCTGGCTTGCGAGTCCCATAAAGTTGATCAAGATACTCTTGGGTAGTTATGCCCCGCAGTTCAATCTCTTCTTCAGCACTAAGCACTTGAATGCTGACATAACCTTCATCACTGTTTATTAACAGAAAGTCGCCAATCGCTAGCTGATCGTTATTTTGGACATCTAGCTTGAGAGTAGCTTCTGCCAGAGGAAGTTGAACAACTACCTGTTGCTGGGGTGCAGTAGACGCGCATCCCGCGAGCAGGATAGCGAAGGTTACGCAGAGAAGAATCCTTTTCCAATATAAGAACATCTAATCAAATCCTTTGATCTGTTTCTGATAAAGAGAGCTACATGCTAGGTGATTGGAGGAAAAGATTCCATTAGTTAAACTGTTAAATACTAATTTAAACTCCCTTCGCTTTTCCTCTAGCAGCGCAGCTGCGTCCTAGCCAGCATCAGGCGAAACCGTTTAACCACTAAAAGCACAGCGGCATCCTATTTATCAATCAGTAAAAACATACTCTCCATTGTGCCCTTTTTTGACGCCGAAAAATCTAAAATCGGGATAGAGCCTTGTGCGTATAAACCAAGCAAATAACAGCAAGCCTATAGATAGAGCTATTCCAATCATTTGTGGGATTGGAACCGTCCCCCCATAGATACAGGCAAACAATTCACGGCCAATAGTTATGCCACACAGGACCAGATAGAAGTTATAAGCTAATAAACTGCGGCGCAAGAAACCCATTGTAAAACAGATACTTACTGCTAGACTAATTACCAAAGTAACTTGCTTGTGCTCTGGTGTTGCAACAACATAACTTCCCCAAATAGCCAACGCACTGGTTAGCATAAAGAGCGTGACAAATAGTTTATTTTTACCTTCATGTAACTCATTAAGTATTTCGTCCGGAGTGGCGGCAATTAATGTTGCTAATGTAGTGTCGGTGACCCCGCTGTTACGTAATTGCTCAAACACTTCTCGCTTTGGGACTCCGCGATTGAGCAGTTCCGTCACGCTACTTTTAATTCGCTGTTTCGACATATGATTAGAAGGTTGGGCATATGTTGGCTGCACGTACGTTGGTTCAATATCAGGCTTTGAGGAATAAGAGGTATAACCGGTCTGGATTCCAGCGTTTTCTTGCTGTTCCTCTTGTGTCTCTTGCGGTTGCGAGAACTGCGGCACTGGAACGATCTGGCGTGGCCCGACAAAACAATATTTCTCGGTCAGTTCAATCAGCCTAGCTTGATCTTCTGGACTGTAGCGATACAAGGGAAGATGGTGTTGCGCACCATCCAGCATATGTAGGATTAACTTTTTGCTGCTTTTTTCAACCCACTCAACCTTAGTGAGACTAGCTTTAGTCTCTAAGCCAAAGCGTTTGATAAACAGGGCATTATCACGAATATTCAGCTTATAACTGCGTTGAACAAGCAGAACTATACAGAGGAAGAAAGGGACATAGTACTGACCGCCAAAAGGGCTATTACCGAATAGAAAGTTAAGCCCGACCCAAATAATAAAGCCTATAGCTGTAACCTTAAAATAGAATTTGCCTGCAAATTTAAACGTAAAGTCTTCCTGCATCTCTCATCCCTGTGCATCAGTTAAAGAGACTAGCTCTTTAAAATTCCTGTTAAATATTTGGTCGTTTTAGCAGCAGTAAAATCCGTAAAGCAGTCTGCCTACCGCGCCAGATTAGCGCAACCATATAAACTGGCACCAAAGTTGTTAAGAACGATAATGCCGTCCTTCTTTTCCTCTAGGCGCAGCCGTCCTCTAGCGCTAGCGTCCTAAAAGTGAAGCGCTCGGCTTTTAACCTACAACTCAATCTCAAAACTCTTTAGATAATTCGCGTAGCTCTTTTTAAGATCAACCACCATAGTGTCGCTTAAACGGTCGTGCAGTATACGTACGCCAATAAATAGATTGATCCAGAAGGTAATTTTGATCGCTACCATCGACAGTATGTAGCAGATAATACGCCAGATATTTAACCACCAAGGGACAGAAGACTTATCTTGTCTCATCACTCGGTACCCCATTAAAAGTTTGCCGGGAGATGCCTGTAATGGACTACTTTCCATAATTAAGAACAATAGAAATGAAGCTATAAACGAGTAGAAAAAAGCCTCTCCATTTGTAACTAACTGTACGGGTAAGAAGATATTTATCCAAATAGCAACACAGATAAACCCAGCCACATCAAGTATATTGGCTAAGATTCGACCCAACCTGCTAGCGAGAACAAATTCCTCGAGATTCCGATACTTATCTGCAGCACAATTGCTGTATTCGCTGCCACCTTTAACCCCTTCCAGAGGGTCCGTTTTACTGCCGTGTAAATGCAAAGCATCGATATAGGGCTGGCAGTTTTCTTCTCCGTATTCTCTAGCTAAATCCAGCTTATGACCTTGCCAATCGACAAAGCGATCCAGATAAATAATGACTCTGATATCTCGTAATTGGCAGGATGGGTTTTCGGCATGCCGTTGATTGTGCGCTAGGATATGCTCAAACACCTCCTGACCGAAATCCCAGTTAAATTCATCATCAAGTAAGAACTGCGAGCGCTCGATAAAGCGCCAATGCTCGACCTTATTTAATTTTTCAGGATAGCCGAGTAGTTGTTCGACCTCCGCAAGCATACTGGCAAGCTCTGCGTGCTTAATTGCTTCTTGCTGTTCTTCTTCCAGCTGGCGCTGCTTTAGCTTCGTCTCATGGCCAGACTCATCCGCCAACTCAGGCGCTTTAATAACCTCAGCCTCCAGCGCCTGACACTCGGGCTGTATCGGTTCCTGTGTTGTTAGTTCCGGTGCTTCGACCACCTCAATTTCAACGTTAGTTTCAGGCTCAGTAGGCGGTTGGAGTTGCGTTCTTAGCTGTTCCAGCTCGACATTGGTGCTTTGCGAGGTTAAGACCATTTCCTCTGTGTTGGTCTTATCCTCAGTCTGCTCCACAGCATCAACCACGGGTAAATCTAAAGGTTTAGCATCAGAGAGAAGTGGGGATGCTTTGGCGCGCGCACGCGCTACCTTTTGCGCTTGTTTATAAGCTTTGTTTAGCGCTTGAAACTGTTCAGGATGCTCATCAGGTCGAGCTAACTTAACTGCCTTGGCATAGGCTTTCTTAATCGCCCTGATATCATCAGTAGGCCCTTCTAATCCGAGAGCCTCCCAGATATCGCTCATATCCAGTCCTCGGTATCTATACCGTCCAATAAACTAGCCATACGCTTTTGAGCTTTCTGAATCTCTGTAGGGTTTTGCCCTTCCAAGATCCGTTCAAACCACGCGATAATTTCGGCCAGTTGGTCACGTTCTTCACCTAACGTTGTTTCATATAGACGCTCAGCCCTAGCGAGGAGTGCGCTGTTCTCTTCGTCTTCACGCGGATGAAATTTAAGCTTGGCCAAACGTTCGCGAGACTTTTCTAGATCTGACTGACTCAGACTACCCGGTGCATTTTGAATCACTTGATTGATCGATTTGCCTGTAGAAACAACGGTCACATCAACTTCCAACAAACCATTCATATCATAGCTATAACGAATGTCCGCGGCTTCCTCGCCTTTCGGTGCCTTTGGTACATTAACTTCAACTTCACCCAAAAACACATTTTTATTCACATACCGGCTTTCACCTTGATAAACACGAATAGCTAACTGCTTTTGGTTTTCATGCGCTGTGTAAACTCTCTTAACAATACTTGAAGGCACAACGGTATTTCGTTCGATAATGGGCAAGAAATAGTCACCCTGATCTGGAGAGTCATCATTAAGAATTGCCGTGCCTAAGGTGTAGGGACAAACGTCGGTCAAAACAACATCATCAAGCGCTGCGTCACGGCTTTTTAAACCCGCCTGCACTGCAGCCCCCATAGCTACAACAATGTCTGGATCAAGATTGCAGGCAGGTAAACGCCCAAACATCCGAGCGATGGTGCTACGAAACACCTGCATTCTGGTCGAACCACCCACCAAAAGCACTTCGCTAATATCTTCCATCGGAATATCTGAATCTTTGAGGGCTTGGATAATAGGCTTTTTCAGACGTATCAAAAGCGGGGTTGTAACGGCAATAAACCAATCCATATCTACGGTCCATTGAATCATTTCACCCGCCAACGTGAGTTCTAGCAGTTGCTTTTTATCTTGGCTGATCCGCTTTTTAGCCGTCTCCAGCTGCATATAAGTCCGCTGTAGTTCGGTTGTACTCAAATCAGCTTTAGTGATGCTTTGTTCTTGTAAAATGGCGTCTAGCATCACCTCAACAAAATCTTCACCACCGAGGAAATTATCCCCAGCACTTGCATGCACTTCCATGATCCCGTCAAAGAATTCCAGGATAGATACATCAAATGTACCGCCTCCCAAATCAAGAATCAGAAAGATTCCCTCTTCAATTTCATGAAGACCATAGGCCATTGCAGCGGCTGTAGGCTCGTTGATAAGACGTTCTACTTTCAGACCAGCTAACTCTCCAGCCAATTTGGTTGCGTGGCGTTGATTATCGTTAAAGTATGCCGGCACACTAATAACGGCTTCGGTAACGTCTTCCCCTAAGTAATTTTCAGCATCTTCCTTTAGAGATTTAAGTACCAATGAAGACAGCTCGACCGCCGAAAATTCCCTGCGATTAAGTCTGATCTTATGGTCACTGCCCATAAGACGTTTAAACACTGCAACATTGGCTTTGCTATCGCGGATCAAACGCTCTTTCGCAGTCCGTCCAACCACGACCTCACCACTACCATCCACACCGACTACTGAGGGTGTTAAAAAGTCGCCTAAACGGTTAGGGATCATTTTAATTTCCCCCTCACGCCATACCGCACAAGCACTGTTTGTAGTACCAAGATCGATCCCGATAATAGCCATATTACTTCCTATTTTTCGACTCACTTAAATCAGAAAAGGCTATAGGGATATCAAGAACCTCTAACCGAGCGGCCGAGGTAAAATCAGAGTTCTAAACCCATGACAGTTCATACCCTGTCTCGCCAATCCTGCGACGAACAACTCCACGGCTATCTTAGCCTTTATGAAGTTAAAGTCTGCCTGCATGAATAGCATTTAACAACCGTATAAGTTGATTCAAACTGTGACTAGTTGCAAGCCCAAGCTGATCAAGATTGGTAAACACGTGAAAGTGAGGGAAGGGAGATATAAAAAAGCTGAAACCTGAGGGCGTCAGGTTTCAGCTAAAAACATCCCTGTAATAACTTGAACTGGCTTTTTCTCTAGCCACGCAGTGGCGTCCTCTAGGCGCAGCCGTCCTCTAGCCGCTATGCGGCGTCCTAATAGCGAAGCGTTCTATTCCTACACCTTCCTCTCAGTACACTGATCTACTAAATAGACAATGGACTGGTAGTCGATACCGGAGTGGTGACTTAAGCCGATTTCGCAGGTACGGCTGGTCGAATAACCACTGCTGCAGCCTTCAACTTGGTCAGCGAGTGTATGTAGTGCTGATTCATTCAGTTCTGGCGTGGTAAAACCTTTGTCTCCGGCAAAACCGCAGCAGGTAATCTGATCAGGAACCACAACATTGGTACTGCAGGCGTTCATCACTTCAACGATTTTTTGATCTAAACCTAAGCGACGTGCGGAGCAAGTGATGTGTAACGCAACTTTGTCATCCACAGGCTGAAAATCCAGCTTATCCATCATAAAGGTGTGAATAAAATCGACCGGTTCATACAGTTTGATACGAGAATCTAGGTTCTCTTTCAGCTGCATCGTACAAGGGCTGGTGTCACAGTAAACAGGGATTTCCCCGCCGTTACTTGCTTCCAGTAGCATGTCGATGGTTTCAGCTGCTTTAGCTTCGGCCTGGTTAAACATACCTTTACTCTTAAACGGCATACCGCAGCATTGTTCTTTAAGGTTTTGTGGATAGATAACCTCAAAGCCTGCTTTGCGTAGTAGCTCTTCTGTTTTATCCACAAGCGAAGTTTGTTCTTCTGCGCCGCGTGCTGGACCCATAGTGCGGCTAGCACAGCTTGGAAGGTAAACCACCTTCAGTTTGTTGCCTGAAGTATTAGTTGGCTGAGCTGGTTGGCGCTTTGTAGTCTCCAGTTTAGGTGCCGGTGTCGGCATCTCTGGGCTCCAGTAACCAATCTTATTGCCAGAGAGTTTACGTGCGGTACGCGTTACCGCACCCATGGCTTTACTACCCAGCAAGCCGTGACTCATATCAGCTACACCAAAGGCTGTTTTCGCCGCTTTGGTAACCGTACCAAAGTTATTGGCGATCCATTCGGACATACCTTCACGGCTGGCATGACGTTCGTGGCGAAGCTGTCGAACCAAATCACCGGTATTGATACCTACAGGGCAAACCGTTGAACACAAGCCACAGCCCGCACAGGTATCTACTGCCATATAGTCATATTCATCAGCGAAAGCTTGCTGGCTTTCACCCTCTAACAACGCCAGTTCGCGCTTGCCGATAATACGCTGGCGCGGGCTGAGTGTTAGATTTTTCGATGGGCACATGCGCTCACAGAAACCACATTCGATACACTGATCAACAATATCGCTGACGGCCTTCATCGGCTTAAGATTGCTGATGTGCAATTTTGGATTTTGGGTGATCATGACATCCGGGTTTAGGATGCCTTGTGGATCAAAGATGCGCTTGATCTCCAACATTGCGCTGTAGGCTTCATCGCCCCACTCTTTCTGTACGAAAGGTGCCATATTACGACCGGTGCCGTGTTCCGCTTTTAGAGAGCCATCGTATTTGTTAACAACGACATCGCAGACTTCATCGATAAAGCGTTCGTAACGATCGACCTCTTCTTTACTGCTAAAGCCTTGAGAGAAAATAAAATGCAGGTTGCCATCTAAAGCATGGCCATAGATAACACCGTCATCGTAACCAAACTTCTGCATCAACTGCTGAAGATCCACCAGCGCATCTGCTAGCGTTTCGATTGGGAAAGCAACGTCTTCGATCAGTGCTGTCGTACCTTTCGGACGCGTCGCACCCACCGCAGGGAAGATCCCTTTACGTACATTCCAATACGCCTGATATTCCGATGGTTTATCGGTAAAGCTGGCTGGCACAACCAATTCCAGATCATCGATCTCAGCAAGAATCGTCGCGATATGGTTTTCTAGAACCTCTTGCTCATCGGCTTCGGCTTGAACCAAGATCGCTGTCGCACCTTCTGGAACACCTTGGATATAACTTGGTACACCATCCATGTGTTCTACCGCTTTAAGTGCAAAGTAGTCGATCATCTCTGCCGCAGATACTGGCGTTTTATTTAGTTTAAAACGCGTAACCGCAATACTTGCTGTACGGATATCAGGGAAGACCAAAAACGCAGAGGCTTTTAGCGGGTACTTACGAATCGTGTTGTGAGTAATCTCGGAGATAAAGCCTAGTGTACCTTCAGACCCGATCATCAAACGTCCAATGATATCGATTGGATCATCCCATTCGATTAGAGAACGTAAACCATAACCAGTGGTGTTTTTAACTTCGTATTTACGCAGGATACGTTTGCTTAACGCGGTGTTACTGCGAAGCTTTTTCGATAGCACTTCTACATCGGCAATCATACCTGCATGACTAACGCGAAACGCTTCACGACTCTCTTCTGAGCCGGTATCCAGTACAGTGCCGTCTAACAGAACAAAACGAGCTGAATCCATAACACCGTATGTGTCCATAGAGTTCATGCCCGCCGCATTGTTAATAGCGATACCACCCACAGTAGCCGCATCAATAGACGCTGGCATGGGTGCGAGTTGACGCTCTAATGGCGCTAGGTAACGGTTAGCATCGCCACCAAGCACGCCACACTGCATGCGGATCTTTTTACCCGACTCTAGAATCTCATAGTCTTTCCAATCCGGTGTTAGGGAAAGCATGATCGAATTGGTAATGGACTGACCTGACAGGCTTGTGCCTGAGGCACGGAACGTAATAGGCAGGTTAAGCTTGGTTGCTAAAGCCATCAAACGGATCACTTCGGACTCTTCAGCCACTTGCACAATCACCTTAGGTAGCAAGCGGTAGAAGCTTGCATCCGTACCGTAAGCAAGAGTACGAAGGTAATCAGTAATAATCCGCTTTTCCGGAATAAACTTAGCGGCTTCAGCAATAAATTCTTGGTATTTATCCTGTTCCTGCATAATGCGATCCTGTCAGTTGAGCTTTAGTTATTATGATTTTGAGATAGGTTAGCTCAAACGCTATAATTAAATTAGCGTGCACAATCGAATTTAATTGATTCCAAATATTAAACAATAAGACCGATATGAATAATCTGGATGATATGCTGCTGTTCGCCCAAGTGGTGAAACTCAAGTCTTTCCGCGCTGTAGCGGAGCAAAGGGGCGTGGCGAGCTCTGTAGTGAGCAAACATATTTCGCGGCTAGAAAAACACTTAGGGGTTCAGTTACTGATCCGCACTACGCGAAAGCTTAATCTCACAGAAGCGGGTGAAGAGTTCTATCATCACTGTCAGCAACTAGAGAGTGGTGTAGCGCTAGCCGAGCAAGCTGTCTCTCAACATGCAGAGCAGCCTCAGGGCCTTTTACGTATTGCTGCGCCGATGATCTCGGGTCAGTTCTTCCTTCCTGCCGTCGTCGATGAATATCTAAAACGCTATCCAGAGATGAAGGTTGAGATGGTGATTAAGGATAGCTTTCAAGATCTAATCTCTCATGGCTTTGATCTCGCAATTCGCACCGGTACCTTATCCGATTCGACCCTTCGTGCCCGTCTGTTAGTGCAATCGCGTTGGTACGCTTATGCTTCGCCAGAGTATTTAAAAGAGCAAGGTACACCTAAAAAGGTGACCGATTTAGAAGAACACAATTGCCTGCAGTTTAAGTACCAAGAAACCGGCCCTCATGACTGGCCAATCACAGTAAAAGGCCAACCGGATCGCATCAAAGTAAATGGTCGCTTTCAGGCTAGCTCTCTCGTTACCTTAAGAGAATCCGCAATTGCCGGTACAGGTATCGCGTTTATGCCGGTATTTCTGGTACGCGAGGAGGTTGCTCGTGGCGAACTTGTCCCAGTATTACAGGATTGGGTCTACCGCGATGTAGGTATCTATGCGATCTACCCCAATATTCGCTACGTGCCTCGTAAGATCAGTGCCTTTATTGAGCTTCTAGCGGAAGCTTATGAGGAGCATTGCTGCGCGTTTCATTCGCAACGTTTTCATGAGTAATCGCCTCTTTCGACCTGATATTGGCAACTAATATGCCGACGACCACCACTGCAAAACCACTCCAGTCAGCCATAGTGGGTACTTGTTCAAACAGAGGCCATGCGATTAGCGCTGCAGCAACCGGTATACCATAAAACACGCTGGCAACCTGAGATGCACTGTTTCGATTAATCAAGATATAGAGCAAGCTCACCGCTCCTAAGGATACGCCTACTGCCATCCAGAAAATTGCCAACACAAGGTCTAAATGCCACTGCATCTGCATCGTTTCGAACTGAAACGCTAACAACAGCATCACGGGGACCGTACCTAATACCTGCAATGCTCCACCGCTGATCAAGTGCATATCGGCACAGTGCTTTTTCTGAATTAACTGCCCTAGCGATAACCCCAATAACCCAAGTAGAGCCCAGACCAGCGTCGTCCAACTAATCCCGTCTACCGCTAACCCATCAGCGACTACAACCGCTACACCACTGATCCCTATCAACAAACCAAGCCAGCGCCACCCCGTGACTTGCTCTTTCAAGTATGGTCCGGCTAGCACAGTGACTAACAATGGCTGCAACGCAATAATCAAGGCACATACGGCAGGCTTCATTCCCAAATAAAGTGCGTAAAATACGCCTACCGAAAATAGACCCTGCATTAAAATTCCGGTTATTAAAATCCACCCAGGATTTTTCGGCCAAGGCGCACTGAGCAATACCGCCCCCAATGCAAGCAAGCCACCTGCAATCGCAAAACGCACAGCTAAAAAGGTAAATGGCTCACTGTAACCAAGGCCAAGCTTTGCACCAACAAATCCGGAACCATACACCGCTATAAATAGCAGCATCAGTAAGATGTTCTGATTTAGATAAATTTTCATATTGCCTCCCTCACTATGCCTCTAAAAAACTCTGTACATACCAGTAGGTACAATTTATATTTCAAAAAAAGCCTGTAATTAAACAGGCTGTTTCTCAACGATTTTTTAGTTCGTTTTCAGTGCTGCCAACATATCTAAGAAACTCTCGCAGACATCAGCTACCGTATCATCTTGCTGCACCGCTCGCCCTACAACAAAACCGCCCTGTAAGACACTAAGGGTTAACTTAGCTAAAGCTTCCGGTTTATGAAACTTTACTAATGCACCGGATGATTGCGCCTCGCTATAAATCGCTGTGAAGCGTTTATGCATAGTGGAGAAATAACGTTCCAAAGGTGCTAACAGCTGTTCATCTTCGACCGAAGGGTCTTGAACGATCCGCCCCATACGGCAACCCTTTAACGCATGCCGCGGCAATCTCAAATAAGCACTGACTTGAGCTAACCAATCACCATCCGTTTGCGCAATGATCTGATCGAATTCAGCAATCAGATCATCTGTTCGGGATTCCATCGCAGCAATCGCCAGATCCTTCTTGCCTTTAAAGTGATGATAGAAGCTACCTTTACCCACACCACTACGCTCCAACACCTGATTAGGACTGGTGGCATCATAGCCCCGCTCCCAAAGCAGTTGCTTCATGGTATCGATCAATAACTCGCGTGTAGCGGCCATAACTTAGTGTGCTCAATATTCAAGTAACAAACATACTAGTAGGTACAGTAAGTATTTTCAAGCTTACGGATAACTGCAGCTTATTACGAACCATAGATTCCAGCCTTCGCTGGAAAGACAACGACTGTAGATTATTGCTCTAAAACCATGACATGGCGTCCTCTAGGCGTAAGCCGTCCTTCTTTTTCTCTAGCTGCGTAGCAGCGTCCTCTAGGCGAAGCCGTCCTCTAGCCACGTAGTGGCGTCCTATCTTTACTCCGTTGCCGCCTTAGCGAACTTACCCAGAGCGCCCGACACTTTGTTTAGTACTTCATCGCACCCTTGAATGTTATGACGCTTAGCTAAGTGGGATGGATCGTTATAGCTTAACCAGACAGAGCCATCTTCATCTTCCCAGATCAGTGCTTTTTGTGGCAGGTCGATTGCGACACTTTGCGCACAGAGCATCAATGGCGTACCCACTTTTGGATTTCCGAAAAGTACCAACTGAGTATCCCGTAGCTCCTTACCGATTTTCTCGGCGCCAGCGCTGTGATCAATTCGGGCAAATACAGTCATACCTTTAGCACTCAAAACCGTTTCTAATTTATCTGCCGTTTGAACCACGCTGTGTTGGCTTTTCACATTGATCATGCCATCTCCAGCTTGAACTGAAGTGCTCATTGCAACACCTAGAGCAACAGTGCCTGCTACCGTACCAGTAATTTTTCCCATCTTTCATCTCCCTATTCATAATCTCTGATTGCTTAGCTCGGACAAGCAAGATCACAATTAATTCAATTTAGGTGATATACAGGATTTTGCTATTTTATATAGGATCTGATTTACAACGGGAGGCAAATTATTCGGGAGATGATAGGTAACTTTTACATTAGGTATTTGCTGTAAATTTGTTCGTACTTCTCAGATGATTTCACTTTTTCCAAAGCCGCCTGCCAACGCTCGATCACGCTATCAGGGATCTCTTTGGAACAAGCAATATAAAGAGGAAATTCGAGTAGTTTTACGCCAGTAGATACCAACGAGTCCACCGGTTTATCGATCTGTTTCAGATAGTAGGCTACGCCTAAGGGGCTGGTATTAACAGCAAGCTCCGCTCTGTTTGAAAATAATAGGCTGAATTGGCGGTCTCTTGAAGACAACTTCATGACATTAGTAATTCCGAGTTCATCAACTTTGTTCGCAATTAAACCTTTATAAGGAACCGTAATGTTATTCGCGTGTTTTATGTCATCAATTGTTTGGTAGGTGTGTGGATTATCTTTACGTTTATAAAAATAGATGGCCTCCTGAGATATAGGACCGATCCACTTAAACTTATCTTCTCTTTCTGGTGTCCTAAACAAAGAGAAGTACATAACATTAGGTAAGGTTTCCAACATCCGGTCACCTCGGACACCTGGATAGATCGAAATGGAATACTCTTCGCCTAGCTCATCCATTACCGCTTGGACAATTTCGATCGAAAACCCTTTCAGCTCACCATTTTCTTCGTAATTGTATGGCGCCCAATCTTCGGTAATAACTTTCAAGTCCGGTTGTGCTGCAACTGGATCACTATTGAACGAAACAATCCCGATCAATAAAAAGGTCAATATAGCGGCTTTTATCTGCGCCAAATCCATGTTCACACTGAAGAAGTTACAGTTACGCATAGGCTCAGTTTGTTCTTATTAGATGAGTCACAAATTTAAGTATAGACGCTTTATTAAAGCGCTTAGGCCAACAAGGTTATTCACTCACAGGACAAATCAGGTAGCGTCAATTTGACGAGCAAACCCGGCTCATTATTGTGCAAACTAATGCTGCCACCTAAGACAACAGAAACAAGGTTATATACTCTATACAAGCCCAGCCCCGACGTACCATGCCCCATTGTGGATGAGAAAAATGGATCAAAAGCGTGCTCTTTTACCTTCTCATCCATCCCTTGACCATTATCAGAAAAATCAATTTCAACACCCGATTCACCATGATTCACAGCAAGCTCAATACAACTGCCTTCCTCTAACTGTGCATGGTTCAAACTGTTTTCCAGGAGACTTACTAAAATTTGTTCGAGCGCTTCTTCATTACTACAAATCTTTAGATCTGGGGGAACGCTATTGGCTAATTCTATATGCCGCTGTTTACATCTATGCAAATAAGCTCCAAATACACCTTTGGCTACAGCATGGAGAGAGAAACTGTGAGTGATTTTTGTTTTAGTATCGCTAGATAACTCTTTAAAACGATTAATCAGGTTAATGCTTCGATTGAGATTGTGATCCATCAACGTGATCGACTCGGCAGCCGTTTCCAGATACGAGCTCAATTGGGACTGACTCAGGGAATTGCTATCAAAAGCATGATGCAACTCTTCCAAGTTATTTTGTGCTGTTGTTAGTCCTAAGAGGATATTGCCTAAAGGGGAGTTCAGTTCATGCGCTACACCAGATACTAAACGTCCCAGCCCAGCGAGCTTTTTAGCCTCAACCAACTGCTGAAGCGTTGACTGCAACTCTTCATGAGCTCGTTTTAACTTGAGGTGATGATCTTTTTCAGCTTGCTCAGCTTTTACACGATCAGTTATATCCTGAAGCGTTTCGATTGCGCCTACTGTATTTCCGTCAGTGTCTAGAAGCGGCGATGCGTTAAAGTGGAGCCAATGCCCTGAAGGGCCGATATTGGGGAAAAGATCCTCAGCCTCACAGGCGCCATTGATCAAGCTAGATAAGGCAAAATGGTATCCATAGTATCCCTGTATCTTCTCAGCAGGTGCATTATCCACAACAAGGTCAGCCATGGTCGGTCGTGATTCTGCATAAAAGCCACGCCAGCTATCATCACGTCCAATCGCGTCACTTGCAGGTACACCAGTCAGCGCCTCGCAGGCTTTATTCCAATGGGTGACCTTGTGTTCTTTATCAATAACAAAGGTTGCAATTGGACTACCTTGTAGTATCTGAGATAGCTGTTGCTGACTCGCTTTCACCGCCTGCTGAGCATTATGTAAAAGCGTTAAGTTACGCCCGACTCCGCGATAGCCGGTAAAGTTACCTGTACAGTCATAAGTAGGCTTACCACTAACCGAATAGTACTGAACAACACCATCATTCCCAGGCACTTCATATTCAAAGTCTCGAAAAGGCAGGTGTTGTTCGCAGCAATCAATATGCGCCTTTATTTCTTCATCGGTTAGCCCTTGGATAGGCATCTCCCAACGTCGCTTACCGATAAAAAGGCTCTGTTTACGATGCAGTTTTTCGGTCAACACTCCCCAAAATCGCACAAACCTAAATGACGCATCCTGCTCCCAAAACCAATCGGAAGATAGGCCTGCAAAGTCAGACAGAAGCTCATTTTCATCTTCCAGCTCTTGGATCCGCTTCTGTAATGTTTCTATGGATGGCGTTTTATCAGACATAACCACAGTTAATACAAATGGAGTGACTCAATTCAGAATAGTTAAGGAACCGCCTATTCACCAAATTCCACCAAGAACTATATCGATCTTAGAAGCATCGCCATGCCGAAACATCAAAATAGATTTGACATAGATTTAAAAAACAAAATAAGATGTATTTTTTTTACATCTTATAATCTTGTAGCCCATTATCGTTATTCATCTACTTAATCAGTACAGGTTACAAACGAAAAAGTTCTGGCAGGAGAACATCAATATGCGCCTAGCTAGTGCCAATCTATCCATCGCTAATGCCTTACTCAAAGGGCAAAATAATACTCAGTGGAGTGCTGTGCTATTAACACAACACAAGCAACTTGAAGAAGAAATCGCCAATATTCAACGATTACTCGCACGCGATTTTTGTCACTTACTTCAACTAGATAAAGCGCTGAAAAGGTTGATCAAAGGCGTTGTTATTCATCTAGATCTAGAAACCTGCTTCTTGGTGCCGACACTGCAAGGTAGCGAGCTAAGCGCACAGCAAAAACTTGCTTTGACACAGAGCTACAAGAAACTCCAACAAACATGCCATAACACCAGTGACTACATTCATCATCTGAAGCTGACCAAAGGTAACCGTCTGATCAATATGGAAAATAACCTGAATATTCAGAGTTTCCTTCAGGAGATTAGCCAACGTTTAAAAGATGAAGACTCTATCTATTCTTGCCTAGATACTGATGGTGCGACTTATGCTGTTTAACTATAGTGGCCGCGAAGCCCAGTTTGTTTGGTATTCACAAGAGCTTTTTACTGCAGGGTTAGATAATGGCTATGGAAGAGAAGTTCTATGCAGGGGATTTTTCTTAGATTCTGGGGCCAAAATCCCCATGCGAGAACTGATCCCTTATCTATATCGAAATACCGAACTGCTACTGAGAATGACCAGCCAGCAGATTAAAGACACGCTTGCTGCTCAGTTTGAAGATGAATCTAGCATTTGGATAAATCTTGCAGGGCCTTTAATTGCCAGTGATCAACTCTTTCAAAAACTTTGGCAGGACGTTCTTTTAGATCTGGATGAGAAACAGAAACAACGTTTAGTGTTGGAAATTTGCGAGCACGATATCAGTGATGAGATCGTATCCCGTCGCGTGTCTTTTTTAAAACAGCACGAATTTAGTATCGCTATGGATGATTTTGGCGCGGGATATTCCAATTTGCAGCGACTATTACAAGCGCCCTTCGACATTATTAAATTAGACGTAAAGCTGCTAAATGACGTACCGACAGATCTTTGGGCTGCCAGCTTTTACCATCAAATCATTAAACTGTGCTCATCTAAAGGCTGCATTATCGTAGCCGAGGGTGTTGAAACCCAGCTCCAATCCGACTTTGTGCGCTGGGCGGGTGTCGATCTGATTCAAGGCTATCTCTATTCCACCCCAACAGAACATCGCCACTCGGTCTGCCAGCAAACGACTAATGCCTAACGCGTGAATAATTCATTTCACTACCCAACCGATCAAGCCTATAATTACTTTAGGGTTTGAGGATATGTTTATGAAAATCGGCCAATTAGCAAAACGCACAGAGTGCCAGATAGAAACCATTCGCTACTGGGAGAAAGAGGGCTTAATTCCAGCTCCCTATCGTTCTGAAGGTAACTATCGGATCTACAACGAGCAACATCTAAGTCGCATTCTGTTTATACGCAACTGCCGCAGTTTAGATATGAGCCTTCATGAAATACGTACTTTGCTGGCCCTAAAGGACCAACCGTCTGAAAGCTGCCATGATATTAACGATCTAGTCGATAGCCATATTGAGCACGTTGTAAAACGTATCCAAGCACTCGCATCTTTAGAACAAGATCTACGCAGTTTGCGCCAACGTTGTGAGACTGAGAGTGATATCGAACACTGCGGAATTCTTGAAGGACTCTCCTCCGATAAACCCCATACTGAACCAGACACTGACACGCATATTAGCGGTCTACACGGCCATTAAAACTGCGATCACGAGACTTTCTTGACCCTATAGCTGCTACAGGCTTTTTAATTACCTTAGAACTCTTTTTTACGATGTCGTTTTGAGGAAAAAACAATGGCCGGCAGTTGCTGCAATGCTAACCACGCTAAAAGTGCATTAGAAGATGGGCGCTTTCGAAAAGCCCTCTGGATCGCCCTATTGATTAATGCCAGCATGTTTATTATCGAGATCATCGCTGGCTTTAATGCTTCATCAGCATCACTCCTTGCTGATGCGATCGACTTTCTTGGCGACTCAGCCAACTATGTTATCTCACTGTCCGTGCTATCTATGGGCATGTTATGGCGATCCCGAGCAGCATTGATAAAAGGGTCAACCATGCTCCTGTTTGGTATAGCCGTTTTACTCAAAGTGTTGTGGGATGCCTTCAATGGTCAGACACCCGAACCTGTAACTATGGGCATTATTGGCTTGCTAGCATTAATAGCGAATGTAACGGTGGCCATTATGCTTTATACATTCCGCAGTGGCGATGCTGATATGCGCTCTGTATGGCTGTGTAGTCGTAATGATGCCATTGGTAATGTTGCAGTGATGATCGCTGCTGTAGGCGTTTTAGGTAGCGGCCAAGCATGGCCTGATCTGTTAGTAGCCGCCATCATGGGGCTATTAGCCACCAGCTCAGGTATCAGCGTCATAAAACAAGCAAGACTAGAGATAAAATCTCAATCGACCAATTCTTGCTCCTAATCCAAAATTAGAAAATAAATACAATTCTGGCTAGGTTATATCCCCACACACCTAGTCAGTTTTAATCGATAAAAAGCATTGTTATGCTCAGGCCTCTAAATTTGTTTAATTATTAGTAGGGTATTTGTGAACGCTCCATCTTACCAACCCAATGGCCGTCAAAAACGGCTCGATACAGCAACTGACGCATTTCTCGATACGATCGTTGATTTTATCGTCTACCGAATTTTTCGTAAAAAGCCTGCGCAATTGAAGTTTGATGTTGCTCCAGAACAGTTCGAAGCGTTAAAGCTGGCCTGCGCTCCTGAATGGGCTGAGCTGCTTAGAGAGCGAGAAAAAGCCAAAAAAGCCTGTGACCGTCGTTTGCTAATAGGTTTTATCGCGTCCCTAGCCTGTGCAGTCATTTCTATTGTGGTATTTATTGGGGGAGGCCTCTTCTTAGCGATCATCCCGCTGCTGATTTCAGGGTTTAAAGCGGCTAAATTCAAACAAGACTTCAATCACCATTTTGCTGAAAATTTACTGCCAAAAATCCTCGATCATCTAGACGGATTTCACTATGAGCGTCATGGAATCATACCGCTGGACTCAGTCCGAGATAGCCGCATACTGCCACCCCATCAAGAAGAATTGACCATACAAGAGGACTACCTCCGCACTGAGATTGGGGCTGTAACGGTGGAAATGGTGGAGTGCCAATTAAACCGAATGAAAACTGATGCCAAAGGAAATAGAAGGAAGAGCACCGAATTTAAAGGGGTGATCCTAAATATGGCGCTTCCACACACCTTCCCTTCTCGTGTGATACTGCAAGCAAATTGGGGGAAGGTACTAAGCTTTTTCCAGCAGAAACCTATGGATAAAGATCAGCGTATCACTTTAGACAACAACCCCTTTGGCAAGGGTTTTCATATTTATGCTGAAAATGAAGAGCATGCTAAACAGATCCTGACACCGGACTTCTTAGAAAATTACAAAAGGTTTAGTGATAAGCTGGACGTTGCAGGAACAGAGATGAGTCTGTTTGGTAATCAGTGTGTCATGCTGCTTCATCGTCCCAAAGATCTCTTTATGCCACCCAATCTTCACGGTGAAATATGTGAAGAAACGGTACTTTATCCAATGTTACAAGAGATCGAGATGATCGAGGAGCTGACCGTTATCGCACTTAAAGCTAGCGGCGCTTAACCGTCCTCAACCCTACATTTCTATCAGCCCAAAAAGCCCTTTTTGTTAAATTCAAAAAGGGCTTTTTTAATCCTTTGCTACAACTAACCAGATATCTACAAAGACATCACGTGGATAACCGGGTAGAAAAAACTTACCGCTAGGGTAGAACGAACAATCAACATCACTTGATTGAAAAAGGCCTGCACTACAAAAGCAAATACCCCCAATAACCCAAGGTAAGTTACTAACATGTGCCCGGGGCTAAAATATCCAAACCATTCCCGAAGCGGTGCTATCTGGGATAAACCAGATGCCAAACATAGCGTCGTTGACAGAATAATCACCATCTCCAGCTTCACGCTCCAGTTGAGATACTTAATCTCTTGTCGGCATCGATCATAAAGCAGATGCAGTGACGCCGGCTCTAAAGTAAAGGCATAAACAATAGCGATAAAAATGGGTAATACAGAGAGTAAAAGTAAGTAAAACCCCAGTACAACCATCGGCTCAGTAACAACCAATCTGAATAGATCGGCGGAACCTAGTGTGACCAATAACGACATCAGCGCAGTGTTATTGGCGTGAAAGAATAAGCGGGTATAAAAGCCTTTGCAGGTCAGATTCAAGAAGCCATCAAAAAAGAGATAGCTCACTAATGCAGTTAAAACGATAACACCGAGGATATCTTGAAAGTGGAGGCTCGTTAGCATCTCAACCCGCCTCCCGATAAGACGGCGGCGTGCGCAACCCAGCTATGCAGCAAGATAAACAATCATCAACGGATTGGATAGGTCTGGTTTTCATGCTCATTCCTTTGAACACTTAAATTGTTAAATTCCTTTTGCCCTAGTGTGCCGCCAGCTGTTCATAAGATCAACACCTGTCGACAAACAAGTAGCTATTCATTCACCGCCATACAATTTTTTTTGACTATAGTGAAGTGATGAAAGTGTTTTGCCGCTGCCGTTCTGAGGTTATTCCGTTGCTACAACGCCCCTTAATTTACACACTCATGCTGACGGCTCTACTTTGCTTTAATACCGCAAAAGCTGAGGTCGAGACATTAGTTGTTGGCGCTGACTCTTGGCCGCCCTTCCGCTTCGTGACGCCTGAAACAGTGTCTGGTATTGACCACGAATTATGGAAAAAGCTTTCTAAGCGAATGGGCTTTAAGGTCCACTACTTACGCTGTCCATGGAAACGCTGCTTACGAATGATGAAGAATGGTCAGATCGACGCGATGAGCGGTTTAGCATGGCGTGAAGAAAGAGCTGAATACATTACTTATGCTTATCCTCACTACTACAGTTGTAGCACTCAACTCTATCTTCCTCATGGTAAATCACGCCGCATCAGTAAACACAGAGATATGCATGCAATGACCATAGGAATGGTCGGTGGCTCCGCTTATTACACTGAATTTGATCAGGATACGGATATCTATAAAAAAAGTGTGACTCAAGAAGCTGTGCTGCCCAATCTATTACTAGAAGGCAGAATTGATAGTTTTATCGGTACGGATTGCCAAGCTGATTATGAACTCGCGTCACGTGGCTTAACCCCACAAATAGATAAAGCCGTGTATAAACCTGGGAATAGGGTCGATCTGTTTGTCGGACTCTCTTCAAATTCTCGCTGGGCACTACGTAAAAAAGAGTTTGATCAAGCCCTACAACAGCTACGCGAAGAAGATTTTGAAGGGAATGCCCTTAAATTAATATCTCCATTCGCGGCTGAATAAGCCCATCTAATTGAAATAAAACTTACCCCAGTTTTCTGTGGATAAGCGTGTATATTAATTTTGGACAACCTCTACAAAGCCTATAAACAAAGGCTTGTAGCGGTTTGTTTGTTTTTTGATCTTGTGTGTTAAGCTTTCAGCTATTACCCATTAAATCAATATCTTAATTCAGAAAACCCACCCTTTTTTACATATTTCTCATAATTATTTTTCAAAATCGTGCAATCAAAATGCCTACTGATTCGTCTTTAAAGGCAGCTACACCTTAACGCCCCAAGAGCACCTGTCACTTCAAAGCCAATAACATGATTGCACCCCAGTTTTGTTGCTCAGCTTGGAAACGCTCAACGGGGCACTTTTTATCTGCAAGGCATTTATAGATGAACAATACCCTTACTCACAATCGACAAAGAAACTACGACGAAGCCGCTTTATATTTACGTTTAGGTCTCGGCATTCTTTTTATTATTGGCGGCGTATCTAAACTCAGCCAGCTACTTTCCAGCGCTAAGCATGATGCTATCGTTTCGAATTACATGGGATCAACAGGCTATATCAATGAGCTTTTTCAACAGTATCTGTTTACTGGTTTTTTAGGTGAGCTATTAACACCTTCTCTGTTCTTAACTTCACTTTCAGCTTTTGAACTCGTATCTGGGGTCGCATTAGTTGTTGGTTTTATGGTGAGACCACTGGCATTGGTTTATGCCTTCCTGCTGTGGAGCTTTGTGTTCTCACTCCCCGTGATGACCGTGCCTGATACTGAAATTTCCGTGAAAACATATACATCCCCAGCTATGTTTGTGCAGATTAGAGATATCGCACTTTCCGGCATGATGTTTGTCCTTTTTAATCTGGGTCCAGGTCGTTACAGTCTCGATCTATTACAGCGACAACATGATTACAGCATCAGTTGGGATGCCCTCGGTTTACTGCTCCGCCTCTCGATTGGCATTATGTTTTTAGTCAGCGGCAGTTTCGGTGCTTTCGCAAAAGTGCCTACCTTTGCTACTTGGCAACCATTACTGTTGTTAGCAGGTCTTATTATTCTATTTGCACCATCACTTTTGGTGAGAGCAGCGGGAGCTGCAACCGTAGCGATAATGCTCTGGTATATGGCCTACAAGCTTAATTTTGATAAGAGCCTAATTGCTAACCTAAATAGCTTCAAACGTGAATTTGCTTTCCTTGCTGCTGGCATTGTTTTGATCCGTTTCGGCGGTGGTGAACGTTTTGCGTTTAACGATCTAATCATGCGCGTTAAACATTCTTTGCAAATTCACTCAGAGGTTAAAAAAACCGTTACCGAATGAAACTCTTCAGATAATTAATGTTCCAAATGGCTTAGCCAATACTTATCTGAATAGGCTGCCCTTAGATCAGGGGCAGCCACGGTACGATTTATAAATGCTAGACAAAAATAGGCTCAATCAGCTTTATCGCTATGCTTTATCCCTCACTCGTAATGAGGATCAGGCATACGACCTGCTACAGCAATGTGTGGAAAAATTTCTACGCAGTAACGCCGCTCACATAAAGGAACCTGAAGCCTATATAAAACGCAGCATTCGTAACGCTTTTATCGATCAATGTCGCGGAGATAACAAACTACTCTCTTTAGCCGATTTACCTGAAGCCGTAGAGAAGATAAATCAGGCATCATCGGATTCTTTAGAAAACCTGTATATCCAACAACGCGATGTAGAACAATTGTTAAAGTTACTAAGCGCTGAAGAGAGCGAACTGCTCTATCTATGGGCCATAGAAGAGTACAGCATGACAGAAATAGCAGAGATTCAGGGCATACCCAGAGGAACTCTGCTGTCGAAAATGCACCGATTGAAAAAACGAGTCCAACAAGAACTAACCGAAGAGCAATGGGTTCCAAAGGAGGCGATGCAATGAAATCAACCGCACCTAAAAACTTAAAATCAGCTCTTAAAGCACACTACCAAGATCAGTCATTGAGTGAAGACAGGTTAGCTCAGCTTCTGTCTATGCAAGAAGAGCTTAGCAACCAATCGGATATAAATGTTGAAACTCCGAAAGCCGAAATCAGCTGGTTAGATCAATGTAAAACTTGGTTTAGGCGGCCTAAGTTAATGGTTCCGACATTGGCTTTAGCCTGCATTTTTATGATTATCAGTTTGATGCCTATGCCTATATCAGGCCCGAGAATTGTGAATGAAATTGCGGACCATCATGAACAACCAAGCGAAATTTCTGTATACACATCTTCTATAGAGGAACTTGGGCAACAGCTAACCCAGCTAAGCTTTAAACTGATTTCATCAAGCAAACTTGGAAAAGATATGTGGCAGTTGATCGGTGGTAGTTACTGTTCAATTAATGGCGAAATTGCTGCTCAGTTGAAAGTGCGAAATATTGAAAATAATCAGATCTACACATTTTACCAAGCGGAATATCCAGAAGGCCTAACCCTTGAACAGGTTGATACTAAGAATATTATTAACAACCAAGGAACGGCTGTTACTCTCTGGCAAGAAGGTGGTTTATTACTGGGTATTGCACACACCACAGAATAAACCACAGCCATCATGCTTTAGCGCATTGGCTTAGCGATACAGCTTTTCAGCCCAGCGTGTTAGCCCAGCTGTCACGCTACCAAAATGATCGCCGTCGACAACGTCTATATCACCCAATAAAGATGCAATTGCCTGCCGGACAGCAGGCGATTTTGTCGTACCGCCAGTCACATAAACTAGTTCAGGTGTGCAGCTGGCTTGTTTAATCACTTCACTCATCAGATCCACTATCTTCGCTACCGGACGCTCTATTGCCAACTCATATACCTCACGACTGATTGGCTGCGACAATTCCTTATCAAGGTAGCTTAGATCCGAAATAACTTGTTCCTGATCAGACAAAGAGATCTTCGCTAGCTCGGCACTGCGCACTAACTGATAGCTTTGCTTCTGCTCTTGCAGCTGAATTAAGCGCGCCACTTTTTCAGGCTCCGCTGCATCACGCTGCATTTGCTCCATTATTTCGACTGAAGCCAAGCTATTAAATTCGACCTGGGAGGGTATGTCATTTACAGATACGGCATTCCAGTAGGACTGAGTGGGAATAGGTAGCCCATTTTTCAATTTCCCTCCCATGCCTAGGACTGACGTTAACCCATAGTAAGCCAAGTGAATATCAAGGTCATTCCCCCCTACCCTAGCACCACTATGGCCAAGAAAGTCAGCTGAACGTTCTGGCTTGTCGCGATAGCTCGGGCCCATTTTCACAATGGAACAGTCACTCGTACCACCCCCGACATCGACGACTAAAACAACTTTGTCTTGCTCTAAACCCGATTCAAAATCAATTCCGGCCGCTAAAGGTTCATACAGAAGCTCAACATCTACAAAACCAGCCCTTGCAGCAGCGCACTTTAATATACGACAAGCTTGCTGATTAGCCTCTTCCCCTCCACTACCTTGGAAGTTAACCGGACGACCAATTACGGTTTGGGTAATAGAGTCCCCCAGTGATTTTTCAGCCGCCTGCTTTATCTGGAACATCATGGCTGTGACGACATCTTCAAAAAATGCCAAATGCTGTGTTTGTAAGCCACTCGCGCCTAAAAAGGATTTTGGCGATTTAACAAAATAGCCCTCTTCTGGCAGATCGATATATTGTTCTATCGCTTCCTCACCGATAAACAGTGTCTGCTCGTCGGATAAAACTCCAAGAGATAAACGAGACGCTGAAGCCTGTCTCAATTGAAGGCTTCGCTCTTTAAGGTAAGTATCGCGAATTTTAGGATTACTAATTTGACGCGCCACCCCCTCGCAGATTAATTCGCGAGATAGCGCATATAGAGTAGAAGGTACGTATTTCTGCTGCTCATAAAGTGACAATAACTGCACACTATTATCTGCTTGCAGAACGCCCATGGCGCAATTTGAACTACCGTAATCAAAACCAGCAATCATGCTTTCGATCTTACTTCTTCAGAACAAGGGCGCGCAAAAATAACACTTTTTAACGCCCTTGATAAGCACCGCCTTTCTATACAGATAAACCTCAAGTGAAACTCGTATATTTCTAGAAAAGAACAACCAATGTCTAGCTTTTCAGCCTTTGGATAACCTTGAGCTACAAAGGGCAAAAAGAGAGTAGGTACTTACATAACACACCTAATACTCTTGTGAACAAACTTTCAAAAATGGAGCGATTATCGTTGAAACAATCCATTTCGAGCTTCTCCCCATAAACTGTGGATAAGCCTGTTAACTAATTATGGACATCCTCCATAAAGCCCATGATCATTAGCCTGTAGGGAATTGGCTATATTTCAACCTTGTAGGAGAAGGATCAAATCGATCGGTAATATCAACATTTTTGTAAAATTTTTTCTTGCTCAAAAAGCCTGTATAAAAATCAGCCAGTCAAGCCCTAACAGTAAAAAATTCCATCCACGCAAGCTGTGGATAAAACTGTGAGTTAATTCTGCGTATCCCTCTCAAAGCCAATCACTACGGGGGTGTAAAAAACTGGTTGTTTTTTACACTATAAAAATTAATTTTTTGGAAATGGGTTTTGCTCTATATAAAGTTGTCGCTATATTAACTCCATCCGTGATTATGAGTTTTCTTAACAATGTCCTTCACTCTTTTATCCCTGTTCATCCCCACCTTCTTTATTGTCTCAATTACACCGGGAATGTGTATGACCTTAGCGTTGAGTTTAGGAATCTCAATTGGCATAAAACGCAGTCTGCATATGATGTGGGGAGAGTTAATTGGGGTTGGTCTAGTCGCCACGTCTGCAGCTTTAGGGGTTGCCGCTATTATGCTGAACTACCCTGAAGCTTTCACAATTCTCAAATGGGGTGGCGGAGCTTATTTATGCTGGCTTGGCTATGAGATGTTTTGCTCTCGTGGCAAATTAGTAATCACCGAACCCGGCGATCAAAAACAAGAAATGTCAGGTTTGCAGTTAGCGACCAATGGCTTTCTAACAGCTGTAGCTAACCCGAAAGGTTGGGCATTTTTTGTCACTCTTTTACCTCCCTTCATTGATGCCAAATTACCTATGGCACCGCAATTAACTATGCTGGTTGCTCTGATTCTACTACTCGAGTTTATCTGCCTATTAATTTATGCCAGTGGAGGTAAGCTATTGAGGCACCTATTGATGGAACGGAACAACGTTCGCCTTATGAATCGAATAGCCGGAAGCCTTATGGTTTTGGTAGGTTTGTGGTTGGCTTTAGGAAAGTAACTAATAAGAAAAAACCCCACCAACCGAAGTTGGTGAGGTCTGATTACGTTTCCTTAGAAGGGATGGACATAAGTCCTAGAAGCGTAAAACAGTACTCAGTAGGCGTCCTAAAGGGCCGCCCCGCATTGACATCTATTCATCAGAACTTAAATTTGGCACCTAACACAAACGAACGCCCTGGTTCATTCAAAGTAGTATCTGATCCGAATTCATGTCCATAGGATGCACGATCTGAATAATCCTCATCAAACATGTTATTAATAGATGCACGCAACGTTAGGTTATTGATTGCCTGAGGGGCATATTCAACAAATGAATTTGCAACAGTGTAGCTAGGAAAGGCTCCTGGCACGGTATTGGTACCATCATGTCCATCCATCGAGAAGTAATGCTGAACGTCAGCGCCCAAGGTTGTATTAGCACTATCAATAGACTGAACAAAATCAACTTTCAGTGATCGGCCTATAGCAGTTCCGATATAATATGAAGATGTAGATCCTTCAATACCATTAATTTCCGTATCGATGTCAACATAGGTTAAACGCGCAGATCCAGACTGCCATTCATAACGGCCTGTTAATTCGAAACCGTCCGTTTTCACATCACTGTAAACATTAGGGCCTGCTCCGAACTCCTCATCACGAATATCATCAATCTCAGTATTAAAGAGCTTAACACCAACGGTTAAACCGGATAATGACGCATTTAGAGCCTCGCCATTGACGCTAAGGCCAACATAGCTGTTATCTGCTTCAGATTCTTTAAAACCACCAGAGTAATCCCAGTTAGGGTTACCAATGTATGGTTCCATCAGCTGTACCCCACCAAATACATGAGAGTAACCAGCACTAACAGTAACAAATGATGTGACATCATACTCACCAGAAATATTACCGGATACACCGTCACTATCGTGCACAGATCCGTCTATCCCTTTGATTTCATGATCATCAAAACGTGCACCAAAAGATATGCGGCTACGCTCTGTCGGAGTCAATCGCGCCTGAGCAAACACACCTACATTTTGTGCTTCTTCCTCAAAAGTCGCCCAACCAGGGAAAATACCTTTACTAGTATCATCATAGAAATCTACACCAGCATCGACCGTCCCTGTTCCCAGTACAAAAGTATTGGCAATAACGCCATTCAAACTTTCGTATTCACCAAAAGTTGTGTACGGAGCACCCGTTGGAATCCAATCCAATTTCGTCTCTGACCGAGCTACTTTAATATAAGGATTTATTAAGCCTTCAGGTGTGTCATCTTTGACAGAGAACACTAGCGTTTTACGATCTAGGTTGTTGTTTTCTGACAAAGCACCGTTATTGAAATTTGCCCTTCCTGGACGATTACCGTCATCTTCAACAGCTTCGTACGATAGTTTTGTACGGTAACCACTTTCATGCAGATAACCGATTTTAATTAGACCCGTTTTTAACGCTGACTCCGAGCCCACAACTACATCATTATTGCCGTCTTCAAAGTCATTGCCGCTTGCCTTTTTGGCATAACCGAGCACTTCAAAACCACCTGAACGACCATATAACGAGATGTTACGATCAAATGTATCGCCGTTTGTATTGAATTCGAGGCCAACAGATCCACCAAAATTATCGCCATCTTCCAATAAATCGGAAACATCTTTGGTCTCATAAGCAAGGGAACCGCCCAATGCGCCTGGACCTGCGTCTGCAGGTGCAACACCGGCATCAACACTTACCGCTTTTAACAATTCAGGATCGATTATGTTAGTACCTGAATGGTGAAATAGTTTGTTATTTTGACGTGCGCCATCGATTGTCACAGCTAAATTCGTCTCTTCAATGCCGTGAACATATACCTTTTGTGACGCAGATATTGAGCTACCAACTTGTACACTTGGTGTATTTCTAAAGAGATCCTGTAGGTCGTTAGGATTCAGACGCTTAAGTTCCTCCAGACCAATTCGATTTTCACCAACGTCCGAAGCGACGCCCTCAACTTTAATTTTGTCCAAGCGCTCGTAACTCTTCTCCGAGTCTTCTTGAGCAGCAGCAATTTGGCTGGATACTGCATAACCAATCAGTAAAGACAATGAAGCGCGTCTTTTGTTTTTCTGCGAAATCATGTAATTCCTACCTACATTAAACTTATGAAACTAAAGTTGAGAGTGAACATAGCCAAAATTTTGCACTGCAATCCATAAGGGAGTCATGACCTTCCAGAAGGGAATCAGAAAACCTATCGATCATCTCTAACTTTTTCGTTAGCCACTCTTCGGTTTGAAACGGACTTACAAATAAGTCACTTGAACACATGAGTTGTGCTTCAGTTAAAAACCAGTTGAGGGCAATCACTACTCAATTTAGAGCGTCACCAATGCAACAAATAATAACCATTTACAATTACGAGTTATTATCAATAACTGTAAAATAATTGTCACAACGTTTACATTTGTTACTTACTGAGAGGGTTCTCTGGTGAAATATTTCAAGATCGGTAAGTTTATCGCTCTAGTAGACAAAGGAATTACTCCCTGAAATCTTACGTAATCTACACATGTCTAGAGGGAGGAAAATCAGGTTCTGTATGGAGGAATCAGGAGTTCAGAGAAAACTAAGATCCCCTCCACATGATCAGCTAAATAAGAAACAAAGCGAGTTGAATTTATCTTATCCAACTCCCCTTTATACCGGTAATGTTATTCTTATCTGTAAACCACCGTTGGCCAAATTGGACGCTTTAATTGAGCCTGACACCGCTTCTACCTGCCTTTTAGCTAATGCTAACCCAAGCCCAAATCCGCCCGAGTCAGCACCTCGCGACTTTTCAACTCGATAGAATGGCTGAAAGATTTTTTCCAGCGACTCTTCAGGAACACCCGGTCCCTGATCATAGATTGTAAGTAAGTACTCATCATCCTGAATACTCAGTTGAATACTGACTTCTCCACCCTGAGGTGTATAACGTAGAGCATTGCGAATAACATTCTCGATCGATTGTCCAAGAATTCGGTGACTAGAGGAATCAAGTGGTGCACTCTCGGGCATACTACTGACGAGATTGCGATCGGGATATTCGAAACGGGCATCATCGATAATGCTATCTAGTAGGTCCACAAGATCAAGATATTCGCCTTTAATCTGAGGCTTCTCGGTATCCATCCAAGCAAGCGTCAAAGCATCTTCTGTCATTTCACGCATCTGCGCGACTTCACGCTGAATACGCTCGATATTTGCAGGGCAGTTCTTTTCACTGATACTACTAAGCGCCATTTCGATACGTGTAATGGGTGTACGCAGTTCATGGGAAAGGTCAGCAATTAACTGTCTTTGAGTAACAATTAATCCCCCTGTATGTTCCGCCATGGTATCGAAAGTTCGGGCTAACGAAGCCAACTCATCATTACGCGCTCCCAGAGATTGACTCACGCGAGCATCATAATTCCCTTCGTTGAACTGCCTAGTCGCTTTTTCAAGTTTCTGAATTGGCGTTACCAAGTGTCGATATAACATCAAACACACCAATGCTAAAACCACAAAAGGCAGAGCGATCTGTAACAACAATTGAGCAGGCTTTAAAAAACCACCCGGCCTCATACGTTGTGGTAACCGGACCAAAAAGTGTGTGTGACCATCAACAAATGGGAGTTCCATAATCGGGTTATAGGCATAGTAGAGATGAATCATGTATTCGACATTTCGGCCTAAACGCAAGCTACCGGTGTAATAATCATCCATGTAGTTACCGGCCAGCAAGGTCAAATCAGATCCAGCAATCGCAACCCAAGTATCCTCGCGCATTTCCAGATCCTCGATCCATTGATCAAGTAACTGCATTTCACCTGCTTTATAAATAGCCTCGGCTTCCGTTGCCCAAGACTTCATCTCTAGTTGGTGCTTTTCGGCGATTAAGCTCATCCGTTGTTCAGTATGATTTGCGAGCCAATCGATCGCTCCGTACAAAGCGACTGTGCCCGCAACCAGAATGGCGAACAGCTTCCAAAATAAACGCCGTTTCATTTAAAGCAGTACCCTTCACCATGTACCGTTTCTAAAGCTGAGACATCAATACTTTGTTGCGACAGTTTGCGTCTAATTCGACTCACATGCATATCTAAACTACGGTCGTAGCGACTGTATTCTTTGTTAAGTACAGACTGGTAAAGGTGTGGTTTACTCAGCACTTCACCACTTTGTTTTACCAATGCCCATAACACTTTAAATTCGATAGGGGTGAGGACGACTTCTAGATCATCACGATGAACACGATTCTGCTTTCGGTCTAATTGGAAGAAAGGGGTTTTAATCACATCCTGTTCGATTTGGCTTTCTACCAAATATCGCGTACGACGCAGAATGGCTTCTATACGTAATAAGAGTTCAGTGATATTAAAAGGCTTAGCTAGGTAATCATCCGCCCCATTGCTGTAGCCTGTGATACGTTCCTCTTCAGCACCACATGCAGTCAGCATCATCACGGGAGTTTCGCGCTTTTGCCTCAATTTACTGAGTAATGAAAAACCATCCAATCCCGGTAAAAGCACATCCAACAAGATGAGGTCATAGGTTTTACTTAATGCGGAAACCAATCCCTGACGCCCTTCAAAACGTTGATCCGTTTCGTAACCCTGCTCTTCCAGGAGCGAGGTGATCTGATTATTTAACGTGCGATCATCTTCAATAATTAGAATCTTCGCCGTTGAAGCAACACCGTCAGCCATAGTTACTATCCGATTAAATGGTAATCAATTACATTTACGAATGGAGTTTATTTCAGCTCATTCAAAAATGCAATTTCCTATAGCGTTACCATCACTGGCGTCTAAACTGATAAAGCACAATCTCAAATGGGAGGTATATATGTCTGTTTCAGCCACACTCTGTAGCTATCTAGATAACCAAGCTTGCAACTATGACACTTTGGAGCATGACTACACTGTATCCGCTTTAGATTCCGCTCACCGCGCTGCGATACCCGTAACCCAGATGGTAAAAGCTGTCGTTATTCAACAAGATAAGAAATTCACCATTGCTGCTGTGCCAGCCATGAACAAAGTTATGCTACCTCAACTCGCCGCGATTACCGGTTCACCAGCTGTTCTAGCGAAAGAAGCAGAGATCAAACGTATATTTGGAGATTGTGAAGCCGGTGCTATACCCGCTATAGGCCAAGCCTACGGTATAGATGTGGTATGGGACGACAAACTAGCTGAAGGAGCTGACCTTTACATTGAGGGCGGAGATCACCGAAATCTTGTGCACCTAAACAGACAAGAGTTCCAGCAATTAATGAAAAACAAAGCCCATGGCGAAATAAGTTGCGCGCCTGAAGAGCTCTACGAGCTGAGCCACTATTGATACTTAACTTGGTAGATATTGCTCAACCACAGAGAGTCTATGTTTTGCTTGTTGCCCAACAGCACCTGTCGTGAGTGCTGAAGAGATCGTACGCTCAAAGCGCTCAATAATTTCTACCAAGTTATAGCCATTTTGTGGAGCAACTCTAAGAAGAGGTAGATTCACATCTTGGCAGATATCTTCTAAAAAAAGATCTTGTTTTTTAAAACGCTTTTTATCGAAGGCATGATCATCTAATTCAACAGCACAAATAACTGAATTGGTCGATGCATCACAAACAATATAATCGAACTGACGATTTCGGATCGGTTTTAAAGCTTTACTTTTTGCACGATCTGACTGCTCGGGCAAAGCTTGCAAAACCTCAGGCATAGGAACTTTGCAATGAACCTGATACTGACCACCGACAGCTTTTTCTAAGACTGAGGTAAACATACGTTCTGTATGCGAAAGAGAGGCATCTGGCACTTTAGATTTTTTTGCACGAATAATCACGACTAAAAGCAGTACAAAAACGGCTGCTCCACTCGCAATATAAATCCACAATTTATCGTCCACAATAACGCCCCACCCCGTTTGAAGGCGCAATATTACCGAGAGTGAAAGCGGAAAGCATCTGAATTTTAAGTTCTAAAATAATTTCAGTGCCAAAGTATAAAAAGCCACCCAAATAAGGGTTTAGAAGGTCTACTAATTGGAAGGTTATTGATAGCTAAAAGTCGGTGGAGACTGAAGATATTGTTCAATTTGCGGAGGCATTGGAAGCGGCCGTTTATCCGTCCACAAATGAAGTTCTAAAGAGTGTAGTACCGTGTAATCGTATGGGTAGTGACCAACGTATCCTTTTTCGCGTAAACCAAGTGTGCCTAACACAGTCACCATGCGTCCAGGTCGATAAACAAATGGGTCTATAAAATCACCTACATAGATACGAAATCGCCCCAGACTTTCTTGATTGATTTGAGGGCGCCCCTGATCATTAAGTGGAAAATAAATAATCTCTATTTGTGTGCGATCAGTAAAATTGGCCGTATTGGCGATCACGCCTCCCCAAAGCGCTTGGACATTGGTGGGTTCCAAATCCATATCACCGACTTCATCAAACGGGAGCAGTTCAACTTTATCCGCAATCTGAAGTTTCTCCGGCAAGCTATTACAGCCGAGAAGAAAAAAACTGATGAACGTAGCAACAATAACTTTTGGCATTTTCCCTGACCAAATATAAGGGCACTGCCTAAAGCATAGGACAAAAAATCTAAATTGCGCCTACAATTTTGTTTAACTTTTTGAGCGAACGAAATAATTCTGAAAATAAATAAGAAGATAGCGCGCAGCTGATGAGCGCGCTAGAGCATGCAAACTTACGGCAAAAAACGTCAAACCGAATATTCTTGCCAAGTAAGATAGAGCCTGAGGTCTAACTCTAATCGGTAGTAATCAGCTTCCATATGCTGACACAACTGATAGAACGCTTTGTTATGATCCAACTCTTTCAGATGTGCTAATTCGTGGACAACAATCATCCGCAAAAAGGCTTCGGGTAATTGTTTGAATCGAGTATCAATCAGAATCTCTTTTTTAGATTTCAGCTTATTGCCCTGAACACGAGATACACGACTATGGGTGCCTAATGCATTCATCGCAGCCACTTTATCGCTATATTGAACTTTACTGACTGGCGCCGATTTTCGCATATAGCGATTTTTCAGATCCATCGTATATTCGTACAGCGCTTTGTTACTTTGCACCGAATGTGAATCTGAATATTTTTTCTGAAGAAGAGGCCCCAAGGTTTCATCTTGCAACATGGCTAAAGCCTGTTGCTTTAGAGACTCAGGGTAGTGATTAATATATTTAAGTGCAGTCATAAGTAAACGGGGCCAGACTAGGCCAGCCCCGCTGGGCATCAATTACAATTTACGGATCAGTAGCGTCATGCCTTCGCTGGCATAAACTTCCACTTTGATTCCCGCTTCCAAATCATCTTCTGCAGCAACCTTCCAAAAAGTATCGCCGATCTGAATTCGACCTAAACCATTTTCAACGTCATCGACTAATGTCAGTTTTCGTCCAATCAATTGAGCCGCTCGATCATTGATCATGCCTGCTTCATCATCATTGTTTTGGCTACGGAAGAACTTCCAGAAAATAACCGAAGCAATAACGGAGAATAACGCAAACAATAGGAATTGATGCTGCCAATCATTTAGAGCACCTATCGCCATCAGGGCAGCTACAGCAAAAGCAGATAAAGACACACCGATCATAAATCCTGCAGCGCCTAGGGCTTCACCGCCTAGAAGTACCAACGCCAGAATAATCCAATGCCAGTAAGTAATTGATTCGAGTAGCTCTAACATTTAAGAACCTATCTTAGTTTCTTTTAACAGCTCGCTTATGCCAGCAACAGAGCCAATAACACTGCTTGCTTCTAGAGGCATCATCACGACTTTAGCATTTTCGCCTGCGCCAATATTTTGCAGAGCTTCAGTATATTTTTGAGCGACAAAATAGTTCAGCGCTTGTGGGTTACCTTGAGCAATCGCTTCCGAAACCACTTTAGTAGCACGCGCTTCCGCCATCGCTAAACGCTCTCGGGATTCGGCTTCCCTAAAAGCTGCCTCTTTTTCCCCCTCAGCCGTTAAAATGGCCGCCTGTTTTTCACCTTCAGCAACTTTAATTGCCGCAGCTCTTTCGCCTTCAGCAGTCAAAACGGCTGCTCGCTTTTCTCGTTCAGCTTTCATTTGATTGGCCATCGCTTCAACAAGGTCGGCTGGAGGAGAAATATCACGAATTTCAACACGGGTAACTTTAACGCCCCATGGATCTGTCGCTTCATCAACTTTGCTTAACAGTTGACTATTGATGTTGTCACGATTGGACAACATCTCGTCCAGTTCCATCGAACCTAAAACTGCACGGATATTGGTCATTACCAAATTCTGCATGGCACGATATAGATCGTTAACTTCGTAACTCGCTTTAGCTGCATCCAATACCTGATAGAAACATACAGCATCGGTAGTTACTTGCGCGTTATCAGAACTGATCACTTCTTGAGGCGGTACATCCAGTACCTGCTCCATCATGTTTTGCTTAGCGCCAATCTGATCAACAAAAGGAATAATAAGATTCAAACCGGGTGTCAGAGTTTTGGTAAATCGCCCAAATCGTTCTGTTGTCCAGTTATACCCTTGGGGCACCATTTTAACCCCGGAAAAGATAAAAATTAATGCAAGAACAACCACTACTGCGGCAGTAATTTCAAACCCAAACATTCACATTCTCCTTTAGTAAAGTTGGGAGGAGGTCTTCATCTTAATACTGATTAGTAAGAACTGAAATGACTTAACTAAATTAAGCGCGAGGTAACGGCAAGTAACCAATTAGAAACATTGGACGTTTTACTGGTAGGCAAAGAGCATTCTATAAAAAAGATTATTCCTCTTCTGCCTGTTCATGTTCAGCAAGAAAGCCGCGGATAAAACGACGGACTTCACGTGCAGCACTTGTATCTAGCTCTTCACACAGGGCGACAAAATCATCGCGCTCTACATCGTTAATGCGAATAACTAATTGGCTATTTTTCTTTTTAGCCTTAGATTTCTTTTTTGACTTCATCATGTATCAACTCTAAATCGTCAACTGACTGCAAGAATACAGCAATTATCCCCTCACCCCAACGTACATCTTAAGAATATCTTAGGTATATACAGTTTAATTTCTATCAACCATAAAAATCAGCAAGAAACAAAAACAATAAGCCTTTAATAACAAAGAGATAAATATATTTCTTTAATCCAAAACAACTACAGCCTAGACAAAAGTAAACGACTGTTTAAAATCCAAACCCATCACTACAAAAAAATAAGGATATTTACCCATGAAAAAATTAGTAGCCATCGCATCACTCGCTCTTTTCAGTACTGTTGCATCAGCTGACTGGACGCTAAGCCAAAAAGATTCTGACTTTAGTTTCTCCTCTATCAAAAAAGCTAAAGTGCTAGAAAACCACAGCTTTAAACAAATTAGTGGCGGCATTGATGCTGCAGGTGAAGCAACACTAACACTGGACCTTGCTTCTGTGACAACAGGTATCGAGATCCGTGACGAACGTATGCAAAACATGCTGTTCGAAACGGGTAAATTTGCTCAGGCAAATTTCACTACGCAAGTTGATGTAAAGCAAATCGAGAAACAAGCTGTAGGTTCTATCCAGCCACAAACTTTAACTGGGACATTGAACCTTCACGGTGTTGAAAAAGAGATTACTGCTCAAGTAAATGTCATTAAGCTAGCTGAAAACAAAGTGTTGGTAAGCACAACTCAGCCAATCACAATCAATGCTGCAGATTTTGCTCTAGATTCTGGTGTTACAGCACTTAAAGAAATTGCAAAACTACCTTCTATCTCTTTTGCAGTACCTGTTAGCTTTAACCTAGCTTTCACTAAGTAAGAGCCTACTTAAAATTCTTAAACCCAGGTATGTTTACCTGGGTTTCTTTCAATTCTAAACGCCCCATCAACGCTACGTTCTAAATCATCCCTTGTGATAAACTGCGGCCTGTAATTTTCGAATCAGTTTTGGGCCCGTATGAATATTTTCGAAACCCCTTTCGGTCAATTTTCTCTATCTCGTTATCCTCATCGTAAAAATGAACAGCTACGTGCGTGGGATGCTGCTGATGAGTACCTGTTAAATCAGATTGATCAGGAAGAGCTGCTTGCAAACCCAAAACGAATTTTGATTATTAACGATCAATTTGGCGGCTTATCGGTTGCGTTAAATAATCACAATCCAACAGTAATAAGCGATTCGTGGTTAGCCCATGCAGGTATTAAAAATAATGCTGCAGATAACGAGGTTGATCCAAACGCCGTTTCTCTTTGTAACAGTTTGGATTATCCCACCGAAACATTTGATCTAGTGCTGGTTAAGATTCCAAAAAGCTTAGCGATGCTGGAAGACCAACTCATCCGGCTACGCCCTTTATTAACAGCTGATACCAAAGTTATCGGCGGCGGTATGGTGAAATCAATTCATACCTCTACGCTAAAACTGTTCGAAAAATATTTAGGCGCAACGAAGACCTCGTTAGCGAAAAAGAAAGCAAGACTGATTTTCCCAGAGATCGATCTAAATCAGCCTCAACCAGAATCCCCTTACCCATCCTCTTATATTTTGGAGAACACGCAGCATAAGATCATCAACCATGCTGGCGTATTTTCCCGTGATAGCTTGGATATAGGCACCCGCTTTTTCCTACAACATCTGCCTGATACAGATACATTCGAAGATATAATCGATCTTGGCTGTGGAAATGGGGTTGTAGGTTTAATTGCTGCAGAGAAGAATCCGTCTGCAACTGTTCACTTTGTAGATGAATCGTTTATGGCAGTCGCCTCTGCCAAGGAAAATTTTAAAGAAGCCTTTGGCAACAGTCGAAACGCAACTTTTCAGGCAACCGATTGCCTAGCCGGTATTCAGAAGAATAGTTGTGATTTAGTGTTAAACAATCCTCCTTTCCACCAGCAAAATGTGGTCGGAGACTTTATTGCTCAACAGATGTTCCGAGAGTCTCATAAAGTCTTAAGATCGGGCGGTGAGTTATGGGTGATAGGAAATCGTCATCTTGGCTACCATGTAGCACTCAAAAAGATTTTTAAAAATTGTGAAACTGTCGCTAACAATAAGAAGTTTGTCATTTTAAAAGCGATTAAACGTTAATCTTATTTAAAATTCAGGGAAGTAATTCCCGCAGTGAGGACGCCTGTGTCTATTGCATTATCCCTTCATATTTTAGCTGCAGCTATTTGGGTCGGCGGAATGTTTTTCGCCTATGTTTGTTTACGTCCAGTAGCAGCTCAGCAACTCGAACCTCCTGCTCGGTTGGCACTTTGGCAGCAAGTATTTGCTCGGTTTTTTACTTGGGTATGGGCTGCAATTCTAATTTTGATCATTAGTGGGCATAGCATGATTGCAATCTATGGTAGTTTTAAAAGTGTTGGTATGCATGTCCACATGATGCTACTGACCGGCTATACCATGATGGCAATATTCGGACATCTGTACTTCAGCCCATACAAAAAATTGAGTATTGCAGTTAAAGAAAACCGATGGCCCGATGCCGGTGCACAGTTAAATAAGATCCGAAAGGTAGTAGCGATCAATTTGACTTTAGGTTTAGCAACAGTGGTTATTGCTAGTGGTGGCAAGTTTCTTTTCTAAATTAGCTTCTTCGAGCAATTTCAGGCAGAAGCACAGATAACCGTGCTTCTGCATTTACTATAACATTTTATTCGCAGAGCTATATTAGGCCTGAAGGCTCATAGGCATAGGTATATATTCACCTATTTCGTCAGGTTCTGTGTCAAGAACAGCTTCCCAACCTTCTTCGCCTGGCTTCAGTTCATCAGGCAAGCCCCAAAGCTCACCACACCAAAACGCAGCTATCCAACGTTTGCCATAACGAACTTTATAAAATCCAGGTTCTCTCGTTTCAATCACGATCCATCTCCTTTTTATTCTTATCAAGGCAAAATCCACTCTTCTTATAACCACAATGACGATTTATATTTTATCCATCGCCATAAGCAGTTTTGTTTGGATCGCCCCAGAGAATTCACGAAGCTAACTCAGGAAAATAAACCTAAGTACAGCCAAAGCTCCTTTCTCTTATTTATTATCTGTTTTATCTCTCTATCTTCTTATAAATCTTTTGCGCATATAGCGTAAAGATAGAGTGTACACAAAATAACCAGACATTAAACAGGGTTTAGCCGAAGGTGTAATACTGAGAGGTCGGACAAAAATGAAACAAACTGAATTTATTTCAGGCAATAAAAAAGACCACCGAAGTGATCTTTTTTAGCAAGATAAAAGCTGACAACTTTGAGGAAGGTGACAAACAACCTCAGCAGCCAAATTAACTTTGCTTTTTCTGGTCTTCGTTAATTAGGTCGCGAACTTTGAAACATCCCCAAACCATTGCGACAGTCATACCAACAATCATTGCCAGACTAGGAACCAGAACTTCCATGCTATATACATCAACCATTACGACACCCTCACAAAATTTTTCGTATTGCTCGTATTTACTGGTGACTAGATTAACCCTTTAGAGATTAGGGGTTATTGATTTAGCTCAAGAAATGATCATTAGCGAATATGAAAAATTTTACGTTTGTAACAATTCCATTTGAAAAAGCCTACGAACTGAACCATAACTTAAATGGCGAGCCCCAGCATTAAGGGAGCTCCGGTAGTGCCGGAATAATAAAAAATGCATATGGCTCCGCTAGGACTCACAAGCCAGAGTCACCTATAACTGTTCAGGAGGTAAGCGTCATGCCTTATAAAACAGTTGCCTGGACCGCCGAGCAACTCAAAAAAATGAATTCAGAACCTTTTATGATCGATTTTCTGGATACATTTAAACTTGCCCCATTAACCTTAGCCAGCGATGAAGCCGTCGCTAATATGAATGCAGTTCTAGACTTAGTAGAAGCTCAAATAAGAAAGCCATAACCCTCAGTCCGCTCCAAAAATAAGGCAGGTCATCGTACCTGCCCTTTTTTTGCCCTCATCAAGAACACCCCTTTAAAAACAATAAGTTAACAACAAAAAACTTAATAATTTCGTCATAAAACATATAACAACAAATCAAAAGATAATTTTGACGTCTTAACTATTAATATCAATCAATAAAATCCCGATACTCTGTAAAAACTCTCACCTTCCACCTCAAATTTTATTCCTTAAAAATCAATCACTTACGCCTAGCCTCTTTACCTAAACTAACATTTTGAAATTATTTATTTTTTCCTTTTATTTCAATGAGTTACATATCAAAAAATACCGCAAATAATTTGCGATTAATCCTTATTTAATATAGACTATATCAATATAGATAAAAGAAGTTTCATTAATGAGGAAATGAAGATGCAAGAAAAGGAAGTGAAGTTACTTTTTAAAGCAGGCGTATTTGATTCTTGCCAAGCGATTCCTATCTCTATGGCGCGCGGATGGACTTTAAAATTTGTGACAAAACAGGACGAAATCATCACGCTAGATCTGCAACGATCTAAATCAGAACGTGAGTTTAAGAGTCTTGATGGCGCTGCTGCGGTAGCAAAGCGTATTGGGTTTGAATGGTTAAAAGTTCAGATCGGCGATCTTGAGTGGCAGGAAAAGGTTAAGTAACAGGCATAAAAAAACCGCTTCAAACTGAAACGGCTTTTACTGTGAAATGCATTACACGTTATTTATCTAATGCATCTTTAATCTTTTTGTCGGTCTGATATTGGCTCAAAGCGTACACGGACCAGATAGCTGCGGGGATCCAACCCACTAAGGTGATCTGTAAAATTAGACAGATAATTCCAGCGCCTGGGCGACCGATGGTAAAAAACTGTAGCCAAGGAATTAACAAAGCAAGTAACAAACGCATCTTTTATCTCCTTAGAATGCGGGAGTGGAGTACAGCAAACCATTAAGCATAATTAGCTATGCCTTAATCGAAGCTGACCCTTAAAGCTCTACACGGCCGGCAGACAGCTCGTCTTCTGTCGCCTCCCGCACTTCGATTACTTCAACAGCATAGTTCAATTCAAGCCCAGCAAAAGGATGGTTCGCATCCACTGTAACTTCATCAGCATCAATGTTTGTAATGCCAACTAGCTGCATCTCACCTTTATCATCTTCCATCTGACAAACCATGCCGACTTCCAACTGATCAAAGCCTGCAAAAGATTCACGACTGATTAACTGCACCTTAGCTTCATCACGCTGACCATAACCCTGCTCAGGTGATAGAGTAACTTCAAACTTATCCCCAGCTTCACGGCCTTCTAACGCAGCTTCTAGGCCAGGCACAATGTTTTTATGACCATGTAGATACGGAAGCGCTTCTCTATCACGAGAATCATCCAACACGTCACCGGCATTGTTTTTTAGCGCGTAGTGAAAAGACACTACCTTGTTGTTTTCTACTTTCATTTATCTCTCCGATTAAACCGCTAGTCTTTGCGACATCCAGCGACCTAAAGCTTCTATCTCTTCTATCGCAACTTCATGACCGATTGGATACGCATTCCAACTCGGCTGATAATTCATATTTTCTAGGTTGGCATAAGCTTGCTCACCTAACTGCACAGGTACAACCTGATCCACCGTACCGTGAGCAACCCAAATAGCCAGTTCATTGTTGGCATCAGTGCGAGACGCTTCTATCTCCTCTTCTGTTGCCATGTAAGTAGACAATGCAACCAACCCTGCCAAAGGTTCGGCGAAGGTTAACGCTGTCTGATAAGCAACGGCACCACCTTGAGAGAACCCCACCAGCAGGATTTTATCCGCTGGGATACCCTGAGCAATCTGTTCATTCACCAAGTTAGCAATTCGCTGACTGGATTTAAGCAATGATGCTTTATCAACCTTACGGTCAATATTCATCTCTAAAATGTCATACCAAGCACGCATCTCCATGCCACCATTGACGGTAACAGGCATAACCTCAGCATGAGGAAATAGGAACCTCACATTTAGGTTTTCTGGAAGGCGTAGGTAAGGAACAATAGGCTGGAAATCAAAACCATCAGCGCCGAGACCATGCAACCAGATAACACAGGCTTTAGCTTCGCCTTGAGGTTCTACGCTAACTAAGGTTTGCTCTGTTTCTTGGCTCATGGCTGCAACCTCTCAATCTGCCACTCTTTATCAACTAAATTGAACTGGAAGCGATCATGTAAACGGCTCTCTCGTCCCTGCCAAAACTCAAAACGTGTAGGCTTGAGAATATAACCGCCCCATTCAGGTGGATGAGGAATATCGCCTTCTGGGTATTGATCAGCAAGCTCCTGCACCGCTTGTTCCAGAGCTTCACGGTTTTCTACAGGGTGGCTCTGGCAAGAGGCAGCTGCACTCAAACGGCTACCTAAGGGACGCGCGTTGAAATATTGCTTACCCTGTTCAGGGCTCAATTTTTCAACCTGACCACGAATACGCACCTGACGCTCTAAGCCATACCAATAAAACATGATTTCGGCTTGAGGATTTTCAGATAGGTCATCCCCTTTTTGACTACGGTAATCGGTATACCAAGCAAAGCCCTGTTCATCAAAATGCTTCAGCAACACGATCCTTGCAGCAGGCATCCCATCTTTAGAAGCTGTGGCCAATGTCATCGACGTCGCATCATCTGGAGATACCTCCAGCGCATCATCCATCCACTTGGCAAACTGTGCAACAGGATCTTTGATCAGATCGCCACGCCGCAGAGGCTGCGCCAGATATTCACGGCGTTCAGCCGTTAGGTCGCCTTTATTCGTCATACAAGTCTCTTGCAAGAAAGTTTAATCAAGAAATGTGCTGCAACTATAGCATTAATCAAGGCTGCAAAAATACGTTTAGTCCACTACCTAAATTTTGCTACAACACCCATCACATCAGCTCTATAGCTTTCTCCAAACAACAGCAGGTGGTTTAACAAATGCCATAAGTTGTACAAAGAAAATCGCTCTTTCCACCCAGACTGCAGCGGTACTACTTCCTGATAGGCGCTATACAAGTCCGAGCTAAAACCGCCAAAGAGATCTGTCATCGCAAGGTCGACCTCAGGCCACCCCCAATAGACCGCTGGATCTATTAACACTGGCTTACCCTGACTATTAGCAATCACATTCCCGGACCATAGATCGCCATGTAATAAAGCGGGATTCTGCTCTGGCACTAATTGTTTTAAGCGTTTATTGATCGATTCAATGCCTTTGTTGATCTCTTTATCAATCAACCCACGGTCATAGCAGAGACGCGCCAAATATCCGAAACGGTGTTCAGCATAAAACTCAAAGCCATCTTTGAGCTGCGAATTAGGCTGTTCGGTTGGGCCACAAAAAGTGTTTTGAGTAAAACCAAAGGAAGGAACAGACATCTGGTGCAAGTAAGCCAACTGCCGCCCTAGGGCTTGATCAAAGTCTTTTGACTTGGGGGATTGCTCAATAAACTCCAAAATCAATCCATCCCGATCAAACCGGATAACCTTGGGTGTGGATAGCTCTGAACAAGCAGATAAAGCCTGTAGCCCCGCCGCTTCAGCCTTGAACATTCTTTCGTTTGCGTGATTAACAGACTTTACGAAGAGCTGCTGACCATCACTCAGCAGCACTCGTTTAGCCGCAGCAATACAGCCACCAGAGAGGCTCTCTTCAGAATCGATGCTAAGCCCTTGCTGCTCAACCCAGCTTTGTAAACTTTTCACTGTCGCTCAGCCTCCTCTTGAATCAGCTATCCCTATACCTTTATAGTTTTAGGAACTTTACTACGCATCAATAAGGGATCCTATGCGTCTGTTGCTACTCTCTATGGTACTTATCTTTACCGCTGGTTGTATGGATAAAAATGCCAAACCGTTTGACGTTAAAAATCTAGCTAAATCCGATATCGATATGGTCGCAGATATCAACCTCAAAACCCTACGCAAACTCAGCCGTGATCTAACAATCAAGCTCTATAAACGTAATCCTAAAGAGCTGCAAAAAGTCCCAGGCATGACGATTGAGAAACGCTTGGAACAGCTATTCCCTATCACTCGTTTAGCTGATGGATTCCCAGAACTTGGCCAGACAGATGGTGCAGACGCTGTGCCTTTAGCGTTCTCTGATAACTATCAAGGCGATCGCGTATTTGCTCTTATGGCAGGCGTTACAGGCATGCTAGACAAAGCCTACAACGGCAAGAAAGAGATCTTTATTCTGGATGAATTAGATCAACAAAAACTCTACAACTCTGCTCGTAACTTGGAATCTGTGGCTTGGCATCTGAATAACCGTAAAGATCCTCAAGGGAACTTGTACATTCTAAGTAATGGCATTTCAGAAGAAGGGATTACTAACTACAGCTACGAGCGTATCTTAGGCAAATTGATTGGAACGCAGGATTTGATGGCAGATGTTATTGCAGATAAAACAAACCGCACCATAAATCGTGTTGTTCATGGTGCGGCTTCAATGACATTCTTCCCGATCTAGTCTGAGACTAGGAAAAGAAGATTAGCCTTGTTCCATCTGTTTGATAAAGCGATCCGAGTCCGCGATCGCTTTTTCCATATCACGTACTAATAGATCAATATTGCTCTTGATACCGCGATATTCAGCTTTAAGGGAACCTATCGCTTGAGCATTAAGATTATGTTTTAGGAATAGAACATTGTCCTGCAATGCACTCAATACCGGCGGCATACGTTTTTCAGCGCGCTTAAGTGAACGAAGTAGCTCAGCATAACGGACTTTAGTACTGCGCAGTTTAGCCGCACTTTGATCTCTCAATTTACGATTAGAGTACTTTGTCAGCTCCTCTGCCCACTCTTCAAATAGATCTTCAGACACCTGTTCTACTTTCTTGATACGTGCAGTAACATCCTCTGCCGCTGCAACGCTGTCGTCATACTCACCTTGTAGACGGTTATAGACTGCATCCAGCTCACCGCCATTAAAGCTCACGACAGAACGAAACTGCTCTAAAGCGTCTTTAAACTGCTCTTGCGCATCTTCTTGGGACTCGCGTGCATCTTCCACACGATCGACCAATATATCGCGCTTATGGATGCCTACCTGCTCCATTGCAGAATAATAGGCACTCTGACAGCCAACTAACGTAACCATCAGGATCGATAAAAAGCCTAACTTAACTTTGGAAATCATTTCTGTCTTCAACCACAACTCTGTAGAGGGTTATTAATCATAATTTCAGCGATCTTATGATTGTTATTGAGGCATAGAGTGACATCTGCCCTTTGCGGCATCTCTTCTAGCATATGACGAGTCAGTCGCTCGTAATGCTGTATAAAGCTTTTAATCTGCTCTTCATTCATGATGCGCAGATGTTCGGTTGGCTGCTGCGTGTCATAGATATATTTCACTCGCTCTGCGAGCTTTTTCTCTTGCAGAGAACGCCATTCAAATACTGCATCCATACTTGGCACTTTCAACATCACCAAGACATCAAGCATAGAGTACAAAGCCTGATAAGGGCCAGCCAACTGAGTATTCACGTAATCACGCCACTCTCCGTTAGGGTCCTTTTCCTGCTCTAATTCATTAATCGCCTCCACCAGTTCTTCCGGCTTTTGCGGGTCGGCACCTACGCACCAACCTTCTAGAACGATGACATCGGCCGGTCCAACCCACTCCTGCCATACTGACGCCTGACAGCGGTCATCGGTCGATTTATCAAACACAGGGATCTTGGTGACACTCTCATCGGTACTGTTCTTCAGAGAGTTTAAGATTTCGATACCCAGATCAACATCATGCGTGCCAGGCACACCACGGGTACGAAGCAGAGGATGGATTGTTTCAGAAAGTTCAACACGCTCATTGTAGGTTTTGTAAAGATCGTCGATAGAAAAACCAACAACCTTCAAACCAAACCCTTCGGTCAGAATGACTTCTAACAGATTGAATAGTGTCGATTTACCAGCACCTTGAGCGCCATTGATACCGATAACCAAAGGACCATCTTTTTGGCGTTTGCGACAAGTTATCCAGGCACCTAGCGGCACATAGATCGCCTCAAACATGTCCACCAAACCTATATCTACTTTCAACGATTCCAATGTCGAAGCAAATGCCTTCTCTACCGCAGCAACTGCATCCTCACGCTCACGGTAACTCAAACACAACTGATCTTGGGGCCAGCGAGTTATTACGCCCATAGATAGTTCCTCTACGATTAATCTTTACGGTGTTCACGTAACCAATTTTGCACTTGATGAATCTGCTCAGATTCCATCAAGGATGGCACATGAGGGATACCCGGAATGGAGATTAGCTCTAGTTTATCGTTTGCCTGCATCTTACGCACGGTTTCTTCCTGCAAGACATCCGATTCTTCACCCCAAATCAGTAACTGCGGGATATTAATCGCCGACCATACCGGCCATAGATCAATATCTTCTGACGATGCATCTGCTGTGGCTTGCGCGATAGCTGGGTCATAATGAAGATGATAAACCTTATCTTCATCCAAGCGCGAGCCATGCTTGGTAAGATGCTGCCACTGTCGATCGCTCAGATACTTAAAGGATACATAGGTATCGCGCATATACGCTTCAACCTCAGAAAGCGACTGAAACTGCTTATCACCTAGATACTCAGAGATGCGTTTGAGAGAACTTGCAGGCACAAACGCCCCAATATCATTCAGCACCAGATGTTTGATTGGCGAGTTAGGTAAAGCAGCTAAACACATGCCGATAATCCCACCCATAGAGGTGCCTACCCAATCCACTTTATCTACATTTAAACGCGCTAAAAGTGCCGTAATATCATTAAGATACTGCGGTATGCCATAAACCTGTCCAGCAGGCAGCCAATCGCTTTCACCACGCCCGACAATATCAGGGCAGATCACGCGATAATCGCGAGACAAAGCCAAGGCCAGCTCATCAAAGTCGCGGCTATTGCGTGCTAAACCATGCACACAGACGATCACTCGATCATTCTCCGCGCTTCCCCATTCGTGATACACCATCTGATGAAATCCAACAGGGTTTAAACAACGTATGCTATCCGTATGCATAGGGCCTCCTGATTTAAGCAATTTCAATAAGTTAGCATGCACACTAAAATTGTAAAGAAACGCAACAATTGATGAACCTGTAGATCATATTCAGCTACTATGTTCCTAAGTCACATTTCCACTTGAGCAATGGAAAACAATATGAGCAGCACTACCTCCTCTAGTTCATCTATTTGGATTAGGCGATTGATCCCTCTGATTATCTTTGCCTTCGCCTGCGGGGTCTTCTATTTCCTTAAAAGTACCAAACCTCAGGCGCCTTCAAAAAAGATCGAAGAGAAAGTCTGGAGCGTTAAAACGATATCTGCAGAACCCAGTATCCACCAGCCTAGCCTTGTTCTGTACGGCAAAGTTGAATCACCACGCATGACCCATATCACCGCAGCTGTCACAGCTTTTGTTGAAGCAGTTGATACCGATGAAGGCAAAAATATCACCTTGGATGAAGCACTGATTCAGCTCGACAGCAGTGATGCTCAACTGTTAGTCGCGCAGCGCCAAGCTGATGTCGATAGTTTTAAAGCACAGATTGATGCCGAAAAAGTACGTTATCAAACTGATCAAAAATCATTAGCGATTGAGCAAAAACTGCAACAGTTAAGCCTTAAAGCAGTTACCCGCTACCAAAATCTGATCAAACGCAAAGTCAGTAGTCAGGATCAACTGGATAGTGCACGCAGTGCTTATCACCAGCAGACCTTAGCCGTCACTCAACGGGAACAAGCCATTGCTGATCACCCCAACCGTTTAGCTCAGCTAGAGTCACAATTAAAACGCGCTACAAGCCTTTTAGATGCGGCAACACTGGACCTTGAGCGCACCACCATTAAAGCACCGTTTATTGGCCGTGTTGCTCGTTTACATGTAGCGCCAGGGGATCGAGTTCGCGCCGGTGATCCACTGCTAGATCTATACAGTACCAATCGTTTAGAAGTGCGTGCTCAAATCCCCAATAGAGTGTTAGCTAATCTTCGAAATCGAGAAATAAACTCAGTCATTCAAGCAACCGCTCAGTTGGATGGGCAGACGCTACAGCTGAAGCTTGATCGCGTCGCCGCCGAAGTTGATGGTGGCCGTGCCGGTGTTGACGCCCTCTTCAAAATTACCGACAAGCAGAATGTGCCGGAACCAGGCCGTTCCTTAGCTATCGCTGTGGCGCTACCTGCTGTAGAACAGACAATAGCGCTTCCACCGATGGCACTTTATGGTTTAAACCGTATCTACCTGCTTAAAGATGGTCGTATGCAAGGACTCGACGTCGAACGCATTGGTGACAGCAGTGATCAACAAGGCAAAGCTGTTGTGCTTATTCGCAGCCCTCAGTTGGTGAGTGGTGACCAGATCATTACGACTCAGCTACCGAACGCTATTTCTGGGCTCAAAGTTAAAGACGTAAACGCGCCCGAGGTAGTCGCTGCAACTGGGGCTAAAGATGAATAACTACCAAGGCCCACTACAGAACCTCACTGCAGTTTTCGCAAGTCATCGCGTTGCTGCCAACCTATTCATGCTGCTGATGATTTTGGCCGGCATTTGGGGCCTAAATAAACTCAACACGCAGTTTTTCCCATCGTTCGAACGCGATGTCATCACAATCTCTGTTCCATGGAGTGGAGCAGCTGCGGAGGATATTGAGAGTTCAATCGTACTCCCTGTTGAAGAATCTCTAAAATCCCTCACCGGTATCGAGACTTTATATTCGACCGCCATCCAAGGCTCTGCCTCGATTCGAATCGAAGTAGACGAAGATAGTGACGTTGATTACCTCTTAGATGAGGTAAAACAGAAAATAGACAACGTCCGTAGCGAGCTACCTTCTGATATCAACGAACCGCTGGTACAGCGCATTCTGCGCTATGAGCAGATAGCCAGCCTAATCCTTAGCTCCTCAAACGGTTCACTTGAAGAGCTACGTCCTTTTGCACAGCGCTTTGAACAAGAGCTATTAAGCAGAGGGATCAACAAAGTCGACTTTACCGGCCTACCGGAAAAGCAGATTCAAATAGAGCTACCGGCTGCCCAACTTAATGAGTTGGATATGACAATGATGCAGGTTGCCACTAGCATCCGCCTACGCAGCTTAGACCTGCCAGCAGGTACCGCCGCTAAAGGTGATGGTTCACGGCAGATCCGTAGTCTCAATCAGCAAAGAGATGTTGAAGGCTTCCGCCAACTACCGATCATTACCGACAGTAATGGTCGATTGGTCAGACTTGGTGATATCGCAGATGTTTCTCTAGGCACTAAAGACAATCAGGTCCTTTTAAAATACAAAGGCGAACCTGCGGTCATGATTCGCCTGCGCCGAACCGAAAATCAAGACACACTTAAATCGGCGGATATTCTCAATAAATGGCTAGAGGAAACTAGGCCGACACTGCCATCAAACATCACCATGGTTACCTATGATGAGCGTTGGCAACCAGTTCAACAGCGTATCAATCTACTGCTGAAGAACGGCTTAGGTGGCTTGATCCTGGTGATCGCAATTCTATTTCTATTCCTTAATGCCCGCGTAGCGTTTTGGGTCACCATCGGAATCCCTGTCTCTTTTATGGCCACACTCGCCATCCTTTATGGCATTGGCGGCACTATCAATATGATCAGCCTCTTTGGCCTGATAATGGCGTTGGGGATTATCGTAGATGATGCCATTGTTGTCGGTGAAGACACTCTGACCCACGTGCAACGAGGCGAACCAGGATTACAAGCAGCCATAGGCGGTGCTCATCGCATGTTGGCCCCGGTTATGGCTTCATCCATGACAACCATTGCCGCCTTCCTTCCTTTACTGCTGATTGGCGGGCATATTGGCAGTATTCTTATCGATATTCCTACGGTGGTGATCTGTGTCATTCTGGCATCCTTAGTAGAATGTTTCTTGATTCTGCCGGGTCACCTACATCACAGCATAAAGAAAGCAGAAGACCTTCACCCTTCAAAATTACGTATTAGACTAGATGAAGGCTTTAATCGTTTTAAAGATATCCACTTCCGTAAGCTAGTTAAGTTTGCGATCAAATACCGCGGTGCGACCATCGCCAGTGCCTTTGCCATTTTTATCATCGCCATAGGTCTGGTTTCTGGCGGGCGGATCAAATTTACCTTTTTCCCAGCGGTTGAACGCGATGTCATGACCGCCAATGTTCAGTTTGTTTCGGGTACTGACTTTGCAGAAGTTGAGCGCTTTGTGCAGCATCTAGACGATACCTTAGCCGATGCGGACAAGGCATTAGGCGGAGATAACATTAAAGTCGCCTTCCAGCGCTTACGTAATGCGTCTTTCTCTAGAACCACCTCATCCAGTAGTCGTGGCGATGAATTCGCATCGCTATTGGTTGAATTTAATCCGGGTGATTATCGTAAATATTCCACCACTGAATTTAATAAAGAGTGGCGTAGCCGAATCCAAGTACCAGCAGGGGTAGAGAAATTCTCTATCGATGTCAGTACAAGCGGCCCACCAGGAAAGCCGATCGAGATAAAGCTATCTGGCACTGATATTCATGTGCTTAAACAAGGCTCTCTAGATCTGCAAGAAGTACTGAAAGGCTATGTTGGCTTAAATAATATTGATGACGATCTCCCCTTTGGCAAATCGCAGTTGATCTATGCGCTAACCCCCGCAGGTAAATCCGCAGGCATGACGATGGACAGTGTCGGCCGACAACTACGTACTGCCTTTGATGGCATGGAAGTGCAAAACTTCTATGATAATCGAGATGAAATTGAGGTCCGTATCCAGCTTCCAAAAGAGGAAAGGGATCGCCTTAGCAGCATAGAGCAGCTTCCCATAGTACTGCCTAACGGTGGTACAACACCGCTAAGCAATATTGTTACCTTTAGAGCGCAACAAGGCTTAGATACCTTAACTCGCGTGGATGGCAAACTCTCGATCAAAGTTACTGCAGATCTAGATGAAAGCGCAGCCAATGCAGATGAGATTATTGATGACCTCAAAGCTGGAAAACTCGACAACGTCTTGAGCCAATACGGTATCGAAGCAAGCTTCGAAGGTAAGAATAAGAGCCAACGTGAAACGCTGGATGATATGAAACTCGGGCTTCTGCTCGCCCTTGTTCTGATATTTATAATTCTGGCTTGGGTTTTTGCTTCCTATAGCTGGCCAATCGCGGTGATGCTAGCAATCCCTCTAGGTCTGACCGGCGCGATCTTAGGCCATGGTGTTATGGGCTTAAGTTTGACCATTTTGTCCCTATTCGGCTTCTTTGGCTTATCCGGTATCGTCATCAATGACTCAATCGTTTTGGTGACGTTCTATAAACAATTAAGAAAACAGGGATTAGCAATCGAAGAAGCAATAGAGGAAGCAGCCTGCCAACGTTTGCGCGCGGTACTGCTAACCTCGCTTACAACTATTGCAGGCCTAACACCCATTCTGTTTGAAACCTCCCTGCAAGCACAGTTCCTCATCCCGATGGCGGTATCCATCGTCTTTGGCTTAGCTTATGGCACATTGCTGATTCTTCTATTTGTGCCTGCAACACTGACCTATATCGAAAATATCCGTCAGTTCTTTGGTCTCAAAAGCCTAGATCTACCTGAAGAACCTAGCAAAGAAGCTAACCCTCAGGTTACTAGTTAAGTTTCGATTTAATAAAGCTCTGTAAACTTTCCGCGGCTTGGTCATCAATACTCAAGATGGCTAAGCCGTAGCGCATACAATGTTGAGATTGGCGCTGGTTATAAACCACTCGGCATAAGCAATGTACCGGCTGATTGTTTAGACCAAAATGGACATAAATCTCTAGGGGAGCGCCAACAATAGGCGGCTTCAACTGGTCCATATCTTGCCCACCTTCAACCAACATCCCTGCCAAACTGATGTTAATTAAAGTGACATCGACCGATACGCCATCTTGCGTGGAAAGCTCTGCAGGTAGATCCGTATTGATACGAGGATATATTCGTCGTTCGGTAGTCATAAAACCCTACCTTTATTGTGATATCCATCAGCATAGTTCGGTTTGATCATATCTTCACACCTATTCAAAGCCATAAACTGCGAAATACCGCCTAAAATCTACAAAAGGTTATATTTTAAGGCGAAAAATTAGGTCTTAATCCTAGTGCTGTTCTCAGGTATAATTTTGCGCCTAATTTTGCTTCATCTTTTCATTAGTGAGCCCCTGCTTGGGCACTTAAAGGACCCGTATGAATCGCGATCTGAGTCTGTTACAGCCATACCCATTTGAAAAATTGACTGCGCTGAAAGCGGAAGTAACACCGCCTTCGGATAAAGAGCACATCGCACTTTCTATCGGCGAACCTAAACACCCGTCACCTCCATTTGTGGCGGAGTGCCTAATTGAAAACATGGGCAAGCTGGCAAACTACCCTACAACTAAAGGTTTGCCAGAGCTACGCCAAGCAATTGCCGACTGGTGTACTAGTCGCTTTAGCCTGAATGAAAACACGCTAACTGCTGACGATCACGTACTGCCTGTTAACGGTACACGTGAAGCGATCTTCGCTTTCACACAAGCAGCAGTTAACCGCGCGCCTGACGCATTGGTGGTATCTCCAAACCCGTTTTATCAGATCTATGAAGGTGCGGCGTACCTATCTGGCGCAGAGCCATATTACCTAAACTGCCTGCCAGAAAACGGCTTTATCCCTGATTACGACGCTGTACCTGAAGATGTATGGCAGCGCTGCCAGCTATTGTTCCTATGCTCTCCAAGCAACCCAACAGGTGCAGTAACTGATCTGGAAACATTGAAGACGCTAATCGCGCTGTCTGACAAATACGACTTCATCGTTGCATCTGATGAGTGTTACTCCGAGATCTACCTAGACGAAGAGAACGCGCCAGTAGGTCTTCTACAAGCATGCGCAGAGCTTGGCCGTGACGATTACAAAAACTGTATCGTTATGCACAGCCTGTCTAAGCGTTCCAACCTACCCGGTCTGCGCTCAGGTTTTGTTGCGGGCGATGCGAAACTACTACAACCGTTCCTGTCATACCGTACATACCATGGTTGCTCTATGCCGATTCAGCATCAGCTTGCGTCTATTGCTGCATGGAACGATGAAGATCATGTACTCGATAATCGTGACCAGTACCGTCACAAGTTCGACAGCGTCATCCGTACCCTAGAACCTGTGCTAGACGTTAAACGTCCAGATGCGAGTTTCTACCTGTGGGTTAAAACGCCGATTGCGGATGACAAATTTGCACAAGGCTTGTTTGCTTCACAAAACGTAACTGTACTTCCGGGTAGCTATCTATCTCGCGAAACCGATGGCATCCTTCCGGGGGCTGGTTTTGTACGTATGGCACTGGTTGCAACCGTTGAAGAGTGCGTAGAAGCAGCAAACCGTATTCGCGAATACGTTGAATCACTTTAAGGCCGGAGATTAATCCCCATATGATTACTATGTATGGTATTCCTAACTGCGACACAATCAAGAAAGCTAAAAAATGGCTGGAAGCGAACGGTGTTGATTACCAGTTCCACGATTACCGCAAAAACGGCCTAGAAGAAGCCCAGCTTAAAACCTGGGTTGACGAGCTAGGCTGGGAACTACTGCTAAATAAGCGCGGTACGACATGGCGCCAGCAGCCAGACGAAGTTAAAAACAATATTGATGAAGCCTCTGCCATTGCGCTAATGCTGGAGCACCCAGCAATGATCAAGCGCCCGCTTCTGGATACCGGAAGTGAACGCAAAGTAGGTTTTAAAGATACAGAATACGCAGCGCTTTTCGGTTAAGCCTGCTGCAACAACGTAACGAATTTTAAATTTTATATTTCTGGAGAATATCATGGCGAATTTTGCATTCGGTTTGGGTGTAGGCACTAAGTCCTCTGCTGGCGAACTGCTAGAAGTTTATTACAATGCACCACTGCTGAACGCAGACGATGCGATGGTTAACGCTGTTGCTGAAAAAGTTGGCTACACTGGTGGCAACGCTGCAATCGAAATCAAAGAAGCTCAGCTAAAAGATCTAGAAGCTGCATTCCTTGCTGTAGGCGCTGAAGACCAAGCTGAAATCGTAGAGATCCTAGAAGGCACCCAACAGCCACTAGTACTTTGCATCCTTGAGTCTGACGAGAACCCAACAAGTACTGCAGAAGCTTACCTAAAGCTTTCTCTACTTTCTCACCGTCTAGTTCAGCCACACGGTATCAACCTGACTGGTATCTTCGGTCTTCTACCAAACGTTGCATGGACTAACGAAGGCGCTGTATCTCTAGACGATCTGCCAAAGCGTCAGCTAGCTGCACGCGCTCAAGGCCGCGTTCTAACAGTTAACTCTGTAGATAAGTTCCCGAAAATGACTGATTACGTTGTACCAGCTGGTATCCGTATCGGTGATGCTTCTCGTGTACGTCTAGGTGCTCACGTAGGTGAAGGCACAACAGTAATGCACGAAGGTTTCGTAAACTTCAACGCTGGTACGCTTGGCGTAAGCATGATCGAAGGCCGTATCTCTGCAGGTGTTGTTGTAGGTAACGGTTCTGACCTTGGTGGTGGCTGCTCTACTATGGGTACACTATCTGGCGGTAACAACGTTGTGATCTCTGTTGGCGAAAACTGCCTACTAGGTGCAAACGCTGGTCTAGGTCTACCACTAGGCGATCGTTGTACGCTAGAAGCGGGTCTATACGTAACTGCTGGCTCTAAAGTAACGATCCTTGACGATCAGAACAACGAAGTTAGCACGGTTAAAGCTGCTGACCTTGCTGGCAAGCCAGACCTATTGTTCCGTCGTAACTCTCAGAACGGTCGCATCGAAGTTAAGACTAACAAGTCTGCGATTGAGTTGAACGAAGAGCTACACAAACATAATTGATAGCTCGACGATACACACTCTGGCGCGTCTATCGACGCGCCTTCTTTTCATACCCTAGCGGAACCTCACTATGACTCAGCACCTCTCTCCAACAATTGAATTGGCCAAAGACCTTATCAGCCGCCGCTCTGTAACACCTGAAGACGCAGGCTGTCAGGATCTCATGATTGAACGCTTAGAAGCACTTGGCTTTAAGATTGAGCGCCTTCAATTTGAAGAGGTATCTAATTTCTGGGCTCGCCGTGGCGATTCTGGTCCAGTTTTCTGCTTTGCAGGTCATACTGACGTTGTTCCTTCCGGCCCTGAAGAGCGCTGGGAGTTCCCACCATTCGAAGCACATATCGAACAAGGTATGCTTTGCGGTCGCGGTGCGGCAGATATGAAAGGTAGCCTAGCGGCGTTTGTTACGGCGCTAGAACGCTTTGTAGAACACCACCCAGATCATGATGGTTCTATCGCGCTACTGATTACCAGTGACGAAGAAGGCCCTTGGGTGAACGGTACAACCCGTGTAATTGACCACCTTGAATCACGTAACGAAAAGATCACTTGGTGTATCGTTGGTGAACCGTCCAGTACTGAGCACGTAGGCGATGTAATTAAGAACGGTCGTCGCGGCTCGCTAGGCGGTGCGCTGACTGTTCGCGGTGTCCAAGGTCACGTTGCTTACCCGCACCTAGTTAAGAATCCGATTCACATGGCAGCGCCTGCATTAGCAGAACTAGCGGCTGAAGTTTGGGATGAAGGCAACGACTTTTTCCCACCAACAAGCTTCCAGATCTCTAATATCAACGGTGGTACAGGCGTAACCAACGTTGTACCTGGTCATGTGGATATCATGTTCAACTTCCGCTTCTCCACAGAAGTAACAGCGGATGAACTAAAAACCCGTGTGCGCGATATCCTAGACAAGCACAATCTAGAATGGGACATCGATTGGACACTATCTGGAAATCCATTCCTTACCGCTGAAGGTAATCTGGTAGAAGCATGCCAGCAGTCGATTAAAGCAATCACAGGTCAGGACACTGAACTATCCACGTCCGGTGGTACTTCTGATGGCCGCTTTATCGCTCCAACAGGCGCACAAGTGGTTGAGCTTGGACCAATCAATGCGACAATCCACAAAGTGAATGAGCGCATCAGTTGCAAAGATCTAGATACTCTATCTAATCTTTACGAAAACGTTATGGCTCGCCTGCTAGTTAAGGACTAGTCATGCAACTCACTTGCCCTGTTTGTAAATCCTTGCTGGAACAGCAGGGCAAAAATATGCGCTGCGAGAACAATCACAGTTTCGATGCAGCACGTCAGGGCTATTGGAATCTATTACTGGCCCACAAAAAGCGCTCTAAAGATCCGGGTGACAATACAGAGATGGTACAGGCTCGCCGTCAGTTTTTAGATGGCGGCCACTACCAAGCACTCTCCGACCAGATCAATAAGCTTGCTTTAGACGAAGTAAAAGGCACAGAGAACGCTGGCATTCTAGATATGGGCTGCGGCGAAGGTTATTACACAGACCGCATCCACCAGCACCTGTTAGCCAACGATCAATCAATTGAGCTTACAGGCTTAGACATCTCCAAACACGCGGTAAAAGCAGCCTGCACTCGCACTAAAGAGATTCAATGGTTAGTCGCTTCCGGTGCTGATACACCAGTACCAGATCAATCACTGGATCTACAACTGGTACTCTTTAGCCGCTTAATGCCTGAAGCACTGGCTAAGCCAATGAAAGTCGGCAGCAGCTTAATTGTTGCTTGGCCGGGTGCAGAGCATCTGATCGAACTACGCAAACTGATCTACAGTGAGATTAGAGAGAGCCACTTCAACCCAGTTGAAACGCTACAAGAGCAGTTCGAGTTATCTAAGCAAGTGACGGTTAACTACCAATTTACACTCAATAGCTCAGAGCAGATCAGCACCCTATTAGCGATGACCCCGCACGGCCAGCGCCTCAAAGCTGAAGCACAACAAAAGATCATCGACCAAGAACAGCTAGACCTAACCCTAGATGTTAACTTGGGTGTATTTACCCGCTTATGAAGCAAACCCTAAAACGCTGGCTAAAACATAGAGCCGACAACCAACGCCAAAACTTAGTGATCTTTGGCATCGGCTTTGTCGCATTCTTTGTCGGTGTGCTTATCCTAGGCGCCGCCGAATTTGCATTGAAAAGTTCAGTAGCTCAAGAGATTCTTGCCCTGATTGGCTTGATCATCATAGTGGCAGGGATCATACTTGCGGCCGTAGGTTACCTTAGCCTCAGCGTACTACGCATCATCCGTTTTATTAGCGACGACAAACATGACTGACACCCGACACCCTGATATCGAAATCTACGTAAAGAATCGCTCTTTTGATTCAATCACTAATTGGCTTCAGTCACATGCCGACCAACTGGATATAATCTCCTCTAAAGACAATATCCACGAGCTAAGCCTGCGCTTCGGTGATCACTCAGTTCCAGTCATGATCCACGAAAAAGTAGCTGGCAAAGCATGGGCTAGCGTATGGCTGAAATCGGATAAGAGCCCTTGGGCTCAAGACTTAGACTGTGCTCATGCGGCTTCTTCAGAAATGGACACACAAGTGCGTAGCATTGCTGGCGGCTGGAGCGATGGCGATGACCCTGATGAATACTGGAAAGTAGAAGCGGGCGAAGCTGAAAAGATTCAGTGGCGCACTTAAACGCCTGAATTAAGAACTAAATTAAGCTGCCGTACGGATCTGCGAACGGGAGCTTTCAATCTCATCGATCATCAACTGACCGGTCGACATCAACGCAACCTTAGCGTACTCATCCGACGATAACTGCTGCTGACGTGGCGTATTGCTATGGCTATGCAGATAACCGTTAACATAGGCAAAATCACCCACTAAACCGTCATGCACCGCCATATTAAGTCGCTCGACAACCTGACCATCATGTAACTCATTTGGATCGGGATATTTGGACTGAGTTTCTGGTAAACGAAACTCTGCATCCGATACAGCAGACACGGCATCCGGCTTCACCAGTTGCTGGTTAGAATGAATCAAACTCAGCAACATAGAGAACTGCGCACCACTACCACTCTGAACCGCTTGGCTCAGATTGGAGGTATAGCCCTCTATTCGAGTTTGAATCTGCTCTGTACGCATAAAGCCTATCTACAACCGGAAGTAATAATCTAGTATTGAAACTAGTGACGACTGTATCGGCAAAACGCTAAACTTCTTTACTGAAAATCACAGAAAAATTAGAGATAAAACCACCATGGGAAGATGGCGCCCCCCTCAACCTCGAAGCTCTAAATACATTACAGCCGAAGGCTATAAAGAGCTAAACGACGAGCTAAAATATCTTTGGAAGGTAAAACGTCCTGAAATAACCCAATCGGTAAAAGAAGCTGCGGCTCAAGGCGACCGCTCCGAGAACGCAGAATATATCTACGGCAAAAAGCAGCTGCGTGAGATCGACCGCCGCGTTCGTTACCTCTCCAAACGCTTAGAAGATATGGTCGTAGTAGACCGTGCTCCAGCCCCAGATAAACGCGATACCGTATTTTTCGGTGCTTGGGTTACGCTGTTAGATGAAGAGGATGAAGAAAAACGCCACCGCATCGTCGGCCCTGACGAGATAGGTGCAGGCTCCGACTACATCTCAATGGACTCCCCCCTCGCTAAGCTACTTCTAAAAAAACAGCTAGGCGAAGAAGTATGCTTAGAGAAACCGGATGGCAGCGAAGTTTGGTACGAAATCACTAAGATCGAGTACGCTTCATCTTGATCTAAAGCCTAAAGCGATTTAGCCCACTCATCACGCGTGATTCTAAACAACACATGTTCGTACAGTGGGCTTTCCGATGGTACAGCAGGATGATTGAAGTTATTCCCCGTATCCCGCAGACCCAAACGTGTCATTACCGCTTGTGAACGTAAGTTAGGCACCGCCGTAAACGACACCACCTCATCAAGCCCCAACTCGACAAAAGCAAACTCCAACACTTTCTGAGCCGCTTCAGTCGCGTAACCCTTACCCCAAAATGCTGTACTCAACCGCCAACCCACTTCTACACAGGGAGAACAAGGCAGCTCTATCAAAGGGCTATTCAAACCAACAAAACCAATAAACTGACCAGACGCTTTCTCTTCAACAGCCCATAATCCCCAACCGTTTACATCAATACGACGCTGCAGTTCAATCGCCAATACATCACTTTCCTCACGGGACAGCGTACTTGGGAAATACTCCATCACATCAGAGTCGGAATTGATTTGCTCGAAGAAAGGTTGGGAATCGGATTCTCGCCAAGAGCGTAGGATAAGTCTTTCGGTGGATAATATTTGCATGATGATTATGCTTTAAGGGAGCTAAGAAATTTTAGTGCGCCTGAAGCTAACACAATGTGGAAATTAACGCTTAGTGAAGTGGTGAAGCACGCCTTGTTAGCCCTTTTTGTGCAGAGTGCCATCAACGACGTAACAATTTTTCTTGTGCGCAACAAATCTCTTGGCTCCCTGTTCTATTCCATGACTATCTTGCCAGTCATCTTCCCAATCGTCGACATTTAGCAAAGGATCATCATAGTCTTCCGGGAATTTCAGAAAGTTGTAAATAGCTATTACTGATTCCGGTGATAATGGCCTTAATTCTGGCTCGGGGAGGTTCTTGTCTATTACCACACGATGCGCTTCAACTTTGTTACTACCTATTTTAGCTGCCTCATCTAGGGATTCTTCGGTTTCCCAGGTTTCAATACCGTAGAAGAACTGTGGCGGCAATGGTTGACGATTGCTGTGATTCTCAGTTTTTACCGAAAGAGCACTATAAAGTTCTGTTCTTAGCTGCTCCTCTACCAATAAATACGCTTTAGTAATATCGGGGGTTTTGATGTCATTTTTTAAGGCCAATGTTTGTAATAAAAGCCTAGCTGCCCTAACCCAAATTATTCTGTCGTTATTTCTATCCTTCAATAAATCATAAACTTCATCAAATGAATCCCTAGCCAAATTTAGGTAAATTTCGTCACTTTTCCTCTGGCGATCTGATGCTTGAGAGTCCTTGTCGCGGAGGTAGGTAATAGATGCAATTAAAACACCGGAGCTAATGGCTATTGCTGGCAGCGTAATCATTTTACTTTGCTCAATAATACACTCTGGTATCAAGCCGAATAGATTGCCTATCGCTGTAGCCATCGTCCCAATGGCAATAGCAATTAAAATTTTGACTAAAGTATTCATTCGACTTCTATGTCCTTGTAGCGCAACGCCCAACATAAAGGGTCAGAGCGCAGCGACGGTACAAGCCCGAAAGGCGACTTTTGATGTTTTTGTTATGCATCAGCAAACTCCGCTGTTGGAACGGAGTCCGTTAGTATATTGAGACATCCATTTGTTGTAGCTATAAACCATTCTTTAACTTCAACTGCTTGACTCACATGAAGAAGTCCAGGGTCAATTCTCTCTCCATTCGACCAGCCTCCCGAAAGCAGCTCATAAACATGATACGGAGTGATAAATTTATGTGATTTTCAATACATTAAAAGATCTCCCTCGTCTAAATATCGATAACCTCGAGCATATTCAAAGTAGACCTTAAGCTCCCTTCTGGAACCAAACGAATCGACTGTATCGATTAGAACAGTTAAGCCTTCAGAAGAGTCTACGACCGCGAATATATCGCTTTCATGCCGTTCAGTAGAATGCTTTGGACCTAGAGGTCGTACTTCCATGCTTAAACCTTGTGTGCATAACATTTTTATAGACGAGGGCCCGTATATCTACCCTAACCGTATTTGCTTGAAAACAGATGTAACGAATTGAAAAGAAAGGAATAAACTAGAAATAACAAAGATTCTTCCGTGACAAACCGCGCACGCTCTATATCAACTGATATACGGGGGTCCGTGTATAAACCACGCTAGACTTCCATCTGTCTGATTTACTTACTTTTTTAACTTATTCTTTATGGCAAAACAAGCAAGCTGTACCGAGAAACATGTCTAAATCGGTACTAAATTTGCCAAGCCCTAAATAATCAGTTTGTTTATTTACTACAGGTCGTTTGCTTATGCCCACTTTTGGCACAAAGCAGAAGCTACAATCACACCAACGCTTTTTCTCTAGGCGCAGCCGTCCTCTAGCCACGCAGTGGCGTCCTAAAAAGCGAAGCCAATCTCTAGCCGCGAAGCGGCGTCCTAAACAGATTGAGACTTAAATTTCTGCTTAGCTTTATACATATCTTGGTCAGCAATACGTAAAAGCTCTTCAGCTGCACCTGCATCATCCGGAAAACAACTGACTCCAATACTGACACTTACTTTACGACTAGATAGTTGCTCTACAAAGAACGAGTTTTCTATGGCCTGGTGGATCTTATTGACAATGAAATTAGCTTCTTCCATGGAGTTTGTATCGACCAGCGCAGCAAACTCATCACCGCCAATTCGAGCAACAATATCTGTTTTTCTTAAACAAGAGACCAGGATTCTAGCTAACTCAATTAAGACCTTATCTCCAACCTCATGCCCAAAATTATCATTTATAGGCTTGAAGCTATTAAGATCAATATACAGTACCGCTATCTTTTTCAACTGACGCTCGGCGCGAATTAGAGCACTCTCTAATTTTGAAAAGAATAGCCTTCTATTTGGCAGCTTAGTAAGGGGATCCTCATAAGCTTTTGTCAGCAACTCCTGAGCTACCTGAGTGTGATCTTCTGGGTTTTGAAAAACCAAGACAAATCGATCAGCTAGTTTAGATTGGGCCGCAACCTTATGAAGCGAAGCAAAGTAAGTACTATTCTTGTTGTCACAGAGCTCTCCGCTCCAATAGTGGTTAGTTCCTAAGCACTCTTCAAGGCTGCACTTGCCACCTGCAGCATCAAAAAAATAATCAAATACGGAACCCTCTGGCTTCTCATCTAAATCAAATGCCCTCTGAGCCGCTGAATTTGCAGCTAAAACTTCAGACTGAGTATTTAGAATAAAACAGGGGTTATTGGTCACCTCGAAGAATACCGAAGCTATTTGACGATTCTGCTCGGCCTGACTTTCAAAGGTAACGTTGGTTCCAATGCCCAAAACCCCATTTACTTCACCGCTTTCATTTACTAACGGCAGCTTATGCATATCTAGTAGTCGACGTCTACCATCCTCATAGGTAACCCATTCATCATCCCTGTGAGCCTCCCCAGTCTTCAGAACCTGAGCATCTATACTTCGAACATAGCCTGCAGACTCCTTGGACATAAGATCTGCATCTGTTTTTCCTAAGATTTCATTCGAAGGCTTATTAATGAACTCCTCAAAACTGCGATTCACTACCTGATACACACCTTCATTATCTTTGGCAAAGATAAAGTCTGGTAGAGTGTTAATAATGTTCTTCAGCAGAGCTCGTTCTTTTTTTAGAAGTGCCCGTTCCGCTTCCAGTTTTTGAGTTGCGTTCACTAGCTCAGTTATATCTCGAGCTACCACTGCCACACCCAAGCCTTCCGTTAAAGGACCACTATAAACGGAGTGTTTGCTATGAATATGTAGGAGATTACCTTCAGGGTCTGGTCTAGAAAATTGAAATTCAAAGGACTCCCCAGCCAACGTTCTATCTAATGCAGGCTTCAAAAATCCGTTGAAGACTTCCTCACCATGAAGATCCCTAACGTGAGTACCTATAATCTCCGAAGCAGGCCGCTGAAACAAAAGCTCATAGCCACGACTCACTGCACGATAAATATAATGCTGATCTACAATAGAAACCGGATCATTTATATAGCTAAGAATCGATCCATCGATATCATTCAAGCTTGATGAGAGGGACTTAGGATCAGTACCCATATGAAATAGGCCTATAACAACTTTAAGATAAATATAACCACATTATTTACTTTTACCCTCAATAGCTAAGGGGCACAAGTCACCAACAAATTGATAATAAAACCTTCTTAAAAGCGCGCTATGAACCTAATAAAGCCTACACAACGGCAAATAAAAACTATAGAAATCAGACAGAACTCCCCAGTAATAACGATTTTTCTCTAGGCGAGGCCAATCTCTAGCCGCGAAGCGGCGTCCTTTCCTAGCAACTAATACCTAGCCGCCCTTCTCCTGATACATCCGACTATCAGCCTGCTCCAACCAATACTCAATCGCTTGATTACCCTTTAGCATCACACTGCCAATGCTGACACTAAGATTGTTTTTCTTAAGACCTTGATTGATACGTTCGGCAATTTTATCTAAGTCTGCCTGCGTTTCGGCTGCTGCAAGTACGACGAACTCATCACCTGACATACGCGCAGAGATATCATTCTCTCTTATAGCGCCTCGGATAGCTTCTGCCAGGTGTTTAAGCGCCTGATCGCCCGAGCTATGACCCTGCTGATCATTTATCCCTTTAAGGTCATCTAAATCCAAATAGAGCAAGCCCAAGGCCATTCCAGTGCGCTTAGCGAGCACCGAATAATGTGTTGCCACTGACATAAAACCACGACGGTTATAGAGCCCTGTTAGCTCATCTGTCATTGCGAGATTGGAAATTTCTTCATACTGAGAAAGTAAGCGTAGATCTGCTTCGATTAGATCCCTAAATTCACTCACCAGATCTAAGTATTCAGAGCGGTAATCGGTGGTTTCGAAATCCATGACACAGATGGTTCCAAACGGCTCACCCGATGGCCACTGCACCGGCAAACCTAGGTAGGAGCTAAAACCATCATCAGCGACTTCGGGGTTGGTATCCCAAGTAGGATCAGCTTGCGCATTATTTACATAAAGCGCTTGTCCTTCCTGCACCACTTTTTTACAAAAGATATTGGTATCAGGCGTAATCTCTACTCCCGCTGGGTATGGATTCGATTCCTGATCGCTGGCAATCACGACCTGATAGCCTTTCGGCCGATACTGAACGATAAAGCCCGCAGGTGCTTGAAAGATACGCGCCATCACATCCACTGTTTTCTGCCACTTATCCAATGGCACCAGATCATCCTTTTCCTCGATTACCCACTGGTCGGGATGCAACATAAAACCCTCTAAAGAAACAACTGTATAGAAACCACTCACTAACTTTAGCAGCTATTCAAGAAATAGAGTCCGAGCTGGATCAATAGTTCAGTAAATTTAAGGTCAGTGGCTAGTGGCTACTAGCTAGACAAGATTTTAAGTTTGCGTAGGAATAGCTAGTAAAGGTTTTTCTAACAACTAGCGAGCGAAGCGATCTCTAGGCGCAGCCGTCCTCTATCAGCGCAGCTGCGTTCTCTAGCCACGAAGTGGCGTCCTAAGCGGCGAAGCCGTGCTGAATTTCAGGCATAAAAAAACCAGCTCATGGCTGGATTCTTAAAGTGGTGGGTCGTATAGGATTACTAACGCCCTGCGGGCCAGCGTCGCGGGCTTCGCTGCTCTCTACAGGCTTCGCCTTCCGAGTCGAACCTTTGACGGTTCTCATCCTATATGACAGAAAGGCGCAACTATCTTGCTTATAGCAAGTAAAAACTGTGTAAAAATTAAGGAAAGTGGTGGGTCGTATAGGATTCGAACCTATGACCAATTGGTTAAAAGCCAACTGCTCTACCGACTGAGCTAACGACCCACATAAGATTGCGAAAGAATTTCGCTAAAGAAGTTTAAGAGTGGTGGGTCGTATAGGATTCGAACCTATGACCAATTGGTTAAAAGCCAACTGCTCTACCGACTGAGCTAACGACCCAACTCTTAAGATGGCTCCCTGAGCTGGACTCGAACCAGCGACCAATAGATTAACAGTCTACTGCTCTACCAACTGAGCTATCAGGGAACTGCTGTTCCAGTAAATGGCGGAGGGATAGGGATTCGAACCCTAGGGCCCTCTCGGACCGCTGGTTTTCAAGACCAGTGCTTTCGACCACTCAGCCATCCCTCCGCAGGAACGGCGCGTATATTATCGTAATGAGTTTTTGTGTCAACTAATTACGTACTGTTTTTTCAAAAAAACTGATTATTTTTCAAAGTTTTTTCAGTTTCTGGAAATTCGACTAAAGATTAACCAGAAACGATTAAAAAACAACCGGATAAACACGCCTCACCGGATTTCTACAAACTACATATTTGGATAATTCGGTCCGCCCATACCTTCTGGAACTACCCACTTAATGTTTTGGGCCGGATCTTTAATATCGCAGGTCTTACAGTGTAGACAATTTTGCGAGTTTATTTGGAATCTTTGTCCCTGTTCATCCTCAACCACTTCATACACTCCCGCAGGGCAATATCGCTGCGCAGGTTCGGCATAAGTCGATAGGTTTGAACCTAAAGGAATGCTTTCATCTTGCAGCTGAAGATGACAAGGCTGATCTTCTTCATGGTTAGTATTGGAGAGGAACACTGAACTTAGCTTATCAAAGCTTATTTCACCATCCGGTTTTGGATAACTAATCTCTTTACACTCAGAGGCAGGTTTCAGTTGTGCGTAGTCTGCATGAGTATCGTGCAGCGTAAACGGAATTTTGCCGCCAAAGATATTCTGATCGATGTAGTTAAAAGCACCACCTAACAACGGACCAAACTTATGCATCGCTGGGCCAAAGTTACGTGAGCGGAATAACTCGTCATACAACCAAGAGGATTCAAACTTCTGCGGATAACCGCTCAGCTCTTTACCACCCTCACCCGACTGAGTTAGCTCATCGAAAATCGCTTCTGCAGCCAACATGCCCGACTTCATTGCCGTATGCGTACCCTTAATCTTAGAAAAGTTAAGCGTACCGGCATTACAACCAGCAATGATGCCACCCGGGAAGGTCATTTTAGGCAGGGCATTAAAGCCGCCTTTCGTGATCGCCCTAGCACCATAGGAAACTCGCTTACCGCCTTCTAGGTACTGTTTTAAAACGGGATGATGTTTCATACGCTGGAACTCATCAAACGGGCTTAAATATGGATTGGAGTAGTTCAGATCGATAATCAAGCCCACAACGACTTGATTACCCTCTGTGTGATAGAGGAAGAAACCGCCACTCGCGCCATCACTCAATGGCCAGCCTGAACCATGCACAACTAAACCGGGCTTATGCTTATCAGGATCAATATCCCACAGCTCTTTTATACCCAAGCCATAATGTTGAGCATCGGCATCTGCTGCCAAATCAAAGCGCTCTATAAGCTCTTTACCTAAATGCCCACGACAGCCTTCTGAGAACACCGTGTATTTAGCATGCAGCTCCATACCGGGCATATAGCTGTCTTTTTGTTCACCAGCTTCAGTAAGGCCCATATCGCCTGTAGCGACACCTTTAACGCTGCCATCTTCATGATAGAGAACTTCTGCTGCGGCAAAGCCCGGGAAGATTTCAACGCCAAGTTGTTCTGCCTGCTCAGCCAACCAACGACATAAGTTACCCAAACTAACAATGTAGTTACCGTTGTTATGCATTGTTTTAGGGACCAGCATATTAGGCACTTGGGTCGCCTTTACCTCATCTTTGAGCATAAAGATCTGATCTTCAGTCACCGGCGTATTTAACGGTGCACCTTGTGCTTTCCAATCAGGAAACAGCTCATCTAGAGCGCGAGACTCAATGACTGCGCCCGATAAAATATGCGCCCCAACTTCAGAACCTTTTTCTACAACACATACAGTTAGCTCTTTTTCCGCCTCTTGCGCTTGCTGCATCAAACGGCAGGCTGTTGATAATCCAGCAGGGCCAGCTCCAACAATGACTACATCAAACTCCATTGATTCACGCGCCATATCACTCATAACTCACCTCTCTCACCTATATGGCGTCTACTTAAAACTGCTCTTCAGAAAGCTGCATCACCGCATCCCCACCTGCCATGACTGCACTCAACAGACCTGACGTACGTGGTAGCAGCTGCTCGACATAAAAGCGTGTCGATACAATTTTGCTTTCTAAGAATGGCTGATCGCTTTCAGGATCATTTAGCTTAGCTTGGGCGATGCTGGCTGATTTAACCGATAACCAACCACCACAAAGATAACCTAGCAACATCATAAAGCTCACGCTGGCCGCACCAGCGGCTGCTGGATCTTTACTCGCTGTTTCCAATACCCACTTTTTGGCGTCTTCTGCATGAGTAAGGGCATCACGGGTAGCACTAACCAGATCTTGCAGTTCAGGTTCGGAAATCTGATCAAGATCGCTAGCAATTTCGCTCAGCAGATCCGATAGTGCGGCACCACTATCTACCAAGGTTTTTCGACCGATAAGGTCTAAAGCTTGAATACCCGTAGTCCCTTCATAAATCGTCAATATACGCGCATCGCGGTAATGCTGCGCAGCACCCGTTTCTTCGATAAAGCCCATACCGCCATGCACTTGCACTGCAAGATAGGTCATCTCCTGGGCTAGCTCTGTGACCCAGCCTTTAACAATCGGCGTGAGAAGATCCGTTCGCGCCTGATGTTTAGCACGCTGTTCGCGGTCTTGAGCATTCTGACAAAGATCACTTTCGGCGCGAGCAACGTAAGTTAATGCGCGCATTGCTTGAACACCTGATTTCATCTGCAAAAGCATGCGACGAACATCAGGGTGTTTCATAATCGTGACGCGGGAACCATCTCTTAAAGTGCCTTGCACTCGCTCTTTGGCATATTCCAAAGCCTGTTGATAAGCCCTTTCCGAGATAGCTAAACCTTGCAGGCCTACGCCTTGGCGCGCATCGTTCATCATCGTAAACATGCAAGCAAGGCCATTATTTTCCTCACCGACCAAATAACCAATTGCACCGTCGTTATCACCAAAGCTCATCACGCAGGTTGGGCTGCCATGGATACCTAGCTTGTGCTCCAGCGCCACAGCAGAAGCATCATTACGCTGATCAGTCACCTGCCCGTTCTCATCCAACAGAAATTTTGGAACGATAAATAGAGAGATCCCTTTTACACCGGCCGGAGCATCAGGCAAACGCGCTAATACCAAATGAACGATATTCTCGGTCATCTGATGGTCGCCCCACGTAATAAAGATCTTCTGACCAGTAATTCGGTAGTGATCACCTTCTGGTACAGCACGCGTTTTCAAGGCTGCTAAGTCAGTACCGGCATCAGGCTCTGTTAAGTTCATGGTGCCCGTCCACTCACCACTGATCAGCCGAGGAAGGTAGTGCTGCTGTAGTTGTTCACTACCATGCGTTTCCAACGCTTCAATCGCGCCCTGAGTCAACAAAGGACATAAAGCCCAAGCTAAATTTGAAGATTGCCATACTTCGTTAACCGCAACCGAGAGTGCGTTAGGCAGGCCCTGACCACCGAATTCAGGATTAGCCGCAAGCGATGGCCAACCACCCTGACAAAACTGCTGGTAGACATCAGAAAAACCCGGTGTTTCCTGTACTTGGTTGTCAACTAATTTTGCACCTTGCTGATCGCCAACACTATTTAGAGGAGCAAGCTGTTCAGTGCCTAGCTTAGAAGCCTCATCTAAAACCGCTTCAGCCAAACCTTCAGCAAACTCTTCTAGACCTGCTGAATGACAAATCTGTTCTAACCCCACCAGCTCATTCAAGACAAAAACACCATCTTGATACGGGTATCGATAATCGCTCATTGTATAACTTGCTCCGTCTTAACCTGCTTATTGCTTAGATCAGCTCAGGCTTTTTATTGTAATAACTCGACGTTAATTCACATTGGGAAATGCTATTAACATAATCGTTCCAGCGCCCATATCCAGCAATAACATTTCACACCTCAATAACTAACAAAAACGTTCTATAAACAAAAAAGGCCCTATAAATCGGGCCTAATTAAAACTTTATGAATCTGCCAATTGCTGGCAATAGCTGTCACTGCGCCGATATTCTCCAGGAGTCATGCCTGTCCATTTTTTGAATGACCTAAAGAAGGCTGAAGGCTCTTCAAACCCCATCAACCCTGCGACATCATTGATCGATAACTGTGGAGAATTCATATAGTTAAGCGCAGCTAACTTGCGACACTCATCTTTGATCTTTTGATAGGAAGTATCTTCTTCTAACAATCGACGCCGCAGTGTCGATACTGACATATGCAGTCGATACGCCACCTCTTCAGCACTCGGGAGATCCTGACTGAAGTCTTTACCAATCAAAGCCACCACTTGGGACTTCAAACTGGTGTCATCATCCACCATCACTATCAGCTGATAAGGTGCGGTTTTTAAGAAACTACGCAGGGTTTCAGGGGTTTGAACAATTGGAAAGTCCAAATAACGCGCAGGAAAAACGATGGCATTATCGTGCTGATCAAATTTAACTTCTGATTGAAAAAGGGTTTTGTACTGAGTCACATCATCTGGTTCGGCAAACGAAAAATAGGCCGCTTTCAGCTCTAATCTTTTGCCAATTAGCCAACATAAAAAATGCTGCCACATCGATAGCGAAGTTCGAATACGCCCTGGTATTTCGTCTTTTAAAATCTCTTCCATAGAGACTTCGGCCGCGTCCGTTGTGGTAAACGAAACCTTGGCAAAACGCCCTTTACGCACCAGATAAGGTTTAACTTTTGTGC